>DATAGO010000026.1:0-149356 GCA_036263675.1 Microvirga sp. | reverse complement strand
CCGCCTCGAGCCCGGCCGTGGCACAATTCCAGCATCTAAGCCGTTTATTGCGGGAAAGGCTACGGCCGCAAGGACAACAGGAATGCGTTACGATTCAACGTGGGAAGTGTCGCACACCGGAGTGCCGATGCCAGTCATTCGATCGATCTGCGTCTATTGCGGCTCGGGCTTCGGCTCCGACCCGGCCTTCGCGCAGGCCGCGGAAGCGCTCGGGCGCGCCATGGCCGAGCAGGGCATCAGCTTGGTCTACGGCGGCGGCAACGTCGGCCTCATGGGCACGGTCGCCCGTGCGGTGCTCGACAACGGCGGCCACGTGACGGGCATCATCCCGGACTTCCTCAAGTCGCGCGAGCGGATGCTCGACGACGTCCAGGAGACCCTCGTGGTCTCCGACATGCACACCCGCAAGCGCCTGATGTTCGAGAAGGCCGATGCCTTCGTGGCCCTGCCCGGCGGCATCGGGACCCTTGAGGAACTCGTCGAGCAGATGACCTGGTCCCAGCTCGGCCGTCACTCGAAGCCGATCCTGATGCTCAGCACCAAGGGCTTCTGGCGTCCGCTCCTGACACTCCTCGCCCACATGCGGGAGCAGGGCTTCATCCGCCCCGGCCTCGAGCTCAGCTATCTCGTCGCCGAGCGGGTCGAGGAGGTGATCCCGATGCTGGAGGCGGCCGCCCGTCGGGTCGGCATCACCGCGAACGAAGACCTGATCGAGACCCGGTTCTGATCGCGTCGCACGGACGGGGCCGGGCGCCGGGATAGAGCCACCCTGTGTTATCCCCGGCCGGAGCCCGCCAGGGCGCAGGGGAAGGGGATCCAGAGCGACGACTCGCTGCGAAGCGGCGCCTTATGCCAGCACAAGGCGCCGCTTCGCGGCCTCATCGTTTCACTGGATCCCCATCCCCTTCAGCGGCTGCGCCGCTTCCGGCTGGGGATGACACCGCGGGTCCCGGATCCCTTCCCCTTCGCCCTGGCGGGCTCCGGCCGGGGATGACGCCGCGGGCGTCACCGGCGCTCGAGGGAGCTCCCCCGGGGGCAGATGAAGGCCCTCACGCCTGCGCGCCGCTGCGCAGGAGCTTGTAGACCATCGAGTCGGTGAGCGCCTGGAACGAGGCATCGATGATGTTGGGCGAGACCCCGACCGTCGACCAGCGCTCGCCCGAAGCGTCGCCGAACTCGATCAGGGCGCGGGTCACCGCGTCCGAGCCGCCCTGGTAGATGCGCACCTTGTAGTCGATGAGCACCAGGTCCTGGATCAGGTCCTGGTACTTGCCGAGATCCTTGCGCAGGGCGACGTCGAGGGCGTTGACCGGGCCGTTGCCCTCCGCGGCCGAGATCAGGACCTCGTCGCCGACCCGCACCTTCACGATCGCCTCCGCAACGGTGACGAGCTGGCCGATCGCGTTGTAGCGCCGCTCCACGTTGACCGAGAAGCGCTCCACGTCGAAGAAGGCCGGCACCTCGCCGAGCACCCGGCGGGCCAGCACGTAGAACGAGGCGTCGGCGCCCTCGAAGGCGTAGCCCTCCGCCTCCTTGCGCTTCACCTCCTCGAGCACCCGCCCGACGCGCGGATCGTCCCGGTCGATCGCGATGCCGATCCGCTTCAGCTCGGCCAGGATGTTGGAACGGCCGCCCTGGTCGGAGACCAGCACCCGGCGGGCGTTGCCGACCGCCTCCGGCTCCACGTGCTCGTAGGTGCGCGGGTCCTTCAGGACCGCGGAGGCATGGATGCCGGCCTTGGTCGCGAAGGCGCTCGCGCCCACGAAGGGGGCGTGGCGGTTCGGCTGACGGTTGAGGATCTCGTCGACCTGGCGCGACACGTGGGTGAGGTCGGCGAGGCCCTCCTCGCCGACGCCGAGATCGAAGCGGGCCGCGTAGCCGTCCTTCAGCTTCAGGGCGCCCACGAGCGTCACGAGGTTGGCGTTGCCGCAGCGCTCGCCGAGGCCGTTCAGCGTGCCCTGGATCTGCCGCGCGCCGGCCTCGACGGCCGCGAGCGAGTTCGCGACCGCGCAGCCGCAATCGTCGTGCGCATGGATGCCGAGATGCGGGCCCGGCACGACCGCCGTCACGGCGCCGACGATGCGGGCGACCTCGTGGGGCAGCGTGCCTCCGTTGGTGTCGCAGAGCACGACCCAGCGCGCCCCGGCTTCAAAGGCCGCGCGGGCGCAGGCGAGCGCGTAATGGGGGTTGGCCTTGTAGCCGTCGAAGAAGTGCTCGCAATCGACCAGCACCTCGCGCCCGCGCTCCAGCGCCGCCGCGACGCTGTCGCGGATGCCCTCGAGGTTCTCCTCCGGCGTGGTCTCGAGCGCGACGCGCACGTGGTAGTCCCAGGCCTTCGCCACGTAGCAGATCGCGTCGGCCTTCGCCTCCAGCAGCGCCGCGATGCCGGGGTCGTTCGAGGCCGACCGTCCGGCGCGCTTCGTCATCCCGAACGCGGTGAACTTCGCGGCCTTCGTCTGCTTCTCGGCGAAGAATTCCGTGTCGAGCGGATTGGCGCCGGGATAGCCGCCCTCGACGTAATCGACCCCGAGCCGGTCGAGCAGACCTGCGATGGCGCGCTTGTCCTCGAGCGAGAAATCGACCCCCGTGGTCTGCGCGCCGTCGCGCAGCGTGGTGTCGAAGAGGTAGAGACGTTCGCGGGCGCTCATGACGCCGTCCCCCTCTCGGCGAACCGCGTCCCGGTCGCCGGGGCGCCCATGACGCCGCCCCGTCTCTCGGTTGACCGCCTCCCGGTTGCGCGGGCGCTCATGACGCCGTCCCCTCGTTGGCGGCGAGCCGCTTTTCCATCGTGGTGGTGGCGAGCCATTCGTCGCCCTGCGGCGTCGAGTTGCGGCGCTGGGGCTGGAAGCCGCGGCGGCGGAAGAACTCCTCCGCGGTGTCGCTCACGTCCGCGACGAGGCGCCCCGCCCCGCGGGCGCCGGCGAGCTTCTCGATCGCGCCGTAGAGCAGCGTGGCGACCCCGTTCCCGATCGCGTCCGGATGGACGTAGAGCATCTCGATCCGGTCCGCTCCCTTCAGCGAGACGAACCCGACGGGCGTGCCGCCGATCGTCGCCACGAGGGTGAGGTTGCCGGAAAGCCGCGCCGCGAAGGCGGCCATGTCGTCGGCCTCGGCCGCCCAGGCCTGGGCCTGGGCCCGGCTGTAATCGTCTTCCGTCAGTTCCTCGATGCTCGCCTGGAAGATCTCGGCCAGCACCGGCGCGTCGGCCGGAAGGAAGGGACGGAGCGCGGGTTTGGGGAGGGTGCCGCGGGTCATCACAGCACCGCCTCTCCTCTCCCCTCTGCGGGAGAGGGTGGCCCCGCGAAGCGGGGTCGGGAGAGGGGCCGGGCACCCTCTTGGCTTGTGGAAGGGATCGCTTCGCGAGCGCTCCTGTCGGAGCGCGTACCCCCCTCCCTACCCTCCCCCACAAGGGGGGAGGGGGTCGCGTCGGAATGGCGGCTCAATGATGGAGCACTGTGCTGCGGGACGGGCGCTATATGCCCTCTCCCCCCTTGTGGGGGAGAGATGGAGAGGGGGGTAAAGGGCCACCCTCCAAGCCCCGGAACAGATCGCTCTGCGAGCGTCGCTCTCGCGACGCCCCCTCCCCCGCGGAGGGGGGAGGGGTTTGCGTGGCTGCTCGTCCGCACGGGCTTCATCGCGCCACCTCCCAGGTCGTGGTGCCGTCCTTGTTGTCCTTCAGGGCCACGCCGAGGCCGGCGAGTTCGCCCCGGATGCGGTCGGACTCGGGCCAGTCCCTCGCGGCGCGTGCCGCCTTGCGCGCGGCGATCAGCGCCTCCACGCGGGCGGAATCGACGGCAAGGGACGCGCGCTTGCGTCCGTCCCAGGCCTCGCGGCTCTCGGCGAGGAAGCCGAGAGCGCGCAGGTTGCCGGCGAGCTCCCCATGCGCGCCCGCGGAGTCGAGGGCGTGCAGCTCGGCGATGGTCTTCGGGGTGTTGAGGTCGTCCGCGAGCGCCTCGACCACGCCGCCGCTCAACGCCGCGGAGCCGGGCTCCAGCCCGAGGCCGTACCAGCGGTCGAGCAGCTTCGTGCTCTCCTCGAGACCCTTCAGGGTCCAGTCGATCGGCTGCCGGTAATGGCTGCGCAGCATGTTGAAGCGCAGCACCTCGCCGGGCCAGTCCTTCAGGGCCTCGTTGATGGTCACGAAGTTGCCGAGCGACTTCGACATCTTGTCGCCTTCGACCTGCAGGAAGCCGTTGTGCATCCACACGTTCGCCATGCGGGGCAGCTCGAAGGCGCAGCAGGACTGGGCGATCTCGTTCTCGTGGTGCGGGAAGACGAGGTCGATGCCCCCGCCGTGGATGTCGAAGATCTCGCGGCCCTTCGGATCCTCGCAGGCGAGCCGCGTCTCGAACGCCTTCACGAGGTGGCGCCAGGCCATGGCGGAGCATTCGATGTGCCAGCCCGGGCGCCCGGGCGTCGCGATCCCGGCCGGGGACGGCCAGGACGGATCCTCGGGTCCGGACGGCTTCCAGAGCACGAAGTCCATCGCGTCGCGCTTGTAGGGCGCCACGTCGACGCGCGCGCCCGCCATGAGTTCGTCCAGCGAGCGCTTCGAGAAGGCTCCGTATTGCGGAACGCCCGGGAGCCGCCCCATCCCGGCGACGCTGAAGAGCACGTGGTCCTCGGCGACATAGGCCGCCCCGCGCGCGATCAGGCGCTCGATGATCATGCGCATCTCGTCGATGTGCTCGGTGGCGCGGGGCGTCACGAGGCGCGGCGGCTGGCCCGGCTCGTTCACGTCCTCGGGCATCAGCACCCCGAGCGCGCGGATGTCGGCGTCGTACTGGCGCGCCGTCTCCTCGGTGAGTTCCCGGATCGAGATGCCGCGATCGAAGGCGCGCTTGTTGATCTTGTCGTCCACGTCCGTGAAGTTGCGGGCATAGGTGACCGCATCCGCTCCGTAGACGTGCCGCAGCAGGCGGAAGAGCAGGTCGAAGACGATGACCGGGCGCGCATTGCCGATATGCGCGTAGTCGTAGACGGTCGGGCCGCAGACGTAGAGGCGCACGTTCGCGGGGTCGATCGGGACGAAGGCGTCCTTCGACCGCGTCAGCGTGTTGTAGAGCCGCAAGGTGGGCGCCATGAAACCGATCCTCGTCAGGCCGCAGGCCGGAGGGTGGTTTCGATCCTTAAGGGATTTTAAGAACGAGACGGCTCCAGCCAGCGTTGTGCGCTAGCTGCAAATGATCCCGGAAATGATGCGGGCCGTCGTCATGGCGCGGATCATTGCCTCGCGAACACGAATCCGTCAAGACGCCGCCTCCCCGGCTTCGCGATGCAACGGCCGGGCTTCCCCCACGTTCAAGCTTTATTCACCGCTCGCGCTGAAGATCGCCCGGTCTCCAGCCTCAAAGGTCTTCGTCCCATGCGTCGCACGGTCGCCACGCTCGCCTTCACCGCCGTCCTGGCCGCGGCGGCGGCCTCCTTCGCAGGCCTGCCGGGAGAGACCCGCGCCGGCGACCGGCAGCGCGAAGCCGTGTTCCTGGTGCCCCTGAACGACGGCTACGGCGTCGCCGAGTGCCTGGCGACCGGCGGCGAGTGCGGCCAGATCGTCGCCGACGCCTGGTGCGAGACCCACGGCTACGCCCGCGCCACGAGCTTCGGCCCGGTGGCCCCGGAAGACGTCACCGGCAGCGTGCAGCGGGCGTCGACCGCCCGGGCGGCCGAGCGGCCGGTCGCCGTGACCTGCGGAATGTGACCCGGAGCGGCGCGAGCATCTGCGACATGACCGGCGGCGTCCAGCGGGTCTCGACCGCCCGAGCGGCCGGTCGCCGTGACCTGCGGGACGTGATCCGGAGCGGAGCGAGTCTCCGCCTTGCGCGCTAGCTCTTGACCCAGTCGCCGCAGCGCGGGGCCGGCTCGCTGTTGCCCCAGGGCATGATGGGAACGGTCGAGGTCGAGTTCTTCGGCGAACCCTCGATCGGCCGGTCCGAATAGACGAGATAGACCAGGGTGTTGCGCTTGGCGTCGCAGCCCCGGACGATGCGCATGCGCTTGAAGATGAGCGAGCGCCGCTCGCTGAACACCACGTCGCCCTGCGCGAACTTCTCCTTGAACCGCACCGGGCCGACCTGACGGCAGGCGAGCGAAATGTCGGACACCTCCTCGGCGACCCCGATGGTGCCCGAGATGCCGCCGCGCTCCGGGGTGGTGTAGTGGCAGGCCACGCCCTCGACCGCGGGATCGTCGATCCCCTGCACCACGAGCTTGTCGTCCGGGGTGAGCGGGCGCCACACCGTCGATTTCTTGAAGATCACGTCCGGATCCTGGGCCGCCGCCGGCGCGCATGCCGCCGCGAGGAGCCCCAGCATCAAACCCGCCCGCAAGATCACCCGCATCGTCGGTCTCCGATCGCTTTCCGCTCAATGTGGGGACAACGGCCCCGGTTTACGAGGGTTCGCGGGCCCGATCGCCGCAGCGGCCCACGGGCGTCGAGCCCGGGCCTCGGCTCCCGCGAGGCGGGCCGCGCCGCAGCGGCCGGAAAACGCCCCGGTTCCGCCGGCAAATCTGCGCGTCCTGTGGGAACTGACACGCTTGGCGCCCGTTTTCGCTACACGATGGCTCAGCTCCTCCCCTTCCGACTCCTCCTCGCCGCCGCCGGGCTCCTCGCCGCGGGCGAAGCGGCCCTGGCCCAATCCGCCGCCTGCCAGCGCTATCAGGCGGAGCTCGCCTCCCTGCCGCGCGGCGGGGGGCGTCAGGCGGCGGCCGCCGCCGACCGCTACCGGGCGGAAGCCGCGCGGCTCGGCCAGTACTACCGCTCGATCGGCTGCGAGCGGCAGCAATTCGGCTTCTTCGCCTCGCCGCCGGCCGAGTGCGGCGCGATCGCGCAGCGCATGCGCCAGATGGAGGCGGGCGCCGGCCAGATCGCCGACCAGGCCGAGAGCGCGCAGGTCGAGGGCCGGCGGCGCTGGCTCCTCTCCGCCATCGACCAGGCCTGCAACGCCGCGCCGGAGCGGGCCCGCAGCGCGGACGCCCCCAGCACCCCGCGCCGGCAGGAAGCGAAGACCGATTCCGACGACGGCGAGCGGGCGACCGGCGGTCGCCGCACCGTGTGCGTGCGCGCGTGCGACGGCTACTTCTTCCCCCTGAGCAACACGCCGAGCGGCCGTGAATCGGAGGATACGATGTGCCGGGCGCTGTGCCCGGGTGCCGAGACCGCCGCCTATACGATGCCGGGCGGCGACGACGGGCTCGACAACGCGATCTCCGCGAAGGGCAAGCCCTACGCGCAGCTCGCCAACGCCTTCAAGTTCCGCAAGGCCTTCGACCCGTCCTGCTCGTGCAAGAAGCCCGGCCAGAGCTGGGCCGTGGCCCTGCGCGAGGCCGAGAAGATGATCGACCGGCGCCGGGGCGACATCGTCGTGACGGCCCAGAAGGCCGAGGAGCTGTCGCGGCCCAAGTTCACCACCGCGCAGATCCGCGCGCGCAAGGCCGAGGAGCGCAAGAGCGCCGACGACGCCGAGGCCCAGGCCCAGGCCGCCGCGGGCGCCGCCGCCCCGACCGCGGGCGGGGAATCCGCCGGCATCGGCCCGAAGGCGATCCTCGCCGACCGGACGATCCCCCGGGGCGAGGGCGAGAAGCACGAGCTCGTGGCCGCCGACGGCTCCAGGCGCGTCGTGCGCGTCATCGCGGCGGGGGTGATCCCGGTGCCCGACAACGTGGCCGATCAGATCGCCGCAAGCCGTCAGGCGGCCACGCAGCAGACCGCCGCCAACCAGGCGGCTTCCGCGGACGCCATCACCACCGGCAGCATCGGCCCCCCGCGGCGCTAAGCGTTCCCGTCGGGCGGCGGCAGGTCGTCTCGCTCCTAAGCCGGCCCGCTCCCGCGCGTCAGGCCGTCTCGCCCCTGAGGCGTGCCGCGGCCCGGTCGCGCCCGATGAGCGGCAGGAGGGCGGCGAGTTCCGGCCCGTGGTGGCGCGCCGTGAGCGCCAGGCGCAGCGGCATGAACAGGGCCTTGCCCTTGGCACCCGTCTCGGCCTTCACGGCTTCCGTCCAGCGCTTCCAGGTCGCGGCGTCGAAGGGCCCCTCCGGCAGGAGCGCCGCCGCCTTGGCCACGAGGGCCGGGTCCTCGATCACCGGCGTCAGCGGCCCCTGGACGACGCCCCACCATTCCGCGGCATCCGCGACCTTGGCGAGGTTGGTGCGCACCGCGAGCCAGAACGCCTCGCCGCCGCCGATCCCGAGCGCCTCCAGGCGGCCACGCACCCCTTCGAAGCTCATCTCGTGCACGAGGCGGGCGTTGAGGTGCTCGAGTTCGTGCTCGTCGAAACGCGCCGGCGCGCGGGAGATGTGGGCGAGGTCGACGAGGCGGGCGAGCTCGTCGAGGCTGGCGACCGGCCGCACGGCCTCCGCGGAGCCGACGAGCACCGCGAGGGCGGCGACCGCCTGCGGCTCGATTCCCGCCTCGCGCAGGCCCCGGATCGAGAGGTGGCCGAGGCGCTTCGAGAGCCCCTCCCCGCTCGCCGTGGTGAGCAGGTTGTGATGGCCGAAGACCGGCACGGGGGCGCCGAGCGCCTCGAAGATCTGGATCTGCACCGCGGTGTTGGTGACGTGGTCCTCGCCGCGGATCACGTGGGTGATCTTCAGGTCGATGTCGTCGACCACGGAGGGCAGCGTGTAGAGGTAGGTGCCGTCGGCGCGGATCAGCACCGGATCGGAGAGCGACGCGCAGTCCACGTGGGCCGGACCGCGGACCATATCGGTCCATTCCGTGGTCACAGGGTCCAGGCGAAAGCGCCAGTGCGGCCGCCGTCCTTCCGCTTCGAGCGCGCGCCGCTCCGCCTCGGTGAGCTTGAGGGCCGCGCGATCGTAGACCGGCGGCAGGCCGCGGGCGAGCTGGCGCTTGCGGCGGAATTCGAGCTCGTCCGGGGTCTCGTAGGCGGGATAGAGCCGCCCCGCCGCGCGCAGCCGGTCGGCGGCGGCGTCGTAGAGGGGGAAGCGGTCCGACTGGCGCACGACCACGTCCGGGGTCACGCCGAGCCAGGCGAGATCCGCCGCGATGGCTTGGGCGAAATCTTCCCTCGAGCGCTCCCGGTCGGTGTCGTCGAACCGCAGCACGAAGGTGCCGCCCTCGCGCCGGGCGAACAGGGCGTTCAGCAGCGCCGGCCGGGCATTGCCGATATGGATCAGCCCCGTGGGCGAGGGCGCGAAGCGGACGACGGGTTTGGCGACGGGTTCCATGGCGCACCCTTACGCCAGGGCCGCCCCGAGTGTCATCCCCGGCCGGAGCCCTCGCGTTGCGGGCCACCCTCGGTGTCATCCCCGGCCGGAGCCCGTCAGGGCGGAGGGGAAGGGGATCCGGCGCAACGACTCGCTGCGAAGCAGCTCCGCTTTCCCGAGACCATAAGGCGCCGCTTCGCGGCAGCTTCATCGTGCTGGATCCCCTTCCCCTGCGCACTTCGTGCTCCGGCCGGGGATGACACGGTGACGTGGCCCCCCGCTCACGGGAAGGGTCGGTGTCCTCAATAATCCACCGCGTCCGCGCGCGGCTTGCCCATGGCGCGCGAGAGGGCCTCGTCGGGCGTGTGGGGCGCTTCGCCCGCGTCGCGGAAGCGGTTGACGATGGGGTAGCGGCGGTCGCGGCCGAAATTCTTGCGGGTCACCTTCACGCCGGGCGCCGATTGCCGGCGCTTGTACTCGGCGACGTAGAGAAGCCGCTCCACCTTCTTCACCGTCTCGAGGTCGTGGCCCCGGGCGACGAGTTCGGAAACGCGCATCTCGCGCTCGACCAGGCCCTCCAGGATGTCGTCGAGCACCTCGTAGGGCGGCAGCGAATCCTGGTCGGTCTGGTTCTCGCGCAATTCCGCGGTCGGGGCCTTGGTGATGATGTTTTCAGGAATGACGATCCCGTCCGGCCCGAGCGCCCAGGACGGCTTCCAGCGGTTGCGCAGGGCCGAGAGGCGGTAGACTTCGAGCTTGTAGAGGTCCTTGATCGGGTTGAAGCCGCCGTTCATGTCGCCGTAGAGGGTGGCGTAGCCCACCGACATCTCGGACTTGTTGCCGGTCGTCACCACCATGGGTCCGAACTTGTTCGACACCGACATCAGGATCGTGCCGCGCGCCCGGCTCTGCATGTTCTCCTCGGTGATGTCGCGCGGACGCCCGGCGAAGAGCGGCGCCAGCACCGCCTCCATGCCCTCCACGGCCGGGGCGATCGAGAGGATGTCGTAGCGCACCCCGAGCGCCGCCGCGCAGGCTTGCGCGTCCTTCAGCGACTCGCCCGAGGTGTAACGGTAGGGCATCATGATGGAGTGGACGCGCTCGGCTCCCAGCGCATCGACCGCCATGGCGGCGCAGAGCGCGGAATCGATGCCGCCCGAGAGGCCGAGCACCACGCCGGGAAAGCGGTTCTTGTCGACGTAGTCGCGCAGGCCCATCACGCAGGCGGCGTAATCGGCCTCGTCCCCCTCCTCGATCACGGCTTTCGGCGCCTCCACGCAGCGCCAGCCCTCCGCGCCCCGCTCCCAGACCGAGAGCGCGATCGCGTCCCGGAAGGCCGGGAGCTGCCCGGCGAGCGAGCAATCCGCGTCGAGGATGAAGGAGGCGCCGTCGAAGACGAGTTCGTCCTGGGCCGAGTTCTGGTTGAGGTAGACGAGTGGCAGGCCGCTCTCGGTCACCCGTGCCGCCGCGATGTTGAGGCGCTCGTCGGTCTTGCCGCGCCAGTAGGGCGAGCCGTTCGGCACGAGCAGGATCTCGGAGCCGGTCTCGGCGAGGCATTCCACGACCTCGTCGCTCCAGATGTCCTCGCAGATCGGCAGGCCGAGGCGGATGCCCCGGAAGGACACCGGCCCGGGCAGCGGCCCGCGGGCGAAGACGCGCTTCTCGTCGAAGACGCCGTAATTCGGCAGGTCGACCTTGAAGCGGATCGCTGCGATCGTGCCGCCGTCGAGGAGCGCATAGGCGTTGTAGAGGAGCCCGTCCTCGACCCAGGGGGTGCCGACCAGCATGCCGGGGCCGCCGTCGGCGGTGTCGCGCGCCAGGCGCTCGACGGCCTGCCGGCAGGCATCCTGGAAGGCGGGCTTGAGCACCAGGTCCTCCGGCGAGTAGCCGGCGAGGAAAAGTTCGGTCAGCATCACGAGGTCGGCCCCGAGGCGGGCGGCCTCCGCCCGGGCGGCGCGCGCCTTGGCCTCGTTGCCGGCGACGTCGCCGACGACCGGATTGAGCTGCGCGAGGGCGATTGTCAGGGATCTGGGTGCCATGCGGGCGGTGTACCGCGCAGGGCTTGCCCCAGCAACGGCGGGAGGGGTCAAGCGTGGCTGTTTTTAAAGGCACATTCGGCCCGCCGGAGAGGCCGCCCGGTCCGGAACTCGCGCCAAGCTCGGCACGTTGAGTCCACGAAAGCGACCTGGAGGTTGATCATGTTTCGTGGTGCTCTGCTGTGGATGATCGGCATTCCGCTGCCGATTATCCTGATCCTGTTCTTCCTCGGCTACCTGAGCTGAGACAAGCGGGCGTCTGAACGACAAAACGGCCCGGCGAGGCGCCGGGCCGTTCTTTCCCCGTGCGGGGCGGCTCCGGAGCCGCCCTTTTCGTTGAGGCCTACTCGGCCGCCTGCGGCAGCGCCCGCTCCCGCGACTGGCGCTCGCGCTTGATCAGCTCGGCGGTCAGGAACGCGATCTCGAGCGCCTGCTCGGCGTTGAGGCGCGGGTCGCAGGCCGTGTGGTAGCGGTCGCGCAGGTCCGCGTCCGTGAGGGCGCGCGCCCCGCCGGTGCATTCCGTGACGTTCTTGCCCGTCATCTCGAGATGCACGCCGCCCGCGTGCGTGCCTTCCGCGCGGTGCACCGCGAAGAAGTTCTGCACCTCGCTCATGATCTTCTCGAAGGGCCGGGTCTTGTAGCCCGAGGCCGACTTGATCGTGTTGCCGTGCATGGGATCGCACGACCACACGACGGTGCGGCCATCCTTCTTCACGGCCCGGATCAGCGCCGGGAGATGATCGAACACCTTGTCGGCGCCGAAGCGGCAGATGAGCGTCAGGCGCCCGGCCTCGTTCTCGGGGTTCAGCGTATCGATGAGCCGCAGCAGGTCGTCGGCCTTGAGCGACGGGCCGCACTTCATGCCGATCGGGTTCTTGATCCCGCGCATGTACTCCACGTGCGCGTGGTCGGCCTGACGCGTGCGGTCGCCGATCCAGAGCATGTGGGCGGAGCAGTCGTACCAGTCGCCGGAGGTGGAATCGACCCGGGTGAGCGCCTGCTCGTAGCCGAGCAGCAGCGCCTCGTGGCTGGTGTAGAAGTCGGTGGTGCGCATCTCCGGATGCAGCTCCGGATCGAGGCCGATGGCGCGCATGAAGTCGAGCGCCTCGGTGATGCGCTCCGCGATCTCGCTGTAGCGCGAAGATTGCGGCGAATCCTTCAGGAAACCGAGCATCCAGCGATGCGCGTTCTCGAGGTTGGCGTAGCCGCCGGTCGCGAAGGCGCGGATCAGGTTCAGGGTCGCGGCCGACTGGCGGTAGACCATGATCTGCCGCGCCGGATCGGGCACCCGCGCCGCGTCCGTGAAGTCGAAATCGTTGACGATGTCGCCGCGGTAGCTCGGCAGCTCGATGCCGTCGATCGTCTCGGTCGGGGCCGAGCGGGGCTTGGCGAACTGGCCCGCGACGCGGCCGACCTTCACGACCGGCGAGGCGCCCGCGAAGGTGAGGACCACGGCCATCTGGAGAAAGACCCGGAACAGGTCGCGGATGTTGTCGGCGGAATGCTCCGCGAAGCTCTCGGCGCAGTCGCCGCCCTGGAGCAGGAAAGCCTCGCCGGCCGCGACCTTGGCGAGCTGGCGCTTCAGCTTGCGGGCCTCGCCGGCAAAGACGAGCGGCGGATAGCCGGCGAGCTGCTTCTCGACCTCGGCCAGGGCCTGCGGGTCGGGATAGGCGGGCGCCTGCTGGATGGGCTTGCCTCGCCAGGTCTCGGGCGTCCAGCGCTCGGTCATCGCTCTGCCTCCACGGGGTCGCGTTCGCGACATCCTCTTTCACATTGAGGCGCGGCTTATAGCCGAAATTGCGCGGGAATGGCGAGAGCGAACCGCGCCTTGGCGTTGCGGCGGATGCGCCAGGGGGCTGCCCGGGGCGGGTGACGCTGCGTCAGCCGCCCCCTTACCCCACCGCGGCCGGGTGCTTGACCACGAAGGGCGTCCGCATGGTCACGAGTTCCTCGGCGGCGGTGGGGTGGACCGCGACGGTGCGGTCGAAATCCGCCTTCGTGGCCCCCATGGCGACCGCGACGCCGGCGAGCTGGATCATCTCGCCCGCATCGTGGCCCATGATGTGGACCCCGACCACCTTGTCGCTCGCCTTGTCGACGAGGAGCTTCATGAAGACCCGGTCGTCCCGGCCCGACAGCGTCGCGCGCATGGGGCGGAAGCTCGTCTTGTAGACGTCGATGTCGCCGTAGCGCGCCCGCGCCGCCGCTTCGCCGAGGCCCACGACCCCGATCTCGGGGGTCGAGAACACGGCGGTCGGGATGAGGGAATGGTCCACGAGGGTCGGCTTGCCGCCGAAGACCGTGTCGGCGAAGGCGTGGCCCTCGCGGATCGCGATCGGGGTGAGGGCGACGCGGTTGGTGACGTCGCCGACCGCGTAGACCGAGGGCGTCAGGGTGCGGGAATAGCCGTCGACCGGGACCGCGCCGACCGCGTCGACCGCGACCCCGGCCTTCTCCAGGCCGAGTCCCCGCGTGTTCGGCCGCCGCCCGGTCGCGACCAGAACCTGGTCGACCTCCCGGACCGCCCCGTCCGACAGGGTCGCGGCGATGCCGCCGGCGGAACGGTCGAGGCGGGCGACGGTGAGGCCGAGCGCCAAGTCCATGCGCTTCGCATAGGCTTGGCCCAGAGCCTCGCGGATGTCCTCGTCGAAGCCGCGCAGGAGCTTGTCGCCCCGGTGCAGCAGGGTCACCCGGCTCCCCAGCCCCGCGAACACGCCCGCGAACTCGACCGCGATGTAGCCCGCGCCCACGATCATGATCCGTTCGGGCAGCCGGTCCAAGTGGAAGACCTCGTTCGAGGTGATGCCGAGATCGCCCCCGGGGATCGGGGGCTCCAGCGTCGGATGGGCCCCGACCGCGACGAGGATATGCGCGGCCCGGACCCGCGCGCCGGTCTTCACGAGACGGATTGTATGGGCGTCCTCGATCTCCGCGCGGCTGTCGACGATCTCGACGCCGGCCCGGTCGAGGTTGCTGCGGTAGATCCCCTCGAGCCGGTCGATCTCCCGGTCCTTGTTGCGGATGAGGGTCGCCCAGTCGAAGCGGGGCTCGGGCACGGACCAGCCGAAGCCGGCCGCATCCTCGAAATCCTCCGCGAAGCGGCTGGCATAGACCAGGAGCTTCTTCGGGACGCAGCCGCGGATCACGCAGGTGCCGCCGACCCGAAATTCCTCCGCCAGCATCACCTTCGCGCCGTAGCCGGCGGCGATCCGGGCGGCGCGCACGCCCCCCGACCCGCCGCCGATGACGAAGAGGTCCACGTCGAAGGTGCTCATGCTGGGATCCGGACTGGTTGCGGCGGGCCGGCCGGAAGGACCGCCCGCGGATAGGCTCTCCGGCGGGTCCGCCGAAAGGATCGCCCACAGATAAGCTCTCCGGCGGCCCGATCCAACCGGGGGCGGGCCGCCCCGGGACCGGCGGGCTCCGGACGGAGCGGCGCCCGCCCCGTGAAAATCGGGAGCGACCGGCCCGATTCGCGACTCCGGCCGCCCGCCGCCGCTTGCCGGGCGTTGGCCATCCCGCTACCTGTCTTCGCGCGGGACGCCTCCTGCCGACAAGGGACCGGCGTCCAAGGGAGGAACACATGAATCGTCCAGGCAAGGGCCTCTGGCGCGGGGTGCTGACGGCCGCGGCCGTGATGGGCTTCGCGGCCGGCGCGGTCGCGCAGGTCAACGAGCTCAAGATCATGGCGCCGGCGGCGCCCGGCGGCGGCTGGGACCAGACCGCCCGCTCGATGCAGCAGGCCCTGACCCAGTCCGGCATCGCCAAGAGCGTGCAGGTCACCAACGTTCCCGGCGCCGGCGGCACCATCGGCCTGGCGCAGTTCGTCAACGGCGCCAAGGGCGACGGCGGCCAGCTCATGGTCAACGGCTACGTGATGGTCGGCGCCATCCTGACCAACAAGGCGCCCGTGACCCTGGAGCAGACCACCCCGATCGCCCGCCTGACGGCCGAGTACGAGGCCATCGTGGTGCCGGCGGATTCCCCGATCAAGAGCGCCAAGGACCTCGCGGCGGCCATCAAGGCCGATCCCGCCAAGGTCACCTGGGCGGGCGGCTCGGCCGGCGGCGTCGACCACATCGCGGCGGCCCTCTTCGCCCGGGCGGCGGGCGCGGACGCCACCAAGATCAACTACGTGCCGTTCTCGGGCGGCGGCGAGGCGCTCGCGGCGATCCTCGGCGGCAAGGTCACGGCCGGGATCTCCGGCTACGGCGAGTTCGAGAGCCAGATCAAGGCCGGCAAGCTGCGCCTCATCGGCGTGACCTCGCCGAACCGCCTCCCCAACGTCGACGGCCCGACCCTCAAGGAGCAGGGCGTCGAGCTCGAGATCGCCAACTGGCGCTCGGTCGTGGCGCCTCCCGGGCTCTCGGCCGACCAGAAGAAGGCCCTGACCGAGACGATCGACAAGCTCGTGAAGTCGAAGGAGTGGCAGGACATCCTCAAGCAGAAGGGCTGGGACGACGCCTACCTCTCCGGCGACGCCTTCGCCAAGCAGCTCGCCGAGGACATCGCCCGCACCAGGGAGATCCTCACCTCCGTGGGCCTCGTGAAGTCCTAGAGCATGATCCCGAGAAGTTGCAGACTTTTCGGACAGGATCATGCGGCACGACCGAGAGCATGATCCCGAAAAGTTGCAGACTTTTCGGACGAGATCATGCGGCACGACAACGACTTGGAGGGCGTGATCGCTTCAAGCCGAAGTGATCACGCCCTCAGAGCCGCCCGACCCGCGCGCTCGGGGCGTCGCCGGAAGGCGGCGCCCCTTTTGCCATCCCGGCCCGGCCGGGCGAACCGCGAGGAACCCTGATGACGCCTTCAGCCCGCCACCGCGTCGATCCCGCCGGCCTCGCCATCGCGGCCATCCTCCTGGCCCTGGCGCTCCTGGTGTTCTGGGATACGAGCCGCCTGGAGCTCAACGCGGTCTACGGCGTCGGCCCCAGGGCCATGCCCTACCTGGTGGCGGGCGGCCTGGCGGTGCTGGCCCTCGGCAATGCGGTCCTGGCCTTCCAGGGCGCCCTGCCGGCGCGCGAGAGCATCGACTTCACCGCCCTCCTCCTCATCCTCGGCGGCCTCGCGGCCCTCATCGCGCTCATCGGGTTGGGCGGCGGCTTCATCCCCGCGACCGCCGTGCTGTTCGCGGCCGTCGCGACCGCCTTCGGCCGCCGGGCGATCCTCACCGATCTGCTGATCGGCCTCGGTCTCGGCCTCGCGACCTACCTGCTCTTCGCCAAGCTCCTGGCGCTGACCCTCCCCGTCGGGCCGCTCGAGCGCCTGCTGTAGAGCCGCCCCGCCCCCGACCGCCTCCCCTGCCCGGATCGACCCCCATGGACACCTTCGCCTCCCTCGCCCAAGGCCTTGCGGTCGCGGTCCAGCCCATGAACCTCATGTTCGCCCTCGTCGGCGTGCTGCTCGGCACGGCGGTGGGCGTGCTCCCCGGGATCGGGCCGGCGCTGACGGTGGCGCTCCTCCTGCCCATCACCTTCAAGCTCGATCCCGCGGGCTCCATCATCATGTTCGCGGGCATCTATTATGGGGGCATGTACGGCGGCTCCACGACCGCGATCCTGATCAACACGCCCGGCGAGAGCGCCTCGCTCGCGACCGCGCTCGAAGGCAACAAGATGGCCAAGGCGGGCCGCGGCGGCCCCGCGCTCGCGACCGCGGCGATCGGCTCCTTCGTGGCCGGCACGCTGGCGACCCTCGGCATCGCGTTCCTGGCCCCCTATCTCGTCGAGATCGCGATCGCGTTCGGACCGGAGGACTACTTCGCCCTCATGTGCCTCGCCTTCGTGACGGTGTCGGCCACCTTCGGGGCCTCGCCGGTGCGCGGGCTCACGAGCCTCTTTCTCGGCCTGCTGCTCGGGCTCGTGGGCATCGACCTCCTCACCGGCCAGGCCCGCCTGACCTTCGGGGTGCCGGAACTCGTCGACGGGGTCGAAGTCACCACGCTGGCGGTCGGCCTGTTCGCGATCGGCGAGGCGCTCTACGTCGCCACGCGGCGCCACCACCACGAGGAGGTGCTGGAGCCCGTGCGCGGTTCTTTATGGATGACGCGCGAAGACTGGAGCCGCTCCTGGAAACCGTGGCTGCGCGGCGTCGCCTTCGGCTTCCCGATCGGCGCGCTCCCCGCCGGCGGGGCCGAGATCCCGACCTTCCTGTCCTACTCGACCGAGAAGCGGCTGACGAAGTACCCGGAACAGTTCGGCCACGGCGCCATCGAGGGCGTCGCGGGGCCGGAGGCCGCCAACAACGCCTCCGCGGCCGGCACCCTGGTGCCGCTCCTGACGCTCGGCCTGCCGACCTCGGCGACCGCCGCCATGATGCTGGCGGGCTTCCAGCAATACGGCCTCAATCCCGGCCCGCTGCTCTTCGCCGAGAAGCCCGACCTCGTCTGGGGCCTGATCGCGAGCCTGTTCATCGCCAACGTCATGCTGCTCGTGCTGAACCTGCCGCTGGTGGGCCTGTGGGTGCGCCTCCTCGCGATCCCGCAGCCCTGGCTCTATGCCGGGATCCTGGTCTTCGCCGCCATGGGGACGATCGCGGCCAATCCCAGCGTGGTCGAGCTCGTGATGCTCGGCGTGTTCGGCGTGCTGGGCTACCTGATGCGCCGCTTCGACTATCCGATCGCCCCCGTGGTGGTGGGCCTGATCCTCGGCCCGGTGGCGGAGAGCCAGCTCCGGCGGGCCCTCCAGATCAGCCTCGGCGATCCGTGGGCGCTGGTGCAGAGCCCGATCGCCGCCACCCTGTTCGCGATCACCGCGGTCGCGCTCGTCGCCCCCTTCGTGATGCAGGGCCTCGGACGCTTCCGGGCCGACGAGGACTGACGCGGGAGCGCGTCCTAGAGGGACTACCTCACGGCGTCGCCGTCCTGCCGCAGGCCGGCCTCGGGGCCGCTTTCCCCGGCGAGGGCGGGCCCGATGCGCGGGACGAAGGCCGGGACCGCCCGGGCGTAGTCGCGCCAGGCCTGCCCGAACGCGACCGCCATGCGCTGCTCCTCGAAGCGGGCCTGCACCACGAGCACGGTCAGGCCGACCGCGAGGCAGACGAGCGAGAACAGGCTCGGGAGCGCCAGGAAGAATCCGATCTGGCCGATCGCGATCGCGGTGAAGAGCGGGTGGCGCAGGCGCGCGAACGGCCCCGCGGTGATGAGGTGCTTCGGCCCGTCCGGCGCCACGCCGGAGCGCCAGGCCTCGCCCATGTAGCTGTGCACGTAGACGGTCAGCGCCAGGCAGACCAGCAGGAGCGAGAGCCCGGTCGCGAGCGAGGCGACCCCCGTCATCGCCTCGAACGGAATCAGCGCCCGGTCGACCTCCGGCCAGAACACCCGCAGGACGCAGATGCCCCAGATGGCGACGCGAAAGGCCTTGAAGAGCCGGTGCCCGACATATTGCGCCGTGCCGGGCCCGCCGAAATCCGCGTGGCGCGTGCCGGTGCGGGACCGGAGCGCCAGGAGCTTCGCCGTGTAGTAGACGGCGATGAACGTGAAATAGCAGGCGAGCATCGCCCGCCCGAAATCCATGAAGTCCAAAGGCCCCCTCCCCGGGTCGCCGCCGATCCAGTCCCCTCACGACACCATGAACCGCGGGTCTGGAAATGCAACGCCCCGGCGAAAGGCCGGGGCGCCGGATCGGAGAGCGGCTGCGCTGCGAGGCGGGCGCGGCGTCAGTGCAGGATCTGGCTCAGGAACAGCCGGGTGCGCTCGTGCTGCGGGTTCTTGAAGAACTCGTCCGGGGTGTTGGCCTCGACGATCTGGCCGTAATCCATGAAGATCACCCGGTCGGCGACCTGGCGGGCGAAGCCCATCTCGTGGGTGACGCACAGCATCGTCATCCCCTCCTCGGCCAGGCTCACCATGGTGTCGAGCACCTCCTTGACCATCTCGGGGTCGAGGGCCGAGGTCGGCTCGTCGAACAGCATGATCTTCGGGTTCATGCAGAGCGAGCGGGCGATCGCCACGCGCTGCTGCTGGCCGCCGGAGAGCTGGCCCGGATACTTGTTGGCCTGTTCCGGGATCTTGACCCGCGTCAGGTAGCGCATCGCGACCTCCTCGGCCTCCTTGCGCGGCATCTTCTTCACCCAGATCGGGGCGAGCGTGCAGTTCTCCAGGATGGTGAGGTGGGGGAAGAGGTTGAAGTGCTGGAACACCATGCCGACGTCGCGGCGGATCTCGTCGATGCGCTTCAGGTCGTTGGTGAGCTCCGTGCCGTCCACGATGATCCGGCCCTTCTGGTGCTCCTCCAGGCGGTTGATGCAGCGGATCATGGTCGACTTGCCGGACCCGGAGGGGCCGCAGATCACGATCCGCTCGCCGCGGCGCACATGCAGGTTGATGTCGCGCAGGACGTGGAACTCGCCGTACCACTTGTGCACGCCGAGCATCTGGACCGCGGCCTCGGCCTTGGGGTCGACGGTCGGGGTCGAGGTGCGCTGGACGGTGGCGGTCTGGGCCATGGGTTTACCTCTGATGCGCGGGCCGGCGGCGCGGCGCCGGGCCTCGCGCGACGGGACGAAGGGGCGTGACGGGACGGATGGGCCTCATCGGCAGGGCGCCTACCGCTGCTGCCCGGCGGCGAGCCGCCGCTCGACGCCGATCGAGTAGCGCGACATGCCCCAGCAGAACACGAAGTAGAACAGGGCCGCGAAGATGTAGCCGGTGTAGCTCACCGTGGGCGCCGCCCAGGCGGGGTCGACGCGGGAGGCCTCGATCGCCTTGATGAGGTCGAAGATGCCGATCACGTAGACGAGCGAGGTGTCCTTGAACAGGCCGATGAAGGTGTTGACGATGCCCGGGATCACGATCCGGAGCGCCTGCGGCAGGACGATGAATCCCATCATCTGCGGGTAGTTGAGCCCGAGCGACTGCGCGCCCTCGTACTGGCCCTTGGGGATCGCCTGCAGGCCGCCGCGCACCACCTCGGCCATGTAGGCGGAGGCGAAGAGCGCGACGCCGACGAGGGGCCGCAGCAGCCGGTCCACCGTGAGGCCGTCCGGCAGGAACAGCGGCAGCATTGTGTTGGCCATGATCAGCACGGTGATGAGCGGGACGCCGCGCACGAATTCGATGAAGATCACGGAGGAGAGGCGCACGATCGGCAGCTTCGAGCGCCGCCCGAGCGCCAGAAGGATGCCGAAGGGCAGCGAGAACACGATGCCGACGGTCGCGACCAGCATCGTGACCAGGATGCCGCCCCACAGGTTGGTGGGCACGTGGGACAGGCCCCAATCCGCCGCGAGCAGCAGGAGGGTCAGGCCGACGGCACCCACGATCGCGGCCGCCATCACGACCGCCGAGCGCACCGAGGTCTTGAGCGCGTGCGCCATCAGGCCGAAGCCCGCGATCAGCAGGAGGCCGACCGCCACGAACCCGGTCCAGAACGCCCAGCTGAAATTCGCGTCGCCGCCGGTGAGAAGGACGTAGGAGGCGATCGGGAAGGCCCAGAAGAAATAGACCGCGCCGAGATCCCGCCGCGGCGCCTTCAGCCACAGGAGCCAGACCACGCCGATCCCGAGCAGGAGGAAGAATCCGTCGACCCGCCAGCGCTCCGCCACCGGATAGGACCCGTAGGTGAAGTAGTTCAGGCGGTTGCGCACGAAGGCCCAGCAGGCGCCGACCACGTGGCCGGCGGTCTCCTGGCGGCAGGCGTCCCGGTCCTGCCCGCTCCAGACCGCGTTCGTGAACATGAAGTCCACGAGCGGGGGCAGGTAGCGGTAGATAAGGTAGAGCGAGCCCAGCGTCAGGATCGTGTTGAAGGGGCCCGAGAACAGGTTCTCGCGCACCCAGGCCACGGGGCCGCGGGCGAGGTTCGGCGGCGGCAGCGCCTCGATCTTCTCGCGGCTGATGAAGCGGGGAGAATCGACGGCAGCGTTGGCGGTGTTCATCGATCGGCCCTGGCGTTCCACGTTCGGCGGCGGCTGTTGCCGATGCTATCGACCCTGCCGTTCCACGTTCGGCTGCGGCGGCGGCGGCTGTTGCTGATGCTCATGCGCAGGGCCCTACCGTTCCACGATCGCCACGCGGCTGTTGTAGATGTTCATGAACAGCGAGGTCAGGAGACTGATGGTCAGGTACACCCCCATGGTGACCGCCACGACCTCGATGGCCTGGCCGGTCTGGTTCAGCACCGTTCCCATGAAGACCTGCACGAGGTCGGGATAGCCGATCGCGACCGCGAGCGACGAGTTCTTGGTCAGGTTGAGGTACTGGCTCGTCAGCGGCGGGATGATGACCCGCATGGCCTGCGGGATCACCACGAGGCGCAGGGTCTGGGCCGGCTTGAGCCCGAGCGAGGACGCGGCCTCGGTCTGCCCGCGCGACACCGCCAGGATGCCGGCCCGCACCACCTCCGCGATGAAGGCCGCGGTGTAGATCGTGAGGCCGAGGAGCAGCGCCACGAACTCGGGCAGGATCTGGCTGCCGCCGGTGAGGTTGAAGGTGCCCTTCTTGGGCAGGTCGAAGGTGATCGGATTGGCGCCGGCAAGCGCCAGGAGGCCCCAGACCAGGAGCGGCAGGACCACCACGAGCCCGAGCGCCGTGAGGCCGACGGGATATTGCCGGCCGGTCTGCGCCTGCTGGCGCCGGGCCCAGGTCCGGAACGCCAGCGCCCCCACGACGCCGAGCACGAGGACCACGCCGACGGCCCAGGCGTCGCCCGCGAAGATCGGGCGCGGCATGAACAGGCCGCGGGAATTAATCAGGAAGCCCGCCCCCATGTCGATCGACTGGCGCGGCGCCGGCAGCGGGGTGAGGACCGCGATGTACCAGAACAGCAGCTGCAGCAGGAGCGGGATGTTGCGCAGCACCTCGACATAGACCGTGGCGAGGCTCGACACGATCCAGTTCTTGGACAGGCGGGCGACGCCCATCACGAAGCCGAGGATGGTGGCGAAGAAGACGCCGATCACCGCCACCACGAGCGTGTTGAGGAGGCCGACGATGAAGGCCTCGCCGTAGGTCGAGCCGGCGGCGCTGAACGGGATCAGGGTCTGGCTGATGTCGAAGCCGGCCGTGGTGCTCAGGAAACCGAAGCCGGAGGCGATCTTGGCGCGCCGCAGGTTGTCGATCGCGTTGGTCGCGGCCGCATAGAGCAGGAACGCGACGACCGCGACCAGGACGACCTGGTAGAACAGGCCGCGCACCCTCGGGTCGTAAAGGAACGGGACCTTCGCGGGAGTGCTCGGGATGGCGGGCTGAACGGCTGTTTGCACGGAACCTTACCCTGTCGGCGGAGCCTCGAGGCCCGCCGCTCGCCTCGGCATGCACGTTTCGGGCCGCCGCAGGCGGCGGCCCGGATGAGCGGCGCCCGGATCGCTCCGGGCGCCTCGTCGATGAGCCGCCTAGCGGATCGGGATGCCGTATTGCAGGCCGCCCTTGGTCCAGAGCGCGTTCTGGCCGCGCTTGATCTTCAGGCGCGAGCCCTCGCCGATGTTGCGCTCGAACACCTCGCCGTAATTGCCGACGTGCTTGACGATCCGGTAGGCCCAATCCTCGGTGAGCCCGATGGACTCGCCGAACTTGCCCTCGGTGCCGAGCAGGCGCTTGATCTCCGGGTTGGCGGAGCCCTTCATCTGGTCGACGTTCGCCTTGGTGACGCCGAGCTCCTCGGCGTTCAGCATGGCGTGGTGGACGAAGCGGACGAGATCGGCCCATTGCGAGTCGCCCTGGCGGACGGACGGGCCGAGCGGCTCCTTGGAGATGATCTCCGGCAGGACGATGTGGTCGTCCGGGTTCGAGGCGCGCAGGCGCTCGGCGTAGAGGCCCGAGGCGTCCGTGGTGAACGCGTCGCAGCGGCCGGAATCGTAGGCCTTGAAGGTCTCGTCCGAGGTCGCGAAGGCCACGACTTCGTACTTCAGGTTGTTGGCCCGGAAGTAGTCCGCCAGGTTGAGCTCCGTGGTGGTGCCCTGCTGGGTGCAGACCGAGGCGCCGTTCAGCTCCTTGGCCGAGGACACGCCGAGCGACTTGCGGACCATGAAGCCCTGGCCGTCGTAGTAGTTGACGCCCACGAACTCGAGGCCGAGCTGCGCGTCGCGCGACATCGTCCAGGTGGTGTTGCGGGCGAGCACGTCGACCTCGCCGGATTGCAGCGCGGTGAAGCGGTCCTTGGCGGCGAGCGGAACGAACCGGATCTTGTTCGGATCGTTGAAGATCGCCGCCGAGACGGCGCGGCAGAACTCCACGTCGAAGCCGGTCCAGTTGCCCTGCGCGTCCGGAACGCCGAAGCCCGCGAGGCCGGTGTTCGAGCCGCAGGTGAGCGTGCCCTTCTGCTTGATGCTGGCGAGCGTTGCCTGTGCCGAGGCGCCCGTGGCGGCGAGGCTCGCCGCGACGAGGCCGAAGGCGACCGATGCGATAGCCTTTTTCATGCGATCTGTTCTCCTACTCTGTCGACGTTGTCCCGGGGGCGCGGGCTTTTCGCCCGCTTTGGGGTGTCTGTTCGACGCTTCTTGAGCCGTATCGGCCGAAACGGCGTCGATCCATCACATTCGATCATGAGGGACCGGTCAAGTCGTTGATCGATCGTCCTTTGGGCAGGCTGCCTCGGGGAGCGCCCGCTCACGAACTTTCGAACGGCATGGGCCGGAGGGCGCGGCCGTCCCCGGGATTTTCGGGCGGCGCGGGCCGGACGCGCGGGCTTCCCGGGCCTCTCCGGTACAATCCTGCCGGGCGAGGCTTGACGCCGCGGGGCCCGGCGGCCCAGAACGCGCCGCCCTCTACACCCTCCCGCCGCGAGCCGCCATGTCCAAGCCCCCCTCGAAGCTGCCCGCCCTGGGCGAGCGCACCCGCCTCGTCCATGCGGGCCGCGACCCGTCCGAGCAGCACGGATTCCTCAACACGCCGATCTACCGCGGCTCGACCGTGCTCTTCCCCTCGGCCGACGACCTGCGCAAGGGCCGCGCCCGCTTCACCTACGGGACCAAGGGCACGCCCACCACGGTCTCGCTCGAAAAGGCCTGGACCGACCTCTCCGGCGCCGCCGGCACGGTCCTGGCGCCGTCGGGCCTCGCGGCCGTGACGCTCGCGCTGATGTCCTGCCTCAAGGCGGGCGACCACCTCCTCGTCTCCGATTCCGCCTACCGGCCGACCCGGGTGTTCTGCGACGGGGTGCTCCGGCGCTTCGGCGTCGAGACCACCTATTACGACCCGCTCGTCGGCGCCGGGATCGAGGCGCTCATGCGGCCGAACACGGCCGCCGTGCTCACGGAGGCGCCGGGCTCGCAGACCTTCGAGATGCAGGACATCCCGGCGATCGCCGAGGTCGCCCATGCCCGCGGCGCGGTCGTGATCATGGACAACACCTGGGCGACGCCGCTCTTCTTCCCGCCCCACGAGCGCGGCGTCGACCTCGCGGTCGAGGCCGGCACCAAATACGCCAGCGGCGCCTCCGACCTCCTCCTCGGCATGGTCTCGGCCAACGAGCGCTGCTTCAAGGCGCTGCGCGCCACCTTCGACGCCTTCGCGATGCCGCCCGGGCCCGAGGACGTGTTCCTGGCCCTGCGCGGATTGCGCACGATGGCGGTACGCCTGCGCGAGCACGAGCGGCAGGCGCTCGACATGGCGCGCTGGCTCGAGGCCCGGCCCGAAGTCGCCCGCGTCCTGCATCCCGCGCTCGAGAGCGATCCCGGCCACGCGATCTGGCGCCGGGACTTCAAGGGCGCCACCGGGCTGTTCTCGGTGATCCTGAAGCCCTGCTCGGACGCCGCCGTCGACGCGATGCTGGACGGGCTCGCGCTCTTCGGCATGGGCTTCTCCTGGGGCGGCTACGAGAGCCTCGTGATCCCCTTCAACCCGACGTCCTACCGCACCGCCACCCGCTGGGAGCCCGGCGGGCCGGCGCTGCGCTTCCATATCGGCCTCGAGGACCTCGAGGATCTGAAGGCCGACCTCGACGCCGGCTTCGCGCGCCTGCGGGCGACCCTATAGGCGCGGTGCGCGCGTCCCCGCCCGAGCGGTCTCGCGGTCGAGCGCCGCCTCGGCGAGGATCCAGTCCCGGAAGGCGCGGATCTTCGGCGAGCGGCGGCGGGCCTTCGGGTAGACGAGCCAGTAGCCCCGCTTCGCCTCGACCACGAGGTCGAAGAGCTGCACGAGCCGCCCGGCCGCGATGTCGGCGGCGAAGAAGTGCGGGTTCACGAGCGCGACGCCCTGGCCCGCCACGGCGGCCATGCCCTCGAAGTGCTGGGTGTAGAGCGTCGGGCCCGGCCGGCCCGACACCTCGACGGCGCCGAGGCCCGCGGCCGCGAACCACTCCTTCCACCACGGATCGCCCGGGCCGATCAGCGGCAGGGCGAGGATGTCGGCCGGCTCTGCCACCTCCCGCCCCTGCAGGAGCCCGGGGCTGCACACCGGCGTGAAATGGCTCGCGAGCAGGAAATGGACCTCGAGGCCCGGCCACTCGCCGAGGCCGCTGCGGATCGCGAGGTCGAATTCGTCCCGGCCGAAATCCACCACCTCGTTCGAGGTGTCGACCTGCACCGCGATTCCGGGATGCGCGGCCTGGAAGCGCCCGAGCCGCGGCACGAGCCATTGCGCGGCGAGCGTCGGCAGGACGCTCATGGCGAGGCTGTGATCGGCCGCCGCCCCGACGCCCTCGAAGGCGGAACGCAGGAGCTCGAAGGCCTCGGTGACCCCGGGCGCGAGCCGCAGGCCCGCCTCCGTGAGCGCCACCTGCCGGGGCAGGCGCCGGAACAGCGGGGTGCCGAGGCGGTCCTCCAGCAGCCGGATCTGGTAGCTCACCGCGGCCTGGGTCATGCCGAGCTCCTCGGCCGCGCGGGTGAAGCTGCGGTGGCGGGCCGCCGCCTCGAAGGCGCGGACGGCACTGAGGGGCGGAAGTCTCGCGGTCAAGGGGCACGTCCCCGGTGGGCGCCCGGCCGGGCGGATGCGGGCTGCATGCATAAACCAGGCTTATGCCAGCCCTCAAGCTTTCGCTTTGTCGGATGCGGGCGGGGAGCGCACATTCCGGGGGTGCCGCCGGGGCCGACGCGAGGTCCGCTCCGCCGCCGCTTTCGAGGATCGACCGATGCGATACCAGGAACTGCGCCGCCCGCGCGGGATCGAGAGCCTTTGGCTGCGCCTTCGCTTCGCCTTCGCCCGCTCCCGCGACGGGCAGCCCGCGGCCGGGGACCTGTCCCGCCTGTCGGACCGCCAGCTCGAGGATATCGGGCTCACGCGCCACGATCGGCCCGCGTCGGCGGCCTTCTGGCGCATCGGCCGCTGACCGGTCTCGCGGCACCCGGGGATCCGACGCGCCCGGAGCGCGGAGGGGGCAACCGGACGGAATCCGCCTCATCAAATCGTTGCGAGACCGCTGCAACGGTTCAGCTTCTCCAGCGTTGCCGTTCGAAAGAGCGAAAGGAGCGCGAGAGATGGTGATCTTCGGCACACGCGGCGACGACAATCTGACGGGAACGGACGCGAACGACACCCTGACCGCGTGGCCCGAGGGCGGGGACGAATCGAAGGACGGCAACGACACGCTGAACGGGCTCGGCGGCGAGGACGGCCTCTATGGCGGCGCCGGCGACGACCGCCTTCTCGGCGGCCTCGGCGACGACTTCTTCTTCGGCGGCGAGGACGGGGACACGATCCTCGGCCAGGGGGACGACGACTATCTCTCGGGCGATTCCGGCGACGACGTCCTCTCGGGCGGCAGCGGCAACGACGCCCTGCACGGCGGAGACGGCAAGGACAAGCTCAAGGCCGGCTCGGGCGACAACTTCCTCTCCGGCGGTGCGGGCGACGACGCGCTGGCGGGCGGAAGCGGGAGCGACGTGTTCTACTTCGGGAGCGGCGGCGCGCGCGACGTGGTCACCAAGTTCCAGGACGATCTCGACACGCTGCAGTTCGACAAGGATCTCGGGGTCTCCCGCATCAAGGACGTGCTCTCCGCCGGCGAGATCGAAGGCGGCAACGCGGTCTTCACCTTCGACGACGGCGAAACCGTCGTCGTGAAGGGGATCAGCGATCTGTCCCTCCTCCGGAACGACATCGAGATCGTCTAGAACGCTTTCGCGCAGGGCGGATCCGGCTCACGTCGAAACGACGCGGGCCGGAGCCGTTTCGATGCCCGTCGAAACGGCTCCCGATGCATCGTCCCGGCTCGGGGAGGAGCGGTTCCGCGCCCGGCGAAGCCGCGAGGACCGGCCGCCGAGCGGTCGGCCCGCAGCCCACCCGCCGCCGGAGCCGAGGCCGGGATCCGTGACGGCGACATCGGGTGGGCCCAAGGAGACGCCGCGCCCGGATCGTGGCTGCGCCGGACGGCGAAGCGGGCGGGGAACGGCTGCGCGGGGCCCTTGGAGGTCTTTCCCCTTCCCTTCCCGCCCGCCGATGCGGTCCCGTCCCGGTCCGGCGGTTTCAGCCCTTGCGCCTCAACCGCAAAAACCCTATCCCACCAGGGCTCTTGCGGGTGACGGGGCGTAGCGCAGTCTGGTAGCGCATCTGCTTTGGGAGCAGAGGGTCGCTGGTTCGAATCCGGCCGCCCCGACCATCAGCCCGAGCGCCGCTCCGCGGCCGCAGGCCGCCGGCCTGCGACCATCCGGGGCGGCCGGCGTTATTCCCTCGAGGCTGCCCGCCCGGGCGGCCGTTTCGCGATCGACGGACCGCAGCACGATGCCCGCGCGTATCTACAAGCCCTCCAAGGCCGCCAACCAGTCGGGTCTCGCCCGCACCAAGCAGTGGGTCCTGGTGTTCGAGCAGGACCGGCCCCGGGAGATCGAGCCCCTGATGGGCTGGACCTCGTCGGGCGACACGCACCAGCAGGTCCGGCTGTGGTTCGACACCCAGGAGGAGGCGGTCGCCTACGCCGAGCGCGAGGGCATCGCCTACCGGGTCGAGGAGCCCCACGAGGTCAAGCGGCGCACCCTCTCCTATTCCGACAATTTCAAGTTCAACCGCGTCGGCCCCTGGACCCACTGACCGCCCGCGGGCAAAGCCCGCCGCCCACGGCCCCGTAGCTCAGCTGGATAGAGCAACTGCCTTCTAAGCAGTAGGTCGCAGGTTCGAGCCCTGCCGGGGTCGCCACCCTTCCAAGGGCCTCTCAAGGCTGTGCGGCTGCGGCGCGTTTGCAAGTCGCTCCTCGGGGACGAATCACTCGGTCGCTCCCGGCCCTGAGGATCCGCCCACCCGTGAAAGCGGGCAGTCGCCGCTCCAGCCTCTGCCGGCTCGCCCCGAGCCATAGCGACGGAATCGGGCAGGCGCTCGACCCGGTGCCCGCGTCCGGGTCGCAAGGTCAGGGCTCCAGAACCGTTTTGATGTCCCGGTAGTTGGCGATCGTGTGCTCGAGGTGGCGTCGCAGGGCGGCCGACGCCTCGTCGTTCCGTCCGGCCTCGAGCAGGTCCAGGATCTGCAGGTGCTCCTCGCATTGGCGCCGGTAGCGGCGCCGGTCGATCATCGACCGGTAGGAGAGGAGCCGGCGCACGCGGTTGATCCGGCGGACCGTCTCGAGGAAGAACGGGTTGCCCGACGCGGCGACGATCGCCTCGTGGAAGCGAACGCCGCGCTCGTGCAGGGCATCGGCGCTCTCGGTCTCGATCGCGCCGGCCAGAAGCCGCATCTCGGCCGCCCGGCAGCGTGCCGCGATCTCCGGATCGAGCCGATAGGTCGGCTCCAGGAGGGCCGCGGGCTCCAGAGCCAGGCGGACGCGGTAGGTCTGCTCGAGGCTCTCCGGGGTCGTGAGCATGGGCGAGAACGACCAGCCGTAGCCCTGACGCCGCTCGGCCCATCCCTCTTGCGTGACGCGGCTCAGGACGGCGCTCAACTGCGCCCGCGAGAGCGCATAGCGCTCCCGCAGGTAGGCTTCCGACGAGGGGTCGGGCAGACGGCCGTGCAGGTGATCGTCGGCGAGGCGGAAATACGCTTCCGCCAGATCGTCGTGCCCGGCGAGGCCGAGGGCCTCCGCCGTGGCGGGTTCATCGTCGGAGACGAAGTAGCCGCGGTTGCGTTCGTGGGTCAGGACGCCTTTCGAGGCGAGGAGTTGCAGGGCTTGGGCGACGGGAAAGCGGGAGACGCTGAACCGCTCGGCCATTTCCTGGGCCGTGAGATGCGCTCCCTTGCCGAGCCGGGCGGCGTGGATGTGGTCCAGGATCTGCGCGGCGAGACCCTCGGTCATCTCGCGCTTTCCGGCAGGCGTACGCTCGGCCGCAGAACTCATCCCAGGATCCATCGCCTCCGGTCGCTCCCTCCTTACCTGATTTGCCGCCGATCTGAAGTCCGTGCAGCGGGGAGCCCGACGCCCGAGCTCCCCGCCGGCGATCAGGACTTCACGAGACCGACCGAGCGCAGCACCTCGCCGACGCGGCCCTGCTCCTCCTTGAGGAAGGTCGTGAAGGCATCGCCTGCAAGGTAGTAGTCGTCCCAGCCGCGCGACTTCAGGATCTCGGTCCATTCCTTCGACTTGACCATCTTCTCCATGGTGTCGGCGAGGGCCTTCTTCTGCTCAGGGCTGATCCCGGGGGCGCCCATGATGGCGCGCCAGTTCACGACCTCCACGTCCATGCCCTGCTCCTTGAGGGTCGCGACGTCGGCGCCCTCGAGACGCTTGCCCGAGGAGATCGCGAGGGCCCGCAGCTTGCCGGCCTTGATCTGGCTCTCGAACTCGCCGTAGCCGGACACGCCCGCCGTCACCTTGCCGCCGAGCATCGCGGCGAGCGCCTCGCCGCCGCCGGAGAACGCCACGTAATTGACCTTGGCGGGGTCGGAGCCGGCCGCCTTGGTGAACAGGGCCGCGAGGATGTGATCGGCGCCGCCCGCGGAGCCGCCGGCCCAGGTCACCTTGGCGGTGTCGGCCTTCACGGCGTCGGCGAGATCCTTGATGGACTTCAGCGGCGAGTTCGCCGGCACCACGATCACGAGCGGGTCGCCTGTGAGGCGCGCGATCGGCGTCACCTGGTCGAGGGTGACGGGCGACTTGTTGGTCAGGATCGCGCCCACCATGGTGATGCCGTTGACCATGAGCTGGCTCGGATCGCCCTTGGCGCTGTTGACGAACTGCGCCAGGCCGATGGTGCCGCCGGCGCCGGTGACGTTCGTGACCTGCACGCTCTTGGCGAGGCCCGTCTGCGTGAGAACCTGCTGAATGGAGCGCGCGGCCGCGTCCCACCCGCCGCCCGGGCCTGCCGGAGCGATGATCTTGAGTTCCTGCTGCGCCGTCGCCGCGGTTGCGACGAGTGTCAGAGCCGCGACGGCGATGCCGCGGAAACCATGCTTGAAGTGCCTCACGAGATCCTCCCTGGAGTGAGTGAGCGTGGCGACGCGGATCGGAGATCCCGCTCAGCGCCTGTGGGTCGACGGCTGCGGCCGCCGAGTCGGTTCACCGGTTCCGGTGATGCGGGTGTCCTGCGGGGCTCCGGCCGCGGCCACGGCCCGGCGCAGGATGAAGGGGATGATCCCGCCGACGCGCAGGATCTCGACCTCGAGCGCGGTCTCGACCGCCGCGGCCGCGTCGAGCCGCTCGACGGCGCCCGAAGCGCGGTGGACCGTGACGGCGATTGCGGTCCGCGGCGCGAGGCCGTCCGGGTCCGCATCGACCGCGATGCGGTCGCCGGGCCGAATCTTGAGATCGCGGGGGTGCCGTCCCGGCCCGAGGCGCAGCGGCAGGATGCCCATGCCGATGAGGTTCGAGCGGTGGATGCGCTCGAAGCTCGGTGCGAGCACGGCCCGGACGCCGAGCAACCCGAGACCCTTGGCGGCCCAGTCCCGCGAGGAGCCGGTGCCGTAGCGCTCGCCTGCGACCACCACGACCGGCTGTCCTTCCGCGCGGTAGCGCTCGGCGGCCCGCCACAGCGGCATGATCTCGCCCGAGGGGACGTGGATCGTGGAGCCCGGCGGGATGGCCGGATCGAGCTCGTTGCGGACGGTGCGGTTCGCATAGAGGCCGCGCAGCATGACCTCCCAGTTGCCGCGCCGGGAGGCGTAGACGTTGAGATCGGCGGGGTCGTCGCCGTTCGCCACGAGCCATGCGCCGGCTTCGCTCAGCGCCGGGATCTGACCGGCGGGCGAGATGTGGTCCGTGGTGATGTCGTCGCCGAGGACGAGCAGGGGCTGCGCCCGATAGCGCCCGAGCCCCGTCTCGATGCGGGAGGACGCGAAGGGCGGGCGGCGGAGATACGTCGAGGCGGGATTCCAGGGAAAGAGCGGGGTCGCGGGTGCGTCGAGCTTGTCCCAGGCCTCGCTCGCCTCCGCGGCGTCGTAGGAGGGGCCGTAATCGCCGGGATCGGCGGCGGCCGCGAGCGCGGCGTCGATCTCGGGCCCGGACGGCCAGAGATCGGCGAGGCGCATCCCGCGGCCGTCGGGCGTGCGGGCGATGACGTCCGTGAGGATGTCCCGGTTCACGTCGCCCGCGAGCGCATAGGCGACGACGAGCGGCGGCGAGGCCAGGAAGCCCGCCTCGATCTGCGGGTGGACGCGGCCCGGGAAGTTGCGGTTGCCGGACAGGACCGCGACCGGGAAGGTGCCGTGCACGGCCACGGCCTCGCCCATGGCGGGCGCGAGCGGGCCCGAATTGCCGATGCAGGTCGTGCAGCCGTAGCCCACGATGCCGAAACCGACCGCCTCGAGATCCCCAAGCAGTCCGGCGCGGGCGAGGTAGCGCTCCGCGGTGGGGGAGCCCGGCGCGAACGAGGTCTTGACCCACGGCGCCGGCTGCAATCCGAGCTGACGCGCCTTGCGGGCCACGAGGCCGGCCGCGACGGCGAGGCGCGGGTCCGAGGTGTTGGTGCAGCTCGTGATCGCGGCGATCGCTACGGCGCCGTCCGGAACGGGACCGCGCGGCGCGCCCTCCCGTGCCGTCATCCAGGGCGCAACGGAAGCGGGAACGTCTCCGGGCGAGAGCCGGTCCTGCGGGCGCCGCGGGCCCGCGAGGCTCGTCTCCACCCGGTCGAGATCGATCTCGACCACGTCGGTGTAGCGCGGCTCGGCGGCGGGATCGAACCAGAGGGACTGGCGCTGCGCATAGGCGCGCACGAGCGCGAGATGGGCCTCGCTGCGCCCCGTGGCCCTGAGATACCGGATCGTCTGCTCGTCGACCGGGAAATAGCCCGTGGAGGCGCCGTATTCCGGCGCCATGTTGGCGACGACCGCGCGCTCCCCGGCCGAGAGCGTGCTCACGCCGGGGCCGAAATACTCGACGAACTCGCCCGACACCCCCCGCCGGCGCAGGCGCTCCGTGACCGTCAGCGCCAGGTCGGTGGCCAGCACCCCCTCGCGCAACGCGCCGGTGAAGCGGACCCCGATCACGTCGGGTATCCGGAGCTGGACCGGCATGCCGAACATCACGCTCTCGGCTTCCAGCCCGCCGACCCCCCAGGCCAGCACGCCGATGCCGTTGATCATCGGCGTATGGCTGTCGGTGCCCACCAGCGTGTCGGGCACGAGCCAGGTCGCGCCGTCGCGCTCCTCGGTCGTCACGACGGTGGCGAGGCGCTCCAGGTTGATGGTGTGCATGATGCCGGTGCCGGGCGGATGCACGCGCACGCCCTCGAGGGACCGGGTCGCCCACTTCATGAAACGGTAGCGCTCGGCGTTGCGCTGCAGCTCCCGCTCGGTGTTGCGGGAGAGGGCGTCCGGCGTGCCGTAGCGGTCGACGGCGATGGAGTGGTCGACCGACACGTCGACGGGCAGAACGGGATTGAGGAGCGCGGGATCGTGCCCCGCCTCGGCCAGGGCATCGCGCATGCCCGCGATGTCGACGAGCGCGGGCACGCAGGTGGTGTCGTGCATCAGGACGCGGGTCGGCACGAAGGCGATCTCGGCCGTGCTCGTCCCGGTCCGGAGCCAGCCTCGCAGGGCGTCGAGCGTCTCGGCCGCATCGGCCCCGGCCTGACGGAGGACGTTCTCGATCAGCACCCGGAACGCCCAGGGAAACGCCGCCAGGTCCGCGCCGACCGCCGCCGCGAGGTCGACGTGGCGGTAACGCCGGCCGTCGATCTCGAGAATCCCGTCCGCTCGTGACCGGTCGATCAATGCCACCTCTCAGCGTGTGTTCAATCGCATATTGGTGTCACAACATGCAACTCTGTTTGCATTTTGTCAATCACTTATGCACATACGCCGAGTGGATCCTGATCCCGGGCCCGGGATGTGACGCGCGAGAGCGATCGCAATGTCGGTCAGGCCGCTCCCGGACGATGCTCCTGCGGCGGCGTCGAATATCCCGGGCGAGCGAACCCAAGGGCCTGCGGCCGGCGTCGGTTCCGGGCGGCTGAACGCAGGGCTCCCGAGCCGCTCAGGAGCCTCCGTTACTCGGGCGCGCTGTTTGCACTTTCTTCTGTCAAAGTGCACAGCCGATACGTCTTGCAGGAAGGGGCGCCCGGTTGATACAGGAGACGTCGATCGTCGAGCGGTCTTGAGGGCCTGATGAAGTCGAGCGCTCTTGCTATGCGGATCGCGGGGGAAATCTCCGGGCTGATCAGGGTGGGCCAGATCGAGCCCGGCACCCACCTCTCGGCACAGAAGCTCGCGGACCAGTTCGGCGTGTCCCGATCGCCCGTCCGGGAGGCACTCCAGCTTCTGAGCGAGCAGGGCGTGCTCGAACTGCGCACGAACCGGGGCTTTTTCGCAGTCGGCCCGGAGAACGGAGTTCAGGACCCCGACGACAACACCCCGGCCCTCGAAGAATCGCCGGAATACCGCCAACTCGCCGACGATTGGCTGCAGGATCGCGTGCCGGCCGAGGTCACGGAGCAGCTCCTCCGGGAGCGCTACCGCCTCACCAAGGCGCAGGTGACGGACATCCTCGTCCGCGCGGTCCGCGAGGGCTGGGCCGAGCGGAAGCCCGGCTACGGCTGGCGCTTTCTGCCGGTGGCGAAGACCCCGGAGGCCTTCGAACAGATCTATCGGTTTCGCATGCTGATCGAGCCCGCGGCCATGCTGGAGCCGACCTACCGCATCGACAAGGCTGTCCTCGCGGAGCAAAGGCGCATCCAGGAGGGCATGCTTGCCACCGATATCGCCCGCATGCCGGCCGAGTGGCTGCTCAATGCCGGCACGATGTTCCACGAGGAACTGATCAAGCTCGCGGGCAATCCCTTCTTCCACCAGGCGCTCGTGCGCGTGAACCGCATGCGCCGCCTCCTGGAATACCGGGCGCAGGTCGATCGCAAGCGCCTCCGGGAGCAATGCTCGGACCACCTCGAGATCCTCAGCCTCCTGGAGCAAGGCGAGATCATGGAGGCGTCCTACCGCATGCGCCGGCATCTCGGCGGCGCCCTTGCGGCCAAGTCCCCGATGCGGTGGACGGAGACCGGGCTCGTGAAAAGCGGCCCCGCCCCGACCGGCTAGAACAGGGATTGCTTTTTAAAATTTACAAAGCCAATGTGCTCGCGATTGGATCGCGGGCCAGCGCAGCGTCGTGCCCGCTCAAGGGAGAGCGCGATGCGCATTTTGGTACTGCCGTGCGACGGCATCGGACCGGAGATCACCGCCGCCACCATGGAGGTCCTCCAGCGCGCCGACGCGGCGTTCGGGCTGGGCCTGTCGTTCGACTACGACGACGTCGGCTTCGTGAGCCTCGAGAAATACGGGACGACCCTGCGCCCGGAGACGCTCGACAAGGCGCGGACCTACGACGGGATCATCCTCGGACCCCAGTCCCACATGGACTACCCGCCCCGCGAGAAGGGCGGCGTGAACGTCTCGGGCGGCTTCCGCGTCGGCCTCGACCTCTACGCCAACGTGCGGCCCGCGCGGTCGCGGGCCTTCCTGGATCGCGGCGCGAAGAACATGGATCTCGTGATCATGCGCGAGGCCACGGAAGGGTTCTATCCGGACCGCAACATGTATAAGGGGCTGGGCGAGTTCATGCCGACCCCCGACATCGCGATGTCGGTCCGCAAGCTCACCCGGCACGCCTGCGAGCGCATCGCCCGCGCGGCTTTCGAGCTCGCGATGAAGCGGAAGCGGAAGGTCACCGCAGTCCACAAGGCCAACAACTTCATCATCACCGACGGCTTCTTCATGGAGTGCGTCCGCAAGATCCACGCGGAATTCCCGGAGGTCGAGCTCAACGACGTGATCATCGATGCGATGGCGGCGCACCTCGTGCGCGACCCGTCGCGCTACGACGTGATCGTCTCGACGAACTTCTACTCGGACATCCTGTCCGACCTCGCCAGCGAACTCTCCGGCAGCCTGGGGCTCGCCGGCTCCATCAACGCCAATGCGGAAGCGGGACTGGTCTGCGCGCAGGCGCAGCACGGCTCGGCCCCCGACATCCAGGGCCAGGATCGCGCCAATCCCACCTCGCTGATCCTCTCGGCCGCGATGATGCTGGCCTGGCTCGGCGAGCGGCGCGCGGACGCGACGCTGTCGGCCGCAGCCGAGGAGATCGAGCGCGCGGTCGACGCGGTGCTGGAAGACCCGGCCTCGCGCACGCGGGACCTCGGCGGGAGCATCGGCTGCGCCGAATTCGGCACGCGCGTGGCGTCCGCCGTCGGCAATCCGGCTCCGGCGCGCAAGACCGGGACCTAGGCCCGTCCCGGAGCCGCCCCCTGCCCTCCACGGGCTGCGCGCTCCTCGAGCGGCAGCCACCTCGCCGGCACACGGCGCAATCGACCAAGACGGTGCGGATCAAGCGCCGCACGGCATCGGAACCCCTTGAGGGAGTGAGACCATGGTGATCCATCTCAAACACACGCGCCGCTGCGTTCTGGCGGCCCTGCTGCTCGCCGGGGCCGCGTCCCCGGCGCTGGCGCAGGACGTGCCGGCGGGATACCCGGCCGACTACGCCGACGTCATCGCCGCCGCGAGGAAGGAGGGGGCGGTCTCGATCTACACCTCGACCGATCAGGCCCAGGCCCAGCCCTTCCTCGATGCCTTCACGAAGCGGTTTCCCGGCATCAAGATCGAGTACAACGATCTCGGCACCAACGGGGCCTACAACCGGGTGATCTCGGAGGCCGCCGCCGGCCAGGTCGGCGCGGACGTCGTCTGGAGCTCCGCCATGGACTACCAGATGTCGCTCGCCAAGGAGGGACATGCGGGCGCCTACAAGTCTCCGGAAGCCAAGAACGTGCCCGACTGGGCATCGTTCAAGGACACCCTCTACGCCACGAGCGTGGAGCCGATCGGCATCATCTACAACACGAAGGCTCTCCCCGAGGGCAAGGTGCCGAAGACCCGCGCCGACCTGATCAAGTTCCTTCAGGACAACAAGACGGAGCTGAAGGGCAAGATCGCATCCTTCGACCCGGAGAAGAGCGGCTCCGGCTTCCTGCACCACACCAACGACGTGCGTCAGACCAAGACCTTCTGGGATCTCGCCAAGGCCTTCGGCGCGATCGGGGGCCGGACCTATTCGAGCTCGGGCGCCATGAAGGAGACCGTGGTGTCGGGCGAGAACGTGCTCGCCTTCAACATCATCGGCTCCTACGGCCTGCAATGGGCGAAGGAGAGCCCGAACCTGGGCGTCGCCTTCGGGACCGACTATACGCCGGCCTTCTCGCGCCTCGCGCTGATCACCGCCAAGGCGCCGCATCCCAACGCGGCCAAGCTCCTCCTCGACTTCATGCTGTCGCAGGAGGGCCAGAACGCGCTCGCCAAGGGCGGCATGCCGTCCGTCCGCACCGACACCGACCAGGGCTTCAACGCCAAGACGCTGAACGAGCGCGTCGGCGGCAATCTCCAGCCCATCAAGCTCGACGAGGGGCTGCTGGAGTACCTCAACCCGCAGAAGCGCGTGCAGTTCTTCCGCGAATGGAAGGCGTCGCTCAGCGGCTCCTGAGGCGCAGACCTTCCACGAAGGCGCGGTCCCTCCCGTGAGGGGCCGCGCCTCATCCGATCCCGGACGACTGGAAACGACGTAATGGCCGCCGAGGGCAAGACTGCAGGTTCGCCGATGGGCGGCGTCTGGACGGGGCCGGCAGCGCCTGCACGATCGCTGACGCGACGCGGCGGCGATGCCGGCCTGTTCCGCGTCGTCGTCATCGGGCTGCTCGCGGTCGCCGTGCTCACGCCGGTCGGCCTGATCGTCTACCAGAGCTTCCTCAGCGCGCCGTTCTTCTCTAAGTCGGCGGTCCTGAGCCTCGAGGCCTACGAGTACGTCTTCACCGACCCCTCGTTCTACGAGGCGCTCGGGACCACGGCGCTCATCGCCTTCGGCATGGTGGCCGTGGCGGTGCCGCTCGGCGGAGGGCTCGCCTTCCTCCTGACCCGCACGGATATCGGGGGCAAGCGCCTGCTCGAGATTCTCGTGCTGGTGCCGATGTTCATCTCGTCGGTGGTGCTCGCCTTCGGCTACACGGTCTCGGTCGGGCCGGCCGGCTTCATGTCGCTGTTCGTGCGCGACATCCTCGGCTTCGTTCCCTGGAACCTGTACTCGCTGCCCGGCATCATCGCGATCGCGGGGCTCAGCCACGTCCCCAACGTCTACCTCTATCTTTCGGCCGCGATGCGCAACCTCCCCTCGGACCTCGAGGAGGCCGCGCGCACCGCCGGCGCGAGCGTCTGGCGGGTCTCGCTGGACGTCACCCTGCCGATGGTGCTGCCCGCCATCGTCTTCGCGGCGGCGCTCAATCTCCTTCTCGGCTTCGAGATGTTCGGCATTCCGCTCGTGCTCGGGGACCCGAACGGCATCCTGGTGCTCACCACCTACACCTACAAGCTCACGACGCTGTTCGGCGTGCCGACCTACCAGCTCATGGCCGCGGTCGCGATGGTGCTGATCCTCATCACCCTGCCGCTCGTCTACGTGCAGCGGCGCCTGTTGCGCCACAGCCGCCGCTTCGCCGCGCTCGGCGGCAAGGGCGCCCGCACCACGAACCTGAAGCTCGGTCGCAAGGGCCAGGCGATCGCGTTCGCAGTCATCGGCCTGTGGCTGTTCGTGTCGGTCGCGCTGCCGATCGCCGGCATCGTGCTCCGCGCCTTCGTGAACGCCTGGGGCGAGGGCGTGGACCTCTTCGCCCAGCTCACCACGGCGAACTTCCACCGTCTCCTCGAGGTGCCGAGCCTCGTGCGCGGCATCGTCAACACGGTCCTGATCTCGGCTGTCGGCGGGGCGCTCGCGGTCGGGATCTACCTGCTCATCGGGCTTGCCGGCCACCGCAACCGGGGCGTGTCGAACACGATCCTCGACTACCTCGTCCTGCTGCCCCGCGCCCTGCCGGGCCTCGTCATCGGGCTGGCGTTCTTCTGGGTCTTCCTCTTCATTCCCTTCCTGACGCCGCTGCGCCCGACGCTCGCCAGCCTCTTCATCGCCTACGTGGTGGTGGGGCTGTCCTACGGCCTGCGCCTCCTGCAGGGGACCCTGCTCCAGGTGAGCCCCGAGCTGGAGGAATCCGCGCGCACCACCGGCGCCACGATCGGACGCACCTGGTGGGACGTGGTGATCCCGATCGTCCGCCCCGGTCTCGCCGGAGCGTGGGCGCTCATCATGATCATCTTCCTGCGGGAATACGCGACGGGCGTGTACCTCATGAGCGCCGGCACGGAGGTGATCGGCTCCCTCATGGTGTCGCTGCTCCAGACGGGCGCCATGGACATGATCGCGGCGCTCGCCTTCATCAGCATCCTTCTCACCGCCATCGGCCTGACCCTGGCCCTGCGCCTCGGAGCCCGCATTCATGACTGAGTTGACCGATCGTGGCCCTGCGCCTCGGAGCCTGCATCCATGACTGAGCTGATCGCCACCAACGTCCAGAAATGGCTCGGCGGCCTGCAGATTCTGAAAGGCGCCTCGTTCACCGCCGAGCGCGGCTCGATCGTCGCGCTCCTCGGCGCCTCGGGCAGCGGCAAGACCACGCTGCTCCGCTGCATCGCCGGCCTCGAGCAGCCCGAGATCGGCCAGATCCGGATCGGCGACAAGGTCGCGCTCGACAGCGAGAGGGGCATCGCCCTGCCGCCGGAGCAGCGCAACATCGGCCTCGTGTTCCAGTCCTATGCGCTGTGGCCGCACCGGACCGTGAAGGAGAACGTCGGCTACGGTCTGAAGCTCCGGGGCGTCGACGGACCTGAGATGGGGCGGCGCATCCAGGCGATCCTCGACAAGATGGGGCTCGGCCATCTGGCGGACCGCTATCCCGACCAGCTCTCGGGCGGCCAGCAGCGCGTGGCGATCTGCCGGGCCCTCGTCTACGAGCCTCGCGTGCTGCTCCTCGACGAGCCGCTCTCCAACCTCGACGCCAAGCTCAGGGAGGAGGCCCGCTACTGGATCCGCAAGCTGATCCTGGATCTCGAGATCTGCGCGATCCTCGTCACCCACGACCAGACCGAGGCGCTCGCCGCGGCCGACCACATCCTTCTTCTCAAGGACGGCCGCATCGTCCAGGAAGGCGCCCCGCGGGACATCTACTCCAACCCGCGGAGCTTCTACGCGGCGGATTTCCTCGGCGCCAACAACATCGCGCGGGGCCGGGTCACCCTCGTGACGGGCGATCGGGCCACGGTCGCAGGCCACGGCTGGGAACTCTCCGGGACCGTCCGCGGTGCCGAGAGGCTGGCGCCCGAGGCGGACGCCCAGATCGTGATCCGGGTCGAGCGGATCGGCGTCTCCGATGCGCCCGGCCCCAACCGGCTGCCGATGCAGCTCGACGACAGCCTCTTCCTCGGCGACCGCTGGGAGTACCGCATCCGCAGCGGCGACTTCGCCGCCAAAGCGCACGGATCGCAGCCGATCGCGCCGGGTCCCGTGTGGTGCGAGTTCCCGCCCGAGAGCGTGTGGGTGTTCCCCGCCGCCTGATGCACATGGCACGCACCGATTCTTCGAGGCTGCGGGCGGAGCCGGAACAGCCCCGTTGCGTGGCGCATCCGGGTTTGGCGGTCCGCTCCGCTCTTCGGAGGCCTGGCCAGACGATCGAGCAGGGCACCGGAGGCCGCTGCCCGACCCGTTGCGGTCATTCCGACCGATCCGCCCCCCGTCCGCGCATATAGGCCTGGGGGCTGCACCCCGTCTCCGTCCGGAACGCGTACACGAATGCGGACGTGGAGCCGTAGCCGAGCTCCAGGGCGGTGCGTGTGACGTCGAGGCCGCCGCCCATGAGCTCGATCGCCTTGAACAGCCGCAGGCGCCGGCGCCAGGAGCGCAGGCTCATGCCCACCTCAGACTCGAAGCGGCGGGCGAGGGTCCGCTCCGACATCCCGAGATCCCGGCCCCACGCCTCCGGCCCGCGCGGGTCGGCGGGGTCGGCGTAGAGTGCCTCGCACAGCACGGTCAGGGGTGATGCCCCACGGGGCCACGGGAGCGCGCCCGGGAGAGGCCGCGCGCGCCGGAGCTGGTCCAGGATCAGGCCGGTGACACGCCCCGCATAGCCGTCGCGGTCCTCCGCCCCTTCGATCGCGGCGGCCTCGGCGATGAGAGCCTTCAGCAACGGCGTGACGCTGAAGACGGTCGCGCTCTCCGGCAGGCTGCACCCGACCTCGTCGGCGATCCACAGACTGCGGAACTCCGCCCCGAGCAGGGATCCGACCCGGTGCTGCAGGCCGGTCGGCAGCCACACCGCCTGCTCGGGCGAGATCACGAAGGAGCGCCCCTCCACAGCCACCGTGAGCACGCCGGAGATCGCATACGCCATCTGGTTCCATCGGTGCGCATGCTCCGGGAAGGAGTGGCGCGCCGGGATCGACTGCACCCGCACGGTCAGGGGCTTGGGCGCGGCCAGGCCTGGCGGCGCCTCGATGGTTTCCCACGTCATGGCCAGGCTCCAGTTCGGCGGTTATTCTATACCGATTGGCAGGCTGTCAAAATACGGGCGGGGCGGGATCCCGTATAAGCCGTCGGACCGAACATCGACGCCTGCCCGTTCCGGGAGCGAGGAATTCGCCATGCCCCACCTCGACAGCCGCGGCCTGCCGCTCTCGACGATGTCCGACCTCGCGGCGGAACGCTACCGGCAGGGGATCGATCTGCTCCTGTCGGCCTGGCCCGGTGCCGCGGAGACGCTCGAAGAGGCCATCGCGGCCGATCCGGACCTCGCGCTCGCCCACGCGGCGCGCGCCCGCCTGCACGCCGTCCGTGGCGAACTGCCCAAGGCCCGGTCGCGGATCGCGGCCGCGGAAGAGATCGCCGCCCGGCGCGGGACCGAGCGGGAGCGGAGCCATGTGGAGGTCCTGTCGCTGGCCATCGGCGGCCAGTCCGCCAAGGCGCTGGAGCGGGCGCTGGCCCACGCCGATGCCTGGCCGCGGGACGTCCTGATCTTCTCTCTGCCGCTCGGCGCCTTCGGGCTCTTCGCCTTCTCCGGGATGGCCGATCACGACCAGGCCCGCGTCGACCTCTGCGAGCGCCACGCCCGGCACTTCGACGCCGACGACTGGTGGTTCCTCACCTACCGGGGCTGGTCCCATGCCGAAAACGGCAACGTCGCCCACGGCCGAGCCCTGACGCAACGCGGCTACGACCTGCGGTCCGACAATGCGAACGCCGCGCACGCGCTCTCCCACGCCATGTACGAGGGCGGCGCGCACGACGAGGCGGAGCGGCTGATCGAGACCTGGCTGCCGCGCTACGACCGCGCCGGGATCCTCCACGGCCACATCGCGTGGCACTCGGCGCTGGGCGCCCTGGAGCGGGGCGATCCGGAGCGGGCCCTTGCGATCTACGCGGATCATATCCAGCCGTCGGTGACGGCCGGCATGCCGGTCAACGTCGTGAGCGACACCGCCTCCTTCCTGTGGCGGCTCCAGGCCTACGGCCACACGGTGCCGGCAGGGCTCTGGGAGGCAGCGGCGGCCTATTCCGAGGGATACTTCCAGAAGGCGGGCTTCGCCTTCGCCGACGTCCACATGGCCCTCATCGCGGCCGCGACCGGCGACAAGGCTGCCGTCGAGGAGCGCGTGAAGGCCCAGATGGAGCTCGTCAAGGCGGGCGCCCTAGCCGCGGGACCCGTCGTGCCGGCGATCTGCCGCGCCGCGCTCGCCTTTGCCGAAGAGGACTACGCCGCGTGCGCCCGCATCCTGGAGCCGGTCGCGGCCGACGTGGCGCGCATCGGCGGCAGCGGCGCCCAGCGCGAGATGATCGAGGACATGCTCCTCCTCGCCCTCATGCGCAGCGGCGAGGCCGTGAAGGCGGGCGCGTTGCTCGACCGCCGCCTGCACCGCCGTCCGTCGTCGCGCGACGCACGTTGGCATGGCCTGCTCGCAGCCTGAGGAGCATCATGTCAGGGATGAATGCGAATGCGCTGACCGGGGCCGTGCCCGCGGTCCGCTCCGGGGCTGCCGATGTCTGGCGTCTCGCGGTCGCGCAGGCGCTCGGCGGGGCGAACTCGGCGATCGTGTACGCGACCGGCGCCATCGTGGGCAACATGCTCGCTCCGAGCCCCGCGCTGGCGACGCTGCCGATCTCGATCTTCGTGGTCGGGATGGCGGCCTGCACCCTGCCGGCCGGCGCCCTTGTCCGCCGCCACGGCCGCCGCGCCGCGTTCCTGACGGGGACGGGGTCCGGCGTGCTCGTCGGGCTGCTGGCGTCGCTCGCGGTCGTGCTGGGCTCGTTCTGGCTGTTCTGCTTGGGCATGTTCTTCGGCGGGGCCTACGCCGCCGTGGTCCTCTCGTTCCGCTTCGCCGCCGCCGATTGCGTCCCGGCGGCGCGCCGCCCGCGCGCCTTGTCCTTCGTCATGGCGGGCGGAGTGTTCGCGGGGGTCATCGGTCCCCAGATCGTCACTCACACCATGGACCTGTGGCAGCCCTACCTGTTCGCGGCGACGTACCTGGCGCAGGCCGCCGTCGCGGCCGTGTCGGCCCTCGTGCTTCTCGGCGTCCACGTCCCGATGCCCACGCGGGCGGAGGTGGCCGGCGGGCGTCCGCTCGGCGCCATCGTGCGCCAGCCCCGCTTCGTCACGGCCGTGATCTGCGGTGTCGTCTCCTACACGCTCATGAACTTCATCATGACGGCGGCCCCGCTGGCGATGCGGCTGTGCGGCCTGCCGCAGGAGACCTCGAATCTCGGCCTGCAATGGCACATCATCGCGATGTACGCCCCGGGCTTCTTCACCGGACGGCTGATCACGCGCTTCGGCGCGCCGCGCGTCGTCACCGCCGGATTGGCCCTGACCGCCGCCTCCGCCGCGATCGGGCTGACGGGCATCGAGGTGGCGCATTTCTGGCTGACCCTGATCCTGCTCGGCATCGGCTGGAACTTCGGCTTCGTGGGCGCCTCGGCGCTGGTGCTCGAGTGCCACCGTCCCGAGGAGCGCACGCGGGTGCAGTCGCTCAACGACTTCCTGGTGTTCGGCACGATGGCGGCGGGCTCGTTCTCGTCGGGAAGCCTGCTGACGGCCTATGGCTGGGACACGGTGCTCGGGGTGTCGTTCGCTCCCCTCGCGGTGGCGGTCGCCGCCCTCGCCTGGAGCGCGCGGACGCGAGCGCCGATCCTGAACCGGGGACCGACGCCGGATGCGGTCCGCTCCCATCCGTGATGATGCATCCCGTTCTCATCGCCGGCGGCGGCCTGGCCGGCCTGACGGCCGCACGCCTGCTTCATCGCGCCGGCTTCGACTTCGTGCTCCTGGAGGCGCGTGAGCGCCTCGGCGGCCGCATCCTCTCCGCCGATGCCGCGGGCGACCCGTCGGACGACGGCTTCGATCTCGGCCCCTCCTGGTTCTGGCCCGGGATGCACCCCGCCATGGCCGCGCTGGTCGAGGGGCTCGGGCTCTCCGGCTTTCCCCAGGCCAGCGAGGGCGACGTGATCGTCCAGCGCACGCCGCGGGACGCGCCGCAGCGCTACCGCGGCCTGCGGCAGGAGCCGCAATCCATGCGGCTCGCGGGAGGCACCGGAGCCTTGATCCGCGCGCTGGCCGCCGACCTTCCCGCCTCGCGCCTTCGCCTCGACGCCCGGGTGCGACGGGTCGTGCGCGACGGACAGGAGGTCGAGGTGAGCTTCGCCGGGGCGGACGGGCCGGAGCGGACGATCCGCGCCTCGCACGTCGTCTTCGCGCTGCCGCCGCGCCTGCTCGAGGCGGGCGTTTCGTTCTCGCCCGCCCTCGATGCCGCCACCATTCGGCGCTGGCGCGAGACGCCCACATGGATGGCGCCGCACGCGAAGGTCTTCGCGCTCTACGACCGTCCCTTCTGGCGGGACGCCGGTCTCTCCGGCATGGCGCAGAGCATGACGGGGCCGCTGGTCGAGGTCCACGACGCGACCACGGCGTCGGGCAAGGCGGCGCTGTTCGGATTCGTCGGCGTTCCCGCGGAGCAGCGCCGGGTGGTCGGACAGGACGCGATCGTCAGGGCTTGCGTCCAGCAGCTTGCCGCCCTGTTCGGCCCCGAGGCCGCGAGCCCGGTCGCGACCCTGTTCAAGGATTGGGCCGCCGATCCGCTGACGGCCACCGCGGACGATCGGGTCGCCGGCGGACACCCGCGTCTGGACCCGCGGCCGTGGGTGAGCGGGGCATGGCAGGACCACCTGTTCCTGGCGGGCAGCGAAACGAGCTCCACCGCCCCGGGATACCTCGCCGGGGCCGTCGAGGCGGCGGGGCGTGCCGTCACCGCGATCGTGCGCGGACCGGGCGCGTCCGCGGCAGGAGCATCCGACGGCGCTCCGTCGGGGTGGGCGCGAGGGGAGACCGACCGATGAGAAAAACCTATCGCGCCATGCAGGTGACGACGCCCGGCACCCTCGCATTCGCGGAGCGCGAGACGCCCCTGCCGGGCGCCGGCGAGGTCCTGATCGCGGTCGAGGCCTGCGGGATCTGCGGCGCGGATCTCGCCGACATCCAGGGGCGGATCCGACGCTCCGGCCGCCGCGCGTGCCGGGCCACGAGGTGGCAGGCCGCATCGCCGCCCTCGGCGCGGGTGTCGCCTCGATCTGGAAGCCCGGCCAGCGCGTCGGCGTCGGGCATCTCGGCGGCCCCTGCAACGAATGCTCCCAGTGCCGCCAAGGCCGCTTCCAGCTCTGCCGAAACCAGCCGTTCGTCGGCGCCTCCTGCGACGGCGGCTACGCCGAGATGATGCTGGCCCGCGCGACGGGCTTGGTGTCGATCCCGGACGAACTGAGCGCCGAGGAGGCCGCGCCGATCCTGTGCGCCGGCATCGCGACGTTCAACGGGCTCAAGAAATCCGGCGCCGAGGCCGGCGACCTGGTCGCCGTGCTCGGCATCGGCGGGCTCGGTCACATGGCCCTGCAATACGCCCGGAAGATGGGTTTCAGGGTCGTCGCGATCGGCCGCGGCCAGGACATCGCCGAGGACGCTCTCAGGCTGGGCGCACACATCTACATCGACACGAACCGGCAGGACGCCGCCGAGGCGCTGGCCGGGATGGGCGGAGCCCAGGCCATCATCGCCACGATCGGCAAGGCCGACGTGGTGTCGGCGCTGCTGCCCGGGCTCGCGCCGCAGGGGCGGCTGGTGCTGCTCGGAACCGGCAAGGATCCGCTGGCGATCGTGCCGGGTCCGCTCGTGGTCGGCGAGCGCAGCGTGCTCGGGTCGATCACCGGTTCGCCGTTCGAGAACGAGAAGACGCTGAACTTCAGCGTGCTCGCCGGCATACGCCCGCTCATCGAGACCATGCCGTTGGAACAGGCACCGGACGCCGTGCGGCGGATGAGGTCCGGTGACGTCAAGTTCCGGATGGTGCTGACGATGGACGGGGCACGGCAGAGGCCGTAGCGACGGTTTCGTCACATCGACGTCGGCAGTCGGCACGTCCCGGAACTCTCAAGCTGGCCGGGTGACGGACAAAGAACGGACATTTGAACGTGAAGACACCCCTCATCCCAAAAGGGCTGGGGCTGCCTCTCCCTCGTTCCGATGAACGTCAAACACCATCCGAGTGGAACGGCCGTGCAAACGGAGCGGAACGTTCCACAGGAGCCGATTGGATCGATAGCGTGATGCGCGAGTCCGCCCTCATGGGTCCCGTGGCTGTCACGCACGAGTCCCTGTCGCTCATGCCGGCGATGCGACGTGCGAGCGTCACCGAGGCTCTTCACCTGCCGGTGCGCGCCGGCCTCACCCGGGCGAGGCGCAACTTTCATCTCGATCCGCGACCGGCTCGAAGAGGCGGCGGTCTACAGCGACGGGGCGCCGGAGGCCGAGTAGGAGAAGCCGTTCGCAGGAGGCATGAGCGCTCCCTCGGCTCGAACAACGGCAATGGCCGCCTCAGACGCCCTCGTCCCCGCTCTCCTGGTGCAGGTAGGTGGGGTCGAACTGAGCCACGCGCTTGAGGCCCGGCCAGTCCAGGATCGTCAGCACCCGATCCTCCAGGCTCAGCAGGTTCATCCCTCTCAATTCCTGCAGCACGCGGTTGACGTGAACGGTCGAGAACCCCACCGCATCGGCGAGCTCGGCCTGAGTGATCGGGAACGCGATCGCGTGGTCCCGCGCCAGCCCCACCGCCTTGTGGCGCAGGAACAGCTCGCACAGGAGGTGCGCCAGCCGGCCCTCGGCCCGGCGGCGGCCGATGTTGAGCATCCACTCGCGGAAGATCGCCGCATCGATCAGCGCCTCGCGCGTGAACACGGCCATAAGACGGGGATGGCGCTCGAAGAGGCCGTGAAGGGTCTGGTGCGCGACGAAACCCATCCGGCAGGGCGTGAGCGTGCCCAGGCTGTGGTCCATGGTCCTGAGGTAGAGGCTCTGGAAGTCCGGGATCTCGCCCTGGAGGTGGAAGGACATGATCTGCCGCTTGCCGTCGTCCGTCGTCTTGTAGCGGCAGGCATAACCCTTGAGGATCAGGCAGCACTCGGACGGCTTGTCGCCCTCGCGCACGATGTCCTGATCGGCGGCGATCTCCCTCACGTTCATCGGCAGGTGGACGAGCGCGCTCCTCTCCTCGGGCGAGAGGTCGGTGATGCTCTCCAGCCGGCGGATCAGCGGGTGCTCACGGGCAGCATCCATTCACGACAGTCCTACGTCGGTTCCGGAAAGATGTATCCCCTCGACAGCGTTTGGGCCAGTTCTGGAGGGCTGTCCGGCCGCCATATTGTCGGACCGTACGGTACTGTACCATTCCAAGGCATCGATCCTCGGGGCGCTCGTCAGACGTTTCGCTTACGCCCTCAGGCGAGGACGTAGCCATGACACTCCTGATTTCCTTCCGGCCGATCCGGCCGCATCCGACGGGCCTCGTCCGTTCCGGGCTGCCGCCTCATGCGGAATGGAGCAGCGCCAGCCGCGCGCGGAGGGCCTGCTGGATGTGCGCCCGGGCCAGCGCTTCCGCGCGTTCGGCGTCCCGCTGCGCGATGGCCTTGACGATGTCCCGGTGCTCCTCGGCGGCCAGCGGCGGGCGCCCGCTCACGCTGAACGTCGTCGGGCCCAGCAGCGCGATCGCATCCTGAAGCTCCTCCAGGGAGCCGTTGAGGTAGCGGTTCCGGGCCGCCCGGAAGATCGTCTCGTGAAAGGCGCGGTTGATCTGCGCCAGGGTGGCGAGATCATGCGTCTGCGCCTCGAACCGCGTCTCCAGATCCGCCAGGGCGTGAATCTCGGCCGACGACGCGTGCTGCGCGGCGAGGCGGGCGGCCGAGCCTTCGAGGATCTCGCGCATGGCATAGAGCTCCAGGACCTCCGCGGTGCTCAGGCGGCGCACCGTGAGGCCGCGGCCGCCTGCGGCCTCGAGAAGGCCCTTGGCGACGAGGCGCCCGAGCGCCTCGCGCACGGGCGTGCGGCTCACGGCGAGACGCCGCGCGACATCCTCCTCCCTGAGCCGGTCGCCCGGCCTGTAGAGCCCCGCCCGGAGATCCTGCCGCAGGGACCGGAACACGGCCTCGCCGAGGGGGAGGCCGATCGTCCGCTCCCCGCCTTTGCTTGCACGGTCCGCACCGGGCGCCGAACTGCGCTCCCCGCCCGCGACGTCGCGTGATGCCGGTAGGAGCGGCTCGCCCGCGACCCTGCTTGCCCTACTTGCATTCGGTGCCGACATGGGCTCCCCGCCTCGGCTGGATCCGTCCGGCGCTCGACCTTGACGCCGGTCAGTATATCTTTGTATACAAAAGTACGCAATCGCAGTCCCTCTGGTCCTGAAGCCTCGCATGCAAGCTCAGCGCGCCGCAGCCGCGATCTCGCCCCCGGGCCATCCCGTTGACTGGACGCGCCGCTTCGACGTCCTCGTGGTGGGCGGCGGCAACGCCGCGCTCTGCGCCGCGATCAGCGCTCGCCGCGCCGGCGCCTCGGTGCTGGTGCTCGAAATGGCGCCCAAGTTCTACCGCGGCGGCAACACGCGGCACACGCGCAACATGCGCTGCGCCCACGACGCCGCGACCGAGATCCTCACCGGCCCTTACACCGAGGACGAGTTCTGGGAGGATCTGCTGCGCGTCACCGGCGGCCAGACCGACGAGGACCTGGCGCGCTTCATGATCCGCGAGTCCAAGGACATCCTGACCTGGATCGTCGAGCAGGGGGTGCGCTGGCAGCCGTCGCTCGGCGGCACCTTGAGCCTCGGCCGCACGAATTCCTTCTTCCTCGGCGGCGGGCGCGCGATGCTCAACGCCCTCTACCTCACCGCCGAGCGCCTCGGCGTCGAGATGGTCTACGAGGCCGAGGTGACGGATCTCGACATCCGCGACGGCATGTTCCTCTCGGCTCAGGTGAAGCACGGCGGCACGACCGCGGATGTGAGGGCCGGCGCGCTCGTCGCCGCGGCCGGCGGCTTCGAGGCCAACATCGAGTGGCTCAAGGAATACTGGGGCGAGGCGGCCGAGAATTTTCTCATTCGCGGTACGCCCTACAACCGCGGCTCCATGCTCAAGCTCCTGCTCGACAAGGGCGTCAAGGCCGTGGGCGATCCGACCCAATGCCATGCGGTCGCGATCGACGCGCGCGCGCCGAAGTTCGACGGCGGCATCATCACGCGCCTCGACTGCGTGGTGTTCGGCATCGTGGTCAACAGGAACGCGGAGCGCTTCTACGACGAGGGCGAGGACATCTGGCCCAAGCGCTACGCCATCTGGGGCCGCCTCGTGGCCGCGCAGCCCGATCAGATCGCCTACATCATCTTCGATGCGCCCTCGCTCGAGATGTTCATGCCCTCGCTCTACCCGCCGATCCAAGCCGACACGATCCCGGATCTCGCCGGACGCCTCGGTCTCGATCCGCAGGCCCTGCAGGCGACCGTCGACGGCTTCAACGCGGCGGTGCGTCCCGGCACCTTCGACCACACGATCCTCGACGATTGCCGCACGGAAGGGCTGACGCCGCCGAAGACCCACTGGGCGCGGTGCATCGAGACGGCGCCGTTCTACGCTTATCCCGTGCGCCCCGGCATCACCTTCACGTATCTCGGCACGCGGGTAAACCGGGAGTCCCGGATGATCATGGCCGACGACCGGCCATCCGTGAACATGTTCGCGGCCGGCGAGATCATGGCCGGCAACGTGCTCGGCAAGGGCTACGCCGCCGGGATCGGCATGACGATCGGCAGCGTCTTCGGACGCGTCGCGGGACGGGAGGCCGCGCGCAATGCCCGCAACTGACGCGTCCCTGGACGGGAGACTGCCCGCCATACCCGCAACAGCACCATCGCGGCACGGGAGGCGGCGCGCCATGCCCGCAACTGAGCCGTGGTCCGCGGGACCGGAGGCCGTGCGCCATGTCCACCCCTGAGGCGCTGGTGAACCGGCCGCACGGCGGGATCCAGCCGAGCGAAGCGGCGTCGCGCGAGGCGCCGATGCACACCTTCCATGCCACGGAGGCGCTCTCGGAGGCCGACCGGCTGATGACGGTGTGCAATTCCTGCCGCTACTGCGAGGGCCTGTGCGCCGTGTTTCCCGCCATGGAGATGCGGCGCTCGTTCGCGGACGGCGACCTCAACTACCTTGCCAATCTCTGCCACGCCTGCGGGGCCTGCTACGTGGACTGCCAGTTCTCGCCGCCGCACGAGTTCAACGTCAACGTTCCGCGCGTCTTCGCCAAGGTCCGCAACGATTCCTACCGCATGTATGTCTGGCCGCGGGCGCTGGCTCCCCTGTTCGAGCGCAACGGGCTCGCGATCAGCCTCATCACGGCGGTGAGCGTCGGCCTGTTCTTCTTCGGCCTGATGGCGATCAACGACCCGGCCGTGATGTTCGGGGTCCAGACCGGGCCCGGCGCCTTCTACCGGATCCTGTCCCACAACGCGATGGCGGCGATCTTCGGCGCCGCGTTCTTCTACGCGGTCGGCGCGCTCATCATGGGCTTCCGTCTGTTCTGGCGCGACATCGGCGAGACGCGCGCCACGCTCACGAACCACGTCTCGGTCTGGCGCGCCATGCGCGATGCCATGACGCTGCGCTACCTCGACGGCGGCGGGCCGGGCTGCGTCAACGAGGACGAGCGCCCGACCGACCGGCGCCGCCTCTACCACCACCTGACCTTCTACGGCTTCCTGCTCTGCCTCGCCTCCACGACGACGGCGACGTTCTATCACTACATCGTCGACCATCCGGCGCCTTATGCCTGGTACGACCTGCCCGTGGTGCTCGGCACGCTCGGCGGCATCGGGCTCCTCGTCGGCCCAGCAGGGCTGCTGTGGGCGAAGGCCAAGCGCGATCCGGCGTTGCGGGACGAGAACGGGCGCGGCATGGAGCACGCCTTCACGGTGATGCTCTTCCTCGTCAGCCTGACCGGGATGCTGCTCCTGGTGCTGCGCGCGACGCCCGCGATGGGCACGCTGCTCGCGCTCCACATGGGCTTCGTGTTCGGCTTCTTCGTCACGATGCCCTACAGCAAGTTCGTTCACGGCATCTACCGCTTCGGGGCGCTCGTCCGCTACGCCAAGGAGCGGCGGGCGCTGCACGAGCCCACGCCCTCGAAGGCGCGGGCGCTCGGCATTCCGAGCTCCACGGCCGGACGGTGACGCCCGGCGCACGACCCCCGATTCCACGGGGGCATCCCGCCGGCGCTTGCTGCGCCGGTCCATGACACGGAGGAAGACGTCTATGAGAATCGGATCGAGGACACTGGCCGGCGCGGCCCTGCTGGTCGCTGCAGCGCTCCCGTCGGCCGCGCTCGCGCAGCCCGTGCAGAGCATGAAGATCATGGCGCCGGCCGCCCCCGGCGGCGGCTGGGACCAGACCGCGCGCTCGGTCGGCCAGGCGCTCACGGAGGCGGGCCTCGTCCGCTCCGTGCAGGTCACCAACGTCCCCGGCGCCGGAGGCACGATCGGCATCGTGCAGTTCGTCAATTCCGCCAAGGGCGACCCGACGCAACTGATGGCGAGCGGCTACGTGATGGTCGGCGCGATCCTGACCAACAAGGCGCCCGTCGGGCTCGATCAGGTGACGCCGATCGCGCGCCTCACCGGAGAGTGGCAGGCGATCGCGGTGCCCGCGGATTCCAGCATCAAGACCATGCAGGACCTCGCCGCCCAGATCAAAGCGGACCCCGCCAAGGTCTCCTGGGCCGGCGGCTCGGCCGGCGGTCCCGACCACATCCTCGCGGCCCTGATCACCAAGACGGTCGGCGCCGACCCGTCCAAGACCAACTACATCGCCTTCTCGGGCGGCGGCGAGTCGCTCGGCGCGATCCTCGGCGGCAAGGTGACGGTCGGGATCAACTCGCTCGGCGAGCTCGTCAGCCAGGTCAAAGCCGGCAAGCTCCGCCTGCTCGCGGTCTCGTCCCCGAAACGGCTGCCCGAGGTGGACGCGCCGACGCTGAAGGAAACCGGCCTCGATCTCGAGCTCGCCAACTGGCGCATGATCGTCGCGCCCCCCGGCATCTCGGCCGACGACAAGGCGAAGCTCACGAAGATGTTCGAGGACCTGCACAAGTCCGACGCCTGGAAGACCATGCTCAAGACGCGCGGCTGGGACGACATCTTCCTCGTCGGCCCGGCGCTGGAGGAGTACGTCAAGACCGAGCAGACGCGCACCGCCGCCGTCCTGAAGGATGTCGGCCTGGTGAAGTAGCGCCTTCCCGTCCCGCAAGGGCCATTGCGAGGCACGCCGCAGCCGCGGCGTGCCTCTCTTCGTTTACGCGCCCATCCGGCTTCAGTGCCTGGCCGGATGGGCGCGGCGCATCACGGGCGACATCACGCGGTCGGAGATGTGGAAGTCGAGCAGCGTGCCGACCGGCTTCGCCGCGAAGGCGCCGACGAGCGCGGGCAGGCTCGAGAGGTCGGTCACGACGCTGCCCTCGAGCCCGAAGCCACGGGCCATGCGGCCGAGATCGCCGCGCCCGAACACGGAGCCGGATTCGCTGAGGCCGTCGGAGCGGAGCTTGTGGATCTCGGATCCGTAGGCGCCGTCGTTGAGGATGCACATCAGGATCGGCAGGCCGTGCCGCTGCACGGTCTCGAGTTCCTGCGCATGCATGAAGAGCCCGCCGTCGCCGTCGAACAGCACCACGGGCTCGTCCGGGCACGTCGCCGCGACGCCGATCGCATAGGACAGCCCGTTGCCGATGGCCCCGAACTCGCGGATGACGTGGAAGCGCTCGGCGGGGCGCCCGGTCATGTGGGTGGTGAAATAGGAGCAATGCCCCGAGCTGTTGACGACGTGCCAGTGCTTCGGCAGCGCCGCGTCGAGGGCGCGCACCACGTCGCGGGGGTCGAGGAGCCCGGGCTCGATCCCGAAGGGGTAGGCGTCCGCGGGCCGGGTCGCGATGGCGTCGGCGAGTGCGGGCGTGCGCAGCCTTCCGGGCGAGCGATACGCTCCGAGTTCCCGGATCACCGCCGCGAGACCCGCCTTCGCGTCCGCCCTGACATAGAGGTCGGCGACGCGCCGCCCCTGGTGCACGCCGGTGGGCCGGCTGTCGATCTGGACCACCCGCGCCTTGGGGTAGAGCCGGCCCGCATCGACTGTGTGCTGGCTCACGCTCGCGCCGATCGCGACGACGAGGTCGGCGTCCGCGAACACCTCGCGGGCCACGTCCGAGGAGAAGCCTCCCGCGACCCCGAGCGAGTAGGGATGGTCGTGGAAGAGGCCGCGCACGGGCAGCGTCGTGGCGAGCACGGCGCCGATCTGGTCGGCAAGCTGCCGGCATTCTTGCGCCGCATCGGAGCGCTGGGCGCCGCGGCCGGCGAGCAGCACGACGCGCTCCGCCCGGCGGATCTCGTCCGCGCAGGCCGCCACATCCTCCGGGGCCGGCATCATGCGCCCGACGCGCGGGATCACGGCGGTGGAGGGTACGTAGTCAGGCAGATTGGGGGCCCCTTGCGCCTGCAGGTCGAACGGCACGCCGATCACTACCGGCCGCCGGTCCAGGCGCGCGGTCAGGAAGGCCTCCCGGACCTGGTCGAGCATCCGCGGCGGATGATGGGCCTGGACGTACCGGGCCCCGCAGGCCGCCACGTAGGGCGCCTGGTCGGCCATCTGGTTGTACCAGGCCGACCCGATCGGGGCCTCGCCCGCGAAGACCACGAGCGGGATCTGCGCGCGCACCGCAGTCGTGAGCGCGGTCATGATCTGGGTCAGCCCGGGGCCGCAGGTCACAGTGGCGATGCCGGGTTCCCCCGTCGCGTTCGCATGGGCCATCGCCATCGACACGGCGCAGTGCTCGTGCCGCGCATAGACCGACCGGCAGCCGAGCGCTTCCAGCGCGACCGCCCAATGCATGTTGCCGTCGCCGAGGAGCGCGAACAGCGTCCGCGTGCCTTCGGCGTGAAAGGCTTCCGCGAGTTTCTCGTACAGCTTCGGACCGGACATGGCTGGCTCTCTGTGACCTGTTCCTGATCGCGACCGGCCGGGTCAGCCCGCATCGACGATGGTGGCGCGTTTCGCGCGCAAAGCCGGCACGACCATCGCGACCAGGATGCCGATCGTCACGAGGATGAAGAACAGGCTGATCGGGCGGGTGAAGAACACCGACGGGTCGCCGCGGGACATCAGCAGGGCGCGGCGCAGGTGCTCCTCCATCAGGGGGCCCAGGACGAACCCGAGCAGCATCGGCGCGGGGCTGCAGCCGAGCTTGATCCAGACGAAGCCGACGACGCCGAAGATCGCGGTCAGGTAGATGTCGAAGGAGGAGTTGCTGACGCTGTAGACGCCGATCGCCGAGAACGCCATGATGGCCGGAAACAGCAGGCGGTAGGGCACCCTCAGGAGCTTCACCCAGATGCCGATCATCGGCAGGTTGAGCAGCACCAGGAGGGCGTTGCCGATCCACATGCTCGCGATCAGGCCCCAGAACAGGTCGGGCCGCGTGGTCATGACCTGGGGGCCCGGCTGGATCCCCTGGATGGTGAGCGCGCCCAGCATGAGCGCCATGACGGCGCTCGCGGGCAGGCCGAGCGTCAGCATGGGGATGAACTTGCACTGAGCGTCGGCATTGTTGGCCGATTCCGGCCCGGCCACACCCTCAATCGCGCCTTTGCCGAAGCGGGAGGGGTCCTTCGCGAGCTTCTTCTCGAGGATGTAGGACGAGAACGACGCGACCGCGGGCCCGGTGCCGGGCAGGACGCCGAAGAACGACCCGATCAGCGTACCGCGGGCGATCGGCATGGCGGACTGCCGCAGGTCCGCCTTCGTGGGCATGAGATTCCTCACGCGGTCGGTAAAGACCGTGCGCTCTTCCGGATCGCCGAGATTGGCGACGATCTCGCCGATCGCGAAGATGCCGACCGCGAGCACGATGAAGCCGATGCCTTCGGCCAGTTCGTTGAATTCGAAGGTGAAGCGGCGCACGCCGGAATTCACGTCCGTGCCGGCGAGGCCGAGCAGCAGGCCCATCGCGACCATGGCGAGCGACTTGACGAGGTCGCCCTGCGCCAGGACGGCGGCCGCCACAAGGCCCATCAGCATGAGCGCGAAGTATTCGGGCGCGGCGAATTTCAGCGCCACGAAGGCGAGCGGAGGGCCCGCGACGGCGATGAGCAGGGTCCCGAAGGTTCCGGCCACGAAGGAGCCGATGGCCGCGATCGACAGGGCCGGTCCCGCACGCCCCTGTCGCGCCATCTGGTACCCGTCGAGCGTGGTCACGACCGACGAGGTCTCGCCCGGCAGGTTGACGAGAATCGCGGTGGTGGAGCCGCCGTACTGCGCGCCGTAATAGATGCCGGCTAGCATGATCATCGCGCTCACCGGACCGAGCGAGAAGGTCAGCGGCAGCAGCATCGCGATCGTGGCGAGCGGGCCGATGCCGGGCAGCACCCCGATCAGGGTTCCGACCGAGACGCCGAGGGCGCAATAGAGCAGGTTCTCGAGCGACAGCGCGACCGAGAAGCCCAGGATGAGGTTGTCGAACAGTTCCATCGTGGCGCTCACCAGCCGGCGACGAGCGGAAAGGGCAGCCCAATCCCCCAGATGAAGACGGCCACCGCGCCGAAGGTGAGCACGCCGGCGAGCAGAAGGGCCTCGAGGACGTTGAACTCCTCGCCGGCCGCAGACGATCCGACGACGAGGACGACGAGCGCAGGCACGAACCCGGCGCGCTCCATCAGGAGCCCGAACAGCACGAGAGAGAGCGGGAGCAGGACGAGCGCGCGCAGCGACCACCTCCCCTCGACGGGTTCGGGGTTCTTCAGCGCCTTGGCGAGGACGAGGATTCCGAGGAGGATCAGGACGCCGCCCAGCAGGGACGGGAAGTAGCCCGGACCCATCCGCAGGGCGCTGCCCAGGCGATAATCGACCGCAACGGTGATCGTGGCCGCGCCCACGCCGATGAACACCAGCCCGGACCAGAAGCCCTTGTTGTCGCGCAGCCCGATCCGCATGTGGCCGTGACCTGTCCTGAATGGTGGAACGTGACGTGATGCCGATGCGCCGGGCCGGGATCGCTCCGGCCCGACGCGTGCCGGCCTCACTCCACCTTGATGCCGCCCGTCTTGACGACCTCGGTCCAGGTGGCGATCTGCTTCTCGTAATAGGCCTGCAGCTCGGCCGGGTTCATCTTCACGACGTCGGCGCCGCGCTTGAGGAACTCCTGCTTGACCTCGGGCATGTCCTGAATGGCCGCGATCTCCTTGTGGAGCCGCTCGATGATCGGCTTGGGCGTGCCCGCGGGAACCGCGAAGCCGATCCAGTTGCCGGCCTCGTATTCCGGCAGCCCGGCTTCCGCGAAGGTCGGGACGTCCGGCAGCGCCGCGAGCCTTTGCTTCGCGCTGACCGCGAGCCCGCGCAACTGCCCGGAGGCGATGCCGGCATTCACGGTCGAGGAGGTCGCGACGATCGCCTTGGTGTTGCCCGCGATCGTGTCGATCGCGGCCGGTCCGCCGCCCCGGAACGGGATGTGCAGCATCTTGGTCTTGGACACGAGCAGGAACAGCTCCATGCCGAGATGCAGCGATCCTCCGACGCCGCCCGACGCATAGGAGAACTCGTCCGGCTTCGCCTTCACGAGGTCGATGAACTCCTTAAGGGTCTTCGCCGGCACCGCCGCGTTGACCGCGAGCACGTTCGGGCTGTCGATGAACATCGACACCATGTCGAACGACTTCAGCGGGTCGAAGCGCAGCTTGTAGAGCGCCGGATGGACCGCGTTGGCGACCGAGACCGAGACCAGCGTGTAGCCGTCGGGCGCGGCCTGCGCGGCGAGCTCGGTCCCGACGACGCCGCCGGCGCCGGGCTTGTTCTCGACGATGACCTGCTTGCCGAGCCTCTGGGTCAGGTGGGTGGCAACCACGCGGGCCGCGACGTCGTTGATCCCGCCCGGATCGAACGGAACGATGATCCGGACCGGCCTGGTCGGATAATCCTGCGCCGTCGCGGGTGCGGCGCATCCGATCAGCGCCGCCGCCAGTCCCGCGAGGAGAGATCGTTTGCTCACCATGGCTTCCTCCTCTGTTGTTCGTTTGTACGCGACGCCTCGTCCTCGTGTCGCTCCGCCTGCCTCGATCCGGTCCCATGGCCCGAGCGAGGTCTGTTGCGGAGCGAGCGACGCCGACGTCGTCACGCCTCGTCGAGTGCCGGCACGTCCGAGGCCCGGTGCGACGGACGACCCCGCCCGAGTGCCTCTTCCCGCGCCGAGCTATGCCGAAACTCGGCGATAATGAGGGACGCGCTCAGGGCCTGTCCTATCGCTTTCGGGAGAGAAACTATAACTCGATCGTCATAGGTGCCGCAAAAACCTCCATGAGCACGGCACGAAGAACGTTTGCGGCCTGCCCCCGACCGGGTGGGTTGAACCGAACGAACCCGGGTGGCGAGATAGGGGGATCGGAGCGCAGGGCAACGGCCGGGGCCGTGGCCACGAGGTCGGCCCGGCGGGCAAGATTGCGAGCGGCGCAAGGAGGGAGCATGACCATCGTACGCCGCCGTCGCCCGTTCGACCCGGGCAGGATGCCGAGGACGGGGGCCGGTATGATCGAAGCGGAGCCGATGCCGGGCCTTGCCGTTCCTGCGCTCGCGATCGCCGCGCTGCCCGGCGCGGCCCGGCCGGTCGCGCACCCGTGCGGAGGCGGACGATGAGCTCGATCCCGCTCCCCGAAATCCCCGAGGATCTGCGCGCCCTCATGGCCGAGATCGGGCCGCGCTGGAGCCGCGACGTTCCCGGCCACGTGCGGCTCATGGTGGAGCGCTTCACGCCCGTGCTCGCCACGGCGCCCAAAGCCGGGATCGAGGTCCGGGAGGGCATCGCCTACGGCGACCACCCGCGCCAAGCCTTCGACGTCTTCCTCCCCGGAGCCGGCAGCGCCCGCCCCGCCGTGCTGTTCGTCCACGGCGGTGCCTTCGTGGACGGGCACCGCAACAGAAGCGCCGAGATCTACTCCAATGTCCTCTACTGCCTCGCGCGGCATGGCATCGTGGGGGTCAACATCGGCTATCGCCTCGCCGCGGACGCGCCCTACCCGGAGGCCTCGCGGGACGTCGGCGCCGTCGTGGCCTGGGTCCGCGCGCACGCCGCCGAGCTCGGCATCGACCGGTCGCGGATCTTCCTCATGGGCCACTCCGCCGGAGCGGCCCATGTCGGCACCTACGCCTACGACCGAAGGCACCATCCCGCCGAAGGACCGGGGCTCGCCGGCGTCGTTATCGTGAGCGGTCGCGTGCGCGCGGACGCCTCGCCCGAGAACCCGAACGCCCGCAAGGTCGAGGCCTATTACGGCTCCGACCCCGGCCCTTACGAGGACGTATCGCCCGTCGCGCATGCAGGCCCCGACAGCCCGCCGACTTTCGTGGCCTGGAGCGAATTCGAGAATCCGCTGCTCGACGTCTATTGCGCCGAGCTCGTCTACCGGCTCGCGGCGGCGAAGCGCAGGGCGCCGCCGAGCCTGTGGCTGCGCGGGCACAACCACACCTCCGCGATCGCCCATCTCAACACCGCCGACACGGCGCTGGAACGGGCGCTCGTCGATTTCATCCGCCGCCCGACCTGAGCGTGGCTTCGCACCGTGATCCGTCGCCAGGTTCGTGTCGAGCTTCGGACATTCTCGAAAAGATGCTTCGGCAACCCGCGCCGCTATAGCGACAGCCTCCGGCTCCGGGCCGCCGAGGCGTCGGTCCGGAAGGTGTAGAACCCCTGGAACTGGCTCGCGAAACGGGCCACCGTCTCGTCAAAGCCGGGCGGGCGCGGGGCGTCGGGCGTGGTCGTGCCCGCGAATTCCCACGTGGGATCCTGGACGAAGGGCGGGACCGGCTTGTGCTCGGGCACGGCACAATAGAGGTCCGGCATGCTCCGTCGCCGGAACAAGGTATAGGTCATCGGCCCATCCGTTCACGGATCTGTGATAAGGTCTCCCGCACTGAACGTGCCACGCCCCGGCCAAGTTTCAGCGTCCCGTCGGCCGCTTCGGGGAACGGGGCGGTGCCGCGCGACCCGAATGGGGGGGGCCGGGCGCCCTATCGCGGCGTGGCGGTGCGGTTGGGCGGTCGCCCCGGACAGGGGTCGGAGGCCGTGGGCCACGGGATCCGGCGTCGCGGCCGGGACCTCAGTCGACAAACGTCTGGTGCGCGACGGGGCGAAGGCCTTACTCTGACGCCCGGGGGAGCTCTGGGCCTGCGGGTCCGGGAGGCGCGGGGCACATGGGCAACGACAGATTGGCGGCCCATATGGGCGTCAGCTTCATCCTCTTTCTGGTCGCGGCCGCGGGCTGGGGCGCCTTCGCCTACGGCCTGTCCTCCGACCGCCAGCAGGAGCGCAGCCTGCGCGAGGAGCTGACCCGGGCGGCGGCGGAGCGGGACCGGGCGGGCGCGGAAGCGCGCCAGTTGCGGGCCGACCTCGACCGCAGCCGCCAGGCTCTCGACCAGGCGCGGCGCGACCTGGCCTCGGCCCAGATGCAGGTCACCACGCTCACCGAACAGCTCCGGACCCGGGATCGTGCGACGTCGACGGGCGGCGCGACGCCGGCGGCGCGCTCGGGCGCTCCCCCCGTGCAGCCGGCCCGCCAGGCGCCGGCGACGACGACGCCGCGCCCCTGATGCCGCGTGGCCGGGGCCGACCGCGCTCGGCCGTCGATCGGGTCAAGGTCGCACCAGGACAGCTTGCGACGCCGGACGGGGCGAAGCCCGGCTCGGCCCGCGCTCAGCGCTTGAAGAGCGGGTGCTCGACCCGGTCGCCGGGCTTGATGCCGAGCCGGGCCGCGGTGCCGCCGTTGAGCTCCAGCACCGCGAGGACCGGCTCGCCGGAGCCGACCGTGCGGGTCGAGAGCGGCTCGGTGTTCTCCGCGATGCGGGCGATCGAGCCGTCGGGGCGGATGAACAGCATGTCGAGCGGGATGTAGGTGTTCTGCATCCACATGGAGACCGGCTGCACGCGGGCGAAGTCGAACAGCATGCCCTGGTCGGCCGGCATGGAACGCCGGTACATCAGCCCCTGGGCCCGGTCGGCGTCGTTGCGGGCGACCTCGACCTTGAAGGCGTGGCGACCGCCCTGCCCCACGATCGTCAGCGGCTCGAAGGTCTGGGCCTGGACGGCGGCCGCGAGGGCCAGCACCAAGGCGAAGGCGGCGAGCGCCCGCGTCGCGAGGAAGCGCATGGGCGAAGGGCTCAATGGGAGTGCGGCAGCGCCGCATCCTCGAGGCGCACTTCCGCGGCCATCAGGCCCTTCGAGCCGTCGCCGAACCGCACCAGCACCCGGTCGCCGGGCTTCAGCTCTGCGATGCCGTAGCGGCGCAGGGTCTCCATGTGGACGAAGATGTCCGGCGTGCCCTCGCCGCGGGTCAGGAAGCCGAAGCCGCGCAGGCGGTTGAACCACTTCACGGTCGCGCCCTCGAGCCCGCTCGTCGGCGTCACGGAGACGTGCGTGCGGGGCATCGGGAGTTCGGACGGGTGGATCGCGGTCGATTCGTCGAGCGACACGATCCTGAACGCCTGCAGGCCGCGCGGGCGCCGCACCGCCTCGACGACGATCCGGGCGCCTTCGTTGGCGGCCTGGTAGCCGTCCCGCCGCAGGCAGGTGATGTGGAGGAGCACGTCGGGCAGGCCGTCGTCGGGGACGATGAAGCCGAAGCCCTTGGCGACGTCGAACCACTTGATCCGGCCGCTGACCTGGATGAGTTCGAGGGGCTCGGACGCCGCGGGCGCCGCGGCGTCGCGCCGGGCGCCGTCGTGGGGAAGGGTCCGCTTCGCGTCGATAGAACTCGTACCGTAATCGTCAGACATGAACGCGCCCGGATCGAATCACGCCCCGTGATTCATGAACAGAAGATAACCAGGGTCCGGAATCCGGGGAAGCCCGAAAGCCAGGCTTCCGCTGCGCACGCACGCAATGGTGAGCAGGTGTGGCGCGGGCGCCTCCCTTCCGCTTCGGCGTTCACGGCCGCAGGCGCCCGAGAACTGGGATTGCCGCGAGGTTTCCGTCGCGAAGACGAGCGGTGGTCGTCACTGCGCCTCGAGCAGGCGCCGGGCGATCACCTGGGCCTGGATCTCCGCCGCGCCCTCGAAGATCGAGAGGATGCGGGCGTCGCAGAGGACGCGGGAGATCGGGTATTCGAGGGCGAAGCCGTTGCCGCCGTGGATCTGGAGCGCGTTGTCGGCCGCCGCCCAGGCGACGCGGGCGGCGAGGAGCTTCGCCATCCCGGCTTCGAGGTCGCAGCGCCTTCCCTCGTCCTTGGCGCGGCCGGCAAAGTAGGTGAGCTGGCGCGCCAGGTGGATCTCCGCCGCCATCAGGGCGAGCTTGTCGGCGACGCGCGGGAAGGCCACCAGCGGCTTGGCGAACTGGATCCGCTCCTCCGCATAGCGCAGGCCGAGGTCGAAGGCCGACTGCGCGACGCCCAGCGCCCGCGCCGCCGTCTGGATGCGGGCCGACTCGAAGGTCTGCATGAGCTGCTTGAACCCCTGGCCCTCGACGCCGCCGAGGAGGTTCTCGCCCGGCACCCGGAAGCCGTCGAAGGCGAGTTCGAACTCCTTCATGCCGCGGTAGCCCAGAACCTCGATCTCGCCGCCCGTGAGGCCCGCGACCGGGAACGGCTCCGCGTCCGTGCCGCGCGGCTTCTCGGCGAGCAGGATCGACAGGCCGCGATGGCCGGGCTCGTCCGGGTTGGTGCGCACCAGCAGGGTCATCAGGTCGGCGCGGACGGGATGGGTGATCCAGGTCTTGTTGCCGAAGACCGCCCAATCTTCGCCCCGCCGTACGGCGCGGGTCCTGAGCGAGGCGAGGTCCGAGCCCGTATTGGGCTCGGTGAAGACCGCGGTGGGCAGGATCGCCCCCGAGGCGATGCCGGGCAGGAAGCGCGCCTTCTGCTCCGCGGTGCCGCCGCCCAAGATCAGTTCGGCGGCGATCTCCGAGCGGGTGCCGAGGGAGCCGACGCCGATATAGGCGCGCGACAGCTCCTCCGAGACCACGCACATGGAGACCTTCGAGAGGCCCAAGCCCCCGTACTCCTCCGGGATCGTGAGCCCGAAGACGCCGAGATCCGCCATGCGGGCGATCACGTCGAGGGGGATGTAGGCGTTGGCGAGATGCCAGCCATGGGCGTGGGGCGCGACCTCGGCCTCGCCGAAGCGGCGCATCTCGCTGCGGATCGCCTCGAGCGTCTCGTCGAGGCCGGGGTCCCCGATCGTGGCGGCGCCCTGGCCGGCGCGGATGCGGTCGACGAGGCGGGCGCGGTTCTCGGCCGTGTTGCCCTCCTCGATCAGGGTCTCGACGGCGGGCGTGCGGAAGCGCGCGAGATCGCGGCCCGAGAGGCCCAAAGCGCCGGGCCGCACGATCTCGACCTGACTCATCGAGATGCCGCCGAAGATCTGGTCGAGATACTCGCCCATGCCGATGCGCACGAGGAGATCCTCGGTCTCGCCGAACCGGCCCGCCTCCGTCATCCGCTCCGCGTAGGACGAGAGCTCGCGCAGGGCCTCCGCATAGGTTGCCATCCAGGCGAGCCCGTGCGCGGCGTGCTGCTCCCGCTCGAGCGCCTCGGCGGAGAGGCGCCCCTCGACCGCAACCCTCGCCCGCACCCGCCGGGTCGCCTCGGCGACGAGGTCGGCCGCGGACCGGGCGGCCTCGCGCGCGAGGGAGACGAGGTCGGGGGCGGGTCCGGCTTCGGCGGCGCGCGCGCTCATGGGGCGATCTCCGTTGGTGCAGCGCAGCATAAACCGCCGCGGGAGCGGCTTCGATCCCTTGCGATCAAAAAATGTGCCGGGGTCCCCGCCGGGGCCGGTTCAGCCCCGGCTCGCGATGGCGACGCCTGCGGCCGCGACCAGCATGCCGGCGACCTGCACGAGGCTCAGGGTCTCGCCGAAGAGGCCAAACGCCATCAGGGCCGAGACCGGCGGCACGAGGTAGAGCAGCGCCGCGACGCCCGCGACCGCACCGCGGCGGATGAGAACGAGGAGAAGCCCGATCGCGCCGATCGACAGGCCGAACACCGCCCAGGCGAGCCCGATCCACAGGGGCGCGGCGGATTCGAGGCGCATGTCCTCGAGGAGGAGCATCAGCGGGACGGTGACGAGGAGGGCGCCGAGATACTGCACCACCGCGTTGGTGCGCAGGTCCGCCGCCCCGGCCGTGCGCTTCTGCCAGATCGTGCCGACCGTGATCGACAGCATGGCGAGGATGCAGACCGCGAGCGGCGCGGGCGGGAAGCCGTCCGCGGCCCCGAGCTTCGGCGCCACCACGAGCGCGGCTCCGAGGGCGCCGACCGCGATCCCGGTCCAGCGCCGGCCGGAGACCCGCTCGCCGAGCCAGGGACCGACGAGGAGCCCGGTGGCGAGCGGCTGCAGCCCGGCGATCAGCGCGGCGATGCCGGCCGGCAGCCCGTGCTTCACGGCCCAGAACACCCCGCCGAGATAGACCCCGTGCAGGAGCGCCCCCGCCACGAGCCCGTCGCGCCAGGCCCGCCCGGTCGAGGGCCAGGGCGCCCGCACCGCGACGGCCGCGCCCGCCAGCACGGCGCCTGCGAGCACGAAGCGCAGGCTCAGGAACGTGAGCGGGTCCGCATACGGCGCCACCATCCGCGCGGCCACGAAACCCGTGGCCCAGATGAGCACGAAGAGCGGCGGCGCGAGGTGCGGGAGAAGCGAGGCGACCATGACGCGGCGAGCCATGGCGCATTTTGCGACGGAAGGCCAATGCCGCGGCACGAAGGCGCCACCGCAGCGGGCGCAACCCTGGCTGCGCCAACCTCGGAGCCATCCCCGGCCGGTGCGCGACAGCGTGCAGGGGAAGGGGATTTGGGACCCGCGGTGTCATCCCCGGCCGGAAGCGGCTTCAGCCGCTGGAGGGGACGGGGATCCAGCACGACGGAGCTGCCGCAAAGCGGCTCTTTGTGTGGACTGCATAAGGTGCTGCTTCGCAGCAGGTCGTCGTGCTGGATCCCCTTCCCCTGCGCGCTCACGCGCTCCGGCCGGGGATGACACGGGGGGTGGCCCCGGCGTGAGGGCTCCGGCCGGGGATGACACGGAGGTCTTCCGGCGCGCCGTCGCGTTCCGGCTGGGGACGATACTCGAAGGTTCCCTTGCTCCCGCCGCCCTCGGGCGCCATGTGAGCGCGACGGAGACCCCTCTTGCGCCGCCTGCGTCTCGCCCTCGAACTCGCCTATATCGCCTATAACCGCTTCGTTCTGCACGACGCGTGGGCGATCGCGAGCCACATCGCGCTCTCGATCCTGATGTCGATGTTCCCGTTCCTGATCCTCGTCACGGCGCTGGCGAGCTTCTTCGGCAGCGGGTCGCTGGCCGACGAGGCCGCCGACATCATCCTCGAGGCCTGGCCGAGCGAGGTCGCGGGGCCGATCGCGAGCGAGGTCCACAACGTCCTGACGGTGAAGCGCGAGGGCATCCTGACGCTCGGCATCCTGCTCGCCCTCTATTTCGCGTCGAGCGGCGTCGAGGCGCTGCGGGTCGGGCTCAACCGGGCCTACGGGGTGCGCGAGACCCGGGCCTGGTGGTTCACGCGCCTCGAATCGATCGGCTTCGTGGTCGGCGGCGCCTTCGTGATGCTCGCCTTCGCGCTCCTGGTGGTGCTCGGCCCCCTGGTCTGGCGCGCGGTGCTGCGGGTCCTGCCCGGGCTGCAGCCCTACGATTGGCTCATCGGGTTCCTGAGGGTCGGCGCCGCGACCCTCCTGATCGTCTCGGCCCTGACGCTCGCCCACAAGCTCGTCCCGGCCGGCCGGCGCGACTTCCTGTCGGTGCTGCCCGGCGTAGTCGTGACCCTGGTGCTCTGGATCATCGGCGGGCTCGGCTTCGGCTGGTATCTCGAGAACTATCCCGGCGCCTACGCCTCGACCTACGGCGGCCTCGCGACCGCGATGGCCGCCCTGGTGTTCCTCTACACCCTCGCGGCGATCTTCCTGTTCGGCGGCGAGATCAACGGCACGGTCGTGGCGGCGAAGCGCCGCCGGCTCCACAAGCCGGATCCGGCGCCGACTTTCCCGGATGTCGTGAAGGTGCCGTGAGGCGAATGGCGAGTAGCGAATGGCGAATGGGGGCGGAAAGGGGGGCGGCGTCGGGGGCGTAGCTTGCTGCGCAGTAGCGCTTCAGCGTCCCTTCCATTCGCCACCCACCATTCGCTAATTGGCCGCCTCGATCACGTCGTCGAAGCTGCGCAGCCCCGCCCGCGGGGCGTTGACGAGCACCGCCATGTTGCCGGGGGCGTGCTGGTTCTTCCACATCTTGGTGTGGGCGAGCGGGATCTTGTCCCAGGGGAAGACCTCGCTCATGCAGGGGTCGATGCGGCGGTCGATGACGAACTGGTTGGCGGCCGCGGCCTGCTTGAGATGGGCGAAGTGGGAGCCCTGGATCCGCTTCTGGCGCATCCAGACGTAGCGGGCGTCGAAGGTGATGTTGAAGCCCGAGGTGCCGGCGCAGAACACCACCATGCCGCCCCGCTTCACGACGAGCGTCGAGACCGGGAAGGTCTGCTCGCCCGGATGCTCGAACACGATGTCGACGTCGCGCTTGCCGGTGATGTCCCAGATCGCCTTGCCGAATTTGCGCGCCTCCTTGGCCCACTCGGCGTATTCGGGCGAGTTCACGGTCGGGAGCTGGCCCCAGCAGGCGAAGTCCTTGCGGTTGATCACGCCTTTGGCGCCGAGCGAGAGCACGTAGTCGCGCTTGGTCTCGTCCGAGATGATCCCGATCGCGTTGGCGCCCGACGCCGCGCAGAGCTGCACGCCGAACACGCCCAGGCCCCCGGACGCGCCCCAGACCAGCACGTTGTCGCCGGGCTTCAGGGCATGGGGCGCATGGCCGAACAGCATGCGGTAGGCGGTCGCGAGGGTAAGCGTGTAGCAGGCGGCCTCCTCCCACGTGAGGTGACGCGGGCGCTCCATGAGCTGACGCGACTGCACCCGGCAGAACTGGGCGAAGGAGCCGTCCGGGGTCTCGTAGCCCCAGATGCGCTGGGACGACGAGAACATCGGATCGCCGCCGTTGCACTCCTCGTCGTCGCCGTCGTCCTGGTTGCAATGGACCACGACCTCGTCGCCGACCTTCCAGCGCTTCACCTTGGCGCCGACCGCCCAGACGATGCCGGAGGCGTCCGAGCCCGCGACGTGGAAGGGCTGCCGGTGGCCGTCCAGGGGCGAGATCGGCTGGCCGAGCGCCGCCCAGATCCCGTTGTAGTTGACGCCCGCGGCCATCACGAAGACGAGCACCTCGTCGTCGCCGATCGCCCAGGTCGGCACCACCTCGATCCGCATGGCGTCCTCGGGCGGGCCGTGGCGGTCCTTGCGGATCGCCCAGGCGTACATCTGCGCCGGGACATGGCCGAGCGGGGGGATCTCGCCGGGCTCGTAGAGATCCTTCTTGCCCCCCGCCTTCAGCTGCATCGCACTCGTCATGGCTCGCCCCTCGGTTCGGAAGCCCCCGTCGAGGAGACTACGCCCAAGTATTATTGCGCTGCAACGCAGATTGTTCCCGCCCGGGCGCCACTGGGCCCGGAAATCGTTGGCGGGCCGGCGCTTGCGGAACCCAGCGGCTCATGCTGCATTGCCACAGGAACGGCCTCGGGGAGGGCTTCGGATGAGCGAATGCGGCCGGCTGCGCGAGCGCGACAAGCCCTGGATCTTCCGCACCTATGCGGGCCATTCCACGGCTGCGGAGTCGAACGCCCTCTACCGGGGCAACCTCGCCAAGGGCCAGACCGGCCTCTCGGTCGCCTTCGACCTGCCGACCCAGACCGGCTACGACCCGGACCACGCGCTCGCCCGCGGCGAAGTCGGCAAGGTCGGGGTCTCGGTCGCCCATATCGGCGACATGCGGGCCCTGTTCGACGGCATCCCTGTCGAGACCATGAACACCTCGATGACCATCAACGCGACGGCGCCCTGGCTGCTGGCGCTCTACATCGCGGTCGCGGACGAGCAGGGCGCGCCACGCCACGCGCTCCAGGGCACGACCCAGAACGACATCATCAAGGAATACCTGTCGCGCGGCACCTACGTCTTCCCGCCGGCGCCCTCGCTCCGGCTGACCCGGGACGTGATCCTGTTTACGACCGAGGCGATGCCGAAGTGGAACCCCATGAACGTGTGCTCCTACCACCTCCAGGAGGCGGGAGCGACGCCGGTCCAGGAGGTGGCCTTCGCGCTCGGCACGGCGATCGCCGTGCTCGACACCGTGCGCGAGGCGGGCGTGGACGGGGCCGCCTTCGCGGAGGTGGTCGGCCGCATCTCGTTCTTCGTCAATGCGGGGCTGCGCTTTGTCACCGAGATCTGCAAGCTGCGCGCCTTCGCGGAGCTCTGGGACGAGATCACCGCCGAACGCTACGGCGTCTCCGACCCGAAGAAGCGCCTGTTCCGCTACGGCGTGCAGGTGAACTCGCTCGGGCTCACCGAACAGCAGCCCGAGAACAACGTCCACCGCATCCTGATCGAGATGCTGGCCGTGACGCTCTCCAGGAAGGCCCGTGCCCGGGCCGTGCAGCTCCCGGCCTGGAACGAGGCGCTCGGCCTGCCCCGTCCCTGGGACCAGCAATGGTCGCTCCGGATGCAGCAGATCCTCGCCTTCGAGACCGACCTCCTCGAGAACGACGACCTTTTCGACGGGTCGCGGGTGATCGAGGCGAAGGTCGCGAGCCTGAAGGAGGAGATCCGGGCCGAACTTGCCCGGCTCGAGGCGCTCGGCGGTGCGGTCGCGGGGGTGGAATCGGGCTATCTCAAGCGGGCGCTCGTGGAATCGAACGCCCGCCGCCTCGCCGGCATCGAGGCCGGCGAGCAGGTGGTCGTCGGCGTCAACCGCTACCGCGAGGGCGAGCCCTCCCCGCTCACCGCCGGCGACGGCGCGGTCCTCACGGTGCCCGAGACCGTGGAGATGGAGGCGGTCCACCGCATCCGCGCCTGGCGGCAGGGGCGCGACGCGGCCGCCGCGGAGGCCGCGCTCGCGGAGTTGGAAGCGGCCGCGCGCGAGGGCCGTTCCGTCATGCCGGCCTCGATCGCCTGCGCCAAGGCCGGCGTCACCACCGGCGAGTGGGGCGAGGCCTTGCGGCGGGTGTTCGGCGAGTACCGGGCGCCCACCGGTGTGACGCCCGAAACCGCGACCGGCGGCGCGACGGAGGGGATCCGCCTCATGGTCGCGGATCTCGCGCAGGCGATCGGCGAGACGCCCCGCCTCGTCGTCGGCAAGCCGGGCCTCGACGGGCATTCGAACGGCGCCGAGCAGGTGGCGCTTCGCGCCCGCGACGTCGGCATGGAGGTCGCCTACGACGGCATCCGCCAGACCCCGGACGAGATCGTCGCGCGCGCGAAGGAGACCGGGGCCCACGTGATCGGGCTGTCGATCCTCTCGGGCTCCCACGTGCCGCTCGTGCGCGAGGTCAAGGCGCGCCTGCGCCGGGAGAGCCTCGACCACATCCCGGTCGTGGTCGGCGGGATCATCTCGGCCGAGGACGAGAACGTGCTGCGCAACCTCGGCGTCGCCGCGATCTACACCCCGAAGGACTACGCCCTCGACGCCATCATGGCCGACATCGTGCGGGTGGTGGGACGGGCCTTCCCGCGGGAGGCGAGCGGGGATTCGCCGAGCCCGCGGAGGCGGGCTGCGGCGGGGTAGGCTCTCCGCTTTCGAACACCCTCTCCCCGCTCGCGGGGAGAGGGCTGGGGTGAGGGGCCGGTCAGAGAAGCGAGCGACCTCCGCCTCAACGATGTCATGGCCGGGCTCGACCCGGCCATCTCGACTGGAGAGGCACGCTGCCTGCACTGCAGGAGGCACCGTGCGCTTTTCGTCGGGATGGCCGGGTCGAGCCCGGCCATGACACGGATGCACGGAGCTCCACCGACCGGCCCCTCACCCCAACCCTCTCCCCGTCAACGGGGAGAGGGAGAAACGCAGCGGCGAGAGGGCGCGGCTACCCCAGCACCTTGTACTTCACGAACCCCTCCGGCGCGTCGCCGAGCTTCTCGACCTTGATGCCGGCGGGCTGATAGGGCGCCGCGCCAGGTCCCGTGATGAAGATCGCGTTGACGTTCGCCGGGATCGCGAGCGACCACGAGCCGTCCGCCTTCGGGGCCACCTCTTTCCGCTCGATGATGAAGCGCATGATGGCGTCGCGGGTCAGGTCGGGGGCGTCGAGGATCGTGGTCTTGCCGCCCTCCGTGCCCGGGAAGTTGCCGCCGCCGCCCGCCCGGTAGTTGTTGGTGGCGACGACGAAGACCTGGTCTTCGGCCACCGGCTTGCCCTGGTAGGCGAGGTCCTTGATGCGCCTCGCGCCCGGGTTCACGAGCTTGCCGTCGTTGTCGTAGCGCGAAGGTTGGGTCGGATCGATCCTGTAGGTCACGCCCGCGATGACGTCGAAATTGTAGGCCGGGAAACGCTGGTTGACGAGTTCCTGCTCCTCGGTCTTCCCGGGATCGATCTGGTTGAAGATCCCGGCCGAGCGCTCGAGCCACTCGCGCACCTGCGCGCCCGTCACCTTCACGGCCCGCACGGTGTTGGGATAGATGTAGATGTCCGCCATGTCCTTGATGGCGAGGGGCCCGGGCTTGATGTCGGTGAAGTAGTTCGGCCCGCCGCGCCCGCCGGCCTTGAACGGCGCGCCCGCCGAGAGCAGCGGCAGGTCCTTGTATTCCGTGTTCTTCAGGAGGGTGCCGACGTACCAGGCCTGCGCCTCGGTGACGATCTTGACCGACGCGTCGTCCGAGACGAGCGAGAAGTAGGAATGGATCGGGACCGCGGTCGTGCCGACCGGCTCGCGCACGTATTTGAGCGTCGCGTCGTGGTCGGCCTGCACGGCGGCGGCGACGAGCGCCTCGGTCGGGACCTTGGCGACGATCTTGCGGTCGGCGCCGCGCTCGGAGATCGGCCGCGCCTGGGTCCTGAAGCTCGCGATCTTCCAGCCGTTGCCCTCGCGCACGAGGTCGAGGTCGATGAGGCCGAGATGGCTGCCCCAGAAGCCCGCCATGACGGCCGGCTTGCCGTGGAGGGTGCCCTTTTGGACGTCGACGCCCGGGATGCCGGCGAATTCCTTGCCGCCCGGGAACACGAAGTGCTGGTGGCCGGTGAGGATCACGTCGATGCCGTCGACCTTGGCGAGATGCAGCGCCGCGTTCTCCTCGCCGCCCTGCCGCTCGCCGCCCGCGATGCCGGAATGGCACAGGGCCACCACGATGTCGGCGCCCGCCTTCCTGAGGTCGGGCACATGCTTCTGCGCGGCGTCGACGATGTCGGTCGTGGTGGTCCGGCCCTCGAGGTTGGCGCGGTCCCACAGCATGATCTGCGGCGGCACGAAGCCGATGACGCCGACTTTCAGCGCGTGCTTGGCGCCGGCCTCGTCCACGACCTCGCGGTCGAGCACGAGCCAGGGTTTCACGAGCGGGGTGCCGTCCGTCTTCAGGACGTTGGCGCAGACGAGCGGGAACTTCGCGGTGCCGAGCGAATGGCCGAGGAAGTCGAGGCCGTAGTTGAACTCGTGGTTGCCGAGCGTGCCGCAATCGTAAGCCAGCGCATTCATGGCCGCGACCATCGGGTGGACGTCGCCGGCCTTCATGCCGCGCCGGTAGGCCACGTAATCGCCGAGCGGCGAGCCCTGGATCATGTCGCCGTTGTCGAACAGGAGCGAGTTCTTCGCCTCCGCCCGGGCCGCCTTGACGAGGGAGGCCGTGCGGGCGAGCCCCACGGTATCGTCGGGCGCGTCGCGGTAATAATCGTAGGGCAGCACGTTCACGTGGAGATCGGTGGTCTCCAGGATGCGCAGGCGGACGGGAGGAGCGGCCTGTCCGAAGGCGAAGTTCGGCGCCAGGCCGAGCGCGGCCACGGCAACGCCGCCCTGGAGCAGGCGGCGGCGGGTGATAGAGGTCATGGGCGGTCTCTCCTCGATGGGCCCGGGTCCTGGCGCCGCCAGACGACGTCCGGATGACAAGCCCGGAACCATAGCCGCCTCAGGACCAACTGTCAGCGCCCCAGCGGCGTCGCGACACCCGTGGCGGCCTTGGTCAGGCGCCGTGCGCCGCCCGCAGCGCCTCGTCGAGGTCGCGGTAGAGATCGTCCGGGTCCTCGATGCCGGTCGAAAGGCGCAGCAGGTCCGGCGGGCAGGGAGTCCCCTGCCCTTCGATCGAGGCGCGGTGCTCGATGAGGCTCTCGACGCCGCCGAGGGAGGTCGCGCGCTTCCACAAGGCGATTCGCGCGGCCGCGCCGATCGCGGCCGCCTCTCCGCCCGTCACCTGGATCGAGAGCATGTAGCCGAAGCCGCCCTCCATCTGCCGCGCGGCGACGTCGTGGCCCGGATGCTGCGGCAGGCCGGGATAGAGCACGCGGGCGACGTTCGGGTGCGCGGCGAGGCGCTCGGCGAGCGCCATGGCGCCCCTCGCCTGGGCGGCGGCGCGCAGGTGCAGGGTGCGCAGGCCGCGCGTCAGGAGATAGGCCTCGAAGGGGCCGAGGATCGCGCCCTGGCCCTTGCGGATCGTGGCGAGCCGGGCCCAGAACGCGTCCGCGCTGGCGCCGGCGAGCACGCCCGCGACCACGTCGGAATGGCCGTTCAGGATCTTGGTCGCCGCATGCATGACGATGTCGGCGCCGAGCGTCAGCGGCCGGGTATGGACAGGTGACGCGCAGGTGGAATCGACCGCAAGCCGCGCGCCCGCCGCGTGCGCGATCCCGGCCGCGCCGGCGATGTCGGTGATCGTCCAGAGCGGGTTCGAGGGGGTCTCGATCCAGACGAGCTTCGTGCGCCCGGGGATTGCGGCGCCGCGCAGGGCGTCGAGGTCGTCGGTCTCCACGAAGGTGGTCTCCAGGCCCCAGCGCTTCGCTTCCGTGAGGAGCCAGTGGCGCAGCGCCCAATACATCACGCGGGGCGCCACGATGTGGTCGCCCGGATCGAGCGCCTGGAACACCGCGGTCGCGGCCGCCATGCCGGAGGAGAACAGGAGCGCGCCGGCTTGCGCCTCCTCGAGCATCGCGATCACACCTTCGGCGTCGCGCACGGTGGCGTTGTCGGGACGGCCGTAGACGAAGCCGGACGAATAGGCGTTGTCCTCGTCGCGGATATAGGTCGTCGCCACGTGGATCGGCGGCACCACCGCCTTGGTGATCGGGTCCACGTGCCCCAGGGCTTGCGCGGCGAGGCTTCTCTTCGACCAGGGGGAGCGGGACGGCATGGGGCCCTCAGGTGTGACGGACGATCGAGTGCGGAGGCGGGGGCCTCGACGCAGCGGCTTTGCGGTCTCCGGCCCGGATCGCGGGGCAGCCGGGCGGGTTCAGGTGCCGCCGAACAGGTCCGGCTCGCTGTCGTGGTAGTCCACGACCCCCACGAACGGGAGCTGGCGGAAGGAATGGGCCACGTCCATACCGTAGCCGACCACGAACACGTCCGGACAGGTGAAGCCGACGAAATCCGCCTTGATGCTCACCGCCTGCTTGCCCGGCTTCTCGAGCAGCACGGCGGTGCGGACCTGCCGGGCGCCGCGCGCCATCAGGAGGTCCTTGGCGAAGGCCACCGTGCGGCCGGATTCGAGGATGTCGTCCACGAGCAGCACCTCGCGCCCGCGCACGTCGCTCTCCACGTCGCGCAGGATCGTGACCTGGCCCGACGACACCGTGCCGGTGCGATAGCTCGACAGGTGGATGAACTCGACCTGCGGGCTCATGCCGGAGCGGTGGAGAGCCCGGATCAGGTCGGCCGCGAACATGAAGCTGCCCTTGAGCACCGCGACCACCAGGAGGTTCTGGTCCGAGACGGCGGCGACCTCGCGGGCCAGAACCTCGTTGCGGCGGGCGATGGCGGCTTCGTCGAACAGCACCCGCACGCGGGGAGTGGAGGTCATGGCGTCGTGGCTCTGAAAAGGACGGGGAGGCGGATCGGGGAGGTCGGGTGCAGCGCCGCCGGGAGCGGCGCACCCGGCGAGGATACGCGCATGGGCAATGTCGGCGATAGCATGTTGCCACAAGCCTGCCCAGGGCGACAATCCGCGCCTGATTTCGCCCCGAGATTGCTATATGGACCGGGTTCGTGGACGGTGACCGGAGCCCGCCGCGGCCCTCCCCGGGACCGGGCGGGAGCGCCGCGCGCAAGCGAATCGGACAGGGCGGGCCGGAGCGGTCCTGCCCCGGGAAGAAGGGTTGGGCCTGAGGCGTGAGAGCCTTCGAACACAGCGATCTCGACGGCGGTCCGCCCGCCCTTCCGCCGGCCGTGCAGTTCGAGAACGTCGGCGTGCGCTACGGCATGGGGCCGGAGGTGCTGCGCGACCTCACCTTCTCGATCGAGCCGCGCTCGTTCCAGTTCCTCACCGGCCCCTCGGGCGCGGGCAAGACCACGCTCCTGCGCCTCATCCTCCTCTCGGTCCGGCCGACCCGCGGCCTCGTCTCGCTGTTCGGCCGGGACGTCAGCGGCATCACCAAGAACGACCTCACGCGGCTGCGGCGGCGCATGGGCGTCGTGTTCCAGGATTTCCGGCTCCTCGACCACCTCACCACCTACGAGAACGTGGCGCTGCCCCTGCGCGTGCAGGAGCGCGACGAGGCGAGCTACCGGGCCGAGGTCGTCGAGCTCCTGCGCTGGGTCGGCCTCGGGGACCGCATGCACATGCTGCCCCCGGTGCTCTCGGGCGGCGAGAAGCAGCGCGCCGCCATCGCCCGCGCCCTGATCGTGCGGCCGGACCTGCTCCTCGCCGACGAGCCCACCGGCAACGTGGACCCCTCGCTCGCCCGCCGGCTCCTGCGCCTCTTCGTCGAGCTCAACCGGCTCGGCACCTCGGTCGTGATCGCGACCCACGACCTCGCCCTGATGGACCAGCTCGACGCCCGGCGGCTCGTGCTGGGCGAGGGACGGCTGCACATCGATGACTGAGCGCGCCCTCCCCTGCCCGGCCCGGGCGCCCCGTCCGACGAGCCGGAGCCGGCCATGAATAGCCTCGTGCCTCCGCCCGAGGCGGGCGACGACGCGATGCCGGCCTACGAGCAGCGGCTGCCGGGATCGCTGCGCCGCAACGCGCCCCTGGTGCCGGGCGACCCGACCGGCGGGCGGGCGCTCGCCGCCGTCATCGCCATCCTGACCTTCCTGGCGGCCCTTTGCGCCGGCGGGGCGGAGCTCGTCGCGGCGAGCTCCGCGCAATGGCGCTCGGGCGTCTCCCGCGAGGTCACGATCCAGGTCCGCCCGACGCCGCAGCGGAATATCGAGGCCGACGTCGAGCGGGCGGCGGCGCTCGCGCGGGCGACGCGGGGCGTCGAGCGGGTCGAGCCGTTCACGAAGGCGGAATCGGAGCGCCTGCTCGAGCCCTGGCTCGGCACGGGCCTCAACTTCTCCGACCTGCCCGTGCCCCGCCTTATCGTGATCCGCCTCGCCGGTGGCGAGCGGCCGGATTTCACGGACCTGCGCCGGTCCCTGCGCGAGCAGGTCCCGGGCGCCACCCTCGACGACCATACTCTCTGGCTGTCGCGCCTCTCCGCCATGGCCAACACGATCGTGCTCGCCGGCGCGGGCCTCGTGGGGCTCGTACTCGTGGCCGCGGGGCTCGCCGTCACTTTCGCGACCCGGGGCGCGATGGCGAGCAACCACGGCGTCATCGAGGTGCTGCATTTCGTGGGCGCCAAGGACGATTTCATCGCCCGCGAGTTCCAGCGCCGCTTCTTCAAGCTCGGCCTGAAGGGCGCCGCCGTCGGCGCCGCGGCGGCGCTCGCGCTCATGGCGCTCTTCGGCCTCCTCACCCGATCCTGGCGCGCGAGCCCCGCGGGCGACCAGCTCGAGGCCCTCTTCGGCGCCTTCGAGATCGGCTGGCGCGGCTATGCCGTCGTGGTGCTGATCTCCTTCGCGGTCGCGCTCATCACCGCGATCGTGTCGCGCCTGACCGTGCGGCGCTTCCTCAGGGATGCGGTCTGAGGAGCCGTCACAGCTCCAGCCCAGCAGAGACGCGGTCTGAGGAGCCGGCGCGGCTCCGGCCCCTCAAGGACGAGGTCGGAGCCGGGGGTGCGGCCTCCAGCCTGGGGGCGCCTCCGGGCTACCGCGCGGCGCTGACGGTTTGTTAACCGCGTCGGGCGCATGCCTGTGGGGACGGAAACCGGTTGCCTCTCCCCTGCCGCATTCTGCTCTATTGTCATCGGCAATGATCTCGCAGACGCAGAGCATGGCGGGGCCGGGCACGTTGCAGGCGGCCGAAGCATTGGGCTGGGGATGGTCATTCGCCGAATCGTCGCGGGGTGACGGCCGGCGATCCCCGTTGTGGCGGGCGATCGCGGCCCTCGGCTGGATCGCCTGTGCGGGCGCGGTCGCGGTCCTCGTCGGCTTCCTGGTCTTCGTCTATTCCCTCGACCGGACCGAGATCCGCCCCGAGGCCCGCACCGAGGGCATCGTCGCCCTCACGGGCGGAGCCGAGCGGATCGGCGACGCCATCGACCTCCTGGCCCAGGGCTACGCCTCACGCCTCCTGATCACGGGGGTCAACGAACGCACGAGCCGGGCCGCCATCGCCCGCCTCAATCCGGGCCAGCGCCGCCTGTTCGACTGCTGCGTCGACCTCGACTACCGCGCCCGCAACACCATCGGCAACGCGATCGAGACCCGGCGCTGGATCGAGAGCCACCGCTTCCGCTCGGTGATCGTGGTGACCTCGAACTACCACATGCCCCGCACCCTGGTGGAGCTCGACCACGCCATGCCGGGGGTCCGGATCGTGCCTTATGCGGTCGTGACCGAGACCGCCGACCCGGACGAGTGGTGGCACAATCCCGCGACGGCGCGGATCCTGCTCTCCGAGTACCTCAAGCTCCTGCTGGTCTGGACCCGCACCCGGTTCGAAGCTGACCCGGAGCGCTCGGCCGCCGCCAACCTCATGAGCGGCGGCCCCCCCGTCAAGGTGATCGCCGAGCCGATGATCAACTGACCGGGAGCTGGCCCGGGAAAGCCTGGGTCGCGGTTTCGCCGGGAACGGCCGACCGGGACCCGGTCCCGAAACGCCTGGCTCGGGGTTTCGCCGAGAGTGGTGGCCGCGCCTGCCCGGGCGCGTTATGAGGGGGCACCGCCACCCGACCCCGCACCATGCTCCTCCTGCGCTCGCTCGCCTTCAATGTCCTCTACTACGTCAACATCATCCTCTGGATGATCGCGATCCTGCCGGTCCTCGTCCTGCCGCGGCGGGTGTTCACGGGCGTCGCCCGGGTCTGGGCGCAATCCTCCCTCTGGCTCCTGCGGGTCGTGGCGGGAATCCGGATGGAGGTGCGGGGCCGGGAGCGGATCCCGCCGGGCGGCCTCCTCGTGGCCGCCAAGCACCAGTCCCTATGGGAGACCTTCGCGCTCCTCACCCTGTTCGAGGATCCCGCCTTCATCCTGAAGCGGGAGCTCATGTGGATCCCGTTCTTCGGCTGGTACGCCTGGAAGGCGCGGTCCGTGCCGGTCAACCGGAGCGCAGGCTCGCAGGCACTGATCCAGATGAACGAGAGGGCGCACGAGGAAGCGCGCGCCGGGCGCCAGATCCTGATCTTCCCGGAGGGCACGCGCCGCCCGCCCGGCGCGCCGCCGGCCTACAAGTTCGGGATCGCCCATCTCTACGCCAATCTGGGCGTGCCCTGCATCCCGATCGCGCTCAATTCCGGCCTGTTCTGGCCCCGCCGCCGCTTCGTGCGCCGGCCTGGCACCATCGTGGTCGAGATCCTGGAGCCGATCGCCCCCGGCCTGTCGCGGGAGGAGTTCTTCCCCCTCGTCCAAGCGCGCATCGAGGACGCGTCGAGCCGGCTCTATCGCGAGGGCCTCGTGGAGCTCGGGCCTCTGGCGGCGTCGGTCACGAACCGCCTCCCGCCGCACGCCTGAGTGCCCGGACGCATCGGTGACCGGCCGATCTCCCCCGGGTCTGCGCGCCTGGAGGCCCGGCCGACGGCACGCGCTTCCGCCTTCGCCGCGGTGCGCTCGTCCTTACTCCCGGGCCAAAGGCTCGGACCTTTCTGACATCCTCCGCCTTTGCCTGGGCGCACGGCCGCCTTGACCCCGACGATGCCGCCGCTACATTGAGAACAAATGGCGAACAGACGCACCCTGTCCTGGTCGACGGCCCTGCGGGACCTGCGCGGCGAGCGCACCCGCCGGGCCGGCGTGCGCGAGGAGCGCCTGCGGGCGACCGCGGGCCTGCGCGACGCGTCGCTCGCGCTCTCGTCCTGGCGCGGGCGGTCGGGCCGGCGCTACGTGGTCGGGATCCATCCCCTGGACGAGGTCGAGATCCGGAGCCTGACCGAAGCCGTGATCCTCGCCGTGATGCGGGATCCCGACGGGACCGCGCACGTCATCGACGTCGCGACGGCGGGCTCCCGTTCGGGCGGGGAGGCCCGGACGCGCTGGATGGATGCGGTGCGCGACCGCGGCGCGACGGAACTGCACGTGCACCGCCTCGCCGAGGGCGAGGACGAGCGCCGCGCGGTGATCGAGGATCTGCGCGAGGAGGCGTGAGGCGCCCTCGCCCGGCAGCCGGGCCCGTCAGCCCCGGGGCCGCGACGATGCGGGCGAGCGTCGGGTCGGTGCGGCCGGAACCATCAGCCCAGGGCGCCCACGATGCGGGCGAGCGTCGGGTCGGTCACGCCCATGGCGAGCAGGTGCTCGTGGGTCGAGCGGACGTAGTCGGGATTGGCCCCGGAGATCCCCTGTCCCTGTCTGACGAGCCGAACGAGGTCGGCATCCGGCAGGCGTCCCGCATATTGCGGATGGTTGCGGTCGACCACATAGGCCACCGCTCGCACGGCGCGGCCGTCGTCGAGGCGGACGTTGAGGTGCCGCTCCAGATACACCGCCGTGACCTGCTCGCGCTCGCGCAGGTACTGGATCGTGGCCTCGGCCTCGCCGGCCTCGACCCGGAACGCCACCCCGTGACAGCCCCCGCCGCGGTCGAGGCCGAGCACGAGCCCGGGCCGATCCGGCGTTCCGCGGTGGACGTGGGAGTAGACGCAGAGCGCCCGGTGGTAACCGGCGAGGCGCGCGTGCCGGCGCTCCGCGAAGGGAAAGCCCGGCCGCCACATGAGCGAGCCGTAACCGAAGACCCAGAGGTCGGTCGGGCCGGAATGCGCCGTCATCGATTCCCTGCTCGTCGCTCCCGGCGCGCCGCGCCATACGTCCTGCGGGGCGCCATGGCTCATCCACAGCGGCGCGGCCGCCGTATCGCCGCCTGAATCTTGCCCGGCCCCGCGGCTACCAGCTACGACCAGGCAACTCAACAGGAGATCCCGATGGCGTCCTCGGAGCCATGGATGCAGACAGGGGGCGCAGGGCGCGCCGCCATCCCGGGCACGGTCGGCGCGATCCCCCCGGCATGGCGGCAGGGAGCCGCCCGGTGAGCGCCGGAGCTTCGACCCCGCAGGAAGCCCCGGCGGCTCCGGAGGCCGCCGCGGCGCCGCGGCGCCCGAGCCGGTTCTGGCTCTACGCGCCCTTCGTGCTCCTCGTGCTCCTGGCGGCGGCCTGGACCGCGGCGTGGTTCTTCATCCGCGGGCGCGTCGCGGACGGCGTCGATGCCTGGCTCGCCGCCGAGGCGGCCGCCGGCCGGCAATGGACCTGTGCGGACCGCGTCATCGCGGGCTATCCCTTCCGGATCGAGCTCTCCTGCTCCGACTTGCGCCTCCAGGGCCCCGACCTGAGCGGCTCCCTCGGACCCGTCGGAGCGGTCGCCCAGGTCTACCAGCCGCGCCACGTGATCGTGCTGGTCGGCGGCCCGCTGCGCCTCGTCGGCGGCGCGGTCACGGCATCGGCGGAGTGGCGCCGCATGGAGGCGAGCGTCCGCGTCGGCCAGGGCGGGCTCCAGCGCGCCTCCCTCTTCGCCCAGGCGCCGCGCCTCGGCGTCACGGGCCTGCCCACGGACGTTGCCCTGTCGAGCGAGAGCCTGAACCTGCACGTCCGCCCGAGCCCCACCCGGACGGCCGAGGGCGCGGTCGACGTCGCGGCGGCGGCCCGAGGCGCGCGGGTCCCGGCCCTCGATGCGCTGGCGGGCGGCGCCGAGCCCGCGGATCTCCAGATCGACCTCACCGTGACGGAAGCCGACGAGGTCTCGGACGGGCTCACACCCGAAGGACTCGATCGCTGGCGCGAGGCGGGCGGGCGGGTCGACCTCCTGCTCCTGTCGGTCGCCAAAGGCCCGCGCCGCCTGGAGGCGAAGGGCAGTTTGCGCCTCGACGAGGGGCACCGTCCCGCGGGTCAGCTCACGCTCGCGGGCGCAGGCCTCGACGACCTCGTCGCGAACCTCACCGGCAACCGGAGCGGCGGCCTTCTCGGCGCGCTCCTCGGCCAGGCCGCGAAGGCCCAGAACCCGGGCGGCACGCCGGGCCTCGCGCCCCTGCCGCCGGTGCGCCTCGACAACGGCCGCGTGTCGCTCGGACCCTTCACGGTGCCGAACGCCCGCCTCCCCGCCTTGTACTGAACCGGCGGCAACCCGCTCCGGCGCCTCCCCCAGGGAGCCCGGCTCAGGAGGTTTCGCGGCGGCGGCCGAAATCGGGTTCGGGCGTCTCCTGGCCGAGCGAGATGATCGAGCGGCGGATCGCCCGGGTGCGGGTGAAGAGATCGTGGAGCTTGTCGCCCTCGCCCCAGCGGATCGCCCGGGCCAGGAGCGCGATATCCTCGTTGAGGCGGGCCAGCATCTCGAGCACCGCGTCCTTGTTGTGGAGGAACACGTCGCGCCACATGGTGGGGTCCGAGGCCGCGATGCGGGTGAAGTCGCGAAAGCCTCCGGCCGAGAACTTGATGACCTCGGATTGCGTCACGGTCTCGAGGTCGGCGGCCGTGCCCACGATGTTGTAGGCGATGAGGTGCGGCACGTGGCTCGTGATGGCGAGCACGAGGTCGTGGTGCTGGGCGTTCATGACCTCGACGTTCGAGCCCATCGCCTGCCAGAAGGCCGTGACCCTCTCGACCGCCTCCGGCTCCGTGCCGTCGGGCGGCGTGAGGATGCACCAGCGGTTGAGGAAGAGGGTGGCGAAGCCCGCATCCGGCCCGGAATGCTCCGTCCCCGCGACCGGGTGGGCCGGCACGAAGGCGACGCCGTCCGGCAGGTGCGGCTCGACCTGCGCGATCACGGAGCCCTTCACCGAGCCGACGTCGGAGACGATGGCGCCGGGCGCCAGGACGCCCGCGAGGCCCTTCGCGAGCCCCGCATAGGCCCCGATCGGAACGCACAGGATCACGAGGTCGGCGCCCGCGGCGCCGGCCTGGAGGTCCGTCGTCGCCTCGTCGGCGAAGCCGAGCGCCCGCACGCGCGCCAGCACGCCCTCGTCGCGGTCGACCGCCGCGATGGTCCGGGCGAGGTGGAGGTGCCGCGCCGCACGGGCGATCGACGAGCCAATGAGGCCGACGCCCACGATAGCGAGGCGCTCGAAGAGAGGGGCCTCCCGGGGAGGCCCGAGCCGGTCAGGCATGGGCCTTCGCGCCTTTCAGGAAGTCCGACAGGGCCGCGACCACGAGGCGGTTCGCCTCCGCGTCGCCGACCGTCAGGCGCAGGGCGTGGGGCAGGCCGTAGGCGTCGACCCGGCGCAGGATGAGCCCGCGGCCCGTCAGGAAGGCGTCCGCGTCCCTGGCGGTCTTCCCCGCTTCCTGCGGGAAATGGACCAGGAGGAAGTTGCCGACGCTCGGCGTCACCGCGAGGCCGAGCGCCTCGATCTCGCGCGTGAGCCAGGCGAGCCATTCGTCGTTGTGGGCCAGCGCCTTGGCGAGGTGCTCCTCGTCCTGGATCGCCGCGATGCCGGCCGCCATGGCGGGCCCGTTGACGTTGAACGGGCCGCGGATGCGCTCCACCGCATCCATGATGTGGGCCGGCCCGACCATCCAGCCGAGGCGCAGGTTCGCGAGCCCGTAGATCTTCGAGAAGGTGCGGGTCATCACCACGTTCTCGGAGGTCGCGACGAGTTCGAGCCCGGAGGCGTAGTCGTTGCGGCGCACGTATTCCGCATAGGCCGCGTCGAGCACGAGCAGCACGTGGGGCGGCAGGCCCGCGTGCAGCCGCTTGACCTCGTCGAAGGGGATGTAGGTGCCGGTCGGGTTGTTGGGGTTGGCGAGGTACACGATCTTGGTGCGCCCGGTCACGCAGGCCAGGATCGCGTCGACGTCGGTGCGATGGTCGCGCTCCTGCGCGACCACGGGCGTGCCGCCGGCCGCCAGGATGGCGATGCGGTAGACGAGGAAGCCGTGGGTCGTGAAGATCCCCTCGTCGCCCGGGCCCACATAGGCGTTCGTGATCAGCGACAGGAGTTCGTCCGAGCCCGAGCCGCAGATGATGCGGGCCGGGTCGAGGCCGTAGCGGGCCGCGATCGCCTCGCGCAGCTTGGTGGCCGCCCCGTCGGGATAGAGCTCGAGGTGGGCGGCGTTCCGGATCGCCTCGACGGCCTTCGGCGAGGGCCCGAGCGGCGTCTCGTTGGAGGAGAGCTTGTGGATCTTGGCCACCCCCGTGGCGGCGCTCTTGCCGGGCACGTAGGCCTCGATCTGCATGACGCCGGGGCGGGGCACGGGACGTGCGGGCATTCGGATTTCCTGACAGCCTTGGATCGGGTGGGACGGCTCTAGCGCAGGTGCGCGCTCATTTCACGCGGAATCCGCCCGGGGTCTCGACGCCCGGATCCGCGTCCCATGCCCGTTTCACGCGGAATCGATCCAGGGTCACGACACCCGGAACCGCTCCGCGTGGCTCCCGACCTCGACGAGGTTGCGCACGCTCGCCCCCGCCCGCGCCAGCGCCTGCCGCAGGAGGTCGGGGCCGAGCGTGCCCGGGGTCGCGAGGAGCACGGATAGCCCGTGGGCGTCGCCCGCGCTGGCGATCACCTCGCCGCCGAGATCCTGCAGGGCGCGGCCCGCCGCCTCGCGCCAGCGCTCGAACTGGGCGGCGTAGAGCACCACGTCGCGGACGGCGGCGTCAGCGAGCGGCTTCGAGATCACGAAGATCGGGGTGCCGGCCGGGTGGTCGGGGCGCTCGATGAAGGGCAGCCGCGCGATCACCTTCGGACCGTCCGGCGCCGCGAGCGCGTGCCACCAGGCGCCCGCCGAGGCGCCCTGGTCGAGGCGGAACACGCCGAGGTCGCCGCGCGCGGCCGCGACGGCCGCGATCACCGCGGCGGCGTCGGGCTGGGGCACGTAAGGCACCGTGAATCCGAAATGGAAGCGCACGGAATCGCGCATCGGCGCGTCGCCGCCGGAGATGTCCGCGTGCGCGCTGTAGGCGGCCTGGACGTAGGTGAAGGTCGAGATGATGACCCGCCAGATGCTCTCGACCGTGTCGAGCGGCAGGAGGCCCCGGTGGCGCTCGGCGAGGAGGCGCATCATCGAGGCCTCGCGGCCCGGCCGGAAGGCGGAGCCGGAATCGGAGGTCTTCTTCACCCGGATCAGGGTGTCGATGATGGTGCCGCGCTCCATGAGGAGCCGGTGCATGGCCTCGTCGATGCGGTCGATCTCGCGCCTCAGGTCGGCGAGCGTCGGAGCGGGCGTCGGGTCGGACATCGGTGGTTCCTGTTGCGGCCCGCCCCTCATACGAAGCGCGGGCCTCCGCTGCCAAGCCTTTCCGGGCCGGGCGGGCGCCGTTCTCGAAGCCCTTCCGCCCAGGTCTGGGTGCCTTCGTCAGGCGACCAGGCCCTTCCGGTGCGGACGGGCGCCTTCGTTGACGGGGAGGCCGGCTCTCATTACGTCATGCGCTCACCTTGTCCCGAGCCGTGATGCCCCAGGCCGCCACCCTTATCGCCGAGCCGCGCAGCCAGATCGACGAGCCGTCGAGCCGGGTCGAGCGCTTCGGCGCCGACGAGCCGCTCCTCATGGATGCGGGAATCCCGCTCGGGCCGTGGCAGATCGCCTACCAGACCTACGGCACCCTGAACGACGAACGCTCCAACGCGGTGCTGGTCTGCCACGCGCTCACGGGCGACCAGCACGTCGCCAACCAGAACCCCGTCACGGGCAAGCCGGGCTGGTGGGACACCATGGTGGGGCCCGGGCTGCCGATCGACACCGACCGCTTCTTCGTGATCTGCGCCAACGTGATCGGCGGCTGCATGGGGACGACGGGCCCGGCCTCCGTGAACCCCGCCACGGGGCGTGCCTATGCCCTCGATTTCCCCGTGGTGACGATCCGCGACATGGTGCGGGCGCAGGCCGCTCTGGTCGACCGGCTCGGCATCGGGAGCCTGTTTGCGGTCATCGGCGGCTCCATGGGCGGCATGCAGGTGCTGCAATGGGCCGCAAGCTACCCCGAGCGGGTCTTCGCGGCGCTGCCCATCGCGACCGGGGCCCGCCACTCGGCCCAGAACATCGCCTTCCACGAGGTCGGCCGCCAGGCCGTAATGGCCGATCCCGACTGGCGCCGGGGCCGCTACCAGGAGGCGGGCGTGCGCCCCTCCAAGGGCTTGGCCGTCGCCCGCATGGGCGCGCACATCACCTACCTCTCCGAGCTGGCGCTGCACCGCAAGTTCGGCCGCAACTTCCAGGACCGCAGCGCCCCCACCTTCTCGTTCGACGCCGATTTCCAGATCGAGAGCTATCTCCGCCACCAGGGCATGGCCTTCGTGGAGCGCTTCGACGCCAATTCGTACCTCTACGTCACCCGGGCGATGGACTATTTCGACCTGGCGGCCGATTACGGCGGCGTGCTCGCCAACGCCTTCCGGGGCACGAAGACCCGCTTCTGCGTGATCTCGTTCACCTCCGACTGGCTGTTCCCGACCTCCGATTCGCGTGCCGTCGTGCACGCGCTCAACGCCGCCGGCGCCTCGGTCGGCTTCGTCGAGGTCGAGAGCGACAAGGGCCACGACGCCTTCCTCCTCGAGGAGCCCGGCATGTTCGCCGCGGTCCAGGGCTTCATCGACGCGGCCGCCCGGGCCCGGGGGATCGCATGAACCTCCAGGTTCCGCCGAGCACCCTCGACGCCCATTCCGACGCCCGCCTCGACTTCCGCCTCATCGCCTCCATGGTCGAGCCGGGCTCGCGCGTGCTCGATGTCGGCTGCGGCGACGGCTCGCTGCTGGCGCTCCTGCGCGACACGCGTGGCGTGGATGGGCGGGGCATCGAGCTGTCGCGGGCGGGCGTGAGCGCCTGCATGGCGAAGGGCCTGCCGGTGATCCAGGGCGATGCGGACACCGACCTCGCCGATTACCCCGACGACGCCTTCGACTACGTGATCCTGTCGCAGACCATCCAGGCGACGCGCCAGCCGCGGGTGGTGCTGGAGCATCTCCTGCGCATCGGGCGCCGGGCCGTGGTGTCGTTCCCGAATTTCGGCCATTGGCGGGTGCGCTACGAGGTGGCGGTGCGGGGGCGGATGCCCGTGACCGAGAACCTGCCCTATTCCTGGTACGACACCCCCAACATCCATTTCTGCACCATCCGCGACTTCGTGGAGCTCTGCCGCGAGACCGGCGCCACCATGGAGCGGGCGGTCGCGCTCAATGCGGGCGGGCGGCCGATGCGCGTCACCCTGCCCTGGTGGGTCTGGAACCTGTTCGGCGAGCAGGGGGTGTTCCTGCTGCGGCGGCGCTGAACCGCCCGGTCCAAAACGGTCCGAAACGGGTTCAGGCGGTTCCACCCGGCCGGACCGCTTCGCCGGACGCAGGGAGCGCCCGGGCTGTCGAAGGGTCAGGCATCGCCCAGCGGGTGCAGGTCGCGCACCATGCCCTTCAGGCGCTCGTCGAGGACGTGGGTGTAGATCTGGGTCGTCGAGATGTCGGCGTGGCCGAGGAGCTCCTGCACGACCCTGAGGTCCGCCCCGTTCTGGAGCAGGTGGCTCGCGAAGGCGTGGCGGAGGACGTGCGGGCTGACCCGGTCGGCCCGGAGCGAGGCGGCGCCGGCCGCCGCCTTGAGGTCGCGGGCGAAGGCCTGCCGGGTCAGGTGCCCGCTCTCGCTGTCGGCGGGGAAGAGCCAGGGTCCCGCGGCGCGCCCGGAGGCGTCGAGGAGCGTGAGCCAGGTCCGGGCCGCCGCGAGCGCCGCCTCCGTGAGCGGCACCAGCCGCTCCTTGGCGCCCTTGCCGCGCACCACGAGGAAGCGCTCGCGGGCGCGGGCGGCGCTGCGCGGCAGGGCGATGAGCTCCGAGACGCGAAGCCCCGTGGCGTAGAGGAGTTCGAGCAGGCAGTGCATGCGCGCCGCGCGCAGGCGCTCCGGCACGGGCGTCTCCGGGTGCTCCGCGGCCTCCCGCGCCGTCGTGAGGAGGCGGTCGACCTCCTCGATCGAGAGGACCTTCGGCAGGCCCCGGCCGCGCTTGGGCGCCGCGATCGCGGCCGTGGGGTCGACCCCCGCATAGCCCTCCGCGTAGAGGAAGCGGTGGAACTGGCGCACCGCCGAGAGCCGCCGCGCGGCCGAGGAGGCCTTGAGGCCGCGCTCGTCGAGGCTCGCGAGGAAGCCGCGCACGGTCGCCGAGGTCGCCGCGAGCGGATCGCCGCCCGTCTCGGCGAGGTAGCCGAGGTAGTCGTCGAGGTCGCGGCGGTAGGCCGCAAGCGTGTTGACGGCGGCGCCGCGCTCGGCGGCGAGCATGTCGAGGAAGAGCCCGGCGAAGCGCGCCCCGTTCATGGACAGGAGACCACCCGAGGGGATTGCCGTGCGTCCGGCGTCAGCGCGACGCGGGCAGGCGAGAGTTCGGGATCGTGGTGCTCATCTCGCGCGGCTCCGGCCGCACGAAGGTCGCGAGCGCATACATGGCCGCATAGCCGAGGCCGCCCAGGATGGCGATGATCACCAGGAAACGGATGAGGGTCGGCACGGGGATCCCTTGAGCGTGGCTTGCCCGTTTCCATCACGCGGGGGGCCCGAAGGCAAGACCCGATCGGCGACAAGGCGGTACGCCCGGGGACCGGGCGGGCGCAGGGCAGGCAAGCCCGGCCGTCCCGGGAGCACCCGCGATGCGACATGCATCGCCTGTGACAGCCGCCCCGGGCGCGTGCTAGGCTCCCGGCATGGATGAGTTGAGCCCAGCCGGCTCGCTCCCGGTCGAGGGGGAGCGGGCGACCGATCGCCGTTCCGCCGCCCGGGAGACCGGGCGGGAGCACCCGCTGCGGCGCCGGCTCGGCCCGCGCTCGGTGGTGCTCGTCGGCCTCATGGGGGCGGGCAAGAGCACGGTCGGGCGCAGGCTCGGGGCCAAGCTCGGCCTGCCCTTCTACGACGCCGACCACGAGATCGAGGCCGCGGCCGGGATGACGATCCCGGACATCTTCCGCAATTTCGGCGAGGACCATTTCCGCGACGGCGAGCGGCGGGTGATCGCCCGCCTCCTCCAGGACGGCCCGATCGTCCTCGCCACCGGGGGCGGCGCCTTCATGAGCGAGGAGACCCGCGCCCGCGTCGCCGAGGCCGCGGTGTCGGTATGGCTGCGCGCCGATCTCGACGTGCTCATGCGCCGGGTGCGCAAGCGCTCCAACCGCCCGCTGCTGGAGAACCCGGACCCCGAGGGCACCATGCGCCGGCTCATGGAGCACCGGCACCCGGTCTACGCCCTCGCGGACGTGACCGTGGAATCCCACGAGGCGCCCCACGACCGGGTCGTGGCCGACGTCATGAAGGCGCTCACGTCCTGGCTCGAGCGCGATCAGGCCGCCGAGATCGAGTAGCCCCTTCCCGCCGGTGCCGCCCGGCGCGCAATCCGAGGATCCCCGACCGTGACCATCGCCGTTCCCCCGTCGCGCAACGCCTCCGGGCCCATCACCGTGCCGGTGCCGCTGGGCGAGCGCGCCTACGACATCCTGGTCGGGCGGGGCCTTCTCGCCGGCGCCGCCGAGCGGATCGTGGGCCTCGGCGCCCGGGCGGCCGCGATCGTCACCGACGAGAATGTGGGCCCGCTCTACGCCGGGAGCCTCGCCGGGGCGCTCGGGGACGCCGGGATGCGGGCCGCGATCGTGACGGTGCCGGCGGGGGAGGCCTCGAAGAGCTACGCCGGCTTCATGCAAGTCTGCGACGCCATCCTGGCCGCGAAAGTCGAGCGCGGCGACCTCGTGGTCGCCCTCGGGGGCGGCGTGATCGGCGATCTCGCGGGCTTCGCGGCCGCCGTGGTGCGCCGGGGCGTGCGCTTCGTCCAGGTGCCGACCACGCTCCTCGCCCAGGTCGATTCCTCGGTGGGCGGCAAGACCGGGATCAACTCCGCCCACGGCAAGAACCTCGTCGGCGCCTTCCACCAGGCAAGCCTCGTGATCGCCGACACCGCGCTTCTCGACACCCTGCCCGTCCGCGAGGTGCGGGCCGGCTATGCCGAGGTCGCCAAGTACGGCCTCATCGACGACGAGCCGTTCTTCCGCTGGTGCGAGGCGAATTGGGGGGGCGTGTTCGCCGGCGGCCCCGAGCGCGACCACGCGGTCGCGCAGAGCTGCCGCTCCAAGGCCGGCTTCGTGGTGCGCGACGAGCGCGAGGAGGGCGAGCGCGCGCTGCTCAACCTCGGCCATACCTTCGCGCATGCGCTCGAGCGGATCGTGGCTTACGACGCCGCCCGGCTCGTGCACGGCGAAGCGGTCGCGATCGGCCTTTGCCTCGCCTTCCGCTTCTCGGCCCATCTCGGGCTCTGCCCCCCGGCCGACGCCGCCCGGGTCGAAGCCCATCTCGCCGGCGTCGGTCTGCCGACCCGCCTCGCCCAGGTGCCGGGCGGCTGCGGCACGGTCGGGGACCTCCTCGACGGCATGGCCCAGGACAAGAAGGTGAAGGGCGGCGCGCTGACCTTCATCCTGGCACGGGGCATCGGGAGAAGCTTCATCGCCCGGGGCGTCGAGGCCGGCTCCGTGCGCGACTTCCTCGCCGGGGAGATCGCCCGGGAGACCTGAGGGCCGGACGCAGACCGGGGCCTGTCCCCGGCTTTTCCGCGCCACCCCCTCCGCAAAGGCGCCGCCGCACCTCATATTGGCGGCATCCGCGCCCGGCAGCCGGCTCCGCCTTTCGCGGAACGGGCCGATGCCCGCCGGGAGCGACGATGTCCAGATTGTGTGCCGACGAGGGCACCCCGGGGGTGCGAGAGGCATGAACGAAGACGAGCCTACGAACCTCCCGATCTCCCGCCGACGGGGGCGTCGGGCGGGAGCATGGTGACCATGACCGAGCACGAACCCACCGACCTCCTGAACAGCCGCCGACGCGGGCGCCAAGCGGGGGTATGACGACCGTGAACGAAGACGAGCCTACGAACCTCCTGATCGCGGCCCTGATCGTGATCTTCTGCCTCATGCTCTCGGCCTTCTTCTCGGCGGGCGAGACGGCGTTCACGGGCGCCTCGCGGGCCCGGATGCTGAGCCTGCAGAGGAGCGGCGACGTCAGGGCCTCCCTGGTGAACCGCCTGCTCGAGATGCGCGAGCGCTTCATCGGCGCCATGCTGATCGGCAACAACGTCGTCAACATCGGGGTCTCGGCCTTCACGACGAGCGTGCTCGTCGCGGTCTTCGGCGACGAGGGCGTGATCTACGCCACGATCGTGATGTCGCTCCTCGTGATCGTGTTCTCCGAGGTGCTCCCGAAGACGCTCGCGATCACCTCGCCCGACAAGGTCTCGCTCTTCCTCGCCCGGCCCGTGACGGTCGTGGTGGCCGTGTTCGGCCCGCTCGCCCTCGCGATCGAGCGCATCGTGAAGCTGATGCTGCTGCCGTTCGGGATCCGCATCGGCCAGGACCAGCCGATCCTCTCGGCCACCGAGGAGATCCGCGGCCAGGTCGCCCTCCTCCACAAGGAAGGCGGCGTGAACAAGAACGAGCGCGACATGCTGGGCGGCCTGCTCGACCTCGAGGACCTCACGGTCTCCGAGGTGATGGTCCACCGCACCAAGATGCGCTCCATCAACGCGGACCTCTCCTCCGAGGAGATCGTGCGCGAGATCCTGTCCTCGCCCTATACGCGCCTGCCCCTGTGGCGCGGGAGCCAGGAGAACATTGTCGGCGTGCTGCACGCCAAGGACCTCCTGCGCGCGCTCGACGCGGTCGGGGGCGACCCCTCGAAGCTGAAGGTCGAGGCGATCGCGCTCGAAACCTGGTTCGTGCCCGACACCACCTCGCTCCGGGACCAGCTCAAGGCGTTCCTCGGCAAGAAGACCCACTTCGCCCTCGTGGTCGACGAGTACGGCGAGGTCCAGGGGCTCGTGACGCTGGAGGACATCCTCGAAGAGATCGTCGGCGACATCAAGGACGAGCACGACGTCTCGGTCCAGGGCGTGCGCCCGCAGCCGGACGGCTCCGTCAACGTCGACGGCTCGGTGCCGATCCGCGACCTCAACCGGGCCATGGACTGGAACCTCCCCGACGAGGAGGCCACCACCATTGCGGGCCTCGTGATCCACGAGGCGCGGGCCATCCCCGACGCCGGCCAGGCCTTCACCTTCCACGGCTTCCGCTTCCAGGTGCTGCGCAAGAGCCGCAACCGCATCACGGCCCTGCGCATCACGCCCCTCGCGGCCCTGCGCGGACGGAAGGCGGCGGAATAGGGCGCGGGCGCCCTCCCCGCCCCTCCCCATGGACCCGACCCCGCTCCGACCAGGGCCGAGACGCCGCGCGTCCGGCGGGGACATGGACCGGACGCCGCCGCGCCCGGCTTTGCGCCGCCACGTCTACTACGTCGGCGGCTTCTTCACCGGCGGGCCGGCCTTCTATTTCGGGACGCTCGCCCGGGAATGCGCCCGCTTCGGCCGCGTGCACGGCACGGCGGTGGCGTTCGACGGATCCGGCCCGGCGGACGGTCTCACCCCGGAGGTGACGTTGCGCGCGGAGCGCCCGGAGGGCGCGGTCGAGACCCGCTACGCCCTGCTGCGCTGGGAGGACATCGTCCTCGACCGCTTCGCCCGGCCCTGGACCTGGCGCATCGCCGGGGGCGTCGCGACGCTCCTCGATTATCTCGCGACCGGCGCCTTCGGGCGGATGCTGCGGCTCATGCGCCGCTTCGCCTTCCTGTGGCTGTTTCCCTTCGTGTTCTATGCCGGCGCGGCCGCGGCCGCAGGCCTTCTCGGCCTCGGCGTGGCCGGCCTCCTGCGGGACGCGGGATTCCGGACGGCGTTCCTGGCCGGCTTCGTCGCGGGCGGCCTCGTGCTCCTCGCGGCGGGCGCGCTCGGCCGGCGGACCTACGCCTATCTCTTCCTCAACGACTGGATCTTCTCGCGCGAGGTGGCGCTCGACCGGGCGCCGGAGCTGTGGGCCCGGATCGACGCCTTCGCGGAGCGGGTGGCGGGGAGCCTCGCCGACCCGGCGGTCGACGAGGTCGTCCTCGTCGGGCACAGCTTCGGGGCGAGCCTGGCGCCGCTCGTCGCCGCGGCGGCGGGCGAGCGGGCGGCCGCCGGAGCGCTCGCCCGCCTCACGATCCTGACGCTCGGGGGTTCGCTGGCGCTGATCGGCTTCCACCCGCGGGCGACGCGCTTCCGCGCCGGCTTGCAGCGGGCGGCGTCGCTTCCCGGCGTCGCCTGGATCGACGTATCGTCGTCCTACGACGCGGTGAACTTCAAGCGCTTCGATCCGGTGGCGCGGTTCGGGCTCGCCGACGGGAATGCCCGCTCGCCGCTCCTCCTCGACACCCGCTTCGCCCGCGGCCGCCGCGGCGGGCCATTGCGCAAGCTCGACCTGATGCGCCTGCACATGCAGTTCATCAAGGCTGCGGACCGGCCGGACGCCTACGACTACGTCGGCCTCGTCACCGGAGTGGAGCCGGTGCGCAAGGCGCTCGCCGGCATCGGGAGACGGTGAGGAACGCCACGAGGCGGGCGCTCACGGGCGTCAGGAGCGGGTCAGGAACGCGACGAGGCGGGCGTTCACGGCCTCGGCTTCCTCCAGATGCACCCAGTGGGTCGCGGTCTCGAACCAGGCCGCCTCGCCTCGGTCGCAGAGCGCGAGGCTCGCCTCCGCGAGGCCCCGCTCCAGGAACAGGTCGCCCTCGCCCCAGATCAGCAGGGTCGGCGCCGCGATCCGTACGCCCGGTGCGCTCGGGCGGTGGCGCAGGGCGCGGTACCAGTTCAGCATCCCGGTGAGCGCGCCGGCCTGCGCCCAGGCCGCGTCGTAGACGGCAAGGTCCGCGTCCGGGAACGTGCCGCGCCGGCTCGACCCGCGCAGCGCCCGGCGCAAGGCCGCGAAGCCGCGGCGGGCGAGGCTCCATTCGGGGAGCCAGGGGAGCTGGAACCAGGCCACGTAGGCGCTCTTGCGCGCCTGGCTCGGATGCGCGCGGGCGTAGGGGCCGACGACCTCCGGGTGGGGCGCGTTGAGGATGCCCAGGCGCTCGACCCGCTCCGGGTGCCGCGTCGCCACCCACCAGGCCACGAGCCCGCCCCAGTCGTGCCCGACCACATGGAAGGTCCGGCGGCCGCAGGCGTCGGCGAGCGCGACCACGTCGGCCGCGAGCCGGTCGAGGCCGTAGGCGCGCACGCCCCGCGGCTTGTCGGAGAGGTTGTAGCCCCGCTGGTCCGGCACGACCACCCGGCACCCGGCCTCCGCCAGCGCCGCGATCTGGCGCCGCCAGCCCCACCAGAATTCGGGGAAACCGTGCAGGAGGATCACGAGCGGACCGCCCGCGGGGCCGGCCTCGACGACGTGGAGCGCGATGCCGTTCACGGTGCGGCGGGAGGACGTGGCGGGGACGGCGAGCGTGTCGAGCAGGGCCTGGGTGGTCATGGCCGGCTGGTCCTCATGGCGGTGACGCCTGCGGCGTCATCCCCGGCCGGAGCCCGCCAGGGCGAAGGGGAAGGGTATCCAGGACCCGCGGTGTCATCCCCGGCCGGAAGCGGCGCAGCCGCTGAAGGGGAAGGGGATCCAGCGAAACGATGCCGCCGCGAAGCGGCGCCTTCTGCGGACTCCATAAGGCGCCGCTTCGCAGCCAGTTGCTCCGCTGGATCCCCTTCCCCTCCGCACTTCGTGGTCCGGCCGGGGATGACACCGAGAGTGCCCCGGCGCGAAGCCGCCGGCCGCGGCGTGGTATCCCGCCCCCTTACGCCGCGGCCTCCGCGGCGCGCACCGCCTCTTCGAGGCGCGAGGCACGGGTTTCGATGGCGAGTTCGACGAGCGCGTCGGTGAGGATCGTCGCGGTCGGGTCCGCCAGCGGCGCGTCCTGGAACAGGCGGAAGGTCGAGGCCACGAGGCGGCCGCGGCCGTAGGACCGCTCGACCCCGAGCGCCACCGGCTTGTGGATCCAGCCCACCACCAGGCCGGCGAAGACGCGGGCCTGGAAGTCGAGCAGGTTGCAGCCCGAGATCACGTAGTCGGGCAGCACCCGGTCCATGGTCTCGTCCAGCAGCGGGCCCGAAGGGAAGCGGGCGAAGGTCCCCGAGCGCCGCAGCCACGAGAACGACGACGCCCAGTCGCCGCGCCACAGCTCGCCGTCGCGGGTCTGCACCTTCACGTTCTGCCAGTGCGGGAAGAACGGGTAGAGGGTCATGTCGGCCTCGGGCAGGAGCAGCAGGCTCGCTCCGGCGCGGACCCGGTCGGCGATCGCCTTGTCGTGCCGGCGCGAGACGATGAGCGTCGCCTCCTCGAGCGCGCGGGCGGAGGCGTAGCCGAGCGCGCGGAAGCGCTCGCCGAGATCCTCGTCCGCGGCCCAGACGAGCTGGCGCGCCTGCGCGGGCGCGGTCCGGCGGGGATGGATCGCGAGGTCGACGTGGTTCTGCGCCACGAGCTTGCCCTCGGCGGTGCGCAGCTCGAGCTGGACCCGCCGCAGGGACGGCTCGCCGAGCTCCGGTACCGGGAGATCGATTGCGCCGAGATCGAGCACCGCGGGCGCCTCGATCCGCGGCAGGGACAGGCGCTGCCGGGCGTCGCCGAGCGACACCTCGAGCTGGCACCCGTCGAGCGCCGCGCCGGCCCCATGCGCGACCGCCACCTCGAGCCGCGCGGTCTCGCCGGCCCAGTAGGAGACGCGCTCCCATTTCGGCACGATCACGGTGTCGGCGTTGACGATCGGGAACAGCTCGTGGAACACGCGCGGATTGCGGCGCATGTCGAGGAGCCCGTTCGACTCCCAGTGGCAGTCGTGCAGCTCGGTGATCACGTAGCCGGAGAGCTGGGGTTTCCGGCGCATCGCCTCGATCTGGTACTTCAGCGCCCGGAACTGCTGCCACTGCGCCGCGATCACGAAGCGGCGCAGGTCGCCGAACACCCGGTCGAGGCTCCAGTCCGAGAAGCGGTTCTCGACCCCGTGGGCGTACATGACGCCCTCGCCCCAATCGTGCCCGGTCTCGAACCACCACGGCTCCTCGCCGTTCGCGTCGCGCAGGTCCTTCGGATAGGGCAGGCCCCAGTTGCCGAACTCGGAGCACATCAGCGGCTCGCGGCCGGTGATGACCGCGTCGCCGTGGGGCGAGTAGAGCCAGGAGGCGCGCGAGGACAATTCGTCCACGAACTGGTCCCACTCGTCGCGGTGGTCCGGGATCGCGGCGTAGAAGTGGTAGTCGGCGATGTCGGATTCCACGTGGAAGCTCGGGGCGAGCGGCGAGTTGTCGACCACCAGGCGCAACGGGTCGTAGGCCTTGAGCCAGGCGAAGGTGCGCTTGAGCCAGTCGCGGTGGTCGGGGTCGTTGACGAGGTCGACGCCCCAGTTCTCGTTGATGATCGTCCAGATGATGATGGAGGGGTGGTTGACGTCGCGGTCGACGATGCCCTTGAGGAGCTTCTCCTTGCGGCCGCGCGAGCGGTCGGTCGCCATGCCGCCGTTGGGGAGCTCGGTCCAGATCAGCATGCCCATCCGGTCCGCGACCTCGTAGTAGCGCGGATCGGCCGCCTTGATGTGGCAGCGCAGGCAGTTGAGCCCGAGCTCCTTGGCCTTGCGGAACTGATCCTCGAGGAACTCCACCGAGGGCACGGTGCAGATCGTGCCGGGGTAGTAGTCCTGGTCGAGCGCGGCGCGCAGGTAGAGCGGCTCGCCGTTGAGATAGAACGTGCCGTCGCGCGTCTCGATGGTGCGGAAGCCGAAGCGGTCCTCGATGGCGTCCCGGACCTCGCCGTCGCGGACGAGTTCGAGCCGTACGGCATAGAGGTTCGGCCGGTCGGGCGACCAGTCCTGCACGTCCGCGACCGTGAACTCGAACGGCATCGAGGTGACGCCCACCTGGGTCTGGCGCGTGGTTTCGAGCACGACCTCGCCCGCGGGATCGCGCACCTGGATTCGGATCTCGCTCGCGCCCGTCAGCGGCCGCGCGAAGAAGGCGCCCGCCGTCACGCGGCCGGTGTCGCGGTTCGGCACCAGGCGCAGGCGGGTGAGATGGTCCGCGACCCGGCGCTCCAGGTAGACCGGCTGCCAGATCCCCGAGAGCGGGCCGTACCAGCTCTGCTTGCCGAACGGGATCTCGGCGAAGGGCGAATCGGGAAACTCGGCCGGGTTGTCGGTGGGCGAATCGACCCGGACCTTGATCTCGTTGCGGCCGGGCTTGAGGTGGTTCGTGACGTCGAAGGAGAAGGGCAGGAACCCGCCCTCGTTGGTGCCCACGACCTCGCCGTTGATGAACACCTTGGTGTTGTGGAAGACCGCGCCGAAGCGGATCCACACCGTGTCGCCGAGCCAGGCCTCGTCGATCTCCACCGCCCGCCGGTAGATCCCGATTCCGGCGCGCATGCGCAGGTCGTCGAACTGCGCCTGCCAGGGGCTCGGCACCGTGATCTGGCGGATCTCGGCCGGGCCCGACAGGCGGTCGTCGGCCACGTGCAGGAACTCCCAGGGACCGTCGAGGCCGATGCGGGCCCCGATCATGAGCGTGTCCTGGATCTCACCCACGAGCGTGCGGGAGTCGGGCATGGTGCGTCCTTGAATGATCTCGAGCGATGCGCCGACGTCCCGGCCCGGGGACGGCGGAACGAACGGATGGAAGAGCGTGCGCGGGGGCCGGGAAACGGCGCCTCCCCTAAAGCGGTCAACGCGGCGAAAACAAGACTTGGGACAAGGCTGAAAACAAGGCTTGGGACAAAGCTCGGGAGACGGGAGCGGACGGCCGGTCCCGGCGCGGCCCGGACGATGTCTCACGAACCACCGGTTCCGACCCCTCCTATGCGGAATCGGTCCGCCCCGGACAACGGCAAACCACAGACTTGGATCCCCCGGGACTGGCGCAGGATGTCGCGTGACGGAGCGGAAACGGGGGCGTTGTTCGCGCAACCCACGGGAAGGGCCGCATCCTGTTCGCCCTGCGACGGCTCCCCCGGCCCATGGCCCGGCGCGGATCGCCGGCTTGGCAGGAACCGCCGCTCGCGATCCCGCGTTGCTCCCCCAGTCGAGCCCTTCACCATGAGAGAGCCCATGCCCCGCCTCACCACCGACGACCGCGCCCGCCAGGGCCCCTCGGGACGGCCCGTCCTGTGGGTCCTGATCGGAGCCATGGCCCTGTGCGCCGTCGCCACCATCGGCTTCATGCTCTGGGCCGGGTCCGAATCGCCCGACCACGCCAGCCAGGACGCGTCGCGCGCGGCGGTGACCGGATCGACCTCCGGCTCGTCGAACGCCAACCCGACCGACCGGATCTCGCCCGCGAACCCGGCCTACCCGGTGCCCGCCAATCCCACCGCGACGGGAACGCCGAGCCGGCCCTGACGGCTCCGCCGGCCTGCTCCGGCACGGGAGCGACCGGCTGGCGACAAGTCCGCCGGCCTGCTCCGGCACGGGAGCGACCGGCCGGTGACAGGCCCGCCGGTCCGCTCCGCGCCGGGTGCGGGCCGATCGGCGCCGACAGGCCCGCGGGTCTCGTCCGCGACATCGTCCGAGGGCGGCTCCGGCCGCCCTTTTCCGCTGGTGCGGGCAGGCTTTCCTCCGCGCCGGCGGCGACTTTTCGCCGTAAATGCCGCATAACGGACCCCGCTCATAAGAACGCGAGCGGGGGTATCCATGGCGGGACTTTTGGGACGGCGGCTGCTCGCGGCCGCGCTCGTGGCGCTCGGCCTCGCGGCAGGCGCGCCCGCCCGGGCCCAGGCGCCCTCCCCTGCCCCCGCCGCGCAGGCTCCCTCTCCGGCCCCGGCCGCCGCAGCCCCGGCCGTGCCGCTCACCGACATGAAGGCCGTGCGGTCCCGGCTCGAGGGCTTCAAGCGCGACCTCGACCAGACCGAGCGTGCCCTGGAGCGCAACCTCGCCGACCCGGAGCTCCAGCGCCTGCGCCAGCAGGTGGACCCGATCGGCGACGGCATCCGCGGCCTCGTCGACGAGCTCGCCCCCCGCCTCGACGCCAGCCGCGCCCGCCTCGAGCAGCTCGGCCCCAAGCCCAAGGAGGGGCAGCCCGAGGAGAGCGCCGACGTCGCCCGCGAGCGCGCGGCCCGCGAGGCCGCCGTGGCCGAGCTCGACGAGACCCAGCGCCTGGGCCGCACGCTCCTCGTCCAGACCGACCAGATCCGCACCCAGATCACCGACCGGCGCCGGTCCGGCTTCACCCGCGCCCTGTTCGAGCAGAGCTCCGGGATCGTCAGCCCCGAGCTCTGGGTCGCGGTCGCGCAGGCGCTGCCGCTGGAGTTCAAGGCGGTGCGGACCGCGCTCGGCGACGCCTTCGACCACACAGCGCGCAACGCCACCCTGGGCTCGCTCCTCCTCCTCGGCCTGGCGCTCGGCGCCGCCATCGCGCTCTATGGAGGCCGGCGCCACGTGGCGCCCCGCCTCGTGGCCCGCGAGGCTTCGGTCGAGGAGCCGCCGCGCCGCAGCCGGCTCCTCGCCGCGCTCGCGGTCCTGCTCCTCGGGGCGGCGCCCGCGGTGGCGGGGAGCTGGCTCGTCTGGGCCGCCTTCGACGCGGTCGACCTGCTGCCGCCGCGCCTCGAGCCGGTGATCGCCGCCGTGCTGCGCGGGCTCGCCTTCGTGGCCTTCGTCCATGCGGTCGCGGACGCGATCCTGGCACCCGGGCACGGATCCTGGCGGCTCCTGACCGTGAGCGACGCGGCGGCGCAGCGGCTCGTCACCTTCGTGGTGCTGCTCGGCGGCGTGATCGCGGCCGGCAAGGCGATCGAGGCCTTCACCCAGGCGATCGCCGCCGCGCTGCCGATCTCGGTCGCGATGCGCGGCCTGTTCGCGCTCGCCTGCGCGGTGATCCTCGCCGACCTCCTGCGCCGCTTCGCCACCCACGCCGCCCAGGACGAGGCAGGCCTCGGCCCCTACGTGGCGCCCGCGGCGGAGTTCGGCGGGCCGGTGCGCATCCTCGGCTGGGGCCTCGTGATCGCAGTCGCGGGGAGCGTGCTCTCCGGCTACGTGGCGCTGGCCTCCTTCCTGATCGACCAGGTCGTGTGGCTCTCGGTCCTCGTCGCGCTCCTGCTCCTGTCGATCGTGCTCGTCGACGAGTTCATCGGCGGCTCCCTGCGCGGCCACACCCGCATCGCCACGACGCTGCAGGCCAATACGGGCCTGCGGCGGCGATCGCTGGAGCAGATCGGCGTGCTCGCCAACGGCGTCGCGCGCCTGGTGCTGATCGTCAGCGCGGTGCTGCTCGCGCTCGCGCCCTGGGGCGTCGAATCCTCCGACGTGGTGGCGTCCTTGCGCGCCGCCTTCTTCGGCTTCCGGGTCGGCGACGTCACGATCTCGCTCTCGGCGATCATCATCGCGGGGCTCCTCTTCGCCCTCGGCTTCGGGGCGACCCGCGTGGTGCAGCGCTGGCTCGACAGCACCTTCCTGCCCGCGACCGACCTCGATGCGGGCCTGCGCAACTCGATCCGCACCGCCTTCGGCTACGTGGGCGTGATCGTGGCCGCGATGATCGCGTTCTCGTATCTCGGCCTTTCCCTCGACCGCATCGCCATCGTGGCCGGCGCGCTCTCGGTCGGCATCGGCTTCGGCCTGCAATCCATCGTCAACAACTTCGTCTCGGGCCTGATCCTGCTCTGGGAGCGGCCGATCCGGGTCGGGGACCTCGTGGTCGTCGGCGACGGCGAGGGCTACGTCCGCAACATCAACGTGCGCGCCACCGAGATCGAGACCTTCGACCGCTCCATGATCCTGGTGCCCAACTCGAACCTGATCTCGGGCGTGGTGCGCAACCGCGTGCGCAAGGACCGCACGGGCCGGGTCATCGTGGCGCTCCCGGTGCCGCGCTTCTCCGATCCCGACCAGGTCGCCGAGATCCTGCGCAAGGGCGCGCTGGCCCACCGCGAGGTGATGAGCGAGCCGGCCCCCCGCGTGCTGTTCAAGAAGGTGACGGATGCCGCCCTCGAATTCGAGCTTGTCTGCTTCGTGGACGACATCGAGGCGGCCGCGCGGGTGTCGAGCGACCTCCATTTCGCGATCTACCGCGACCTGCGCGCCGCCGGAATCATCCAGCCGGCCCCGCCCGCCAGCATCACGGTGCACGGGCTCGACGGGGTCGGGGATTCGCTCACCGGCATCGCCCAGGCGATCGAGCACCACCGCAAGCGCGCCGCGCCCGAGGACGGATCCCGCCCGATCCTCGCGCCGCGGGCGAAGGAGGGCGCGCGCGCCCGCGCGGAGAAGCCGAAATCCTGACCGGGCACAAAGCTTGACCATTGACAACCGGCGGTTTCAGGGGTATCGGCCCGGTCCCATGATCGCGACCCGCGCCCTCGCCCGCCGAGCCCGTGCCCCTCACCGGGCCGGATCGCTGCTGCGCGCCTGATCATCAGACCCCGCGCTCTCGATCCCGGCCGCCGGAGCGGTCGGATCGCGAGGGTCCGGATCTCCGGCGGCCGTCGCCTCACCGGAGACCCGCCATGTACGTTCATCCCGCCTTCAAGACCGACCTCGACCAGTCCCTTGCGCTCCTGCGCGAGCGCGGCTTCGGCACCCTCGTGGCCGTCGACGGGGCCGAGCCCGTCGCCGTGCACGTGCCCTTCGTGGTCTCGCCCGACGGCGGCGCGATCGAGCTCCACGTGGCCCGCGCCAACCCGATCCACGCGGCGATCGCGCGCCATCCCCGCGTGCTCCTCACCTGCACGGGCCCCGACGCCTACATCGCCCCGGTGTGGTACGCCTCCGCCAACCAGGTCCCGACCTGGACCTACCTCGCCGTCCATGCCGCGGGCGTGGCCCGCCTGATGGAGCCCGAGGAACTCGGCCCCCATCTCGACCGGCTTTCGGCCCAGTTCGAATCCGGCCTCTCCGACGATCCCTGGACCCCCGCCAAGGTCGATCCGCAGCGCATCGCCGCCATGTCGAAGGCGATCGTCGGCATCGTGATCAAGCTCGATTCGGTCGTCGGGCAGCACAAGCTCAACCAGCACAAGGCGATGCCGGACCACCTCGGCGTGGTCGCCGGCCTGCGCGGCCAGTCCGACCCGGCCGCGCACCGGATCGCGGACCTCATGGACGCGTCGCGGGGGATCGCGCCGGCGCCCCTCAAGGCGGCGGAGTAAGGCGGGCCGATCCCTCCCCGGGGAGGGAGACCCGGGGTGTCATCCCCGGCCGGAAGCGGCGTCAGCCGCCGGAGGGGAAGGGGATCCAGCACAATGACGTGCTGCGAAGCAGCTCAATACGTCAGCTCATGAGGCGCCGCTTCGCGGCAACTTCACTGTGCTGGATCCCTTCCCCTGCGCACTTCGTGCTCCGGCCGGGGATGACAAAGTGGGTGCTGGATCCCCTCTCCTACGCCTTGGTGGGCTCCGGCCGGGGATGACAGCGGGAGAGACCCGTCATCGAACCCCCTCTCCCCGTTCACGGGGAGAGGGTCGGGGTGAGGGGCCGGTCGGTGAAGCACGATCGACCCGCACCATCCCTCCCCCCGCCGGCGGGGGAGGGAAACGCGCCAGACTCAGCAGCATCGAACGTCCATCCCGCCTCTGCGGAGCACCCTCCCTCCGCGGGAAGGGATCGCGGTGGAGCCCGGGCCCGCTTTCCGCGTTAGTGGACAAGCGGAGCCGTGCGCTTGCCGGCGGCTCCGGCGCGCCCCATGGATACGGGGCATCGCGGCGAGCGATTGGCGAGGTGATGCGGTGACAGGTCTGATCCGTCTCTACACCCGCGTCCTGAGCCAGCTCGGCTCGGACCTGCGGGTCGGCGCGGTGCTCGCCGCCGCCAACATCGCGCTCGCCATCGCGGCCTTCGCGGAGCCGATCCTGTTCGGGCGCATCATCGACGTCCTGACCCGCGGCCAGGCCGCCGGCGCGGCGCCCGTGACCTTCGGGTCCCTGACGCCGCTGATCGTGGCCTGGGTGGGGTTCGGGGTGTTCACCATCGGCGCCGGCGTGCTGGTCGCGCTCCACGCCGACCGGCTCTCGCACCGGCGCCGGCTCGCCGTGATGGCGAACTATTTCGAGCATGTGCTCGAGCTGCCGCTCGCCTTCCACACCGCGACCCATTCGGGCCGGGTCCTCAAGGTGATGCTCGAGGGCTCGAACGGGATGGCCTGGCTCTGGCTCGGCTTCTTCCGCGAGCACCTCGCCTCGCTGATCGCGCTCGGCGTGCTCCTGCCGCTGACCCTCTTCCTCAACTGGCGCCTCGGGCTCCTGCTCCTCGTGCTCGTGCTGGTCTTCGCGGTGCTGACCGGCATCGTGATGCGCAAGACCGAGGTGCTGCAGGGCTCCGTCGAGGCCTACCACAGCAACCTCGCCGAGCACGCCTCCGACGCGCTCGGCAACGTGCCGGTGATCCAGTCCTTCACCCGCATCGAGGCCGAGACCAGCGCTCTTCGCAACATCATCCACCAGCTCCTCCAGGCCCAGAACCCGGTCCTGTCCTGGTGGGCGCTCGCCTCCGTGGCGACCCAGGCCTCGGCGACCCTGACCGTCACGGCGATCTTCCTCGTCGGCACCTGGCTGCACCTCCGCGGCGTCGCCTCGGTCGGCGAGATCGTGACCTTCATGAGCCTCGCCACCATGCTGATCGGGCGGCTCCAGCAGGCGGTCGGGTTCATCAACCAGCTCTTCCTGCAGGCCCCGAAGATGCGGGAGTTCTTCGAGATCCTCGACACGACGCCGGCCGTGCACGACCGGCCGAACGCCAAGAACATCGAGCGCTTCGCCGGCGCGGTCGCCTTCGAGGACGTGAGCTTCTCCTACGACGGCAAGCGTCCCGCGGTGGCCGACGTGAGCCTGACCGTCCAGCCCGGCGAGACGGTCGCGCTCGTCGGCGCGACGGGCTCGGGCAAGTCGACCACGCTGGCGCTGCTGCACCGCGCCTTCGACCCGCAATCGGGCGTGATCCGCATCGACGGCGAGGACATCCGCGACCTCACGCTGTCGTCGCTCCGGCGCAACATCGGCGTGGTGTTCCAGGAGCCGATGCTGTTCGCCCGCTCGATCCGCGAGAACCTCCAGGTCGGGCGCCACGACGCCACCGACGAGGAGATGATCCAGGCGCTGGAGCGCGCCCAGGCCGCGGAGTTCATCCGCCGCCAGGACGAGGGCCTCGACACGACGATCGGCGAGCGCGGCCGCTCGCTCTCGGGCGGCGAGCGCCAGCGCCTGTCGATCGCCCGCGCGCTGCTGAAGAACCCGCCGATCCTCGTCCTCGACGAGGCGACGTCCGCGCTCGACGCCGCGACGGAGCGCAAGCTCCAGGCCGCGCTCGACGAGGTCATGCGCGGGCGCACCACATTCGTGATCGCCCACCGCCTCGCCACCATCCGCAACGCCGACCGCATCCTGGTGTTCGATTCCGGCCGTATCGTCGAGACCGGCACCTTCGACGACCTCGTCGCCAAGGGCGGCCGCTTCGCCGAGCTCGCCAAGGCCCAGTTCATGGCCGGCGCCGACGACACCCCGCGGGTGATCGCGATGAGCGAGGTCGCGCAGACGTGAGGCAGGGTACCCCTCCCCCCTTGAGGGGGAGGGTGGCCTCGCGAAGCGAGGTCGGGAGAGGGGGTGCGTCGCGGCAGCGACGCTCGCGAAGCGATCTCTTCTGCAGACAATGAGGGTGGCCCACCTCTCTCCTGACCCCCGCTGACGCCGGGGCCACCCTCTCCCTCAAGGGGAGAGGGAAGGACGTCCCTCACCCCCGCTTCCGGTACACCAGCAGCGTCTCGAACATCCCGACCCGCTCCACGTCGCGGCCCCGCTCCCATTCCGCGACCACATCCTTGGCGCTGTGGTCGGCGCGGTCGAAGGCGAAGGAGCCGGTGTAGAACAGGATGTGGCCGCCGGGGCGCGTCCTGTCGGTGAGAAGGTTCGCGACCTCGAGGTCGGTGAGCGCCCCGTAGGCGTCGTTCTTCTCGCCGCGGAACTCGCAGAGGTGGAACAGGGTCACGACGTCGAAGTCCGGCAGGAGCCGGGGGTTCAGGAGGTAGATGTCCCCGAACACGGCGTTGTAGTGGCGCAGCACGTCCGGCCGCTCGATCGCGAGCTTGACGTAGGTCTCGTATTCCTGCGGCGCCGCCGTGATGCCGAGCACCGCGTTGCGGCGGTCCGGATGGGCGCATTCGATGCCGACATGGTGATGCCCGCCGGTGCCGAAATGGTAGATCGTGGAATCCGTGATCCGGTTGGCGTCGAGCCAGGCCATGAAATGCACGTCGCAGGGGCATTCCTTGACCCGCAGGTCCCAATAGGCATCCCAGTAATGCAGGGCGGGCTGCGCGGGCTTGGCCGGTGCGGCGGCGCGGGCTTTGGCGGTCATGGCGTTTCTCCGATGGCGTTATGGGGTGGCCCGCAAGGCGGGCGCTTTCCGGGTTCCGATCGATTTATGACGTGGCCCGAAGCGCCGGCGCTTTCCGCATGCGGGATTTCGGCCGCGCGGGCCTCGAGGCGGCGATCTCCACGAGCCGCGCCCCGTCGTCCCCGCGCACGAGCCCGAGACGGCGGTCGTGGAAGGGCTCGAGGCCGGGCCGGTGGCCGATCGAGATCAGGGTGGTGTCGGGCAGGTGCGCCCGCAGGAGCAGCATGAGCCGGCCCTGGCCGATCTCGTCGAGCGCCGAGGTCGCCTCGTCCATGATCACGGCCCTGGGCCGCTGCAGGAACAGGCGCACGAAAGCGAGCCGCTGGCGCTCGCCCGAGGACAGGGTCTGGTCCCAGCGCTCGATGGCGTCGAGCCGTTCGGCGAGCTGCGGCAGGCCGCATTCGCGCAGCATCGCGGCGACGGCATCGTCCGGGATGCCGAGATCGGTCGCGGGGTAGAGCAGCACCTGGCGCAGGGGTCCGAGCGGCAGGTAGGGCCGCTGCGGCACGAAGGTGATGCGCTCGCCCGCCGGCACGCCGACCTCGCCCCGGCCCCAGGGCCAGAGGCCCGCGACCGCGCGCACCAGGGTCGATTTGCCGATGCCGGATTCGCCCGTGATCAGCACCTTCTCGCCGGGCCGGATCGCGAGATCCGCCCCGTCGATCAGGACCCGGCCCGTGCGCTCCGTGACCGTGAGGCGGGAGAGGGTGATGCCGCCCGCGGTGTCCGCGAAGCGGATCCCGTCCGCGGGCAGGCCGGCGTCGAGGTCGTCCATGGCGTCGACCACGGCCATGACGCGCTCCGCGGAGGCGTGCCAGCCCGCCACGGCCTTGTAGTTGTCGACGAGCCAGGCGAAGGCCATCTGGACCTGGACGAACGCCGCCGCGAGCTGCGTCACGGCGCCGAGCGAGAGCTCGCCGGAGAGGTATTTCGGCGTCGCGAGAAGCAGCGGCACCACGGGCACCATGGCGCCGCTCGCATTGGTGATCCAGGTCAGCCGGGCGTGGAGCCCGACCACGTGCAGCCAGCGGCCCACGAGGTTGGCGTAGGTGGAGGACAGGAGCGCGCGCTCGTCGCGCTCGCCGCCCACGAGGGCGACGCTCTCGGCGTTCTCGCGCAGGCGCGTGAGCTCGAAGCGCAGCTTCGCCTCGGCCTCGTTCTTGGCCGCGACGCCCGGGATCAGCGGCCGGCCGACACGCACGGTCAGCAGCGAGGCCACGACGCCGTAGAGGAGCGCGGCGAGCATCATGTAGGCCGGGATCGTGACGCTCGCGCCGCCCCATTCGACGGTGAGCGCGCCGCCGACCGCCCAGAGGATGCCGACGAACGCGAAGGCGGTGAGCAGGGCGTGGAAGAGCCCGATCGCGAAATCCACCACAGGCTCGGTCGCCATGCGGCTGTCGTCGGCGATGCGGTATTCCGGGTTCGCGGGCTCGGTGCGGGCGAGGCCTAAGCGGTAGAAGCGCTTCTGCGCAGTCCAGCCGTCGATGAGGCGGCCGACGAGCCACTCGCGCCAGCGCACCTGGAGGGTCTCGCGCGACATCACGATGACCACGCCGATCCCGGCCACGAACACCACGAGCCCGAGGAAGGCGAAGACCGCGAGCACCAGGGTGCCGCGGTCGCGCTGCTCCAGCGCGTCGAAGAACAGGCGGTTCCAGCGGTTGACCGCGAGGTTGGCGCCGATGTTGAGGGCGAGCACCCCGCCGAGCGCCGCCGTGAGGGCCCAGGCCTTCGGCGCGGTCGGTCCCCGCCACCACCCGCCGGCGTAGCGGCCGAAATCCTGCAGGATCCGGCGCCGGGGCGGCCGGGCCTCGGGCAGGAGAGGCGGCGGGTGGGTCATGGAGCGAGGAGGGGCGTCCGCGGGAGCGGCAGGATGGGCTGCGATGGTTAGCGGTCGGTTGACGGCGGAGGCCGTCGTTGCCGGTCGCGAGGAGCCTATCAGGGCCCGGGCGCGCCGCAACTGCGCCGTTCGGCGCACGGCGGGGCCTGTCGGCGCGGGCCTTTCCGGCGTCCGGCCCGCCCGGCGCGCCGCCGGACCCGGCCGCGCGGCCGCCGTCCCCGCCGGCCCGCCCGAAGCGCGGCCGGGCTTGTCAGCGTGGGCGTTTTCCGCGTTATTGGGCGCTTCCCCGGGGCGGCGGGAAGCCGCCCCGGCATCGGACGACCGCCGGCCCCGTCCCCCGGGCCGCGCACAGCCAAGGAATCGCCATGACGTTCTTCAAAGCCGTGAGCCTCGCCATCCTGGGCTCCGCCCTCGCCTTCTCCGGGGCCTCCGCCCAGCAGAAGACGATCAAGATCGCCACGGAGGGCGCCTATGCGCCCTGGAACATGACGGCCCCGGGCGGCAAGCTCGAAGGCTTCGAGATCGACCTCGCCAACGAGCTGTGCGGCCGCATGAAGGCCACGTGCGAGATCGTGGCCCAGGACTGGGACGGCATCATCCCGTCGCTCCAGGCCAGGAAGTACGACGCCATCATGGCCGGCATGTCGATCACCGACGAGCGCCAGAAGGTCATCAGCTTCTCGAACGCCTACGCCAACGACCCGAACGGCCTCCTGGTCCCGAAGACCTCGGACCTCGCCAAGATGCCGGGCACCGGCCAGCGCATCAGCCTCAACACGCAGGAGGCCGACGCCCTGAAGGCGATCGAGGGCATGAAGGCGCTCCTCAAGGGCAAGACGATCGGGGTGCAGGGCTCCACCACCCACGCGAACTTCGCCGAGAAGTACTTCAAGGGCACGATCGAGGTGCGCGAGTACAAGAGCACCGAGGCCCACGACCTCGACCTCGCGGCCGGGCGCATCGACGGCGTGCTGGCGGATTCCGCGACCCTGCGCGGCACCCTCGACAAGCCGGAGTTCAAGGACTTCGCGCTCGTCGGCCCGGGCTTCACGGGCGGCGTGCTCGGCCGCGGCGTCGGGGTGGGGCTGCGCAAGGACGACACCGAGCTCAAGAAGGCGTTCGACGACGCCATCACGGCCGCGATCGCCGACGGGACCGTGAAGCGCCTGTCCGAGAAGTGGTTCAAGGGCGACCTGACGCCCCGGAGCTGACCCCGGAGGGTGGGCTTCGCGGCGACCTGACGCCCTCGACCCGATCCCGGGCGGGGATCGGTCCTTCTCCCCTTGCACCGAAAGGCGCGGCTCCGGCCGCGCCTTTTTCGTTGAGCGCCCGGTTTCGGCGGCGGGCGCCGCAGATTCAGGTGCGCCGGGGCTTGCGCTGGGGCGGCCTTTCCGGTTGGCTTCGCCGATCGGGAGAGGCGCCCGCCGGGCGGTGTCTCCCAGGCTGAAAGCGGCCCGACGAGCCGCCGGACAACAGGGGAACAGGCATGTCAATCTTCAAGACCATCACGCTCGCCGTGATCGGCGCGGGCCTCGCGGTCGGCGGGGCCGCCGCGCAGGGCAAGAAGTGGGAGACCGTGAAGATCGCCACCGAGGGCGCCTACGCGCCCTGGAACTTCACGGGCCCGAACGGCAAGCTCGACGGCTTCGAGATCGAGCTCGCCAACGAGATCTGCGCCCGCGCCAAGGTGAAGTGCGAGATCGTGGCCCAGGACTGGGACGGCATCATCCCCGCCCTCCAGGCCGGCAAGTACGACGCCATCATGGCCGGCATGAACATCACCGACAAACGGCTCGAGGTCATCAACTTCACCCGGCCCTACGCCGCGACCCCGCACGGCTGGGGCGTCATGAAGGATTCGCCGCTGGCGAAGCTCCCGGGCACGGGCAATACGGTGAGCTTCGAGGCGGACCCGGAGGGCGCCAAGAAGGCGATCGAGGCCTGGAAGCCGCTCCTGAAGGGCAAGACGGTGGGCGTGCAGACCTCGACCGTGAACTCGCAGTTCCTGGAGAAGTACCTCAAGGACACGATCACGATCCGCGAGTACAAGACCACCGAGCAGCACGACCTCGACCTCTCGGCCGGCCGCCTCGACGCGATCTTCGCGGGCCACGGCGCGCTCGCGGCCACCAAGGAGAAGCCCGAGTTCAAGGACATGGTGATCGCCGGCACCGGCATGCGCGGCGACGTGCTCGGCCGCGGCGTCGCGGTCGGCATGCGCAAGGCGGATGCGGAGCTGAAGACGCTTCTCGACGACGCCATCAAGGCGGTGATCGCCGACGGGACGCTGAAGACGCTCTCCCAGAAGTGGTTCAAGATCGACGCCACGCCGCAATCGTAAGCTAGCCGCTCCCCGCTTCCTTCTCCCTCTCCCCGCCTGCGGGGAGAGGGCTGGGGTGAGGGGCCGGTCGGTGGATCTCGACGCCGATCGATAGGCCCACCATGCGCGGCCTCCGCATCCCTGAAACGCGACGCTCGCGCGACCTGCGCCGGGATCAGACGGACGCGGAGAGGAAGCTCTGGTCGAAGCTCCGAAACCGCCGTCTCGCGGGCCTCAAGTTTGTCCGCCAGGAGCCGGTCGGCTGCTATTTCGTGGACTTCCTCTGCCGAGGCCGGCGCCTCGTCATCGAGATTGATGGCGCGACGCACTCGACGGATGAGGAAATCGCCTCCGACGCGAGGCGGACGGCTTTTCTCGAACAGCACGGCTTCCGGGTGGTGCGGTTCACGAATGCCGAGGTGTATGAGAACCTCGAAGGTGTGTTGGAAACCGTCCTTCACGTGATGCAGCTTTCGGAGATTTCGAGCTTCACCGACCGGCCCCTCACCCCAACCCTCTCCCCGCGTGCGGGGAGAGGGAGATAGCCCCAGCCCTCTCCCCGTAAACGGGGAGAGGGAGTTGAAGAGAGCCCCTTGCAGCAGTTGAGCTACTTCGACCTCGTCGGTTTCGGCCCCAACGGCTGGGGCTTCACGCTCCTGCGCGCCGCTGGGATGACGCTGGCGGTGGCGTTCTGCGGCTTCCTGGCGGGCGCGGTCATCGGCAGCCTGATCGCCTGGGCCAAGGTGGCGGGCGGCGTCGTGCTGCGGGGGTTGGCCGACGGCTACACCACCGTGCTGCGCGGCATTCCCGACCTGCTCGTGATCTACCTGTTCTATTTCGGCGGCAGCGCGGTGCTGGGCAAGATCGGCGGCCTGTTCGGCTACGACGGCTTCATCGGGCTGCCGGCCTTCGCGACCGGCGCGATCGCGATCGGCGTCGTGTCGGGCGCCTACCAGGCCGAGGTCTACCGCGGCGCCTACCAAACGGTCAGCCGCGGCGAGATCGAGGCCGCGAAGTCGGTCGGCATGCACCGCTGGCTGATGTTCCGCCGCATCCTCGCGCCCCAGGTGCTGCGCTACGCCATTCCCGGACTCGGCAACGTCTGGCAGCTCGTGCTCAAGGAATCGGCGCTGATCTCGGTCACAGGCCTCGTCGAGCTCCTGCGCCAGTCCAACATCGCGGCCGGCTCGACCCGCCGCCCGTTCGATTTCTACCTCACGGCGGCGCTGCTCTATCTCCTGATCACCTGGGTCTCCACGATCCTGTTCCAGCGCGCCGAGACCTATTCCATGCGCGGCGTGAGGAGGCCCGCATGAGGAAGCCCGTTCTCGCTTGCGCGGACCCGGAGGGCCGGCCGATGGACCCCGCCCTCATGCCCGCCGCAGGTGCGGCGGAAGCCCCGAGGACCGCCTGATGGATCTCGCCTTCATGGGGGAGACCTTCCTGGCGCTGCTCGCCGGAATCCCGCTCACCCTCAACCTCGCCTTCTCCTCGGTGGCGCTCGGCGCCGTCCTGGCGCTCGCGCTCGCGCTCATGCGCATGTCGGGCTTTCCCCCGCTGGACTGGTTCGCCCGCGGATACATCTTCGTCTTCCGCGGCACGCCGCTGCTGGTGCAGATCTTCCTGATCTATTACGGCCTCGGGCAGTTCCGGCCGACGCTCCAGGCGTGGGGGCTGTGGACCTTCTTCCGCGAGCCCTACTGGTGCGCGCTCCTGGCGCTCACCTTGAACACCGCGGCCTATGCGAGCGAGATCATCCGCGGCGGGCTGCAGGCGGTGCCCTACAACCAGGTCGAGGCGGCGCGGGCCTGCGGGATGTCGGGCTTCCTGCTCTTCCGCCGCATCGTGTTCCCGATCGCGGTCCGCCAGGCGCTGCCGGCCTACGGCAACGAGATCATCCTGATGGTCAAGGCGACTTCGCTCGCCTCGATCGTGACCATGATGGAGGTCACCGGGATCGCCCACAAGCTGATCTCCCAGACCTTCCGGGCCGTCGAGATCTTCATCGTGGCGGGCGCGATCTACCTCGTCCTCAACTTCCTCGTCACCCGGATCATCGCCGCGCTCGAATGGTGGCTCTCGCCGCACCTGCGCGCCGCGCCCGTGATCTCGTCCCCGCCCGCCGCGGCGGCGCATGTCTGACCGGAGCCCTCCCGTGACGTCCGCCCCTCCCCTCCCCACCGGCGGGTCCGCCGCCATGGCCGACGCTCCCGCGGTCTCGGTCCGCGAGCTCCGCAAGAGCTTCGGCTCGCTCGAGGTCCTCAAAGGGGTCTCGCTCCAGGCCCGCACCGGCGACGTGATCTCGATCCTCGGCGCCTCCGGCTCCGGCAAGTCCACCATGCTCCGCTGCATCAACATGCTGGAGGTGCCGGATTCCGGCGAGATCCGCATCGGCGGCGAGGCCATCGGGCTCCGACGAGGCCGCGGCGGGCGCATGGAGCCCGCGGACCGGCGTCAGGTCGACCGCATCCGCTCCCGCGTCGCCATGGTGTTCCAGAGCTTCAACCTCTGGTCCCACATGACGGTGCTGGAGAACGTCATCGAAGCGCCCGTGCACGTGCAGCGCCGGCCGAAGGCGGAATGCATCGCGGAGGCGGAAGGGCTGCTCGCCAAGGTCGGGATCGCCGACAAGCGCGACCACTACCCCGCGCATCTCTCCGGCGGCCAGCAGCAGCGCGCGGCGATCGCCCGGGCGCTCGCCATGCAGCCCGACGTGATGCTGTTCGACGAGCCGACCTCGGCCCTCGACCCGGAACTCGTCGGCGAGGTGCTGCGCGTGATGCGGGCGCTCGCCGAGGAGGGCCGCACCATGCTGGTCGTCACCCACGAGATGAGCTTCGCCCGCGACGTGTCGAGCCGGGTCGTGTTCCTGCACCAGGGCATGATCGAGGCGGAGGGCGCGCCGGCCGAGATGTTCGGGGCGCCGAAATCCGACCGCTTCCGGCAGTTCATCTCGAGCCACCGGTAGGGCCGGTCAGCCGCCGAGCCGCCAGGTGCCGGCCGGCTCCCAGGGGCCGCCGCGGTAGTGCCAGAGCTGGAGCCCCTCGGCGCCGATCTTCCAGGGTTGGAACGACGCCTCGAGCGTGGCGAGGAGCGCGCGGGCCTGGGCGGGATCGGCCTTGTTCTGGATCGTCACGTGCGGCTGGAAGCGCTGGGCGTCCTGGGGCGTGAGCCAGTCCGCGAAGCGCGCGGCAAGGCCGGCGCGCAGGTGAGCGAGAACCGGAGAATCAAGCCGGTAGGCGACGCCGCGGCCGAGCAGCCGCAGGCCCGTCACGGCGACCGAGAACGGTGCGGTGGCCTCGCTCACGGTGGCGAGTTCCGCCGCGACCGCGTCGAGATGCGCGCCCGGCAGGTGGTGGAAGAGCGTGACGTGGGCCGGAATGAAATTGCGCGTGGGCGGGAAATGCTGCCGCCGCTCGCCGTCGAGGCGCGCGAACGAGGCCTCGTCCATGAGCAGCGTCAGGATGAGGGGTGCGGGCTCGCTCACTGGTCCGGATATGAGAAGGCCGGCGCGAGGCCGGCCTGCCGCGATCAGTAGTTCAGGGCCGCCTTGGCCTCGCGCAATTGCGCGACCGCGGATTCGGCCGCGTGCTTGGCGGCGGAATCGTCGGTGGCATCGTAGGCCATCTCGGCCTGCAGGATCTCCCGGTCGAGGATCTCCTGGGTGATCTCCTCCTCGGGCAGCGCCCGCTCGGCGAGAACCGTGAGGCCGTTCTGGTTCACGTCGGCGAAGCCGCCGCGCACCAGCACGCGCCGGCCGTTGCCGGGCCGGTCCGTGATGATGAGGAAGCCGGTCTTCAGCGCCGTCATCATGGGGGCGTGGCCGGGCAGCACGGTCATGTCGCCCTCGGTGGCGGGCAGCACGACGGCGTCCACGTCGCCGGAGAAGATCACGCGCTCGGGGGCGACGAGTTCGAAGGTGAAGGTGGGCATCGGCTCAGCCTCGATCCCCTCCCGCTTTCGGGGAGGGGCTGGGTGTGGGGGTTGGTCCAGGATGGGGCGCCCAGGTGCCTCCTGAACCACGACCCCCACCCGGCCGGCTCACGCCGTCCACCCTCCCCGCAAGGGGGAGGGCTGATGACTTACGCCGCTTCGGCGGCCAGGCGCTGGGCCTTCTCGATCGCCTCCTCGATGGTGCCGACCATGTAGAAGGCGGCCTCGGGGAGGTGATCGTACTGGCCGTCGACCAGGCCCTTGAAGCCCTTGATGGTGTCCTCGAGCGCGACGAGCTTGCCGGGCGAGCCCGTGAAGACCTCGGCGACGAAGAAGGGCTGGCTGAGGAAGCGCTCGATCTTGCGGGCGCGCGCGACGCTCAGCTTGTCCTCCTCGGAGAGCTCGTCCATGCCGAGAATCGCGATGATGTCCTGGAGCGCCTTGTAGCGCTGCAGGATCTGCTGCACGCGGCGGGCGACCGCGTAGTGCTCCTCGCCCACGATGGCGGCCGAGAGCATGCGCGAGGTCGAGTCGAGCGGGTCCACGGCCGGGTAGATGCCCTTCTCGGCGATCGAGCGCGACAGCACGGTCGTGGCGTCGAGGTGGGCGAAGGAGGTGGCCGGGGCCGGGTCGGTCAGGTCGTCGGCGGGCACGTAGATGGCCTGCACCGAGGTGATCGAGCCCTTGGTCGTGGTGGTGATGCGCTCCTGCAGGTTGCCCATGTCGGTGGCGAGCGTCGGCTGGTAGCCCACCGCCGAGGGGATGCGGCCGAGGAGCGCCGACACCTCGGAGCCCGCCTGCGTGAAGCGGAAGATGTTGTCGACGAAGAACAGCACGTCCTGGCCCTGGTCGCGGAAGTGCTCGGCGACGGTGAGACCCGTGAGCGCGACGCGGGCGCGGGCGCCCGGGGGCTCGTTCATCTGGCCGTAGACGAGCGCGCACTTGGAGCCCTCGCCGCCGCCGTGCTTGTTCACGCCGGACTCGATCATCTCGTGGTAGAGGTCGTTGCCCTCGCGCGTGCGCTCGCCGACGCCGGCGAACACAGAATAGCCGCCGTGCGCCTTGGCGACGTTGTTGATGAGCTCCATGATCAGCACGGTCTTGCCGACGCCGGCGCCGCCGAACAGGCCGATCTTGCCGCCGCGGGCGTAGGGCGCGAGGAGGTCGACGACCTTGATGCCGGTGACGAGGATCTGGGCCTCGGTGGACTGCTCGGCGTAAGACGGCGCCGGCTGGTGGATCGGGCGCATGGCCTCGGCCGGGACCGGGCCGGCCTCGTCCACGGGCTCGCCGATGACGTTCATGATGCGCCCGAGCGTGCCGGCGCCGACCGGCACCGCGATCGGAGCGCCGGTGTCGCGCACCGGCTGGCCGCGCACGAGCCCCTCGGAGGTGTCCATGGAGATGCAGCGTACGGTCGACTCGCCGAGCTGCTGCGCCACTTCGAGCACGAGGCGGTTGCCCTGGTTCGTGGTCTCGAGGGCGTTCAGGATCTCGGGCAGGTGGCCGTCGAACTGCACGTCGACGACGGCGCCGATGACCTGGGTGATGCGGCCCGTCGGGGCGGCGGTGGCGGCGGTGTTGGCCATGGGGTGATCCCTTCTTGCGGTCAGGGCGCTCGCGCGCCCGAATGTCGTTTCGTGCGGTATGGAGTCGGGGCCGGCGGCCTAGAGAGCCTCGGCGCCCGAGATGATTTCGATGAGTTCCTTGGTGATCATCGCCTGGCGCGACCGGTTGTAGGTCATCGTCTGCTTCTTGATCATCTCGCCCGCGTTGCGGGTGGCGCTGTCCATGGCGCTCATGCGGGCGCCCTGCTCGGACGCGGCGTTCTCGAGCAGCGCCCGGAAGATCTGCACCGTGACGTTGCGGGGCAGGAGCGTCGCCAGGATCTCGCCCTCGTCGGGCTCGTAGTCGTAGACCGCGCCCGTCGTGGAGCCGCCGCCGGTCGCGATGTCGGCCGGGATCAGGCGCTGCGCGGTCGGGATCTGGGCGATCACCGAGCGGAAGCGGGAATAGAACAGGGTCGCGACGTCGAACTCGCCGGCCTCGAAGCGGGCGATCACGTTGCGGGCGATGCCGTCCGCATGCTCGAAGCCCAGCGTCCGGGCCGCGCGCAGGTCGACGAAATCGATGATGTGCTGGCCGAACTGGCGGCGCAGGATGTCGTAACCCTTCTTGCCGACGCAGATGATCTTGACGGTCTTGCCCTCGCTGAGCAGGCGGTTGGCGTGATCGCGGGCGAGGCGCGCGATCGAGGAGTTGAAGGCGCCGCACAGGCCGCGCTCGGCGGTGCAGACCACGAGGAGGTGGGTCCGGTCGGCGCCGGTGCCGGACAGCAGGCGCGGCGTCTCCGGGCCCATGATGACGCCGGAGGCCAGGTTGCCGAGCACGGTCGCCATGCGCTCCGCATAGGGCCGCGCGGCCTCGGCGGCGGTCTGGGCGCGGCGGAGCTTCGCCGCCGCGACCATCTGCATGGCCTTGGTGATCTTCTGCGTCGCCTTCACGGAGGCGATGCGGTTGCGCAGATCCTTTAAGCTCGGCATCGAGCGGTCCTACCTCTCGGACGATGGGCGTGAGGGCCTTGCAGGGCCGGCATCGGCCGGCCCCGGCCCTTCCGGTCTAGGGCGTTACGAGAACGACTTCGCGAAGGTCGCGACCACGTCCTTCAGCTTGGCCTCGGTGTCGGCGGAGAGGTCCTTGGAGGCGCGGATCGACTCCAGGATCTCGTTGTGGCGCCCGCGCAGGAGCGAGAGCAGGCCGTCCTCGAAGGCGCGCACCCGGTTGAGCGGGAGCGGATCGAGGTAGCCGTTCACGCCGGCATAGATCACCGCGACCTGCTCCTCCATCTTGAGGGGCGAGAACTGCGGCTGCTTCAGGAGCTCGGTCAGGCGCGAGCCGCGGTTGAGCAGGCGCTGCGTCGTGGCGTCGAGGTCCGAGCCGAACTGCGCGAAGGCCGCCATCTCGCGGTACTGGGCGAGTTCGCCCTTGATCTTGCCCGCGACCTTCTTCATCGCCTTGGTCTGGGCCGCGGATCCCACGCGGGAGACCGAGAGGCCGACGTTCACGGCCGGGCGGATGCCCTGGTAGAACAGGTCGGTCTCGAGGAAGATCTGGCCGTCGGTGATCGAGATCACGTTGGTCGGGATGTAGGCCGACACGTCGTTGGCCTGGGTCTCGATGACCGGCAGAGCGGTGAGCGAGCCCGCGCCCTGGCTGTCGTTGAGCTTCGCGGCGCGCTCCAGCAGGCGGGAGTGCAGGTAGAACACGTCGCCGGGATAGGCCTCGCGGCCCGGCGGGCGGCGCAGCAGCAGCGACATCTGGCGGTAGGCGACGGCCTGCTTGGACAGGTCGTCGTAGATGATGACCGCGTGCATCGCGTTGTCGCGGAAGAACTCGCCCATGGCGCAGCCCGAGAACGGCGCCAGGAACTGCATCGGGGCCGGGTCGGAGGCGGTGGCCGCGACGATGATCGAGTACTCGAGGGCGCCGTTCTCCTCCAGGACCTTCACGAGCTGGGCCACGGTGGAGCGCTTCTGGCCGACCGCCACGTAGACGCAGTAGAGCTTCTGGCTCTCGTCCGTGCCCTGGTTGAGGGGCTTCTGGTTGAGGATGGCGTCGAGCACCACGGCGGTCTTGCCGGTCTGGCGGTCGCCGATGATGAGCTCGCGCTGGCCGCGGCCGATCGGGATCAGGGCGTCGATCGCCTTGAGGCCGGTGGCCATGGGCTCGTGCACGGACTTGCGCGGGATGATGCCCGGCGCCTTCACGTCGACGCGGCGGCGCTCGGTCGAGACGATCGGGCCCTTGCCGTCGATGGGATTGCCGAGCGCGTCGACGACGCGGCCGAGCAGGCCCTTGCCGACGGGCACGTCCACGATGGCGCCGGTGCGCTTCACGGTCTGGCCTTCGGCGATCTCGCGGTCGGAGCCGAAGATCACGACGCCGACGTTGTCGGTCTCGAGGTTGAGGGCCATGCCCTGCACGCCGGACTCGAACTGGACCATCTCGCCGGCCTGGACATTGTCGAGGCCGTAGCAGCGGGCGATGCCGTCGCCGACGGACAGAACCTGGCCGACCTCGGTGACTTCGGCCTCGGTGCCGAAGTTCTTGATCTGCTCCTTGAGGATCGCGGAGATTTCGGCGGCGCGAATGTCCATTGTGGACCTCTTTTAGACGTGCGTTGAAACGGTGCGGCTCTGATCGGGGCCCGTTACCGGGCTTCCTTCATGGCCAGGCGAATGGAGTTCAGTTTGGTGCGGACGGAGGCGTCCACCATGCGGGAGCCCATCTTGACCACGAGGCCGCCGATGAGGCTCGGATCGATCTTCACGCTGACCGCGACCTCGGCCTGGGCGGCCTCGCGCAGCGCAGCGGTGATCTCGGTCATGACCCGCTCGGAGGCGGGCTCGGCGAGCGTGACCTGGGCCCGGACGATGCCCTTGGCGTCGGCCACGAGGTCCCGGTAGGCGCGGATCATGTCCTGAAGGGCGAAAAGGCGCCGGTTCGAGGCCACGAGGCGGATGAAGTTGCCCGTGAGGCCGGCGATGCCGGCGCGGGTCAGGATCGCGTCGATGGCGCGGGCCTGCTCCTCGGCCGTGAAGACCGGGTTGCGCAGGAGCCGCACCAGGTCGGCGCTCTCCCGCACCATCGCGTCGAATTGATCCAGGTCGCGGGCCACCGCATCGACGGCGTTCTGCTCCCGGGCCAGATCGAACAGGGCGGCGGCATAGCGCGCCGCCACGCCCGACAGGAGGGGTCCTTCTTGCGATCCGCTTTGAGCCACGAACGTCTCTCTCGTCTCACGGGCTCTCGCATGCAACACCGGCAGCCGGCGGCGGAACCCGTCAAGTCTGGGATGGGGCACTCACGCGGGATCGAGGTTCCCGCTGGGAAGCGCGGGTGCACTAGCATGGGTTCCGGGGGCGTGCAAGGCGAGGGGCGGCCAGGAAATGCCCTCGGCGGAATCTGGAGTTCTGCTACTCGCCCGGGCCCTGGCGGCTCCGCTTCAGCGAGCGCTCGTGGAGCAGGACGGCCATCCAACCCAGCGCAACGGCAGCCGCCGGGGTCACCACGAAGGCGAGCAGCCAGGACGAATTCATCGGTCGAGACCCTTCAAGACGCGCCTTGCTCCCAAATGTAGGCCGGCGGCCCCGAGGAACCAAGCCGTCGCTCCCAGGGCCAACGTCCAGGGATCGATCAGCGTCCTCAGGTTGCCGACGTTGTAGAGATAGCCCGCCACGGGCGTCGCAATGCCCACCGTGAAGCACGAGGTCGCGGCCGTGTTCAGGGCATTTGCGAGGAGTTTCGTCTGCTCCCGCTCCGACTCTCGCATCCGTCTACCAGAGATTTATCGAAAGGCATCGATATCACTCTGAGGCTGTTGATTCCAGCGACGTCACCTCGCCGAGCCAGCCCAGCCAGGCGCCCGCCGATGCGGCCGGCCTAGAGGAAGCTCTGCGGGTCCACGTCGATCGAAACCTTGACGTTGCCGCGCACCTTGGGGCCGCGGGCCAGCCAAGCCCGCAGGTAGGCCTGGAGGTCGACCTCGCGCTCGGTCTTGACGAGGAGCCGGTAACGGTAGCGGCCGCGGATGAGGGCGAGCGGCGCTTCCGCCGGGCCCAGCACGGTGACGCCCGGGGGCGGGTCGGCGGCCTGGGCCATGGCCCGCGCATGCGCCTCGGCCCCCTCGCGCTCGTTGGCCGAGACCACGATGGCGGCCAGACGCCCGAAGGGGGGCAGGCCCGCCATCTCGCGCACCCGCGTCTCCTCGTCGTAGAACCGATCCGCATCGCCGGAGACCAGGGCCGCGATCACCGGGTGGTCGGGCTGCCAGGTCTGGACGAGGGCCCGGCCCGGCCGCTCCCCGCGCCCGGCCCGGCCGGTCACCTGCTGGAGCATCTGGAAGGTGCGCTCGGCCGCCCGGGGATCGCCGGAGGTGAGCCCGATATCGGCGTCGAGGACGCCCACGAGGGTGAGCTTCGGGAAATTGTGGCCCTTGGCGACGAGCTGGGTCCCGACCACGAGGTCGACCTCGCCGGCCGCGATGGCGGCGAGCTGCTCGCGCAGGCGCTCGGTGCCCCCGGGAAAGTCGCTCGAAAGCACGATGGTGCGCTTGTCCGGGAAGGTCTCGGCCACCTCCTCGGCGATGCGCTCGACCCCGGGCCCGCAGGCGACGAGCGAATCCACCGTACCGCATTCGATGCAGGCCTGCGGGATGCGCTCCACGTGGCCGCAATGATGGCAGACGAGGGCGCGGCGGAAGCGGTGCTCCACGAGCCAGGCCGCGCAGTTCGGGCATTCGTAGCGGTGGGCGCAGGACCGGCAGAGGGTGAGGGGCGCGTAGCCGCGGCGGTTGAGGAAGAGGAGCGCCTGCTCGCCGCGTCCGAGCGTATCCTCGACCGCGAAGGTCAGCGTCGGCGAGAGCCAGCGGCCCTTCGGGATCTGCTCGCGGCGAAGGTCGACGGCGCGGATCTGCGGCATCGGCCGGCCGCCGAAGCGCTCGGGCAGCACCACATGGCGGTAGCGCCCGCGCTCCACGTTGACCCGGGTCTCGATCGAGGGGGTCGCGGAGGCCAGCACGACGGCGGCGTTTTCGATCCGGCCGCGCACCACCGCCATGTCGCGGGCGTGGTAATGAACCCCGTCCTCCTGCTTGTAGGCGGTCTCGTGCTCCTCGTCGACGACGACGAGGCCGAGGTCCGCATAAGGAAGGAACAGCGCCGAGCGGGCGCCGGCCACCACCCGGACCTCGCCGGAGGCGACGCCCGCATAGAGCCGCTCGCGCCGCCGCCCGGTGATCCCGGAATGCCAGGCCGCGGGCGGGACGCCGAAGCGGCGGGCGAAACGGTCGAGGAACTGCGCCGTGAGCGCGATCTCCGGCATCAGGATCAGGGCCTGGCGGCCGAGGCGCAGGGCTTCCGCGACCGCCTCGAAATAGGCCTCGGTCTTGCCCGAGCCCGTGACGCCTTCGAGCAGCGTCACCGAGGGCTCCCGCGCCCGCACGGCTTGCGCCAGGGCGGCGGCCGCCCCGCTCTGGTCGCCCGAGAGACTCGCGGCGTCGTGGTCGGGGTCGGGAGGCTCGGCGACGGATTCGGGGGGCAGGAGCACGGCCTCGAGGGTCCCCTCGTCGAGGAGCCCGTCGACCACCCCCGCGCTGACGCCTGCGGCGTCGGCGAGCTCGCGCTTCGTCGGCAGGAGGGTCTTCCCGATTGCGGCGAGCACCCGCTCCCGCGCCGGAGTCATGCGCTGGGGTGCCGGACCGGCGAGGCGCAGGCCGACCCGGACCGCGTCGACCCGGCTCAGATCCGGGACTTTGAGCCCCATGGAGAGCACCGAGCCCCGGGGCGCGAGGGTGTACCAGGCGATCCAGTCGAGGAACCGGCGCATCCCGGCGGGCAGGCCGGGCGCGTCGACGCGGGCCGTCACGCTCTTGAAATTGGCGCCCGATCCGGCGCGCAGGCCCCAGACCACGCCGAGCGTCTCGCGCGGCCCGAGCGGCACCTGGACCACGTCGCCCTCCTTGAGGGCGAGCCCGACGGGAACGGCGTAGCTGTAGGCGGTGTCGAGGGCGAGCGGAATCAGCACGTCCGCGACGCGGGGGACGGACGGGTCCGGGGCGGCGTCCGGCGCGAGCGGTGAGGAAAGATCAACGGACATCGGATTTAAGATGCAGCCGTTGCAGAAATCGGGTCCCTGTCAAGGCGGAGCCCGCCGCCCCGGGCCATCCGTCGCAGACGGGACGGGCCGCGCTCCTGCGCACCGAAGGAAAGACACCCCGCGATGCCCCAGCCCTCCGGATCCGGCCGCCCCGACGCCGTCCTCCCGGGCGCCGCCGACACCCGCCGGGCCGCGATGGAATGGCTCGCGGAGCTCGCCCGGGAGCGCCGGCTGTCCCCGAAGACCGTCGAGGCCTATGGCCGGGACCTGCGGCAGTTCCTCGCCTTCCTGACCCTGCATCTCGGGGAGCCGCCCTCCGTGGCCGCGATCCTGGCGCTCAAGCCGCTCGACATCCGCGCGTTTCTCGCTGCCCGGCGCGGGGCGCGGGTGCAGGGCCGCTCGCTCATGCGCCAGCTCGCGGCCCTGCGCTCCTTCGCGCGCCAGCTCGAGCGGGAGGGACACGGCACGGCTTCGGCCTTTGCGGCGATCCGGACCCCCAGGGCCGACAAGACCCTGCCCCGCCCGCTCTCGCCGGCCTCCGCCGTCGCCATCACGGAAGCGGGGACGCGGGGCGCGGAGGGGCGCAAGCCCTGGATCCTCGCCCGCGACGCGGCGGTCCTGGCCCTGCTCTACGGCTCGGGCCTGCGCATCTCGGAGGCCCTCGGCATCGCCCGGCGCGACGCCCCGGCGAGCGGGGTCGACAGCGTCACGGTGACGGGCAAAGGCGGCAAGGTCCGCACCGTGCCGGTGATCGCGCCCGTCCAGCAGGCCGTGGAGGACTATCTCGATCTCTGCCCCTACGCCCTCATGCCGGAGGACCCGCTCTTCGTCGGCGCCCGCGGCGGTCCGCTGTCGCCGCGGATCATCCAGCTCGCCGTCGAGGAACTGCGCGGGGCCCTGGGGCTGCCCGCCAGCGCGACGCCGCATGCGCTGCGCCATTCCTTCGCGACTCACCTCCTGTCGCGCGGCGGCGATCTCCGCGGCATCCAGGAGCTCCTCGGCCACGCTTCGCTCTCGACCACGCAGATGTACACCAAGGTCGACGCGACGCGGCTCATGGAGGCGTTCGAGGCTGCGCATCCGCGGGCGGCACGGCGGGCGTAAGCGAGGGGCCGCGCCCGTCAGACCGTGAGTCGCGGCTCCAGGGGAGGCACGGCCGCCGGCCCGGCCGCGCCCGCGGCGGCATCCCCGGCCCGCTGCCGCGCCGCCACGAGGCCGGCGCAGGCGGCCGCGAGGCTCACCGACAGGGGGAAGAGCAGCGTCCCGTCATGGGCCGAGTAGACGGCGAGCACGATCACCGCCATGGCGGGCGGCAGGCACTCGCCCCCTCGGGCGCGCACGGTCCGGAGCGCGAATCGGGCGAAGAGGAGCGCGAGCACGAACACGCAGGCCGCGCCCGCGAAGCCCCAGGCGTGCAGGACCTGCAGCACGCTGTTGTGGGGGTGGATCTCCCCGCGCCCCGTCGCGGCCTGGATCTGCCCCTCCCCGTGGCCGAACAGCGGGCGCGTCGCGATCGAGCCGATCGTGACCAGCCACAGATTGTTGCGGTCGCTCGAGACGTCGCCGTTGGTCGCGGTCGCGACCATGCGCTGGGGTCCCCACAGCTCGTTCGGGACCGGCAGGCGCGAGACGAGGGCGCCGCCGAGGACGAGGCCCGCCAGGAGCCCGGCGAGCACGCGCGGGCGGCGCAGGTGCGGAAACAGCACGAGCCCGAGCACGAGCGCGCCGCCCACGGCCGCGAAGGTCCCCCGCGTCCCGTTCCAGAGCGGGAGCGCGAAGGCCAGCGCCGCGACCGCAACGGTGGCGGCGTACCCCACCCGGCTGCGCACGACCGCGAGGCGGCCGATGCACAGGCCGAGCACGGCGCCCGCATAGAAGCCGAGATGGCGCAGGTTCGAGACCGCCGGAAGGCCGCCGATCCAGTCGAAGGCCGCCGGGTCGGGAATCGCGAGCACGAAGGCGACGATCAGTGCCGCGAACAGGGCGAAGCCCGCCATGATGGCCGTCGTGAGGCTCCCGCGGTCGAAGGCGGTGCCGCAGAGGTGCACCACCGACAGGGCGTAGAGCCCGTGCAGGATCCAGACGGCGGTCAGGATGCCGGCGATGCGCGGATCGGGCGCCGCGAACAGGGCCGTCCCGACCGCGATGGCCGCGAGGGCGGCGGCGGCCAGGCTGGCGATGCGCGGCACGGCCGCGCTCCGCAGGGCCGCGAGCCCGCCCCGCGCGAGCGCGACCAGCACGACGAAGAATTCCGCGACCAGGACCGGACCCGCCAGCCACTTCAGGGCGTTGCCGGCTCCCGTGAACTGCCCGTCGGGCCGCCAGGTCAGGAGGAGCAGCGCGACCGGGGCCAGGCCCACGAGCGCCGGGATGACATATCGTTCGGGACGCATCATCGACCCTTCCCCAGCTGGCCGGCCGCGACGGCACGAGGAGCGCGCGCGCACCCCGTCACATGCAAAAGCCCGGCGCAGGGCCGGGCTTTTCTGCGCTCGCCGGAGGACCGGGAGCGCTGGCGGAGGGCGAAAGCTCCGCCGGACGGACAGCGTCCGTCCTGCCGGCGCTTACGAGTTCCGGTTCAGCGTGGTGCCGACTTCGTTGAAGATGGAGGTGAGCGCCGGGCCGGCGAGCTGCAGGCCGCTGATGATCGCGAGCGCGACCAGGGCCGCGATCAGGCCGTACTCGATCGCCGTCGCGCCGGACTCGTCGTTGCGGAAGCGGTTCAGAAGGTTCTTCATGGTCCTCGTCCCTTGTCTGGATGCCACCGGGAGGTCCGGCGACCGCGAGGTCAGTAATGGCGGAACCCGCCGCGAGACTCCATTCCGCCTGTTGACTTAGGACCGCCCGGCCGGCACGCAGACGCCCGGTCTAAGCCGCAGCCTGCCCCGGCGGCTGCCGGCCGAGGCGCCATCGGGCCGCCGGCCGGGAAGCCGGGCCGAGGCCCCGGTGCCGGGGTGGGGCGAGGGCCGGGTGCCCGATCCATTTCGCCCGGTCCGCCGTTAGCCGTCCGTCGGGCAGAACAGGAACAGCGTGAATGGCGGTCGGGCATTCGGATGCGGGACGGGAGGAGCGGAGCCACCGGGTCCGGCTCCTCGGGGCCGCCCTGGTCTTCTTCTGGCTGCTCGCCGCCCTCGGCTGGTCCGCCTTCGCCTACCGTGCGCTGACCGAGCGGGCGGAGATCCAGGAGCTCCGGACGGAAGTCCGGCGCCTCCAGCTCGACCGGAGCCGGACCGACGCCGCCGCAGCCGAGGCCCGCCGGGCGCTCGAAGGGGCGCAGGCCGAGCTCGCCGCCGCCCGGCAGGACCTCGACACCGCCCGGCAGGAACAGGCGGCCCTGCGCGACCAGCTCGCGGCGCGGGAACGGGCCGCCCCGCCTCCGGCCTCGCCCCCCGCCGCGGGCCGCCGGCCCACCCGCTAGCCTCGGCCGCCGCCCCCTACCGCGGCCGTCCGGCCTAACCCCTGAGCGGCACCCGTCCGGAACGGCCGGGTCTTGCGTCCCTCCGCGGGTCCTTCGCGCGCAACGCGGGGCCTCCGGCCTAACCCTTGAGCGGCACCGGGCGGGACTGCCGGGTCTTTCGCCCGTGCGGGGGCAGCTCCGGCCCGTCGCCGCCGAGAAGGCTTCGGCCCAGGCCTCTATCCGCTTGCGAAGGCGCACCCCGGCCGTTAAGGGTGGCCCGCGCGCGGCTGGCGTTGCCGTGACGGGTCCGGCTTTCCTGCGGGATCCTCAGGGTGACGCCCAGTCGCATTGCGCGCGCGGTGGCGTGCGTGCTTGGTCGCTTCCAAGCAGCGCGCCTCGGGCCCTGACCCTCGACGGTTCCCAGGACCTTGGTTCCCAGGGCCTCGACGGTTCCCAGGACACCGACCCACCGCGCGGTTCTCATCTGTTCTGCACCCCGGAGAGCCGAACTTGGCGAACATCCCGGCTGAGGCCACCACCGCCGAACCCACCCGGCGCGATTTCCTGTTTCTCGCCACCGGTGCGGCCGTCGCGGTCGGCGGCGCTTCCCTCGTGTGGCCCTTCGTCCAGTCCATGGCCCCCGATGCCGCGACCGTCGCGGCCGGCGCGCCCATCGAGGTCGACCTCGCCCCCATCCCGGCCGGCCAGATCGTGAAGGTGTTCTGGCGCGGCAACCTCATCTTCGTCCGCCACCGGACCGAAGCGGAGATCAAGGCCGCCCAGGACGTCAACGTCGCCTCCTTGCGCGACCCGCAGCCCGACTCGGCGCGCGTCAAGGAGGGCCATGCGCCCTGGCTCGTCGTCTACGGCAACTGCACCCATCTCGGCTGCGTGCCGCTGGGCCAGCAGGGCGAGTACAAGGGCTGGTTCTGCCCCTGCCACGGCTCGGTGTTCGACACCTCGGGCCGCGTGCGCGGCGGCCCGGCGCCGATCAACCTGCCGATCCCGCCCTACGCCTTCCTGTCCGACACCAAGATCCGCATCGGCGAAGCCGGCACCGCGGCTTAAGACGACACCGACGCCTCCGGCGGCCGGACCGGCCGCCCCGCCCGCCAGACCCGTTGAGGGCCCAGAGAGCCATGAGCACCCATCCCACCGCTTACGTTCCGAAGAGCGCCTTCGCGAAGTGGTTCGAGAGCCGCCTCCCCATCGTCGGCCTGATCCACTCGTCCTTCGTGGCCTTCCCGGTGCCGCGCAACCTGACCTATTTCTGGACCTTCGGCGCGGTCCTGATGTTCATGCTGATCTCGCAGATCGTCACGGGCGTCTTCCTCGCGATGTACTACACCCCGAACGCCGACATGGCGTTCCAGTCGGTGGAGCACATCATGCGCGACGTGAACTACGGCTGGCTCCTGCGCTACCTGCACGCCAACGGCGCCTCGATGTTCTTCATCGCGGTCTACATCCACATCTTCCGCAACTTCTACTACGGCTCCTACAAGGCCCCGCGCGAGATCCTGTTCATCCTCGGCGTGATCATCTTCATCCTCATGATGGCGACCGCCTTCATGGGCTACGTGCTCCCGTGGGGGCAGATGAGCTTCTGGGGCGCCACCGTGATCACGAACCTGTTCTCGGCGATCCCGATCGTCGGCGACACCATCGTGAGCTTCCTGTGGGGCGGCTATTCGGTCGGCAACCCGACGCTGAACCGGTTCTTCTCGCTTCACTTCCTCCTGCCCTTCATGATCTTCGGCGTGGTGATCCTCCACGTCTGGGCGCTGCACGTGCCGGGCAACAACAACCCGACCGGCATCCCGATCAAGTCCGGCAAGGACGCGGTGCCCTTCCACCCCTACATGACCGTGAAGGACGGGTTCTCGCTCGTCACCTTCCTGATCTTCTTCGCCTGGTGGGTGTTCTACCTGCCGAACTATCTCGGCCACGCCGACAACTACATCCCGGCGAACCCTTCCGTCACGCCCTCGCACATCGTGCCGGAATGGTACTTCCTGCCCTTCTACGCGATCCTGCGCGCCATCCCCGACAAGCTCGGCGGCGTCCTCGCCATGGGCGGCGCGATCGTGATCTGGGTGTTCCTGCCCTGGCTCGACACCTCGCGGATCCGCTCCACGGCCTACCGCCCGCTCTACAAGCAGTTCTTCTGGGTGTTCTTCGTGGTCTGCGTCCTGCTCGGCTGGCTCGGCGCCAAGCCCGCTGAAGGCTGGTACGTGATCGCCTCGCAGATCTGCACGGTCTACTACTTCGCCCACTTCCTGATCATCCTGCCGCTGCTCGGCCTGTTCGAGCGTCCGCTTCCCCTGCCGAACTCGATCCTCGAATCCGTCATGGGCGTGCAGAAGGGCGGGGCCGGCATGCCCACGGGCGCCGCGGCCGCACCGCAGCACAAGGGCTGACGAGACGAACGGACGAGAGAGAGAACCATGACCAAGATCGCCGTTCTGATCGCCGGTGCCGTCGCCGCCGCCTTGAGCTTTGCCGCTCCCGCGCATGCCGCCGGCGAGACCCCGGTCCCGCCGCAGCAGAAGTGGAGCTTCCAGGGCCCGTTCGGGAGCTTCGACCGCGCCCAGCTCCAGCGGGGCTTCAAGGTCTACCGGGAGGTGTGCGCCTCCTGCCATTCCCTGAGCTACGTCCGCTTCCGCAACCTCGCCGAGCCCGGCGGCCCGCAATTCTCGCCGGCCCAGATCCGCGCGCTCGCCGCTGAGTACAAGATCCAGGACGGGCCGAACGAGGCCGGCGACATGTTCGAGCGGCCCGGGCGCCCGGCCGACCCGTTCCCGAAGCCGTTCCCGAACGACAATGCGGCCGCGGCCGCGAACGGCGGCAAGGCCCCGCCGGACCTCTCCCTCATGGCCAAGGCGCGCACCTACGAGCGCGGCTTCCCGACCTTCATCATCGACGTGTTCCGGCAGTATTCGGAGAACGGCGCCGACTATCTCGTGGCGCTCCTCAACGGCTACCGCGACGCCCCGGCGGGCTTCACGGTGCCGGAGGGCGGGCACTACAACGAGTACTATCCCGGCCACGTGATCGCGATGCCGAAGCCGCTCAGCGACGGCCAGGTCGAGTACCCGAAGAACGAGAGCGGCCAGCCGATCGTGCCCGAGACGGTCGATCAGTACGCCAAGGACGTCACGGCCTTCATGGCCTGGACGGCCGAGCCGCACCTGGAGGCCCGCAAGGCGCTCGGCTTCAAGGTGATCATGTTCCTGATCGCGCTCAGCATCCTGCTCTACTTCACGAAGAAGAAGATCTGGGCCCGCGTCGGCGGCGAGGTCGACGGCCACGCGACCCCGCCCATGACGCCGCGCCCGTCGGACCTCACCCGGGGCGTCTGACGCCTCCCGCGAACGAAGGCCCCGGTTTCCGGGGCCTTTTTCGCATCCGGCAAGCCGTCGTGGCCGCGCCAGGCCCGGCCATCCACGTCTTCATTCCAAGCCGCGCGAGAGCGCCTGAGCGCCGCGGCCGAACGGGGGATCGCATGACCAAGGCCGTGCTCGGCGTGATCGGCGGATCGGGGGTCTACGACCTGCCCGGCCTCGAGGACGTGCGCGAGGAACGGGTCGCATCGCCGTGGGGCGAGCCCTCGGACGCGCTGCGGGTCGGGCGGATCGGATCGACCCCGGTGGTGTTCCTGCCCCGGCACGGCCGCGGGCACCGCTACTCTCCCTCCGACATCGACTATCGTGCCAACATCGACGCCCTGAAGCGCGCGGGCGTCACCGACATCCTGTCGATCTCGGCCTGCGGGTCTCTGAAGCCCGAGTTCCATCCCGGGCTCTTCGTGCTCGTGGACCAGTTCGTCGACCGCACGCACCGGCGCGAGAGCTCGTTCTTCGGCCGGGGCTGCGTCGCCCACGTCTCCATGGCCCGCCCCGTGGGGCCCGGCCTGCAGGCGCGGATCGCCGCGGCGGCGGCGGCCGAGGCGATCCCGGTCCATCGCGGCGGCACCTATGTCTGCATGGAGGGGCCGCAATTCTCGTCGCTTGCGGAGTCGCTGACCTACCGCGGCCTCGGCTACGACGTGATCGGCATGACCAACATGCCGGAGGCGAAGCTCGCCCGCGAGGCCGAGATCACCTACGCGACCATCGCGATGGTGACGGATTACGATTGCTGGCACCCGGAGCACGACGCCGTCGACGTCGCCGCGGTGGTCGCGGTCGCGCGCCGCAACGCCGCCACCGCGGCCCGACTCGTCGCCCGCGTGGCCCGCGATTTCCCGCAGGAGCACGAGCCCTGCCCGGCCGGCTCCGACCGTGCGCTCGACGGCGCCATCATGACGGCCGAGTCCGCGCGCGATCCGGCGCTGCTCGCCAAGCTCGACGCGGTGGCAGGGCGGGTTCTGCGGGCGGGCTGATCCGCGGCCTCGGCGGGCTCCCGGAGTTGCGCCCGCGCGGCCGATGCGCCGGGGATCGGCATCGCCGCCAAGCCCTGCCGGCCCCGCGCCGCGCTCCGGCCGAGGCTCACAGGAGCGTCCGTGACGCCCACTCGACCGCGAGGTAGAAGCCCACGAACACGATCACGCCCACGGCCATGAAGGCGAACAGCAGCGTCAGGATCCGCGCGATGTCCATCATGTCCGAAGCGGTCCTTCCGTCAGAGCCGGGCCTCGCGAATCAGGGCCGCCCCGCTCCGGACGGCCCTGCGGCAGATCCAAACCGCGAAGCGCGCGGCCGGTTCCGGGCCCGGACGACGGGGGCTCAGGCCTGGCGCTCGAAGGCGACGCTGCGGCCGCGCAGGCGCTCGGTCGACGGGCGCCGCCAGGCCGGCGCCATGGACAGCGCGAGGACGCAGACCAGGGAGCCGACGGCCGCGCTGGCAAGGGCGAACACCATGGCGAGCATCTCCACATCGTTCTCAAGAGCTGCGCTCATGGTGAACGGAAATGGTAAACCGCCGGTAAAGCGCGAGGCCGCCCGGGCGCCCGTCCCACGGCCAAGGTGCGCTCCCGTGCCGCCTCCCTGTTGCCATATCGCGGGATTAAGGCACTCTTAACGATAACGGCCGTGAAATGGCGGCCAGCGATCAGGGGCTTCCATGCGACACATCCATCTCGCCGACGGATTGCGTCTCCGGTTTCCGGGCCGCAACGAGGACTTCGATCAGGGCGTCGAAATCGGCATGCTCGCCGTGCTGATGGATCTCGGCACCCGCGAGTTCACCCGCTGGATCTCGGCCGAGAACCTCGACCAGGCGCGCGCGGTCGCCAAGCAGCTCGGCTACCACACGGTCGAGGGGGCGAGCGACGGCGAGTGGGTGGAGCTCGTCTTCCGCACCGGCGCGGCCCGGCCCCAGCTCCGCCTCGTCCATTCCGCCGGCTGAGCCGGCCGCAGGCCCGCGCATGAAAAAGCCGCCCCGAGGGGCGGCTTTCGTGTGCCGGCGCCCGGAGGCGCTCAGCGGGCGTCCCCGTCCTGCCGGGTCGCAGCCCAGGCCACCTGCACGAGGGCGGCGGCGAGCGCGGTCTTGACCAGCGTCGCGACCGCGAACGGCGCCACGCCCGCCTGCCAGGCGGTCGCGAAGGGCATCAGGGCCGAGAGCCAGGCGAGGCCGCAGGCGAAGATCACCGCGTGGCCGAGCGCCATCAGGGCGAGCACCCGCCAGGGCGAGCCGTTCCAGCCGCGCTCGGCCAGGACCCCCGTGACCACGACGGCGGCCAGGAACCCGGCGAGGAAGCCCCCCGTCGGTCCCGCCATGTAGAGCGGTCCGGCGACCGGCCCGGCGAAGACCGGCAGGCCGAGCGCCCCCTCCACGAGGTAGAGCCCGACGGTGGCGCCGCCGAGGCGCCAGCCATAGGCGGCGCCGATCACCAGCACCACGAGGGTCTGAAGGGTCATCGGCACCGGCGGGAACGGCACCTGGATCTTGGCCGAGACGGTGAGGAGAGCCGTGCCGAGGAGGATCAGCACGGCGGCGCGGAGCGCGGACAGGCGCGCATCCTGCTGCGCCGGCCACAGGCGGGACAGGAGCGTGGTGGAAGGGGTGAGGGGCGCGACGCCGCTCGACATGGGGCAAACTCCGGGAACTTCGATGCGCCGCGAGGGCGGCTTCGGGGGCAGGATCCGCCATCGACGACGGCCCGGCTGGTCTATAGGAGGGACGCGCCGGCGCCTCAAGCGCCGGGCGGGCGCCGGCGCCCGCCCGTCCCCGCCCCTCCCACTCCCGGACCCGCCATGGCCGACGACCTCGTGTTCGACACCTCCGCCCCGCCCGAGGCGGGATCCTGCGCGGCGCTCACGCCGCTCGTGCGCCGCCTCGTCGCCGGTAATAGCGGTCCCGTGACCTATACGGGCACCTGCACCTACATCGTCGGCCGCGGCCGGGTCGCGGTGATCGACCCGGGTCCGGATCTGCCCGAACACCTCGAAGCGCTGCTCGCGGCGCTGCGCGGCGAGACCGTCACCCATATCGTGGTGTCGCACACCCACAAGGACCATTCGCCCGGCGCCCGCATCCTGAAGGCCGCGACCGGCGCGACCATCGTCGGCTGCAGCCCGCACCGCACCGCGCGGCTGCTCGGCGAGGGCGAGGCCAATCCGCTCGAGGCCAGCACCGACCGGGACTACGCCCCCGACGCCGAGATGCGCGAGGGCGACACGATCGAGGGACCGGGCTGGCGCCTCGCCGCCGTCGAGACGCCGGGCCACATGGCGAACCACCTCGCCTTCGCGCTGCCCGAGGAGCAGGCCCTGTTCTCGGCCGACCACGTGATGGCCTGGAACACCACGGTGATCGCCCCGCCCGACGGCTCCATGGGGGCCTACATGGCCTCGCTCGACAAGCTGCGCGGGCGGACCGAGGCGATCTACTGGCCCGGCCACGGCGGCCCGGTGCGCGAGCCGCAGCGCTTCCTGCGCGGCCTCATCAACCACCGCCACCAGCGCGAGTTCTCGATCCTGACCCGCCTCGCGGAGGGCGACCGGACGATCCCCACGATCGTGGCCGCGATCTACCAGGGCCTGAAGCCGGCGCTCGTGAAGGCGGCCGGCCTGTCGGTCTTCGCGCACCTCGAGGACCTCGTCGAGCGCGGCCTCGTGACGACCGACGGAGCGCCGTCGCTGGAGGGGGAATACCGGCGGGCGTGACGCGCGAACTTCGCGCCCCCCTCTCCCCGCTCGCGGGGAGAGGGCCGGGGTGAGGGGCGGGTCGGAGGAACTCGGTGCATCCGCCTCAACGATGTCATGGCCGGCCTGTCCCGGCCATCTCCATCCGACGAGGGCGCTGCCGGGCGGCAAGCAACATGCATCGCGCTCTTCGCAGCGGGATGGCCGGGTCGAGCCCGGCCATGACATGGGAAAGATCGCGCTCCACCGACCGGCCCCTCACCCCGACCCTCTCCCCGCCTGCGGGGAGAGGGGGTCAGAACGGGGAGAGCGTCCCCCTATCCCGCCGCGATGGCGAGGTTCGAGACTTCCTCGAGGAAGGCGCGGATGCGCCGGGCGTTGGCGCCGAGGTCGTGGCCGCCGAAGCGGGAGGCGGAGCGGATGTCGATGCGGGTGCCGTCGGCGCGGGGGCGCAGGCGCACGGTGACGTCGTCGGGCAGCTTGAGCAGGAAGCTGCGGTCGATGGCGTCGAGGCGCCCGAGGCCGAGCCGGCCGCCGGGCTTCACGGCCTCGACGATCTGCCAGCCCCGGTTCTGCGCCGCCTTGCGGACGATCTCGAAGGCCTCCTCGGGGGGCAGGTCGAGGGTGATGGGCGCGATTTGGACATAGGCCTCGCGCTGCAATTCCCGGTCCGCCGCCGAGACCTCCGGGGGCACCACGCCGCCCCGCGCCTCGAGCGCCGCGCGGGAGCGCGAGAAGGCGGGCGGGTTCTCGGTGTCGGTGGAGACGTCCGCGATCGGCGGCAGGGTCACGGCCCGGACCGCGAACCACGAGGGATAGGCCAGCACCAGCACCGCGATCAGCGCGCCCCGCATGGCGCTGCCGAACCCGCGCCGCCCCTCCTGCCAGATGCGCAGGAAAGCCATGCCGGACAGGAGAATCGAGAGCAGCGCGAGGCCCAGCCCCGTGCCGAGCACCACGAAGCCCGCCGTGTAGTCCACGCGCCCGAACCGGATCAGCACCACCGCCATCACGGTGACGACGAGCGCGAAGGACGCCACGGTGGGCGACCACTTGGCGGGGCGGGAAACCGGCTCCTCGATGATCAGTCGGCGCATCGGCTCGCTTTGACGGTGCTCTCGGCAGGACGCGCTCCCCGGGCGTCATCGAGGGGCCGGACCGCGCTTCGCGTCCGCTTTATCGCGGCACCACAGGTTCGCCTAGAGCGATTCCGATGGACGACAGTCGCGCCGCGCTCCGCCCGGCCTAGCCGGTCCGGCAGATGTTCCTGAGGGCCTGCCATTCCGCATCCGACAGGAGCGGCGGCCCCGGCTTGGCGACCGGGCGGGAGCCGAGCGCGGCGAGGCGCTCGGCGCTGAGCGGGTGGCTCGACAGGAACGGCGGGATGCCGTCGCCGTCGTCGATGCGGCGCAGGAGGCGCCCGAGCGGTTCCGGCGAGCGGCCGAGCGCCGCGAGGGCCCGCGAGGCGAAGCCGTCGGCCGCCCGCTCCGCATCGCGCGAATAGGCACCGTCGATCAGGGTGCGCCCGACCACCACGATCGCGGCGCCGCCGGTCACGTCGCCGAACAGGAGCCCGAGCAGGAACGAGGTGCCGCCGGTCTGCAGCAGCCGGCGCAGCCCGTCGCGATGCGCCACGTGGCCGATCTCGTGGGCGAGCACGCCCGCGACCTCGTCGGGGCTCTCGGCCCGGCGCAGCAGTCCGTCGAGGAGGTAGATGCGCCCGCCCGGCAGCGCGAAGGCGTTGGGAAGGCTCGAGCGGAGCACCGCGACCTCGACCTCCGGGGCCTCCGCGAGGCTGCCGGCGATCTGCCGCGTGAGCCGGGCGAGCGCGGCCTCGCCGGCCGGACTCGTGCAGGTCGCCCCCCCGAAGGTCGCCCGGACCTGGTTGTCCACCGCGGCGCCGAGGCGGCGCTCCAGCGCGGGCGGCACCAGTCCCGCGAGGCGGTCCGCCGCGAGGGGCACGAGGAAGACCGCCGTGAGCACCACCGAAGCCGCGGCCGCGAGCGACCAGCCCACGATCCGCACGGTGGCGCCTCGGCCGCCCTCCTCCGCGTCGAGGGCCGGGCAGCGCGCGGCGGCTTCCGCCTGCTGCTCCGGGTCGGCGACCTCGAGCCGGGCGAGCTCGGGCCCCGCGACGGTGCCGAGCCGCATCAGGCCCGGCGGCCCCTCGCGCCGGCGCACCTCGCCGTAGGCCCAGGTGGCGAGCAGGTCCCCGCCGCTGCGGATCTCGAGCGCGTCCGCGAAACGCAGGGTGACGGCCCGCGCCCGCGCGGACGAGCCGTCGTAGAACACCGCGCCGGTGCCGATCGCCATGGCGGCGTCCTAGACCGCACCAAGGTCGAGGGCGTCGGCGAGGCCCTCGCCGAGCCCGCTCGCCGGCGCGCCGGCGGCCACGACCGCGTCCACGGCGTGCAGGTTCGTCAGGCTGAGGGAGCCGGCCAGAATGGCCCAGAGGCCGCGGCCCAGGAAATAGCGCTGCAGCACCCCCATGCCGAGGAGCAGCAGGAGGTAGCCGAGGGCCAGGAGCGCGAAGTAGGCCACGAGCGAGGGCGTGAACGCGCCGCCCTGAAGCGCCGCGAACCGGTCCGAAAACAGGGCGAAGAGACCGACGAAGGCGGCGGTGAAGCCGGCGACGAGCCCGATCATGGAGACGAACAGCTTCACGAAGGTGCCCAAAAAGGCGCCCGGCCGCAGCGTGCTGACCACGCCCACGAGCCCGAAGCGGACGCCCTCGATCTGCCAGCGTGCCTGGATCGCGAGGAAGACCGGCATCGTGAGCGGGATGAAGGCGAGGAGCAGGAGGACGAGGAGATGCGGGCCCTCGCTCTTGCCCACCGTGTAGAGCACGAGCGCCACGAGGCCGACGATGCCGAGGTCGAGGAGCCAGATCCAGCCGGCGCGCCGCAGAAGCGTGCCGCCCGTGCCGACGAAATCCCCCTGCAGATCGCCGTACCAGGTGTGGCGCATCATGTAGCGCTCGAGCGCCGCCGCCCGCCAGGGATAGGCGAGGCCCAGCGTCAGGACCGTGAGGAGGTCCCACAGCACCGAGCGGCCGGCATAGGCCCAGCCGGAACCGTCCATCCAGAAGCGCAGCCCCCGGAAGGTCGTACGGGTGGCGCGGTAGCGGCGGGCGCGGTAGCTCGCGAACTGACCCAGCACGTACAGGACGAGGACGAGCGGCACGCTCGCGAAGGCCTGCTGCTCTTCGGCGAAGATGCCCAGGAGCGTGTAGGCGGCGTAGATCGGAACCAGGATCGCGAGCGCGACCAGGAAGCCGACCAGGATCTCCTTCGCGGTGCCGGTGTACTCGAAGGCCTCGTCGCCGATGCGGGTGTTGGCCCAGAGATGCCGGCGCACCTGCGTGACGAGCCAGAAGCGGTAGAAGCCGAAGGTCGGGATCTGGAGCAGCCCGCCCTTGACGAGGAGCTTGAAGAAATCCCCGGCCCGGCCCGTGAAGGACATGGGGCGGCCGGGAGGTGCGGGCGGCGGAAGGTCGGCGTCGAAGCTGAGGCCGACGGACGGAATGGCAGTCATGGTTTCCCCCGGAAGAAGGCGGTCGACGGCGGCCCTCCCGCCCCGCGGGGCCAGGACACGGGCGCTGCCCGGAGGAGTTGTGCCTCCGCCGGCAGGACAGGACCATCCCTCATCGTCGGGTGCTCCTGCGGTGTCGGAACGCACCGCAGGAGATCCGGCGCCCGGCGCGTCCGCCGCGGCCCGTTCCTGCCGGAGATCAGGTCCCGGGCAGGCGGTAATCCTTGAAGCGGTCGCGCAAAGCCGTCTTCTGGATCTTGCCCGTGGCGGTGTGGGGGATCGCCTCGACCAGCACGACGTCGTCGGGCATCCACCATTTGGCGATGCGGCCCTGCATGAAGGCGAGGAGGTCGTCCTTCGAGGGGCTGCGGCCCTCCTTCGGCACTACGATCAGCAGCGGGCGCTCGTCCCATTTCGGATGGCGCACGCCGATCACCGCGGCCTCGGCGACGTCCGGGTGGCCGACCGCGAGGTTCTCGAGGTCGATGGAGGAGATCCACTCGCCGCCCGACTTGATCACGTCCTTGGCCCGGTCGGTGATCTGCATGTTGCCGAAAGGGTCGATCGTCGCCACGTCGCCGGTGTCGAAGAAGGCGTCCTCGTCGAGGATGCGCTCCTCGCGCCGGAAATAGGCCTTCGCGACCGCCGGGCCCTTCACCTTGAGGCGGCCGAAGGTGGTGCCGTCCCAGGGCAGCGGCTTGTTCTGGTCGTCGACGATCTTCATCTCGACGCCGAACGGCGCCTGACCGGCGCGCTCCTTGACGTCGAGCCAGGCCTCGCCCTCGGGGCTGCCGTAATCCGGCTTGACGATGCACACCGAGCCGAGCGGCGACATCTCCGTCATGCCCCAGGCGTGCAGCACCTCGACGTCGTACTTCTCGCGGAAGGTCTTGGTGACGGCGCGCGGGCAGGCGGAGCCGCCGATCACCACGCGCTTGAGGTGCGGCAGGCCATCGCCCGTGGCCTCGAGGTGCTGGAGGAGCCCGAACCACAGGGTCGGGACGGCGGCCGTGATCGTGACCTTCTCGCCGTTGAGGAGCTCGAGCAGCGAGGGTCCGTCGAGCTTCGGCCCCGGCAGCACCAGGGTCGAGCCCGCCATCGGGGCCGAGAACGCGAAGGACCAGCCGTTGGCGTGGAACAGCGGCACCACCGGCATGGCGACGTCGCGGACCGACAGGCCGAGACAATCGGGCATGATGGCGAGCATGGAATGGATCACGTTGGAGCGGTGCGAGTAGAGCACGCCCTTCGGCTCGCCCGTGGTGCCCGAGGTGTAGCACATGCCGGCCGCGGTGTTCTCGTCGAACGAGGCCCAGCGGAAATCGTCGTCGGCCTCGGCGAGCCAGTCCTCGTAGGCGACCGCGTTCCTCAACGTGGTCTGGGGCATGTGGGCGCCGTCGGTGAAGACGATGTAGCGCTCGACCGTCGGCAGCCGGTCCTGCAGCTTCTCGATCAGCGGCACGAAGGTGAGGTCGAGCATCAGGACCCGATCCTCGGCGTGGTTCATGATGTAGACGATCTGGTCCGCGAAGAGCCGCGGATTGACCGTGTGGTAGATCGCGCCGATGCCGGTGATCCCGTACCAGGATTCCAGGTGGCGCCAGGTGTTCCAGGCGAGCGTCGCGACCCGGTCGCCGAGCTTGACCCCGTCCTGCGAGAGACGCTTGGCGACGCGCAGCGCGCGGGTGCGGACGTCGCCGTAGGTGGTGCGGTGGATCGGGCCCTCGACCGAGCGCGAGACGACCTCGCGGCGGCCGTTCTGGATGGCGGCGTGGTCGATGATGCGGTGAATCAGCAGGGGCCAGTCCTGCATCAGGCCGAGCATGGGCTTCCTCCGGGGCGACCGCTTTCGGGGCGCGGTTTTGGATCGATCGTCGCCCCGGAGAATAGGGGGAGGAGATCGCGCTCGCCAAGGGGGTGGAGGAAAGGTGCCATGGCCCGCCCGCACGGCGGCCCGGCCGGACTCGCCGGGGCGACGGCCTACGCAGCCGGCGCGTTGCGCCGGCCGGGCCAGCCGAGCGGAGGGTGGGACGTCCTACTCGGCCGGCGCGGGGTGCCGGCCGCGCCCGGGCGCCTCGGGCCGCGCCTCCTGCGCCCGCGCCTTGCGGCTGCGGCGCATGACGCTGGCGAGGCGGTAGGCGCGGGCGAGGAGCGCGATGCCGAACCAGGCCAGCGTGATCACGAGCGGCGAGATCACCAGCACCGGGAACACGGTCACGAGAACGGCGAGCGCGAGCAGCAGGACCCCGATGGTCGCGACGCTGCGCACCTCCGTGCCGGCGAGCGAGCGCGAGCCCGCGATCGCGGTCCCGACCGTGTTGCCGAGCGCGATCGCGCCGGCGGCGAGCCGACCGACGGCGCGACGGCGCGGCGGTACGCCGGTCTTCGGGGCGGGCTTGCGGGCTGCGGGCCGCGGGCGCCAGCCCGGGACGATCTCGGTCGCGTTGGCGAGGTCGGCGAGGTACATGGCCTCCATCTCGGCCGCGAAGCCCTCGTCCTCGACCACCACGTCGAGCTCCCAATTGGTGGCCCAGCTCGTCGGGTTGAGGTTGCTGGAGCCGACGCGGGCCCAGCGCCCGTCCGCGACCGCGGTCTTGGCGTGCAGCATCTCGCCGTTCCACTCGAACACCCGGATGCCGGCCTCGATCAGCGGCCGGTAGCCGGCGCGCACGATCGGCTGCAGCATGGGGACGTCGCTCGATCCCGGCACCAGCAGGCGCACGTCGACTCCGTCCCGCGCCGCTTCCGCGAGCGCCTGCACATAGGACGTGTTGGCGACGAGGTAGGCGTCGGTGAGCCAGAGGTTGCGCCGGGCGGTGGCGGCCACGAACTGGTCGAGCCGGTAGGTCCGGTAGGCGCCCGGGCGCCCCTTGATGACCCGCGCCGCCACGGTGCCGGCGGGCGCGATGCGGTCGGGATCGGGGATCTCATGGGCCGGCAGCGGCGCGCCGGTCTGGGCCCAGACCTCCGCGAAGGCCTCGTCGAGGTCGGCGACGATCGGCCCCTCGAGGGCGAGCCCCGTGTCGCGCCAGGGCTCGACCTCGTCGTGGCCCGGCCAGTTGTCGGAGACGCACAGGCCCGACACGAAGCCGCGCCGCCCGTCGACCGTGATGAGCTTGCGATGGTCGCGCCGCACCCAGAACGGGGCGGTGAGCCGGGGCGGGTTGAACACCCGCACCTCGACGCCCGCGCGCTCCAGCTTCGTCCAGAACGGCGGCAGGGCGCGGGCCGAGGAGCCGAGCCAGTCGTAGAGCACCCGGACCGTCACGCCCGCGCGGGCGCGCTCGGCCAGCGCCTCCGCGAAGGTGCGGCCGGTCTCGTCGTCGGCGATGATGAAGTTCTCGAAATGGATGACCTCGGTCGCGCCCCGGATGGCCTTGAGCCAGGCCGGGTAGTTCTCGCGCGCGTCCTTGAGCAGGCGCACGCCGTTGCCGAGGCGCAGATCGCTTTCGGCGATGCGCGAGAAGGCCCGGTCGAGGCGCCCTTCCGGGCCGCGCTGCCCCGTCAGGGCGAGGCGCGCGAGGTGGGGAGGCGTGGCATCCATGTCATCACAACGCGCGAAACGCGGATTCGGCCCCCTCCCCGCTCTGCGGCGGGTGGAAGCGCGGCATGTCCGCAGCGCAGGACCGGCCGCGCCGGCCCGGGTCCGGCGTGCCTTTCCTGCAACGGTGCAGGGGGTCGCCAATTCGGGCGCAAGCCCGCCAAGCCTTCGCCGTATTCTGTTTCGATCACGGAAGCCGCCAAGGTTCCGGCGGTTTACGGCGGATTAACCCTCCCCCCGGATTTCCGCCCGCCGTGGCTTCTTCGCCCCTCCGTCCCGCCGCCCGACAAGGTTGACGGAACCCTCCCTTAACCATCCCGACCCTACCACTCGCCTGGACACCCCGGCAGACGTCTGTGGAGAGGAGTACAGCCATGATCCCGCTTCGTGCCGTGAAGTTCGCGGCCGCCCTGACCCTGGCCCTTGCGGCCGCCGCCTGCTCGAACCAGGACGCCATCACGGGCACCGCCGGCCTCGGCGCCGGCGTCGGCGGCGCCGGTTCCGCGGCCCCGGGCAGCACCCAGGACTTCGCCATGAACGTCGGCGACCGCGTCTTCTTCGACAGCGATTCCACCGACCTGAACGCCCAGGCCGTCGCGACCCTCGACAAGCAGGCGATGTGGCTGCAGCGCTATCCGCGCTACACCTTCCTGATCGAGGGCCATGCGGACGAGCGCGGGACGCGGGAGTACAACTTCTCGCTCTCGGGCCGGCGATCGCAGGTGGTGCGCGACTACCTCGCCTCCCGCGGCATCGATGCCGGCCGCATCCGCTCCGTCTCCTACGGCAAGGAGCGCCCGGTCGCGGTCTGCAACGACATCTCGTGCTGGTCCCAGAACCGCCGCGCCGTCACCGTCCTCGACGGCGGCCCCGGGGCGTAATCGCCTCTCTCCGCGCAGACCCCCTCTCCCCGCGTCCTTCTCCCTCTCCCCGTTCACGGGGAGAGGGCTGGGGTGAGGGGCCGGTCGGAGAAGCGAGCGGTCTCCCCATGATCTCCCCTCCCCCTTGCGGGGAGGGGTCAGGGGGTGGGAGTTGGTGCAAGAGGAACCTCAGAATTCGATCCTGCACCAACCCCCACCCAGCCTGCTCCGCAGTCCACCCTCCTCGGCTCAGGGGGAGGGTATGATCCGGACACACCGCGCTCCACCGACCGGCCCCTCACTCCAGCCCTCTCCCCGCCTGCGGGGAGAGGGGGTCCGCGCCCGCCGCAAATTCGCCGCGGCGGCGCTCTTGAGATAGCGGGCAGCCTCCCCTCCAACGCCGTCGGCCCCATGATGCTCCGCCTCGCCACCCTCCTCGCCCTGGTCGTCGCCCTGGCCGCGCCCGCCGCCGCCCAGGATGCGGCCGAGATGATCGTTCGCCTGAACCGCATCGAGAACCAGATGCGGCAGATGTCGGGCCAGATCGAGCAGCTCCAGTTCGAGAACCGCCAGCTGCGCGAGCAGGTGCGCAAGTTCCAGGAGGACGTGGAGTTCCGCTTCCAGGAGCGGAGCGGCGGGTCCGCGCCCCGTCCCGCGGCCGCCCCGCCGGCCGCCGCTCCGCCCGCCGCGCCGGTGCGGCCCGGCCAGGCGCCCGCGCAGCCGCAGCGGCGGAGCGACGCCTTCGACCCGTCCGCGACCCCGGACGCCCCGGGCGCGCCCCGGCCGCTCGGGACCACGCCGCCCTCGGCGCCGATCGCGGCCGGCCCGCCGCCGGCTGGGCCGATGCCGGGAGGGCCGATGCCTCTGCCCAGCGGGGCGCTGGCGCAGGGGGAGCCGATCGACGACGAAGACCTGCCGCCCGGCGCCGCCCCTCCACTCGATCTCGGCCAGACCGGCCGCACGGCCGCCGCGCCTCCCGCCGGCGGCCCTGTCCGTTCCGGGCCCAGCGTCGCGGCGACCGGCTCGAGCGATCCGCGCGCCGATTACGACGCAGCCTACGCCTACCTGCTCCAGCGCCAGTACGAGCAGGCCGAGATGGGCTTCCGCCGCTTCCTGCAATCGCATCCCCGCGACCGCTTCGTGCCCGACGCCACCTACTGGCTCGGCGAGAGCTACCTCCAGCGCAACCGCCCGCGCGAGGCGGCCGAGCAGTTCCTCACCGTCTCGACCGAGCACCCGCAATCCCAGAAGGCGCCGGACGCGCTCCTGAAGCTCGGCGTCGCCCTCAACGCGCTCGGCGCCCGCGACCGCGCCTGCGCGGTCTTCGCCGAGCTCGACCGCAAGTATCCGCAGGCCGTCGCGAGCGTGCGCCAGGGCCTGGACCGCGAGCAGAAGCGCGCCCGGTGCGCCTAGCGCGCCAGGACATGAACCGTGACAGGAACTGCGCCCGGTGCGCCTGAGGCCGTGAGGGCCTCGCCGACGGCTCCGCCCGCGGGCGCCTCGCCTGCACCCGACCTCGACGCTCTGTTCGCAGGGCTGCGCGACGCTGACGGCATCGTGATCGCGGTCTCGGGCGGGCCCGACTCGGTCGCCCTCCTCCACCTCCTCGCCCGCTGGGCCGCAGGCGGTCCCCGCCCGCCCCTCGTAGTCGCAACCGTCGACCACGGCCTGCGCCCGGAATCGGCCGCCGAGGCCGCCCTCGTGGCGCGGCTCGCCGCGGGCCTCGGCCTGCCCCACCGCGTCCTGCCGTGGAGCGGCCCGAAGCCGGCGCAGGGTCTCCCGGAGGCCGCGCGGGAGGCCCGCTACGCCCTGCTCGCCGGTCTGGCACGGGCGCGCGGCGCCTCCCATCTCGCCACCGCCCACACCCTCGACGATCAGGCCGAGACCGTGCTGATGCGCCTCTCCCGCGGCTCCGGGCTCGCGGGGCTCGCCGGGATGCGGGCCGAGGTCGAGCGCGCGGGGCTGCGCCACGTGCGGCCGCTCCTCGCCTGGCGCAAGGAGACCCTCGTAGCCTTGTGCCGCCGCGAGGGCTGGGCCTTCGTGGAGGACCCCTCGAACCGCGACGCCCGCTTCGCCCGGGCCCGCTGGCGGCGCCTCATGCCCCTGCTCGCGGACGAGGGCCTGACGCCCGAGCGCCTCGCGCGCCTCGCCGAGCGCGCCCGCCGCGCCGAGGACGCGCTCGACGAGGCGGCGCGCGCGACCCTGGAGCGCGCCCGCCGCGGCGCAGGCCCGGGCCTGCGGGCGCAGCCGCTCGTCGACGCCCCCTTCGAGATCGCCCTGCGGGCGCTGGCGCTGGCGGTCGCGGAGGTCCCGGGAGCCGTCCCGCGCCCGCGCCTGGAACGCCTCGAGGCCGCGCTCGCCGGCCTGCGCGAGGCCGCCGCGGCGGGCCGGAGCCTGCGGCGGACATTGGCCGGAATCCTGATCGCCCTCGACCCGTCCGGCGAAATCGCACTCGGCCCCGAACCTCCACGCCATCGTGGCCGTTATCGTCGTGCACCCGCCCCGAATGCCGAAGGCTGAGACCGGGCGGGCGCCGAGAGGTCGATCTGCTCCGAATTCCGAAGGCCGAGACCGGGCAGGCGGCAGGAGGTGCATCTGTAGGTGCATCCGCCCCGAAGTCCGGGACCCACGCCGAGGTGCGACCGCTCCCGACCTACGGCGTCACGAGTTGGCGCGGGAAGCCGGGCGCGGTGTTAGTGATGATGACGCAGCGCCGCCGCATTCCCTTGGCAAGGGGGAGGCCCATGCCTAGATTGCAGGGGAGCACTTCGAGCGCACGGGCGGCCTCCGCCGCCTCTGCCTTTGCCGTTTCGACCGCGCGGACGGGTCCTTCCGCCTCTGCCTTTTTCCCTCAGGGACGAACCTGACCGATGAACCCGAACCTCCGCAACTTCGCCCTGTGGGTCGTCATCTTCCTTCTGGTGCTGGCGCTCGTGACGCTGTTCCAGAACCCGGGACACCGCACCGGCGGCAGCGAGATCGCCTACAGCCAGCTCCTCAACGAGGCTGATTCCGGCCGCATCTCCAACGTGGTCATCTCCGGCCCCGAGATCAGCGGCACCTTCACGGACGGGCGCACCTTCACGTCCTACGCGCCGAACGACCCCATGCTGGTCTCCAAGCTCCAGCAGAAGGGCGTGCAGATCACCGCGCGGCCGCAATCCGACAACACGCCCTGGTTCGTGGCGCTCCTCGTCAACATCCTGCCCTTCGCGCTCTTCATCGGCGCCTGGATCTTCCTCTCGCGCCAGATGCAGTCCGGCGCCGGCCGGGCCATGGGCTTCGGCAAGTCGAAGGCCAAGCTCCTCACGGAGGCGCACGGGCGCGTCACCTTCGAGGACGTGGCCGGCATCGACGAGGCCAAGGAGGACCTGCAGGAGATCGTCGAGTTCCTGCGCGATCCGCAGAAGTTCCAGCGCCTCGGCGGGCGCATTCCGCGCGGCGTGCTCCTCGTCGGCCCGCCCGGCACCGGCAAGACCCTGACGGCGCGCGCCGTCGCGGGCGAGGCCAACGTGCCCTTCTTCACGATTTCGGGATCGGACTTCGTCGAGATGTTCGTCGGCGTCGGCGCCAGCCGCGTGCGCGACATGTTCGACCAGGCCAAGAAGAACGCCCCCTGCATCATCTTCATCGACGAGATCGACGCGGTCGGCCGCCACCGCGGCGCCGGCCTCGGCGGCGGCAACGACGAGCGCGAGCAGACCCTCAACCAGCTCCTCGTCGAGATGGACGGCTTCGAGGCCAACGAGGGCATCATCATCATCGCGGCGACCAACCGCCCGGACGTGCTCGATCCCGCGCTCCTGCGCCCGGGCCGCTTCGACCGCCAGATCGTCGTTCCGAACCCCGACGTGGTCGGCCGCGAGAAGATCCTCAAGGTCCACGTCCGCAAGGTGCCCCTGGCGCCCGACGTGGACCTGAAGGTCATCGCCCGCGGCACCCCCGGCTTCTCGGGCGCCGACCTCATGAACCTCGTCAACGAGGCCGCCCTTCTGGCCGCCCGCCGCGGCAAGCGCATCGTCACGATGCACGAGTTCGAGGACGCCAAGGACAAGGTCATGATGGGCGCGGAGCGCCGCACCCTGGTGATGACCGACGACGAGAAGCGCCTGACCGCCTACCACGAGGCCGGCCATGCGGTCGTGGCCCTGAACGTCCCCGCGACCGATCCGGTCCACAAGGCCACGATCATCCCCCGCGGCCGGGCGCTCGGCATGGTCATGCAGCTCCCCGAGCGCGACAAGCTCTCCATGAGCTTCGAGCAGATGACCTCGCGGCTCGCCATCATGATGGGCGGGCGCATCGCCGAGGAGATGATCTTCGGCCACGACAAGGTCACCTCGGGCGCGCAGTCGGACATCGAGCAGGCGACGCGGTTGGCCCGCATGATGGTCACGCGCTGGGGCTTCTCGCCGGAGCTCGGCACGGTGGCCTACGGCGAGAACCAGGAGGAGGTGTTCCTCGGCATGTCCATGGGACGCCAGCAGAACATCTCCGAGGCGACCGCCCAGACCATCGACAAGGAGGTCCGCCGCCTCGTCGAGGCCGGGCTCAACGACGCCCGCCGCATCCTCACAGAGAAGCAGGACCAGCTCGAGACCCTGGCCCGCGGCCTCCTCGAATACGAGACCCTCACGGGCGACGAGATCCGCGACCTCCTCAACGGCAAGCCGCCGGTGCGGGACACCTCCGAGCCCGTCACCCCGACCCGCGGCTCCCCGGTCCCGTCCGCGGGCCGCGGCCGGCCGCGCGAGAACGACGGCGGACTGGAGCCGCAGCCCCAGGCCTGACGCCCGGCCCCCTCCCCCGCAAGCGCCCGCCCCTCCGGCGGGCGTTTTCGTTTCCGGCCGCCGGCCCTACGCCCCTCCCCGACCGGCGGCTTCCCATGCGCCCCTGTCGAACGGCCCCGTCCCGGGGCGCGGGCCTCTTTTCCGCGGGGCAGCAGGCCCTATCCCTGTCACAATCGGCCATGCTTTGTGATGGCGCGCCCCGGCAGCGGCGTCTTGACCCACCTCGGGAAGGTTGGTTTGACAGCCCGAACACGGGACAAGTCGACGGGCAGGCGGCAGGACGCGAGGGCTGGACCAGTGCGCAAATACTTCGGGACGGACGGCATTCGCGGGCGCGCCAACGGGGTCATCACCCCCGAACTCGCGCTGAAGGTGGGCCAGGCCGCGGGGCTCTCCTTCCGGCGCGGCGACCATCGCCACCGGGTGGTGATCGGCAAGGACACCCGGCTCTCCGGCTACATGATCGAATACGCCATGGTGGGAGGCTTCACCTCGGTCGGCATGGACGTGCTCCTGCTCGGACCGGTCCCGACCCCAGGCGTCGCCATGCTGACCCGCTCCATGCGGGCCGATCTCGGCGTCATGATCTCGGCCTCGCACAACGCCTACGAGGACAACGGCATCAAGCTGTTCGGGCCGGATGGCTTCAAGCTCAACGACGAGGTCGAGAAGCAGATCGAGGCCCTCCTCGACGCCGACCTTTCCGCCCACCTCGCGTCGTCCGCCGATCTCGGCCGCGCCAAGCGCATCGAGAGCGTGCAGGCCCGCTACATCGAGTTCGCCAAGCGCACCCTGCCCCGGCACGCGAGCCTGGAAGGCATGCGGGTCGTGGTCGATTGCGCCAACGGCGCCGCCTACAAGGTCGCGCCCGAGACCCTGTGGGAGCTCGGCGCGGAGGTGATCGCCATAGGGGTCGAGCCGGACGGCTTCAACATCAACCGGGAGGTCGGCTCGACCGCGCCCGAGGCCCTGATCCGCAAGGTCCGGGAGCTGCGCGCCGACATCGGCATCGCGCTCGACGGCGACGCCGACCGGGTCCTGATCGTGGACGAGCGCGGCCAGGCGGTCGACGGCGACCAGCTCATGGCGGTGGTGGCCAGGTCCTGGCAGGAGGACGGACGCCTGACGCAGCCCGGCATCGTCGCGACCGTGATGTCGAATCTCGGCCTCGAGCGCTATCTCGGCTCTTTAGGCCTCGGCCTCGCCCGCACCGCGGTCGGCGACCGCTACGTGCTCGAGCACATGCGCCAGCACGGCTACAATCTCGGCGGCGAGCAGTCCGGACACATCATCATGTCGGACTACACCACCACGGGCGACGGGCTCGTGGCGGCGCTCCAGCTCCTCGCGGTGGTGAAGCGCCTCGACCGCCCGGTCTCGGAGGTCTGCCACGCCTTCGAGCCGCTGCCGCAGATCCTCAAGAACGTGCGCTACAAGGCCGGCCAGCCGCTCCAGAACGACCAGGTCGTGACCGCGATCGAGTCCGCGCGCCAGAAGCTCGGCAATTCCGGCCGCCTCGTGATCCGGCCGTCGGGGACCGAGCCTGTGATCCGGGTGATGGCCGAGGGCGACGACCGCGACCTCGTCATGAAGGTCGTGGACGACGTGGTCGACGCGGTGTCGAGCGCCGCAGCCTGAGGCACGCCCTTCCCATTCGCCTCCCGCTGCGCGGGGAGGCGCCGGAAAGCGAAAGCGCCGGACAGGTCACCGTCCGGCGCTTTCTTTTCGTCCGATCGGGCGTCCGCGCCCGCCGCTACTCCGCGGGCGCCGGGGGCGGCGTATGGCCCTGGGGCGCATGGGCGTCGCCGTGGCGCTCGCCCCCGTCCTCGCGCTCGCGCAGCTTGTCGAGCATCTCGGCCACGTAATTGGCGGGCTTGGTGAAGCCGCCGAGCAGGAGATAGATCGAGGGCACGATGAGCACGGTCATCACGGTCGAGAGCGCGACGCCGCCGACGATCACGGTCCCGATGGCGTTGCGGGCCTCGGCACCCGCGCCCGTCGACCAGGCGAGCGGGACGGCGCCGCCGATCATGGCGATCGAGGTCATCAGGATCGGGCGCAGACGCTGCACGGAGGATTCGATCACCGCCTCGCGGACGCCGAGGCCCCGCTCGCGCAACTGGTTCGCGAACTCGACGATCAGGATGCCGTTCTTGGTCATCAGGCCGATGAGCAGGATCATGCCGATCTGGCTGTAGATGTTGAGCGACTGCCCCGTGATCGTGAGCGCCGCCAGGCCGCCCGTGACCGCGAGCGGCACCGTCAGCATGATGATGAAGGGGTTGATCCAGCTCTCGAACTGCGCCGCCAGCACCAGGAACACCACGAGCAGCGCCATCGCGAAGGTCAGGTAGATCGCGTTCGAGGAGTCGCGGAACTCCTTCGACTGGCCCTGGTAGCCGATGCGCACCTCCGGGGGCAGCTCCGAGCGGACGATCTCCTCGAGCTTGTCGAGGCCGATGCCGATGGAGACGCCGGGTGCGAGCGACGACTGGATCGTGATCGAGCGCACCCGGTCGAACCGGTTGAGCTGCTGCGGGGCCGCCGATTCGGTCAGGGACACGAAGGACGACAGGGGCACGAGTTCCCCGTTCGCCGCCCGCACGAAGGTGTTGGTGAGGTCGTTCGGGGTCGCCCGGTCCTGGGCGCGGGCCCGCATGATCACCGGGTACTCGTCGCCCCGGCTCACGAAGGTCGAGACCTCGCGCTCGCCGAACATGAGCTCGAGGGTGCGCCCGATCTCCTCCACGGACACGCCGAGGTCGGCCGCACGGGCGCGGTCGATCCGGACGCGGATGTCGGGCTGCGATTCCCGGTAGTCCGACTCCATGTTGACGAAGAGACCGGTGTCCTGGGCCTTCTGGATCACCGTGTCGCGCCAGCCCCTCAGGGTGTCGTAGTCGGGACCGCCGATCACGAACTGGATCGGCTGGCCGAAGCCGCCGACGCCGCCGAAGGAGGGCGGGTTGATCGGGAAGGCGCGCGCGCCCGGGAAGGCCGAGACCTTGGGCAGGATCTGCTGCACGAGCTGCTGCTGCGAGACGGTGCGCTGCTCCCAGGGCACGAGGCGCACGATCACGAGGCCCGCATTGACCGGCGAGGGCCGCGCGAAGCCCGGCGCCACCTGGCTCAGCATCGAGGAGACGATCCCCTGCTCCTGGTAGGGCATCAGGGCGCGCTCGACCTCCCTCACCCGGTCGCGGGTGTAGTCGAGGCTGGCGCCCTCGGGAGCCTGGATGCGCACGATGATGGCGCCGCGGTCCTCCGTCGGCGCGAACTCCTTCGGCAGCGCCAGGAAGAAGTTGTAGGCCGTGAACGAGACCACGGCGCCGAGCGCCAGGATCACGACCGGAACCTTGAGCGCCCGCGAGAGCAGCCAGCGGTACCCGTTGTTCATGCCCGTGAAGAGAGGCTCGGTCATGCGCTGGATGCGCCCGTGCGCCGGCACCATGAGCTTGGAGCACATCATCGGGGTGAGGGAGCGCGCCACCACGCCCGAGAAGAAGATCGCGGCCGCGAGCGTGATCGCGAATTCCCGGAACAGCTTGCCGGTGTTGCCCGGCATGAAGGCGAGCGGCACGAACACGGCCATGAGCGTCGCCGTGGTGGCGATCACCGCGAAGCCGATCTCGCGAGCGCCGTCGAAGGAGGCGAGGAGCGGCGCCTGCCCCTCCTCGATGCGCCGGTGCACGTTCTCGATCTCCACGATCGCATCGTCGACCACGATGCCGATGGCGAGCACGATCGCGAGCAGCGTGAGCACGTTGATGGAGGCGCCGAAGAACGCCATCACCATGAAGGCCGCGATCACCGAGACCGGGATCGCCACCATGGCCACGATGGTCGAGCGCCAGTCGCGCAGGAAGAGCAGGATCACCAGGATCACGAGCGCGATGCCCTCGAGGAGGGTCTTGAGCACCCCGTTGATCGAGGCGCGGATGAACTGGCTCTCGTCGTAGAGGATCTCGGTCGTGGTCTCCGGCGGCAGCGAGGTCACGAGCGCCTCGACTTCCTTGCGAACGACGTCGGCGACCGAGAGGGTGTTGGCGGTCGACTGGCGCACGATGCCGAGGCCGATCGCGGTCTTGCCGGACTGGTAGAACTCGAAGCGGTTGTCCTCCGCGCCGACCTCGACGCGGGCGACCTCGCCGAGCCGGACCAGGTAGCCGTTCTTGTTGGTGACGATCACCTGCTCGAACTGCTCCGGCGTCGCCAGCCGCGAATCCGTCTTCACGGTCAGCTCGCGCTGGCTCGACTCGATCCGCCCGCCCGGAAGCTCCACGTTCTGGCGCTTGATCGCGGTTTCCAGGTCCTGCACGGTCAGGCCGCGCGCCGCGAGGGCCGAGCGGTCGACCCAGACCCGCATGGCATAGCGCCGCTCGCCGCCGAGATAGACGTTGGCGACCCCGGGGAGGGTCGAGAGCCGGTCCACGTAGACCCGGCGCAGGAAGTCGGACAGCTCGAGCGAGTCGAGGCTCTGCGACGTCACGCCGATCCACATGATGGCCTGGGCGTTCGCGTCCACTTTCCGGACCACCGGGGTCTCGGCGCCGTCCGGCAGGCGGCCGACCACGCGCGAGACCGCGTCGCGCACGTCGGAGGTCGCGGCCTCCGGCTCGCGGCTGACCTCGAACTCGATCGAGACCGAGGAGCGGTCGTTCTGGCTCGACGAGGTCATCTGCCGGATGCCCTCGATGCCCGCGACCGCGCCTTCGATCACCTCGGTGACCCGGCTCTCGATGACCTCGTTCGAGGCGCCGCGGTAGATCGTGTTGACCGACACCACCGGCCGGTCGACCGCCGGATACTCGCGGATCGGCATGTTCACGAGCGAGGCCAGCCCCCCGACCATCAGCAGCAGGCTGACCACGACGGCGAAGACGGGGCGGCGGATGAAGAGGTCGGATACCTGCATGGTCGTGTCGGTCTCAGGACAGCCCCCTCTCCCCGCAAGCGGCGAGAGGGATGGGGTGAGGGGCCGGTCGGTGAAACGCGACGGCTCCGCGAGTCTCCCCTCCCCGCGAGAGGGAGGGCATGATCGGATGCGGCCCTCTCCCCGCTCATGGGGAGAAGAGGGCCCGTACAGGACATAGCCCTCTCCCCACTCGCGGGGAGAAGGCGGTTACCCCCGCTCGGCCGCGTTGGCGGCGCCCACGGGGCTCAAGGTGCCGCGTCCCGGCGCGCTGGCGGGCTGGGTGGCGGGGTCGCGCCGGGCGGCGGGCGGCGGCGCCGTGCCGACCGGCCGCGGCTCCACCGCGGCCCCGGGACGGATGCGCTGCAGGCCCATCACCACGATGGTCTCGCCGGGCTTCAGGCCTTCCAGGATCTCGATCTTGCCGCCCTGGCGCTGCCCGATGCGGACCACGCGGCGCTCGACGATCTTGTCCTTCACGGGGAAGACCAGGTGGCGCAGCCCTTCCGAGACCACGGCCTCCTCGGGAACCACGACCGCGTCGTCCTTGGTTGTGACCTCGAGGGCCACCGAGAGGAACATGCCGGGCTTGAGCGCCTCGTCCCCGTTCGGGAACTCTGCGGTGAGGCGCACCGTGCGGGTGACCGGATCGACGCGGGTGTCGACCATCGAGACGCGGCCCTCGAAGACCCGGTCGCGGAAGGCCGCCGAGGTCGCCTTGACGGTCTGGCCGGACTTGAGGCGGCCGAGCAGGTTCTCGGGCACCGCGAAGTCGAGGCGCACCTTGGAGAGGTCGTCGAGGCTCGTGATCCGCGTCCCCGGCGAGACATAGGCGCCGAGCGAGACCGAGCGGGTGCCGACCCGGCCCGCGAAGGGGGCGCGGATGATCAGGTCCTCGAGCCGCGCCTCGGCGGCCCGGCGGCGGGCCTCGGCCGAGGCGATGGCGCTCTCGAGGGTGCGGACCTGGGCGGTGAGGTCCTCGACCTGGGCCTCGGTGCCGGAGCCGGAGCGACGCAGGGCCTGGGCGCGGTCGAGGCGGGTGGCGGTTTCGTTGCGCAGGGCGGCGGCGCGGCGGCTCTCGGCGATCGCGGCCTCGATGTCGGCCCGGCGCTCCTCCGCGTCCAGGGTGACGAGCACGTCGCCGGCCTTGACCTTGGCGCCCTCGTCGAAATCGATCTTGGCGATGACGCCCGCGACCTTGGCGGTCACGGTGATGGACTCGAACGCCCGCACGGTGCCGACCGCCTCGCGGATCTCGACGATGCGCCCGGTCCGCACCGCGTCGACGTCGACCGCGGGGGGCGCCCCGGCACCCCCCCGCCCGCCGCCGGCCTGGCCGCGGGCGCCGGGCTGCGACGGCGCGCCCCCTGCGGTCTGCGGCGCCGCACGGGGCGGGAGCAGCTTGCTCAGGCCCGGAACCTGGTCGATCGTGCCGCGATAGGGCTCAAGGTGCCCCTCCTTGTTGGCATACCAAGCGCCGTAGCCCACGCCCCCGAGGAGCGCGATCACGACAAGCTGACCCCACACACGCATCTGCCGTTCCCCACAGCCCTCTTTGAAGGCGATCGTCTTGGAGAGGCGGCACGCCGCTGCCGCGCCGTACGACGGCCGTTCCGCCGGTCGGGCGCCCTCGCCGCCACCTCATCAAGGATCGCTCTAGCATAATATAAGCCAAAACACCTGATCGGATCAGGCAACAACGGATTTTTGTGTCGGTTTCCGCATTACAACTTCGTCATCAAAGGTCTCGGGCCGGTCTCCCGTCTCCGCAGTTGCCCCTCTCCCCGGCTACGGGGAGAGGGTTAGGGTGAGGGACCGGTCGGAGGAGCGAGTAGTCTCCGTGTCATGGCCGGGCTCGCCTCGGCCATCCCGACATGAAGATCGCGATGCTTGTCGCTGCGGGGTCCATGCGCCTCTCCGAACGAGGGGGCCGGCACAAGCGCGGCCATGGCGGGCGCGAGGTGGAGGCCGCTCGCCTTTCTGACCGGCCCCTCTCCCCAGCCCTCTCCCCGTGAGACGGGGAGAGGGAGTTCAGGCGGGGACAGGGAGGATAAAGCCGCGCTTGACCGCGCTCCCCTTCCTCGCCATACCGGTCGGCGGGAGACCCTTCCCCACCGAAGGGCGCCCATCTGGAAGGATGGATACATCATGGTCACCAAGCCCGCCGCGCGCCCGCGCGCGCCTTTCTTTTCGTCCGGCCCCTGCGCCAAGCGCCCCGGATGGAGCCTCGACCAGCTCAACATCGACGTCCTCGGCCGCTCGCACCGCGCGAAGCTCGGCAAGGCGCGCCTGAAGCTGGCGATCGACCTCACCCGCGAGATCCTGCAGGTCCCGGCCGATTACCGCATCGGCATCGTGCCGGCCTCCGACACCGGCGCGGTCGAGATGGCCCTGTGGTCGCTCCTGGGCCCGCGCCCCGTCGACCTGCTGGCCTGGGAGAGCTTCGGCGAGGGCTGGGTCACGGATGTGGTCAAGCAGCTCAAGCTCAAGGACGCGCGCATCGTCAAAGCGCCCTACGGCGCGCTTCCCGACCTCGCGCAGGTCGACACCAAGACCCGCGACGTGGTTTTCACCTGGAACGGCACCACCTCGGGCGTGCGCGTCCCGGACGCGGAGTGGATCGCGGCCGACCGCGAGGGCCTGACGATCTGCGACGCCACCTCGGCGGCGTTCGCCCAAAGAATGGACTTCGCCAAGCTCGATGTGGTGACCTTCTCCTGGCAGAAGGTGCTCGGCGGCGAGGCCGCCCACGGCATGCTGATCCTGAGCCCCCGCGCGGTCGAGCGGCTGACGAGCCACACGCCCGCCTGGCCTCTGCCGAAGATCTTCCGCCTGACCTCGGGCGGCAAGCTCATCGAGGGCATCTTCGAGGGCGAGACCATCAACACGCCCTCCATGCTCGCGGTCGAGGACTACATCGACGCGCTGCAATGGGCGAAGGGCATCGGCGGGCTCGACGCGCTCGTCGCCAAGGCCGACGCGAACGCCAAGGTGATCGCGGACTGGGTCGAGCAGAGCCCCTGGGTCGCGAATCTCGCGCAGGATCCCGCGACCGCCTCCAACACCAGCGTATGTCTCACGATCGTCGATCCCGACGTGCTGGCGCGCGGCCCCGACGCCGTCGCCCAGGTCGCCAAAGGCATCGCGGCCGCGCTCGAGAAGGAGGGCGCCGCCCTCGACATCGGCGCCTACCGCGACGCCCCTGCGGGCCTGCGGATCTGGTGCGGCGCCACGGTCGAGGCCGCGGACCTCAAGGCGCTCACCCCCTGGCTCGACTGGGCCTTCGCCCAGGAGAAGGCGAAGCTCGCGCAGGCCGCGTAGCGCCTGCCCCTCCTTCTCCCTGCCACACGACTCCCTCTCCCCGTTCACGGGGAGAGGGCTGGGGTGAGGGGCCGG
>DATAGO010000025.1:0-7230 GCA_036263675.1 Microvirga sp. | reverse complement strand
CCGGCTCGGAGGACCGCCTCACCGAGAACGTCACCCTCAACTTCCGCAAGTTCAAGCACGTCTACACCATGCAGGAGAAGACCGGCGCCGCGGGCGCGCAGGTGGAGTTCGGCTGGGACATCGCCAAGAACACCAAGGCCTAGCACGGCACGCCGGCCGGTCTCCCTCGACGGCACGGGTTCTGCCGAGGGCGTCCCGCCGGGACGATGGGCAGGTGCAATGCACCGGCTCCTGGACCTGAGGAGGGCATTCGCCCGCATCAGCGGGCGAGTGTCGATTTCGGCACCTCCGAGACGGTTGCCAGCATCTCGGCCGTCATATCCCGGCAAGCCTGATCCTGCCGACGGCATGCGAGGACGCCGGAGTCCGAAGCAGAGTGCCGGACGGATGTAGAACCAGACACCCCACGAGGAAGGCGATTCCGAACCATGAACGCCGCCGTGAGTGACCGCGCCGACCGGGCCGGGTGCGGGAGCCGCGCATGATCGATCCGGACCGCAAGAACCGGCTCGCCTCGCCGTTCATGTTCGCCTTCCGTGAAGCAAACCGGCAGCGCGATGCGCGCAAGCCCCCGGAATTGGCCGACGAACGGCGCACCGGCATCCGCAGCGCCGCCGCCCGGGCCGCTATCACGGAACGCGCGCTCCGGGAGCAGGTTGCCCAGGATCTGGTTGCCCTCGTCAATACGGTCAATCTGGAATCGACGCTCGATCTTGACGAAGCCGAGCACGTGCGGCGCTCGATCCTGAATTTCGGCCTTCCCGACATCGCCCACCGCTCGATCGACGAGCAGTCCGTCAACGACATCAAAGACGAGATCGCCACGGCGCTCGTCCAGTACGAGCCGCGGCTCGCGAAGGGTTCGGTTCTCGTGCAGCGCGACGCCGACGTCGACGTCGCAGAGCTGAAGGTTCGGTACACGATCCATGCGGATCTCGTGTGCGATCCGGTCAACGTTCCCCTCGAATTCGTTGCCGACGTTGAGGTCGACACCGGCAAGATCCTGATCAGCCGGCTGTAACCTGATGGTCACCGATCCCTGCTCATCCCGCGCGACGACCTCGATCACTCCGGCCCGTCGGACAGGGATGCGGAGCCGTTTCCTTCGCGCAGTACCCTCGGGCGCCCGCCTGCCCTCCCCCGCCATGGCGCCACGCCCCGCCTCCTCGGCGCCCGCGCGCGAGCTGCGGATGCGGATTTGAGCCGATGGATCGAGAGTTTCTCACCTTCTACAACCGTGAACTTGCTCTTCTCGAGGAGCAGGCGCGCGAGTTCGCCGAGGAGTACCCGGGAGTCGCCAAGCGGCTCGGTGGGCTCGTCAGCGGAAAAGACGACCCCGTCATCGGGGGGCTGCTCGAGGGGGCGGCTTTCCTGGCTGCCCGGGTGCAGCTCAAGCTCAAGCACGAGTTTTCGGAATTCACGGCCAACCTGCTCGAGCAACTCGTCCCGAACTACCTTGCGCCCACGCCGTCGGCCATGCTGGCGCGCGTGCTTCCGCCCTACGCCGACCCCGCCCTGCGCTCCGGGCGCACCATCCGTCGGGGCGCCTATCTCGACGCCACGTACCGGCAGCACGACCGGAACGTCGCATGCCGCTATCGGCTGAGCTCGAACATTACGCTCTGGCCGTTCGAGATCGCCAACGCCGAGTACTTCACCTCCCCGGCGCCCATCCAGGCCCTCGGCGTCGCCGCGGGGCCCGAGGTCACGGCGGGCCTTCGTCTTTCCCTGCAGCACCGGGTCGCCGCGAAACCGGAGGACGAGCCGCCGGACGCCGTCGCCGCCAAGCAGCCCAGCATGTGGTTCTCGGGCTGCCGCGTGAGCGACCTGCCGGTCTACCTCCTCGGCGGGGAATCGGACGCGATCACGCTCTACGAACAGATTTTCGCGCATCGGGTCGGGGTGTACCTGCGCTACCTCGACGAGTTCGGCGATCCCATGGTGGTCGAACTGCCGATCGAAAGCGTTGTCCAGGTCGGGTTCGAGGAAGAGGATGCCCTGCTGCCCGAGGATCTGCGGGTCTTCCGCGGCTTCGACCTTTTGCGCGAGTACTTCCTGTTCCGGCGCAAGTTTCTGGGTTTCCGCCTGACGCAACTCGCCAAGGTGATGCCGCGCCTGACGGCGCGCACCGTCGACGTCATTCTGACGTTCAACCAGGTCAACGCGCAGTTGGCCGGGCCGGTGCAGCCCGGGATGTTCGCGCTCTATACCTCTCCGGCCGTCAACCTGTTCGAGAAGACCGCCGACCGCATTCTTCTCACCTCGAACAAGCACGAGTTTCATCTGGTCCCGGACCGCAGCCACTATCTCGACATCGAGCCGCATCGGGTGCTCGACGTCCACGCCCATTACGCAGGCGGGCGGGATCGGCGTCCGGTGCAGCCGCTCTACTCGGCTCCGGACGGAGCCGGCGGGGACACCGGCCTGTACTACACGATCCGGCGCGTGCCCCGGAAGCATACCTCGGAGGAGAGACGCTACGGGACGAGGTCCAACTACACGGGGACGGACGTCTTCATCTCGCTGGTGGAGCCCGCGCGGCTCGAGGACGAGGCCGTCACGGAGCTGAGCGTCCGCGCCCTGTGCTCGAACCGGCACCTGACCGAGCATCTCCCGATCGGCCAGAGCGGGGCCGATTTCCGATTCCTCGACGACACCTCTCTCGACGTGGTCTGCGCATCCGGGCCGTCGCCGCCGCGCGAGCCGATCGTGAAGCATATCCGCTCCACGACCGAGACCGCCCATACCGGGGCCGTGGCCTGGCGGCTCATCAACCTTCTGAGCCTCAACCACCTCGGGATCGTCGAGCGGGGCGCCGGCAGGAGCGGCCAGTCCCTGCGGGAGGCGCTCACGCTGTTCGCGGACGTGACCGACCGGGCGACCGAGCACCAGATCCGCGGGATCCGCGGAATCGACAGCCGGCCGGTGGTGCGGCGGATCCGGCAGCGGGCCGGCATGGGCGCGGCCCGGGGCATCGAGGTCACTGTCACGATGGAAGAAAAAGCCTTCGAGGGGTCGGGCGTCTTTCTGCTGGGCGCGGTCCTCGACCGATTCTTCGCCGAATATTCCGCCATGAACCACTTCACCCAGACCGTGATCCGCACCGTCGAGCGCGGCGAGATCATGCGCTGGCCGGCCCGCTCCGGGGCGCGGAGACCGCTGTGAGCCGCATCGATTCCCTTGCGCGGCGCCCGACGGACCCCGGAACGCCGTGGACCGGCGCGGTCCATTCCGGACCAAACCGGTGTCAGCCGGACCGCGGCGGACCGCTGTGCCGCGCCGGGGCGCAGGGCGCGCCATGAGCTACCTCGACGACCTCGAGCAGGAGCCGTACCGCTTCGACTTCTACGCCGTCCTGCGCCGGCTCGAGCGCACGCACGCAGACAAGCCGCGCATCGGCGACAGCGCCGCCCGGCGCGACGAGTACGTGCTCCTGGGCGAGGACCCCTACCTCGACTTCCCGGCATCCAACCTCGCCAAGGCGCAGCGCGACGAGCAGAAGCGCCTGCGGATCATGACCAAGTTCCTCGGTCTCCTGGGGCCGCAGGGCGCGCTGCCGCTCGCGATCACCGAGGAGGTGTACGACTGGTTCTACCGCGGCGACGACGCCTTCCCGCGCTTCCTCGACATCCTGCATCACCGCTTCCTGCAGCTCTTCTTCCGCGCCTGGGCCGATGCGCGGCCGGTCGCCCAGCACGACAGGCCGAAGGAGGACCGGTTCCGGGACTATGTCGGATCCGCGATCGGCATCGGATCGAAGCCCTACCGCGCCCTCGATTCCGTGCCCGACGAGGCCAAGCTCGCCTATGCGGGGCTGATCGGCGCCGAAGCGAAGAGCGGCTCGCGCCTTGCCGCCTTCATCTCGGGCGTGCTGAAGGCCGAGGCCAGCGTCGAGGAGTTCGTGGCCTCGCGCCTCGTCTTCGACACTGCGGAGCGCACGCTGCTGGGCCGGCGCTTCACCGCGCTCGGGGTCGACGCGCTCGTGGGGGGCAGCGTCTTCAGCCTCGAGGACAAGGTCCGGATCAAGATCTTCGTGCGGACCCTGCCCGAGTATCAACGCTTCCTGCCGAGCGGCGACAAATGCGAGCCCCTCGCCGACCTCGTCTACCTCTACATGGGCGACCAGCTCGATTGGGACGTGGAGCTCGCGATTCCGGCCGAGGAGACGCGGCCGATCCAGCTCTCCCGGTTCGGACAGCTCGGATGGACCAGTTGGATTTCGCGGGAGCCTGAGCAGAATAAGGGGCAAGTCCGCAGGGACGCCCGCTTCCATCCGGCTGCACGCCGAAGGCAGCGCCGCAAGCAGACGATCTGAACGAGAACATCAGGGGGCAAACCATGACCGATATCAGTCTCGAAGCCGTCACGGGCAAGCTCAACCGGGTCGGGTACGAGAGCTTCATCCAGGCCCTGCGGCACGCCAAGAGCTCCGGCAACCGCAACCTCGAACTCGCGCACTGGCTCTTCCACCTGCTCCAGAAGGAGCGGACGGACCTCGCCCTCACCCTCGACCACTTCAAGGTCGACCGGGCCCGCCTGCTCTCCGACCTCGGCGGCGTGGTCGAAGGCTTCCGCAAGAACGAAACCGAGATGCCGAGCGTCTCCAACACCGTCGTCGACCTCCTCGACCGCGGCTGGCACTACGCCACCCTGTTCTTCGGCGAGACGCAGATCCGCACCGGGCACCTGCTCGCGAGCGCGCTCAAGTCGCCCGAGATGCGCCGCACGCTCACGGGCCTCTCGCGCGAGTTCGGCAAGGTCTCGCCCGACGTGCTGACGGGCGAGCACCGCACCATGTGGGCCGGCTCGGAGGAGGACAACCTGCGCCCGATGGACGGGTCGGGCCTCCAGGCCGCCGGGACCCCGGGCGCGGAGGACGCCGCGGCGGGCCAGAAGGGCACCACGGCGCTCGATCGCTTCTCGCAGGACCTCACCGCGAAGGCGGCGAGCGGCGAGATGGATCCGATCCTCGGCCGCGACGAGGAGATCCGCCAGCTCATCGACGTGCTCATGCGCCGGCGGCAGAACAACCCGATCCTCACGGGCGAGGCCGGCGTCGGCAAGACCGCCGTGGTCGAGGGCTTCGCCCAGCGCATCGCCGCGGGCGACGTTCCCCCTCCCCTGCGCGGCGTGCGCCTGTGCGTGCTCGACGTCGGCCTGATGCAGGCCGGCGCCTCGATGAAGGGCGAGTTCGAGCAGCGCCTGCGCTCCGTGATCGACGAGGTCCAGAGCTCGCCGACGCCGATCATCCTGTTCATCGACGAGGCCCACACCCTCATCGGCGCCGGCGGCCAGGCCGGGACGGGCGACGCCGCGAACCTCCTCAAGCCCCCGCTCGCCCGCGGCACGCTCCGCACCATCGCGGCGACCACCTGGGCGGAGTACCGCCAGTACATCGAGAAGGACCCGGCGCTGACCCGCCGCTTCCAGCCCATCCAGGTCGACGAGCCCGACGTCGCCAAAGCCTGCGACATGCTGCGCGGCATCGTCGGCCCGATGGAGAAGCACCACAAGGTGCGGATCTCCGATGCCGCGATCGTCGCGGCCGTGAAGCTCTCCCACCGCTACATCCCGGCGCGCCAGTTGCCCGACAAGGCGGTCAGCCTCCTCGACACCGCCTGCGCCCGCGTGGCGATCAGCCAGAGCGCGACGCCCGCCGCCATCGAGGACACCCGCGTGGCGATCGCGGCCCGCGAGAAGGAGAAGGCCGGGCTCGAAGCCGAGCGGGACCTCGGGACCGCCAACGAGAAGCGCATCGTCGAGATCGACCGCGAGGTCGCCGAACTGCGGGAGAAGCTCGCCGGGCTCGAGACGGTCTGGGCGGGCGAGCAGGCGCTCGTGGAGGAGATCACGGGCCTGCGCGAGCAGCTCGCCTCGGAGGACGGCGCCGCTGATCCCGACGCGACGCGCGCCGATCTGCGGCAGCGGTTCGAGACGCTCGATGCTGGCAAGCCCGAAGAGCGCATGATCTACGCCCATGTGGACGAGCAGGTCGTGGCCGCGATCGTCTCCGACTGGACCGGGATCCCGGTCGGCCGGATGGTCAAGGACGAGGTCGAGACGGTCCTGAGCCTGCCCGAGATCCTGAACCGGCGCGTGGTCGGCCAGTCGCACGGTCTGCGCATGATCGCCAAGCGCATCGAGACGAACCGCGCCAAGCTCGACAACCCCAACAAGCCCATCGGGGTGTTCATGCTCTGCGGCCCGTCGGGCGTCGGCAAGACCGAGACCGCGCTCGCCCTCGCCGAGGCGCTCTACGGCGGCGAGCAGAACATGATCACGATCAACATGTCGGAGTTCCAGGAGGCCCACACGGTCGCGACCCTGAAGGGCGCCCCTCCCGGCTATGTCGGCTACGGCGAAGGCGGCCGCCTCACGGAGGCCGTGCGGCGCAAGCCCTACAGCGTCATCCTCCTCGACGAGGTCGAGAAGGCCCACCCGGACGTGCACGAGATCTTCTTCCAGGTGTTCGACAAGGGGCTCATGGAGGACGGCACGGGCCGGCGAATCGACTTCAAGAACACGCTGATCATCCTGACCTCCAACGTCGGCACCGACGTCATCATGGAGCTCGGGCGCGATCCGGCCTATGCGGAGGACCCCGACGCCCTCGCGGCGGCGTTGCGCCCGGACCTGCTCCGGGTGTTCCCGGCGGCGCTGCTCGGGCGCATCGTCACGATCCCCTATTTCCCGCTCTCGCCCGAGATGCTCGGCGGCATCGTGCGGCTGCAGCTCGACCGCATCGGCCGCCGCATCAAGGAGAACCACGACGCGGCCTTCGTCTACGACGACGCCGTGGTCGAGCACATCGTCTCCCAGTGCAACGATCCGGATTCAGGCGGCCGGATGATCGACAACATCATCACCAACACGCTCCTGCCGGCGCTCTCGCGGGAATTCCTCACCCGGTCGCTGCGGCAGGAGGAGGTCACCGAAGCCCGGGTCGGGATCGAAAACGGCGCCTTCTCCTACGCGTGGAACTGACGGGGCGACGGCGCCGGAGGGCTGTCCCCCGTCCGGCGCCGCCTCTCCTCCCGTCCCCGTCGATGCTCCTCGCGCTCCCCGAGCGGATCGGTGGGGTCGGCCACCTGCTCGGGCCGGAGGCGGAAGCGCTCGCATGGTCGCGCCTCCTGAGATGATGGCTGCGGAAGCGCTCGCATGGTCGCGCCTCCTGAGATGATGGCTGCGGAAGCGCTCGCATGGTCGCGCCTCCTGAGATGATGGCTGCGG
>DATAGO010000024.1:0-29973 GCA_036263675.1 Microvirga sp. | reverse complement strand
CCGGCTCGGAGGACCGCCTCACCGAGAACGTCACCCTCAACTTCCGCAAGTTCAAGCACGTCTACACCATGCAGGAGAAGACCGGCGCCGCGGGCGCGCAGGTGGAGTTCGGCTGGGACATCGCCAAGAACACCAAGGCCTGACGGGACGCCGGGTCCCGGCGAACCGCAACGGGCGCCAGGGGGCTGGCCGCCCGGTCCAGGGGCCCGACCGATCGGGGCGCGGCATCGGCCGCGTTCGCCCCCGGCCCCCGGCGGCGCCTGCGGGAGGCGCCTGACCGGGCTCGCCGCAACGCTCCGGGCCGAGGCTGGGGGCGCCGGGAGCGGGCTAGGCTATCTGGACCAATGGAGCCCGGCCAGGCTTGGCGCTAATCTCGGATCACCATCTCGAACGTAATCCTTGACCCCGCCGCACGTCCGGCGGGGCTCTCTTTTTGGAGGGGAGCGGCCGGCGCCCGTTTCACGGCGTTCCGGCGGTGCCGAACTTATCCACAAGCCGGCCCCGTCGTTTGTGTCGCAGTGCCTGACGTTGCGTCAGCAGGCCTACAGCACAACTCCTTCGAGCCGTACGTCGCTCGGACAGGAGGGTGTCATGTCTCCGGAACTCGTGATCGCTCTCGTGATCTTCGCCACCGGCTTCGGGGCCGGCTATCTCGTCCGCCATCAGGTCTCCGCCCGCAGACGGCGGGAGGCGGAGCGGCGGCACGGCTTGGTCTGAGGGCGCCGGTCGCCACGGCGCCGCCGGCCTTCCGCTCGGCCGGCACCCACGCGTGCAGGTGACCAAGCGGGGCGCCCGGCCGGCACCCACGCGAGAGAGCCCCGCCGCGAAGGCTATCGCGAACCCAAAGAACGGCCGGTCCTGATCGTCCCGCGGGCCGGCCCCGGATCCTTGACGCCTCGCCGCGGTAGCGCCGGAAGGGGACCCTCGAGGGCTCACCCGTCACAGCCAGCCGCGGACGCAGGGCCCGAGGGCTCACCCCGGCGCAGGCCGTCCCGGGCGCGAAGGCCCGAGGGCTCACCACAGGCCGAGCCAGGCGCCGGCAACCGCAGCGAATGCGAGGACCCCGATCAGATCGAGCGCTTGGCCTTTATGCTGGCTCATGTGGCCTCCCGGACACGGAAACGGGGCCAGGCGGGATTGAAACCGCCGGCCCCGTCACCGGTACGCAACTGGATCGAAGCGCCGTGCCTATGCCCCCATCGGCCGGCGCCGTTCTGATCTGGGGAGGCCTCTAGCAGGCACTTTCCCGCCACGCTGATTAGACCTTCGGACCCCGCCGCCGGGCGGCGTGGAAGCGGCGACAGGAAGCCCGTTTGCGACCAATGGTTTCAATTGCATAAGGTTGATGTATATCTATGATTTAACACGAGCATTGCACGCTTTTCGGAGGATCCTTTCAGTGAAGCAGCCGAACAGGTTCGCGTCTCGAAGGCCGTCGTTTCGCGTCGGAACCGAGCCCTCGGAGGCGCACCAGCCTCCGGCAGGCGCCGCCTCTTCCATTCCAAGCCGGCTCAAGGAGCACTTCCTCGGCATCGCCATCAAGACGAGGACCCTGGTCGAGATCGGGTTCGACCCGATCGGCGCGAAGTCCCTCTTTGCGGCGCATGCGATCTTCCGCTCGCCCGACGGCCAGTCGAAGGTGGCCGGCTTCAAGGGCGGCGACGATGGCGAAAGGCAGCGATCGGAAGCGCTCGTGCTCGACCTGGCGCAGATCTGCACCCTGCGCAACACGGCCGTGAGGTTCGCTCCTTCCGTGACGTTCGACCCGCTGATGCGCCCGCCGGGGTGCAAGGTCGTGCAGTCCGTCGTGCCGTGACACCCGGCCCCTCGTCCGCCTCCTCGCAGGCGCGGGCATCGGCGCTCCCTCCACCGAGCCCCTGGCCGCTTCGGCCCTCCCATGCCGGATCGGCCCGGGTCGGCAGAGCCGTTCGCGGGCCCGGGACCGCGCCCATGCAGGGAGCGGCGGCAGCCGTATGCGCGGGCATCGTCGGCGAGCGGCGCATGCCGGCCCGGGCCGGCATGCGGCGATCCCCCGGCACCGGGCCTGGGGCCGGGCGCGTCACGGCATCCCATGGCGGGACGCCTCCAACTCCCCGCCCGCGCTGGGCGGTCGGGCGTCAGGGGATGCCGGAGACGGCGTCTTGTCATGGAACGCCGGCGCCCAACTTCTCCCCTCGAGCCCCATGGGAGGAGCCCCGATGCCACGAATCGTCACGATGCTGGCGGCCCTGGCCGGCCTTGCCTTCACGGCGCCCGCACAGGCCGCGACGGTCGCGATCGCCTGCGGAACGCTCGGCGCCGAGTTCGAGCGCTGCCGCGAGGGGGTCGAGGCCTGGGCCAAGAAGACCGGCCACGAGGCCCGTCTCGTCCAGACGCCGGCCTCCGCGACCGAGCGCCTCGCCGTCTACCAGCAGCTCCTCGCCGCGAAATCCGCCGACGTGGACGTGTTCCAGATCGACATCGTGTGGCCCGGAATCCTGGGAAGCCACTTCGTCGACCTGGCCCAGGCGGTCGGGCCGGAGACGATCAGGCAGCACTTCCCCTCGATCGTCGCCGCCAACACGATCAACGGCGCCCTCGTCGGCGTGCCGTGGTTCACGGATGCGGGCATCCTCTACTACCGCAAGGACCTCTTGGAGAAGCACGGCCGCCCCGTGCCCCAGACCTGGGCCGACCTGACCGAGACCGCGCGGGTCGTCCAGGAGGGGGAGCGGGCCGGCAACGCGAACTTCTGGGGCCTCGTCTTCCAGGCCAAGGCCTACGAGGGCCTGACCTGCAACGCCCTCGAATGGGTCGACAGCTTCGGCGGCGGCACGGTGGTGGCCCCGGACGGCAAGATCACGGTCAACAACCCGAAGGCCGCCGAGGCCCTGACGCTCGCGGCCTCGTGGATCGGCAAGATCGCGCCGCAGGGGGTGATGAACTACACCGAGGAGGAGGCCCGCGGCGCCTTCCAGTCGGGCAGCGCGCTCTTCATGCGCAACTGGCCCTATGCCTGGCCGCTCGTGAACGCGGCCGACAGCCCGGTGAAGGACAAGGTCGGCATCGCGGCGCTGCCGAAGGGCGGCCCGGACGGCAAGCATTCCGGCACGCTCGGGGGCTGGCAGCTCGCGGTCTCCAGGTACTCCAAGAACCAGGAGGCCGCGATCGACCTCGTGCGGTTCCTGACGAGCGCGGAGGAGCAGAAGCGCCGGGCGGTCGCGGGCGGGTTCACGCCGACGCTGCAGGCGCTCTATGGGGACGCGGACGTCCTCAAGGCGAACCCGCACTTCAAGGACCTGCATGCGACCTTCACCAATGCGGTGGCGCGCCCCTCGGCGCCCACGGGCGACCGCTACAACCAGGTCTCGTCCGAGTTCTACGGGTCCGTCCACCGCGTGCTCGCCGGGCAGGAGAAAGCCGAAGCGGCCCTTGCCGCGCTCCAGCGCAATCTCGACCGGCTGAGCCGCGGCGGGCGCTGGTAGCGGCCGAAGGTCCCATGCCGGGCGGGACGGCCGACCCAGCACCCACCCGGGTGCCGCCGCCCGACGGGGGCCTGAGCGCCGCGCGGACGCGGACGGCCTGGCTGTTCCTCCTGCCAACGATCGTCGCCCTCGCCCTCGTGGCGGGCTGGCCGCTCCTGCGCACGGTCCTGTTCTCGTTCACCGATGCGCGGCTCTCGACGCTCGAGACGTACGGGACGGTGGGCTTCGACAACTACCTCTACCTCCTCCAGGACCCGGACTGGTGGCGGGCCGTGCGCAACACGCTCGTCTTCGCCGGCGCCTCGGTCGCGATCGAGACGGTGCTCGGGGTCGTGATCGCGCTCGCCCTCAATGTACATTTCGCCGGGCGCGGCCTGCTGCGGGCCGCCGTGCTGATCCCGTGGGCGATCCCCACGGTGGTCTCGGCGAAGATGTGGGGCTGGATGTACCACGACCTCTACGGCGTCGTGAACGCGGTGCTCCTCGGGCTCGGCGCCATCGACCGGGCCCAGGCCTGGACGGCGGATCCGCAGCTCGCCATGGCGGCCCTCGTCGCCGTCGACGTCTGGAAGACGACGCCCTTCATGGCGCTCCTGACGCTGGCGGCGCTCCAGATCATCCCGAACGAGATCTACGAGGCGGCCCGCATCGACGGCGCCGGACCCGTGCGCGCCTTCTTCGCCCTCACCCTGCCGCTGATCTGGCCCGCGCTCCTGGTCGCGATCGTGTTCCGCACGCTCGACGCCCTGCGGGTGTTCGACCTGCCCTTCGTGCTCACCGGCACCAACCCCGGCACGGCGACGATGTCGATCTATGCGCGCCAGCAACTTGTCGACTTCCAGGACGTCGGCTTCGGATCGGCGGCCTCGACGCTGCTGTTCCTCGTCATCGCGCTCGTGACGGTGCTGATCCTGGTGTCGGGCCGGGTCAGCCTGCCGGCGGCCGGACGTTGAGGGGCGGCATGACGATCGCGACGGGCCTGCGCCGCCTCGGCTTCGCGATCCTCCTCGCCGGCATCGTCCTCTACACGGTGTTCCCGTTCTACTGGGCGATCGTGTCGTCGCTGAAGCAGGGCAGCGCCCTGTTCCGGGTCGAGTTCTGGCCGGCCGAGCTCCATCCCTCGAACTACGTCAACGTGTTCCGGGAGCAGCCCTTCGGCCGCAACATCCTCAACTCCGTCTTGGTCTCGACCGGCGTGGTCGCGCTCGCGCTCGCGATCGGCGCATCCGCGGCCTTTGCGCTCGGGCGCTTCGAATTCCGCGGGCGCAAGCTGCTGCTCTTCGCGGTGCTGGCGGTGTCGATGTTTCCGCAGGTGGCGGTGCTCTCCGGCATGTTCGAGCTGATCCGCTGGCTCGGCCTCTTCAACAGCCTGTGGAGCCTCGTGTTCTCCTACCTCGTGTTCACGCTGCCCTTCACGGTGTGGGTGCTTACCGCGTTCATGCGGGAGCTTCCGGTGGAGCTCGAGGAGGCCGCCATCATGGACGGCGCCTCGCCCTGGATCATCCTGACGCGGGTGTTCCTGCCCCTGCTCGCGCCCGCCATGGTGACGGCGGGCCTGCTCGCCTTCATCGCGGCCTGGAACGAGTTCCTGTTCGCGCTCACCTTCACCCTGTCGAGCGAGCAGCGCACGGTGCCGGTGGCGATCGCCTCGATCTCGGGCGGCAGCCAGCACGAACTGCCCTGGGGCAACGTCATGGCGGCGTCGGTGATCGTCACGGTGCCCCTGATCGTGCTCGTGCTCGTGTTGCAGCGGCGGATCGTTGCGGGTCTGACCGCGGGAGCCGTGAAGGGGTAGTGCGCGCGTCGCCGGTCCGGTCCGTGGACCGGATCGGTCCGTTTTGGTCCGGAATGGACCGCCCGGTCCACGCCCGAATCGAGGCTCCTGACGCCGTCCCTCAGCTCTCCCGGCCGGGCAGGGGCGTGCCCGTCACCCCCGCATAGAGGCGCGCCACCGAGGCGTCGTCGTCGCGGCCCATGCCGGCTGCCGAAGTCATGAGGAACATCTGCAGCGCGGCGGCCGCGATCGGCACCGGGAATTTCGCGCTGCGCGCCATGTCCTGGACGATGCCGAGATCCTTGACGAAGATGTCGACGGCGCTGCGGGGGGCGTAATCGTCGTCGAGAACGTGGGGAATACGGTTCTCGAACATCCAGGAATTGCCCGCCGACGCGGTGATGACCTCGTAGACCTTCGCGACGTCGAGTCCCTGCCGCGCCGCAAACGCAATCGCCTCGCAGGCCGCGGCGATGTGCACGCCCGCGAGCAGCTGGTTGATCATCTTGAACGCCGCCCCCGTGCCGGGAGCGTCGCCGAGCTCGTAGAGATTCGCGGCCAGCGCCTCCAGCACCGGTCGCGCCGCTGCGAACGCCTCCCGGCTCCCGGACGCCAGGATCGTCAGGGCTCCCTCCGCGGCACGCTGCGCGCCGCCGCTGATCGGCGCGTCGAGGTAACGGCGCCCAGTCGCCTCGAGCCGGCCCGCGAGCGCGCGCGCCACGTCGGGATCCATGGTCGCGCAGGACACGAACACCGCGCCCGCCGGCATCGCCTCCGCGACGCCGCCCGGCCCGAACAGGATCGCCTCGGTCTGGGCCGCGTTCAGGACGACGGACACGACCGCATCCGCGCCCGCAGCCGCCGCGGCCGGGGAGGGCGCTGCGATGCCGCCCGATGCCGCCAGCCGCTCGACCGCCGCCGGCGCGACGTCGTACCCCGCGACCGCGAAACCGGCCCGCACCAGGGAGGCGGCCATGCCGGATCCCATCGAACCGAGCCCCACGACCGCGACGCGCCGCCCGGCCGCGTCCGATCCCTGCGGGTGCCTCCGATCAACCTCGCCCATACCGCCCCCTCCAACCTGTGCTGCGACGACGCCCGGCGCCTCGATCAAGTACCGCCCGGCAGCCCGCATTCAATCCGCGCGATCGGTTCTCCACCGGGATGCCATCGGAAACCCCTGTGGCCCGCTCAAGGGTCGGGGAAACGTGTCTGTATACAGACAAGCCTCATGCTTGGCGGCTCGCTGCGGTGCAGCACGGAATTTTGGCGCCGCATCGTTGCAAACGGGCGTCCGTTGTATACAGTCCGCCGCCCACGGAGGAGCGACGGGATGGACGCCAAGCCGTTTCCGCTGAACGCCTGGTACGCCGCGGCCTGGAGCCACGAGATCAAGCACGAGCTCGCGGCCCGCACGATCTGCGACAAGGACGTGGTGCTCTACCGGCGCTCGGACGGTGGGGTCGCCGCCCTGGAAGACGCCTGCTGGCACCGGCTGCTGCCGCTCTCCATGGGGCGGCTCGAAGGCGACCAGGTGGTGTGCGGCTATCACGGCCTCGTCTTCAACGCCGCCGGCCGCTGCACCTACATGCCGGCCCAGAAGACCATCAACCCGTCGGCCTGCGTGCGCGCCTATCCGGTCGCCGAGAAGCACCGCCTCGTCTGGCTCTGGCCGGGCGATCCGGCGCTGGCGGATCCCGCAAAGATTCCGGATTTCCATTGGAACGACGGTACGGACTGGGTCGGCGAGGGCGGCACCTTCTACAAGCTCGGATGCGATTACCGGCTCGTGATCGACAACCTCATGGACCTCACCCACGAGACCTATGTCCATGCCGGCAGCATCGGCGACGAGGCGATCACGAGCACGCCGTTCGACGTCACCCACACGGACCACACCGCGACGGTGACCCGCTGGATGATCGACATCGAGCCGCCGCCGTTCTGGGCGAAGCAGCTCGGGCGGCCGGGGCATGTGGACCGCTGGCAGATCATCTATTTCCAGGCGCCCTCCACGGTGGTGGGCGACGTCGGCGTGGCGCTCACCGGCACGGGCGCGCCGCAGGGAGACCGCTCGCAGGGCGTCAACGGCGCGTTCCTGGCTGCGATCACGCCCGAGACCGAGAAGACCTGCCACTATTTCTGGAACTTCGTGCGCACGTTCCGCAAGGACGACGAGCAGCTCACGCGCGACATCCAGCGCGCCCACGTCAACGAGGGCAAGGGCGTCTACGATCAGGACCACGTGGTGCTGGAGGCGCAGCAGAAGGCGATCGACCGCAATCCGCGTCTGCCATTCTACAACCTCAACATCGATGCCGGAGCCCTGTGGGCGCGGCGGATGATCGACCGCATGCTGGCGGCCGAGCACGGCCGGCCGGTGCCGGTGCCGAGCCAGGCCGCCGAGTAGGCCTGCGCCCGATGCAGAAGTCGATCGAATGGCGGAGCGCGGAGCTTCGCACGACGCGGGACCTGACGCCCGACATCCGCCTGTTCGAGATCGCGCCGTCCGGCGAGTTCGTGGCGCCGACCCCGGGCAGCCACATCAACGTCGCGGTCCAGATCGGAGAGCGCCCCGACGTGCGCTCCTACTCGATCGTCGGCCCCTGCGAGGACGGCCTCTACCGCATCGCCGTGAAGCTCCTGCCCGATTCCCGCGGCGGTTCGCAATGCATGTGGAGCCTGAAGCCCGGTGCGCGGCTCACGATCTCGACGCCGGGCAACCACTTCGAGCTCGCCCGCGGCCGTCCGGATTACCTCCTGCTCGCCGGCGGCATCGGGATCACGCCGATCTACACGATGGCGCTCGCGCTCGCGAAAGGAGGCGCCCGCTTCCGCCTCCTCTATGCCTGCCGCACCCGCGGGGATCTCGCGCTCGCCGACGACCTCGCCGGACGCATCGGGAGCCGCCTTCAGGTCTTCGTCGACGAGGAAGGCGCGAAGGTCGATCTCGCGGCCGAGATCGCCGGGCTCGCGCCGGGCGGCGAGCTCTATGTCTGCGGACCAATCGGGTTGCTGGAAGCCGCCAAGCGCACCTGGCAGCAGAGCGGCCGGCCGGTGGACCAGCTCCGGTTCGAGACCTTCGGCAACAGCGGCCGCTTCGCCACGATGCCCTTCACGGTGCGGATCCCGCGCCTCGGCAGGACCATCGAGGTGCCGCAGAACCGGAGCCTGCTGGAGGCCCTGGAGGAGGCGGGCGTCGACATGATCTTCGACTGCCGGCGCGGCGAGTGCGGGCTCTGCGCGCTGCCGATCGTCGAGGTGGAGGGGATCGTCGATCACCGCGACGTGTTCTTCAGCGACGAAGAGAAGGCCGCGAACGGCAAGCTCTGCACCTGCGTATCGCGGGTCGCCGGCGGCAGCATCACCATCGACACGGCGGACAGGGCGGCGTGATGCCAGGAACGACGCCGGCACCCGCGAAACGCGACGCCGCTCCCGAGAAGGGCGACCGCGCGGTGTCGCAGACCGTGAAGGCGCAGCTCGAACTGCGCGAACTGGTGCTGCGCGGCGAGCTTCGGCCCGGCGAACGCGTTTCGGAACTCCAGATGGTCGAGCGCCTCGGCGTCTCGCGAACGCCGGTGCGGCTAGCCCTCGTCCGGCTCCAGGAGGAGGGGCTCCTCGAGTCGATCCCCTCCGGCGGCTTCGCCGTGAAGGCGTTCTCGGAGCGGGAGGTGTTCGAGGCGATCGAGATCCGCGGCACGCTGGAAGGACTCGCAGCCCGCCTCGCCGCCGAGCGCGGCGTCCCGCGCGCGGATATCGAGCGCGCCGCTGCGTGCCTCGACGCCATCGATACGGTGCTGCACCGGGACGGCGAGATCGACATCTCGCGCTATGTCGAGCTGAACGCGGGCTTTCACGCCCTTGTCATCGATCTCGCCGGCAGCCCGGCATTGACCCGGCAGATCGAGCGGGCGAGCGCGCTGCCGTTCGCGTCGCCGAGCGCGCTGGTGCCCGCCCAGTCGCGCTCGCCGGAATCGCATCACACCCTGACCGTGGCGCAGGACCAGCACCGCTGCGTCCTCCTCGCGATCGAGCGGCGGGAGGGGAGCCGGGCCGAGTCCATCATGCGGGAGCACGCACGCATCGCCCATCGCAACCTCGAACGTGCCTTCTCGAACCAGCGCATCCTGGACCTCGTGCCGGGATCCGCACTCATCAAGCGGCGCATCCGCGCCTGAACCGGACGACCACGACGCTCAAGGGAGGAGACCCACCATGCTACGCCGGACATTCCTCGCGCTGACAGGCGCCACCGCAGTGACTCTCGGGATGGGGGCCGCCGCGTCCGCTCAAGAACCGTTCAAGATCGGCCTCATCCTGCCGATGACGGGGCCCTTCGCCTCGACGGGGCGGCAGATCGAGGCGGCCGCCAAGCTCTACATGCAGCAGAACGGCGACAGCGTCGCCGGCAAGAAGATCCAGCTCATTCTCAAGGACGACACCGGCGTCGCCGACGTCACCAAGCGCCTCGCCCAGGAACTCATCGTCAACGACAAGGTCGGCGTGATCGCGGGCTTCGGCCTCACCCCGCTCGCACTCGCCCCGGCGCCGCTCGCCACGCAGGCCAAGGTCCCGCAGGTCGTCATGGCGGCCGCGACCGCCACGATCACGGAGGCCTCGCCCTTCATCGTGCGCACGAGCTTCACCCTGCCGCAGGCGACCGAGCCGATGGCGGAATGGGCGTCCCAGAACGGCATGAAGAAGGTGGTGACGCTGGTCTCCGATTACGGGCCCGGCATCGACGCCGAGAAGGCCTTCACGGGCCGCTTCACCAAGGCGGGCGGGCAGGTCGAGAACCTGCGGGTGCCGCTCGCCAATCCGGACTTCTCGCCGTTCCTCCAGAAGGTCGCGGATGCCAAGCCCGATGCGCTCTTCGTCTTCGTTCCGTCGGGCGTGGGCGCGCAGTTCATGAAGCAGTTCGTGGAGCGCGGCCTCGACAAGAGCGGCGTGAAGCTCATCGGTCCCGGCGACGTGACGGACGACGACATCCTCAATGGCATGGGCGATGTCGCGATGGGCGCGATCACCTCGCAGCATTATTCGGCGGCGCACGACAGCCCCGAGAACAAGGCATTCGTCGAGGCGTTCAAGAAGGCCAACCCGACCATGCGGCCGAACTTCATGGCGGTGGGCGGCTACGACGGCATGCACCTGATCTACGAGGGCCTGAAGAAGACGAACGGCCAGGGTGGGCAGGCGCTGGTGGACGCCATGAAGGGCATGAGCTGGACGAGCCCGCGCGGGCCTGTGTCCATCGACCCGCAGACGCGCGACATCGTCCAGAACATCTATATCCGCAAGGTCGAGCGGAAGGACGGGGAGCTCTACAACGTCGAGTTCGCCACCATCCCGAACGTCAAGGATCCCGTGAAGGCCGCCAAGGCCAACTGATCCGACATCCTGCGGCGGCGCTCGACGGGCGCCGCCTCTCTTCTCCTGGAGGGCGCCGGTGCTGACCATCCTGTTCGACGGGATCGCCTACGGCATGCTGCTGTTCGTGCTGGCCTGCGGGCTTGCGGTCACGCTCGGCCTCATGAACTTCGTCAACCTCGCTCACGGCGCCTTCGCGATGGCGGGCGGCTACGTCACGGCGGTGCTGATGAACCGCGTGGGCGTTCCGTTCCTCGCGACGCTGCCGCTCGCCTTCCTGATTCCCGCCGCGATCGGCCTCGTTCTCGAGCGCACGCTCTACGTCCGTCTCTACAACCGCAACCACCTCGATCAGGTGCTGTTCTCGATCGGCATCGTCTTCATGGCGGTCGCGGCGGTGGACTACGCCATGGGATCGCAGCAGCAGCTCATCCAACTCCCCACGTGGTTGCGCGGGCGGGTCGAGATCCTCGGGATTCAGGTCGGGCTCTACCGCAGCTTCATCATCGCGGTCTGCGGCGTCCTCGTGGTGGCGCTGCAGCTCATCCTGACGCAGACCCGCTTCGGCAGCCGGCTCCGCGCCGCGGTCGACGATCCCCGCGTCGCGCGGGGGCTGGGCATCAACGTGAACCTCATCTTCGCGGTCACCTTCGCGGTCGGCTCGGGGCTCGCGGGCTTAGGGGGCGCGCTCGGGGCCGAGATCCTCGGCCTCGATCCGACCTTCCCGCTGAAGTTCATGATCTACTTCCTGATCGTGGTGACGGTCGGCGGCACCACGAGCATCACGGGGCCGTTCCTGGCCTCCCTCATCCTCGGCGTCGCCGACGTCGCGGGCAAGTACTACGTGCCGAGCCTCGGCGCCTTCGTGATCTACACCCTGATGATCGTCGTCCTCGTCCTGCGCCCGCAAGGGCTGTTCGCCCGGGCCCGCTGACATGAGCGCCGCTTCCCTCCCAGCCCGCGACGCCGTCGGCCGCTCCCTCACCCGGCGCGGCCGGTGGAACGTCCTCGAGATCCTGTTCTGGCTCGCCGCCGCCGCGACCCTGTTCCTGATGCCCGAGCGCCATCTCATCCTCAACGAGATCGCGATCATCGGCCTCTTCGCGGTCTCCCTCGACCTGATCCTCGGCTATGCCGGCATCGTCTCCCTCGGGCACGCCGCCTTCTTCGGGTTGGGCGCATACGTGGCCGGCCTGCTCGCCAAGAACGGCCTCGGCGATCCGCTGCTCGGGCTCGCGGTCTCGGCCATCGCGGCTGCGTTCCTCGGCTTCGTGACGAGCTTCCTCGTCCTGCGCGGGGCGGATCTCACGAAGCTCATGGTGACGCTCGGCGTCGCGCTCGTGCTCGGCGAGGTCGCCAACCAGGCCTCCTGGCTCACCGGCGGCGCCGACGGTCTCCAGGGCATCGTGATGGGCCCGGTGCTCGGCCTGTTCGAGTTCGACATCTTCGGCACCACGGCCTACGCCTACAGCCTTGCGGTCACCTTCGTGCTCTTCGTGATCGCGCGCCGGATCGTGGTGTCGCCCTTCGGCCTGTCGCTGCGCTCGATCCGCGACAATCCCCTGCGGGCGAGGGCCATCGGGATCCCGGTGAACCGGCGCCTCGTCGCGATCTACACGGTCTCCGCGGCCTATGCGGGCATCGCAGGCGCGCTCCTCGCGCAGACCACGCAGTTCGTGTCCCTCGACGTGCTCGCCTTCCACCGCTCGGCCGACGTGCTCCTCGTGCTCGTGATCGGCGGCGTTGGCTATCTCTACGGCGGTCTCATCGGCGCCGTGGTCTTCAAGGTGCTCCAGGACGTGCTCGCCGGCATCACGCCGCAATACTGGCAGTTCTGGATCGGCCTGATCCTCGTCGTGCTGGTGCTCGCCGGCCGCGAGCGGGTCACCGAGCGGATCGCCACCCTGTGGCGGACCACCCTCGGGCGACGCATCGCGGTCCGGCGGGCGCGCCGCGGCACCGCGGCCGGGGAGGTGCAGGGATGACGGTCGCTCTCGAAACCAGGGGGCTCGTCCGCCGCTTCGGCGGCCTGACCGCCACCGACAACGTGTCGCTGAAGCTGGAGCAGGGCGCGCGGCACGCCCTCATCGGTCCGAACGGCGCCGGCAAGACCACCTTCATCAATCTCCTCACCGGCGTGCTGCCGCCGACCTCGGGCCGGATCTTCCTGGAAGGCGCGGAGATCACCGCGTTGAGTGCCGAGCAGCGGGTGAAGCGCGGGCTCGCGCGCACGTTCCAGATCAACCAGCTCTTCCCTGCCATGACCCCGCTCGAGACGCTCGGACTTGTGGTGTCGGAGCGTCTCGGCGGCGGCCGCGACTGGTGGCGCGTGATCGGCTCCCGCCGGGACATCCTCGACGACATCGTGGACATCGCGCAGCGCTTCCGGCTTGCGGATGCCCTCGACGAGCGCACTGCGAACCTGCCTTACGGCAAGCAGCGCCTCCTCGAGATCGCGGTCGCGTTTGCGTGCCGCCCCCGCGTGCTGCTCCTCGACGAGCCCGCGGCCGGTGTCCCGGAAGCCGAGCGGCACGAGCTGCTGGCCACCATCGCGGCCCTACCGCGGGACGTCTCGGTGCTGCTGATCGAGCACGACATGGACCTCGTCTTCAGCTTCGCGGACCGGATCTCGGTGCTGGTCAACGGCGCGCTCTTCACGGAGGGAACCGTGCAGGAGGTCTCGACCGATCCGCGCGTGCGGGCTGTCTATCTCGGGGAGGCCGTGGATGAGTGAACTCCTGAGATTGAAAGGGGTCTCGGCCGGCTACGGCGAGGCGATCGTGATCTCCGGCATCGACCTCGCGCTGAACCAGGGCGAGGCGCTGGCGGTGCTCGGCCGCAACGGCACCGGCAAGACGACCCTCCTCAACACGATCATCGGCGTGACCCGCCACCGCGGCGGAACCATCGCGTTCGCGGGCCGGGACATCACCCGGGTGTCTCCGGACCGGCGCGCCGTCGCCGGGATCGGCTGGGTGCCGCAGGAGCGCAACATCTTCCGGTCGCTCACGGTCGAGGAGAACATGACCGCGGTGGCGCGGCCGGGCCCCTGGAATCTGGAGCGCGCCTACGGGATGTTCCCGCGCCTCAAGGAGCGACGCTCCAATCTCGGCAACCAGCTCTCGGGCGGCGAGCAGCAGATGCTTGCCGTCGCCCGCGCCCTCGTGCTCAACCCGACGCTGATGCTCCTCGACGAGCCCACCGAGGGTCTGGCGCCCATCATCGTCGAGGAACTGCTCGCGGCGCTGAAACGCATCATCCGCGACGAAGGGATGTCGGCCATCGTGGTCGAGCAGCACGCCCAGAAGATTCTCGGCGTCACCGACCACGCGGTGATCCTCGACCGCGGCGCAGTCGTGCATGCGAGTTCGAGCCGCTCCCTCATCCAGGACCCGGCGCCGCTGGAGCAGCATCTCGGCGTCACCGACAAGAAGCGCGGGCGCGAGCGGGCGCCCGCCTCAGCGACCTGAATCCGACCGGGCAGGCCTGCGCGACCGGCCTGCTTCCCACCGATCCTCAGCGGAAAGCCTGACGATGACCGAGTCGACCGTTCCGACCACCGAATTCTTCCAGCGCGATCATCGCATTCATCCGCCGGCCCATACGCCGACCTACAAGACCACGGGCCTGCGCTCGCCGCGCATCCCGCTATGGTCCCTGCAGAACTCGCTGTCCGAAGTCACGGGGCCGACCTTCCGGCCCGAGGAGATCGGCCCGCTCGACAACGACCTCCTGCGCAACTACGCCCAGGACGGCGAGCCGATCGGCGAGCGCACCATCGTGCACGGCCATGTGCTCGACGAGAACGGCCGCGGCATCCCCAACACGCTCGTGGAGTTCTGGCAGGCCAACGCCGCCGGCCGCTACCGCCACGTGAACGACCGCTATCTTGGCCCCATCGACCCGAACTTCGGCGGCTGCGGACGCACGCTGACCGACGAGAAAGGCTACTACTACTTCCGCACCGTGAAGCCCGGTGCATACCCGTTCCGCAACTACGTGAACTCCTGGCGCCCGGCGCATATCCACTTCTCGGTCTTCGGCACCGGCTTCGCCCAGCGCCTCATCACCCAGATGTACTTCGAGGGCGACCCGCTGCTGAAGCACGACGTGATCGCGAACACGATTCCCGACCCGGACGCGATCCAGCGCCTCGTGGCGCTCCTCGACCTCAACGCTGCGGTGCCGCTCGACAGCCTTGCCTACCGCTTCGACATCGTGCTGCGCGGCCGGCGCCAGACCATGTTCGAGAACAAGCTCCAGGGGAGCTGAGCGACAGCACTCTCCGCCACGGCATTTCCGCGACAGCATTCCAGGACGACGCCATGATCCCCACGCTGCCCTATCTGAAGGAAACCGCGTCCCAGACCGCAGGTCCTTACGTCCATATCGGCCTCATCCCGCATCAGGCCGGGTTCGACATCTTCCAGAACACCTTTTCCAATGTCCTCGTGAGCCCCGAAACCAAGGGCGAGCGCATCCGCATCGAGGGGCGCATCTTCGACGGCAAGGGCTCGCCCACCAAGGACATCCTGGTGGAGATCTGGCAGGCCAATGCCGCCGGGCGCTACGACCATCCGGCCGACCGTCAGGAGGACAAGGCGATCGACCCCGCCTTCCGGGGCTGGGGCCGCACCGGCACGGATTTCCACACGGGAATCTACACCTTCGAGACGATCAAGCCCGGGCGCGTGCCGGGCCGGCACGGCCACAAGCTCCAGGCGCCGCATGTCAGCTTCTGGCTGGCGGCCCGGGGCATCAATATCGGGCTTGCCACGCGGATGTACTTCTCCGACGAGGCGGAGGCGAACGCGGCCGATCCGGTGCTCAACATCGTCGATCCGCCGTCCCGCCGCGAGACCCTGATCGCGCGGCGCGAGGAGCGGGGAGGGGAGGTCGTCTACGTGTTCGACATCCACCTCCAGGGCGAGCGGGAAACCGTCTTCTTCGACGTCTGAGTTTGCATAGGACACACCACCATGAACCCCGTCGTCATCGCGGTCGCCATCACGGGCTCGGTCCCGCGCAAGAAGGACAACCCGGCCGTCCCGGTCACGCCGGCCGAGCAGGTCGAGTCGACGCACGAGGCTTATGAGGCGGGCGCGACGCTCGTGCATATCCACGTGCGCAACGACGACGAGAGCCCGTCGTCCGATCCGGAGCGCTTTCGGCAGGTGCAGGAGGGCGTGGTGAAGCACTGCCCCGGCATGATCGTGCAGTTCTCCACCGGCGGTCGCGGGCGCGATCCGTCGGCGCGGGGCTCGTCGCTGTCGCTGAAGCCCGACATGGCCTCGCTGTCCACGGGCTCGGTGAACTTCCCGACCATCATCTACGAGAACCACACCACCCTCGTGACCGATCTCGCCACGAAGATGAAGGAGAACGGCGTCCTGCCCGAGATCGAGATCTTCGACCTGTCGCACATCCACGGCGCCCGGCGCCTCATGGAGCAGGGTCTCCTCAACGACCGTCCGCACGTGCAGTTCGTGATGGGCGTGCAGAACGCCATGCCGGCGGAGGAGCACCTCGTCGACCTCCTCCTCGGCGAGCTGCGCCGCGTGCTCCCCAACGCCACCTGGACGGCGGCCGGCATCGGCCGCAACCAGGCGCCCGTGATGGAATGGGCGCTCGCGCGGGGGGCGGACGCGGTGCGCACGGGGCTCGAGGATAACATCCGGGCCGCGAAGGACCGGCTCGCGACCTCCAACGCGGAGCTCGTCCGCATGGCGGCCGAGACCGTGGCGCGGCATGGCCGGAAGGTCGCGACGCCGGCCGAAGCCCGCGCCCTGCTCGGGCTGCGTCCTGTCGCCTGAACGTCCTGAACCTCCTGCAAGCCGGTGGGTGATCCATGCCGCAGATCGACGTGAACGGTGTCGCGCTCCATTACGAGCTCTCGGGCCCTGCCGGTGCGCCCGTGGTGGCGTTCTCGAACTCGCTGGGCACCTCGCTCGAGATGTGGGACGCGCTCGTGCCGGCGTTGCGCGGCCGCTACCGGGTGCTGCGCTACGATACGCGGGGCCACGGGCGCTCCGCGACCCGGGACGAACGCGCAGAGATCTGGGACCTCGCGACCGACCTCGTCGGGCTCCTCGACGCGCTCGGCATCGGGCGCGCCCATGTCGTCGGGCTGTCGCTCGGCGGCATGACGGGGCAGGCGCTGGCGAGCCGCTATCCCGACCGCGTCGTCAGCCTCACCCTCATGGCAACCTCGTCCTACATGCCGAGCGAAGCCACCTGGAACGAGCGCGCCGCGCTGGTGCGCGCGGAAGGCACCGCCGCCATCGTCGATGCCACCATGGGGCGCTGGTTCACGGCAGGATATGCCGAGCGGGCGCCCGATCAGGTGGCTCCTGTCCGCGAGCGCTTCGTGGCCTGCGACCGGGCAGGCTACGCGGTGTGCTGCGGCGCCATCGGGCGCATGGACCTGCGCCCGCATATCGGCACGATCGCGGCACCGACGCTCGTGATCGCGGGCCGCGACGATCCCGCGACGCCGGTCGCCATGGCGGAGGAGATCCGCTCGCTCATCCCGGATGCCGAACTCCTGGTGCTGCCGCGTGCCGCGCATCTCCTCGCGATCGAGCGGGCGGACGCGGTGGGGCCCCATCTCCTCGCCTTCCTCGACCGCAATGCCGAGCGGCCGTCGGGCGCGCCCGGCGCGGTGCCGTTCGATTTCGGGCTCCAGAACCGCAAGCAGGTGCTGGGCGCGGAGCATGTGGAACGCTCGCTCGCCAAGGCCGGCGGCTTTGCCATGCCGTGGCAGGACTTCATCACCCGCACGGCCTGGGGCGAGGTCTGGGGCGACCCGCGCCTGCCGTGGAAGACGCGCTCCCTCGTGACGCTCGCCATGATGGTGGCGCTGCACCGGGAGGAGGAGTTCAAGCTCCATGTGCGCCCGGCCCTGCGCAACGGCGTCTCGGTCGAGGAGCTGCAATCGCTCCTGCTCCAGAGCGCGATCTATGCCGGCGTGCCGGCTGCCAATGCGGCCTTCCGCTGGACCAAGGACGTGCTCGGGGAGGAGATCGCCTGATCACTTGAAATCCCGCGTCCTGATCCTGATCCCTTCTCCGGACTTGATATCCGGAACATAGATGTCCCGCGTCTTGCGCCCGAGCGCATCGCGCGGGTCCGGCGCGCCGCCATGCTTGGCCTCGTCGCCGCGCCCGTGGGGCAGGGGGAACGCCTCCTCTCGCTCGCTCAGAGAACGCAAGAGTCCCGTGAGGTCCGTGAGGTGCTCGGCCACGAGGTGGATCACGTCGCCCTCGCGCTGCACGCGTCCCCGCGCCGCGACGAGGTTCGCGGAGAGCACCACGCGGCGCTGGCGCTCGAACAGAGCGGGCCAGATCACGAGATTGGCGACCTCGGTCTCGTCTTCGAGCGTCACGAACAGCACCCCGCTCGCCGAGCCCGGCCGCTGGCGCACGAGCACGAGTCCCGCGACCGTGATCCGCCCCCCGTCGCGGGCCGTCCGCAGGGCCGCGCAGGGGCGGATGCGGCGCTCGTCGAGGTCGCCGCGCAGGAAGGCGAGGGGGTGCGGGCGCAGGGAGAGGCCCTTGGAGCGGTAATCCTCCACGACCTCGCGGCCCAAGCTCATCGGGGTCAGCGACACGGCGGGTTCGGCGACCTCGGGGGTCAGCGTGTTCTCCCGCGCGTCGGCGGCGGCAAGGAGCGGCAGCGGCGTGTCGCTCAGGCCCTTGATGGCCCAGAGCGCGCCGCGCCGGTCGAGCGCGAGCGAGCCGAAGGCATCGGCGTGGCTCAAAACCTCGAGCACCGCGACGGGAACGCCGCTGCGGCGCCAGAGCGCTTCGATCGAGGCGAAGGGCTCCTCGCCGCGCGCCGAGAGAATCCGTGCAGCGGCGTCGTTCGAAAGCCCCTTCGCCATGCGCAGGCCAAGGCGCACGGCGCGGTATCGCCCGTCGGTGCGTTCGAGCGTGCAGTCCCAGCGCGAGTGGTTGACGTCGACGGGCCGCACCTCGACGCCGTGGGCTTGCGCGTCGCGCACGAGCTGCGCGGGGGCGTAGAAGCCCATGGGCTGGCTGTTGAGGATCGCGCAGCAGAACACGTCCGGGTGATGGCATTTCATCCAGGACGAGGCGTAGACGATGCGGGCGAAGGAGGCTGCGTGGCTCTCCGGGAAGCCGTAGGAGCCGAAGCCCTCGAGCTGCTTGAAGGTGCGCTCCGCGAAATCGCGCTCGTAGCCGTTCGCGACCATGCCCTCGATCAGCTTGTCCCGGAACGCGCCCACATGGCCGTTGCCCTTGAAGGTCCCCATGGAGCGGCGCAGCTGGTCGGCCTGCGAGGGCGTGAAGCCCGCCGCCACGATCGCGATCTTCATGGCCTGCTCCTGGAACAGGGGCACGCCGAGGGTCTTCTTCAGCACCGCCTCGAACTCGGGCTTCGGGTAGGTGGCTTTCTCGCGCCCCTCACGGCGTCTGAGGTAAGGGTGCACCATGTCGCCTTGGATCGGCCCCGGCCGCACGATCGCGACCTCGATGACGAGGTCGTAGAAGCTCCGCGGCTTCATCCGCGGCAGCATCGCCATCTGGGCGCGCGACTCGATCTGGAACACGCCGATCGTGTCGGCGCGCCGGATCATTTCGAAAGTCTCCTCATCGCCCGCGGGGATCGAAGCGAGGTCGTGCCTCTCGCCCCCATGCTCCGCCAGGAGATCGAAGGCGCGGCGCATGCAGCCGAGCATGCCGAGGCCCAGCACGTCGACCTTCATGAACTTGAGCGCCTCGATATCGTCCTTGTCCCATTCGATCACCTGCCGGTCCTTCATGGCGGCGGGCTCGATCGGCACGAGGTCGTCGAGGCGGTCTTGCGTCAGCACGAAGCCGCCGGGATGCTGCGAGAGGTGGCGCGGCGTGCCGATGAGCTCGCGCGCGAGCCGGAGCGTGAGCTGCAGGCGCCGGTCGCCGAGGTTGAGGTTGAGCTCGCCCGCTTCCTTCTCGGTCACGCCCTGCTCGCTCCAGCCCCAGACCATGCCGGAGAGCGCCGCGGTCACGTCGTCGGGCAGGCCCATCACCTTGCCGACTTCGCGGAGCGCGCCGCGGGTGCGGTAGCGGATCAAGGTGGCGCAGAGCGCGGCGCGATGGCGGCCGTAGGTTTGGTAGATCCACTGGATCACCTCCTCGCGGCGCTCGTGCTCGAAATCCACATCGATGTCGGGTGGCTCGCGGCGCTCCTCCGAGACGAAGCGCTCGAACAGGAGGTTTCCCTCGGCCGGGTTCACGGCCGTGATGCCGAGCACGTAGCAGATCGCGGAATTCGCCGCCGAGCCGCGGCCCTGGCAGAGAATCTCCTGCGAGCGCGCGTAGCGGACGATGGCGTTCACGGTGAGGAAGTATGGCGCGTATTCCAGCCGCGCCACGAGCGCGAGCTCGTTTCGCAACTGCTCCCGCACCGCATCCGGCACGCCGTCGGGATAGCGATCCTGCGCGCCCTCCCAGGTCAGCCGCTCCAGCGTCGCTTGCGCCGAGAGGCCCGGCTCGACCACCTCCTCGGGGTACTGGTATCTGAGCTCGTCGAGGGCGAAGCGGCAGCGTTCCGCGATCTCGATCGTGCGCTCGATCGCGGCCGGATGACGCTCGAACAGGCGCGCCATCTCCTCGGGTCCTTTGAGGAAGCGGTCGGCGAAACGTTCGCGTGTAAAACCCGACGTCTCGATGGTACAGCCCTCGCGGATGCAGGTCACCACGTCCTGGAGCATGCGCCGCTCGGGGGCATGATAGAGCACGTCGTTCGTGGCGACGGTCGGCACCCGCGCCGCGCGGGCGACCTCGTCGAGGGCGTGGAGGCGCAAAGCCTCGCGCGGACGGAAGCGGCGGGCGAGGGCGAGATACGCGCACGACCCGAACGTGGTCTTCAGGCGCCGTACCTGGCCCTGCAATCGCGCATCGATCCGGCCCGGCACGAGAATCGCGACGAGACCCTCGGCCCTTTCCTCCACGTCGCTCCAGGCGAGGCGGCAGGCGCCCTTTCCCGCTCGCGCCTTGCCGATCGTGAGAAGCCGCGTCAGACGCCCGTAAGCCGCGCGGTCCTGCGGGTAGACGAGGAGCGCGGTGCCGTCCTCGAGGTCGAGCCGGCAGCCGACCACGAGGCGCACGCCCGTGGCCTTCGCGGCCTCGTGGGCGCGCACGATCCCGGCGAGCGAGTTGCGGTCCGCGATTCCGAGCGTGGGAATCCCGAGCGACGCCGCCGTGGCGAAGAGCTCGTCCGGGCTCGATGCGCCGCGCAGGAACGAGAAATGGGTCGTGACCTGGAGCTCGGCGTAGCTCATGACGGGCCGGGCGCGGGAAGGCTCATCCGAAGAACCCGTGCTGCGGCATGCTCCACCGGGCTCAGGCCGTGGCCCATCTCATAACCCACCTCTCGGCCCACCTCGTGGTTCACCCGAAGAACCCGTGCAGCCACCAGCGCCCGCCCCGGCCCGCCGGGCCGTCGCGGAAGAGCCAGAAGCGGCGGCCGTCCTGGTTCTCGACCTGGTAATAGTCGCGGACCGCCGAGGCCTCGTCGGAAGAGGCCCACCATTCGCCGTGCACCCGCTCGGGCCCGTCGGCGCGGCGCACGCGGTGGCGCACTTTCCGCCATTCGAACGCGGACGGCGCGTGATCGGGCGCCACGGCCAGCGCGGTCACGGGCTCGGGCGGATCGATCAGGATGCTGGGGCGGGCGAGGCCCTTCGGCCAGGACAGCCCCTGCGGCGGCGTCAGCGGCGGCACGCGGGCGAGCGAGCGCTCGGGGATGTCGCTCTCCACCGGCACCACCCGGAAGACCCGGTCGCGCCCGAGGCGGGCGGTGAGGCGGTCGACGAGCGCGTCGAGCTCCCGCTCCTCGTCCTCGCCCTGGAGCGCGCGGGCCTGCATCTGCTGCTCGCTCAAGGGCTCGACGCGGGTCGCGACCATCACGGCCTCCTCGATCCCAAAACCGGGATCGAGGGTATCCAGGTCGTCGGCGAGAAGCCGGCCGATATGCGCGGGCTCCCGCGTCGCGCGCGCCATCTGCGCGGTGAGGGCCTGCGTGGTGCGGTCGACGCGGTGGAAGAGCAGGTCGACGCGCCTCGCGCCGAGGCCGGCTTGGCGCAGGTCCGGGCAGAGCTCGGCGGCCAGATGCGCGATCACCCGGCGCAGGTCGTCCGCGTCGCCGATCGGCTCGGCGAAGACGGCGCGGCGCGTGATCACCTCCGGCGGGATGAGGGGGACGAGGGGCTCAGGCATCTCGCCCAGCGCCTGGTCGAGACGGCGGGCGAGCTCCGCGCCGAAGCGCTTGACGAGGCTGGCCCGCGGCAGGGCCACGGCCTCGCCGATGGTGCGGATTCCGAGACGGTCGAGGGTCGCGGCGGTCTCGTCGGCGATGCGCAGGGCAGAGACCGGCAGGCGCGCGATCGCCGCCGCCGTGCCGCCCGGAGGCGCGATCTCTCCGCTGCCGTTGCGGGCCATCGCCCAGGCGGCGCCCGGCGTGTCCGCGATTGCGGCCCGGACTGCGATGCTCCGGTCGTCGAGCCGCGACACGAGATCGTTCAGGAGAGCCGCCTCGCCGCCGAACAGATGCGCCGAGCCCGCGATCTCGACGAAGAGACCGTCCGGCGCGTCCAGCGCCACGATCGGGCTGTAGCCGGTGCACCAGACCGCGAGATTCTTCAGGGCCGTCTCGTCGGCCTCGATGTCGGCCTCGATCACGGTGAGATCCGGCACGAGGGCCTGCGCATGGGCGATCGTCTGGCCGACGCGCAGCTCGAGCCTGCGCGCCGCGTCGTCAGCGCAGGCGATCACCCGGCGCGAGCCGATGCGGGCGGCCGTCACGAGGGGCTTGTCGCGCGGCAGGGCCGCGGCGGACCGGTCCCGCTCCCACCGCCTGCGGATGCGGTCGGTCGGCCAGGTCGGGAGGTAGAGAGAGACGACCCTGCGCATCACAGGCATCCAGCAACCAAGAGCGGGGTTCGGCTCCCCTGCAGCGCAGGAGCTCCACGTGCCAGCGCGCCCGGCCCACGCCCGGAGCGGGCAGGGGGCTCGAGGGGGCCGGCGTCACGCGCCAGCGCGTGGAGGCGGCGGTCGGCTCCGCCTCCGGAACGACGGCCCGCCAGCGCCGGAGCACCAGCGCCGTGACGCCCGAGCGCTCGGCGGCGAGCTGCAGGCGCCGGGACGGGGTGAGCCCGAAGCGGGCCACCTCGCCGACGACGGCCGCGAGCCCGCCCTGGCGCAGGCCCTCCTCGAGCACGGGGAGGACGTCCGCCTCGTGCCAGGTCTCGACGAACAGGATGCGGTCGGGATGAAGCCCGACCGCCGAGAGGCCGGGCGCGAAGAGATCCCGCCGGCGCAGGCACCACAGCACGGGTCCCGAAAGACGGGTCGCGAGACCGGCCGCGAAGAGAACCGCCGAAGCCCTCTGCTCGCCCGAAGGCCCAGCCTCCAGGACCTCGTGGACCGCGCCGCGGGCGAGACCCTGCCCCGGAAGGTGTCCGTCGAGGGCGGCGATCCCGAAGGGCAGCGGCTCCCGCGGCTGCGCCGGCGACCGCTCCAGCCGTGCGATCCGCGTCCGTAAGTCAGAAAGCAGACGGTCTCGCCCGGCATCGTGCATGCCCTGCCCAAGGTTGTTGCAACGGGATCAGATGTTGCTATTTTGTTCCCATTCGTCGCAGAGTCAAGATGACGCGGGCGACTCGGTGGTCTTTACGCCTTCCGATGGTTCTCCGCCGTCCTCCCCGCAATCGCGGCGCGCCGCCCGGGACCTCCCGGCCTGCGGCCGGTTCGGCCGCAGGGGCTTTCGCGTCATGGGCGCCAGGGCTCCCCGGCCGCTTCCGCGGCAGTCCGGCGTCGCGACGACGTCGGCGGGACGCTCAGGACGAGCCGTCGTTCGGCTGGCTCAAGGGATCGAGATAGCGCTCGGCAAATTCGCCCGTCGCGTATTCCTGGCCCTCCTCGTCACGGATGGCGACATAGGACAGACCCTCGCCCAAGAGGCGGACGGCATGCTCGTAAGCGGCCATTGCCGACTCGTGCGAGGACGTCCCCTCGCCCTTGCCCCCGCGTGCGATCACTTCAAATGCCATGGTGCCCTCCTGCTTGCCGCCGAGCAGATAGGGCCCGAGGCCCGCCTGCGACAGGCTGCCGGTCCCGGTTCGTCTCCAAACCGGACCATGGCGCCATGTCCCTCCTCGAAAGGTTGCGCCCGGGTGACGGCAGCGGAGCGCCGGGATGCTGTCGATGGTTGAATTCGCGATCCAGCCCAGCAACAGGCGCGTCACCGCGGGGTGCGGTCGGAGCGGGAGCCGCTCAACTCGCCTTCTTCATCCGGCCGCGGGTCTGCCGCGGCTGTTCGGCCGCGGGCTCGCTCGCGGACAACTGCGCGATCCCTTCGGCGAGATCGGCGAGCCGGCGCCGGACGATCGGGTCCGTGATGCGGGCAAAGCTGTTGATCAGCCGCACGCCCTCGCTCGAGCTGCTGACTTCGGCCAGGAGGGCGGATTGCCGGTCCAGGGCGCTCGATCCGCCCGGCACCTGTCCCGCGCCCTCGTAGAAGAAGCCCACCTCGACGCCGAGCAGCGTCGCGATCTGCTGCAGGCGGCTCGCGCTGACGCGGTTGGTGCCCTTCTCGTACTTCTGGACCTGCTGGAAGGTCAGGTGCAGCGAGTCGGCGAGGCGCTGCTGCGTCATCCCGAGAAGCGCTCGTCGCATGCGGATGCGGCTGCCCACGTGCTTGTCGATCGGGTGCGGCGATTTCTGGCTCGTCTGGGGCAACGGGGGTCGACTCCTGACCGTGCGATACGCACACTATGCCGTGTTCCGGGTCCTGCCGCTAGCCTTCGGCACGACGTAAGTCATATTGAGCTGTACGATCCGAACCAGGCAAATGGATCAGTGCCCCGTAGAAAAGGATGGAGCCCATGAGGTCCGGTGAAAGCGAACTCGGGTACGTCCGCGACGCCTTCGACCTCATGGACGAGATCGACCGCCTCGACGACGAGACGGCGATCCGGGATCGGCTGTCGGTCCTGCTGTCGGCCTGCGGCTTCGAGCACTTCGTGGTCGCCCGCCTGCCGCAGCCGCGGGAGAACATCGGCCCCGCGATGCTCCTGAAGCGCTGGCCGCAGGTCTGGCAGAGCCGCTACGACCGCTACGGCTACTACCAGTACGACCCGGCGAGCCGGCACTGCTTCGAGACGATCGAGCCCTTCCTGTGGTCGGATCTGCGCACGGATCCGCGTTCCGATCCGATGGGCCACCGGGTCATGCAGGAGGCGGCCGATCATGGGCTCAAGGAGGGGCTCTGCATTCCGATCAACGACGCCAAGGGCTTCCAGGCGGTGGTCTCCATGGCGGGCGAAGCGATCGATCTGCCCCCGAAGGCGAAGCGCGCGATCCACCTCCTCAGCATCTATGCCTACGGCGCCGCCGATCGCCTGTCGCAGGGGCGCAAGCCGTCCGTGACGCGCCTGAGCGCCCGCGAGCGCGATGTCCTGTCCTACATGGCGAACGGGATGACGGCGGCCCAGGTCGGGAACGCGCTCACGATCTCGGAGACGACCGTGATGACGCATCTCCGCAAGGCCAAGGAGAAGCTCGGCACCCGCACCCTGACCCATACGGTCGTCGAGGCCATGCGCCAGAGCCAGATCAGGCTCTGAGCCTTCGGCCAGGGAGGCTGCTGCGGCTTGCTCCCGCCGCGTCGACGGAGCCGAGCACGGGATCCGGGGCGGACCCGGGAGGCTCCCGCGGGTCACGCGGGGCCTCCGCTCGCGGGGGCTTACTTGCCGCCGGAACGCGGCCAGAGCGATCCCGACCGCCAATAGGCTTTGAGGCGCTGAAGGAGCCCCATGGGCCTCTTGCGCGCACCTCCCGCGGAGCGGCCCTCCTTGCCGCGGCCGGCCGCCTTCGCGATTCCGTCCTGCGCCGCGCGCGGCTTCCGGTCGCCCGCCTTCCCCTGACGCTGCATCACCCGCTCGACCTTGGACCGCTTCTTGGGATGCAGAAGCTTCCCCGGCGTCCGGCCGCGGTCGCTCGGCTGATCGGCCCCGGCGACGGCGCGGCGGGCGAGATCCGCATCGTCGAAAAGCGCCATCATCCGCTCGAACAGCATATCGCGGTCGAGCGGCGGCTGCGGCGGGACCTCGGCCGGAGGGGCGAGCAGCACGGCGGCGTGCTCGGGGGACAGGTAGCGCTGCGCCAGGCGCGCGTGGTCCGCCCGGACCCGCTCCTGCAGGCGTAGCGCCCGGTCGGTATCCAGCCGCTGGCGGGCGCCGGTGTCGAGGGTGCCCAGCCGCTGCAGCATCCGCTTCACGTCGTGCCGGCCGAGAAGGTCCGGCGCCTCGACCTGACACAGGTGCAGGAAGCGCAGAATCTCCGTGTTCATCCGGTCCAGGCTCTCCTTGACGTGCCCCTGCGCCTCTTCGGAGAGCCCCTCGCGCTCCAGGCCGAGCCATTGCACGAAGTCGTCGACCGGGCTTCCCTGCAGGGTCTTGCGGTGGAAGACGCGCGCCTCCACGACGCCTTCTCCGAAGATTTCGGCCCAGCGGTCGAGCCAATGGGCATAGCCGTAGTACTGACTGTTCAGCTGGTGGTCGAAGAACTGGTCGAAGGTGCCGACGTAGCCCCCTCTGACCTTCTGCTGGTACTGGCTGACGATGTGCTCGTCCGGCCGGCGGACGTAGCACAGCACGCGCCAGGAGGTCGCATACGGCGCAAAGGTCTCCTTCAGCCGCCCCGGGATCGCCCCCCGCTTGCTGGTGATCAGATTCTCGTTCGAGATGATCGCCTTGGCGAAATCGCCCGCGAATTCCCGGGTCAGATTGGCGCGGATGGTTGCGCTCGTATCGGCGAGCCGCGGCGCGTCTGTCACGAAATCCGAGATCAGGGTGGCCTTCGTTTCCCCGAACGCCCTCGGATAGAGGACCTTGCGGGCCGCGAGTTCCGTCCTGTTGTGCGCCAGGAAGGTCTGGATGGTCGAACTGGCGGTCTTCTGCTGCCCGATGTGGAAAACAATCTGCATCGTATCGTGTCGAGGCTCCCTGGCGCCCGGGTGTTCTCCCCCGATCCGGCGCGCAGCACAAGGGCCGCCGGGCCGAGGGTCCGTCCGCTCCATGATGTCTGCCGGATCGGCCCGGATGCCGCTCCGCCGGCGGGTCGGTGGGACCTGCCCGGCCGAGCGGTTGCCGCAACGGCATCGTCGGATCCGAGGATACCGCACCCTCACGGTCTCGTCCAAAGGTTGTGATCGCGAAGGGGACCTACCCATGTACGAAGTGCACGCGATCCGATCCGACAACCGCCACCTCTACGAGGAGGCGCTCGACCAGCATTTCCGCATCCGCAACGACATCTTCATCCGCGAACGCCGCTGGCGCGCGCTGACGAGCTACGACGGCCGCGAGATCGACCAGTTCGACCACGAGGACACGATCTATCTCCTCGGCATCGACTCCGACCTCGGGGTCGTCGCGGGCTCGCGGCTCCTGCCGACGACCCGGCCGACCCTCCTGAGCGGGGTCTTCCCGCAACTGGCCGAGATCCGCGGCATCCCCGAGGGGACGGACGTCTACGAGTGGACCCGCCTCTTCGTCGTCCGCGCCAAGCGCCAGGACGGGCGGCTCTGCCGCTGGGCCGGGGCGGTGAAGTGCGGCATGCTGGAATACTGCCTCCAGGAGGGCATCCACACCTTCAGCGGCGTCGCCGAGACCTACTGGATGCCGCGCATCATCGCGATGGGATGGCGGCCCCGGGCGCTCGGGCTCACCCTCGACCACGACGGGCTGAGCCTGTGCTCCTTCAGCGTCGAGGTCAGCGAGGAGGTTCTTGCGTCCACGCGGGCCTTCTACGGAATCGAGGGGCCGTCGCTCGTCATCCGCGGCATCGAGCTGCCCCAGGGCGAGGAGGCTCCGCATGTCCGTCATTGAGGCGCTGAACGACAATGACAGCTCCGTTCCCCGGGAGGTCGTGGACGCTTTCGTGCAGGATCTCGCGAATCTCGCCTCGCGCCTGTCTCCCGAGGCCCAGGCCCGCCTCATGGGCTTCGTGCACCTGGTGGACGACCCCGCCGCGGTCGAGGCCGAGCTCAAGGTCGGGTCGTCGGGCGAGATCACCCTCGTGCTGAGGCATCCGCCGCCCCGTTAGAGCATGATCCCGAAAAGGCGCAGACTTTTCGGGATCGTGCGGCACGACAATGACTGAGAGGGCACAACCGCTTCGAAGGGAGGCGATCGTGCCCCGGAACCGGTGCTGTTGCACGGGATCCCGACAGGGCCGGAGGACACCGGTCGCCCCGGAGCCCGCGTCGGATCCCCCTTCCCGGCGCCGGCGGGACAGCGTGTACACTTCGAATTCATTCGCGAAGGCTGTAATCACCCGATGATCCGTCGCGGCGTCTCGCGGCGGGACGGGAGGGTGGACGCCCCTTGAAGCCGGCGGGTGCGCGACGAGTCCGGGCCTTATGCGCCGCATGGCTCCTGATCCTCTCCGGTCGCCCCGGCGCGGCCGGCGGATCGGAACTCCTGTCTGCCCTGCACGGCCGCTGGCACGGCGAGGGCGTCCAGATCCTGATCGACACCGAGCGCATGCAGGGCAACCTCGATCCCACCAAACCCTTCACCCGCAATCCCTTCGTCATCCGCGACGTGACGCCGCCCTGGGTGGTGTTCACGATCGGCAACAGCAGCATCGTGGCGCGGGTCGAGGGCGAGACCATGATGGTCACGCAGCCCGGCTGGCCGACCCCGCGGATGCTGACCCGCCTGCCGGACTCCCGCCCTCCGCCCCCGGCGCCGGAGAGGCCCTGAAGGGCCGCCGGCCCGGCTTCCGGAGGCCCCGCTGCCGGCGGGCCCTGGAGGCTGTCGCCCCTGCCGGAGCGACTCCTCTGCCGTTCGGATGGGTTGCCCGCCGCCGCGAAACCGCGCACATGAGGCGTGCGAGCCAGAGGACCCGAGCGCTTCGAGGCTGCCGCGTGCCCCTGGGCCCGGACAGAGGCGGGCGCAGGGATGTCGCGAAACCCGCCGCCCTGCGGGGCGATTCCGGAGACGAGATTCAAAGACGATGCGATCCGAGGCCAATCCGACCAAGCAGGACATCCTCCAGGCCTCCCCGAGGATGTTCGAGAACCCGATCCTCGACCGCCTGTCCCGCGTGCACCCGTCCGTGCCGGTCGTGGTCTACGGGCCGCTGATCCTGGTGCTCCTGGTGCTCAGCGGGCCGGCGGGCGTCGGGGCCATGCTGGGCTGGTTTCTGTTCGGCTACCTGTGCTGGACCCTGGTGGAGTACTGGGGCCACCGGATCCTGTTCCACTACGAGCCGCAAGGCGGATGGGGCGCCCGCCTCCATTGGATGATCCACGGCGTCCATCACGATCACCCGAACGATCCGCTCCGGCTGGTGATGCCGCCGCTGATGAGCCTGCCCATCATGCTGATCGCCTACGGGGTCGGCCGCCTCATCGTCGAACCGCCGGCCACCTACGCCGCGCTCGCAGGGTTCATGGCGGGCTACCTTGCCTACGACATGGTCCACTACGCGGTGCACCACGTCTCGCCCCGCTCGGGCCTCGGCCGGAAGCTGCGGCGCCTGCACATGCTGCACCACTTCCAGGACCATACCCGCAGCTTCGGGGTCAGCGCGCCGTGGTGGGACGTCGTCTTCGGGACGGCGCCGCAGAAGCCCGCCGGCCCGGCACAATAGGAATTCGCGGGGCGAGAGCGCCCGACCCAGCCGGCACGGGAGGCGTCGCGTCGGACGCATTCGTTCCACGTGCAGGACGTCCGATCGTTTCGACGAGACCCGACGCCGGCCGAGGGAAACGGCCGGCCGGAGGAACGGAGTTCTAGCGGCCGGATCGCTTGGCCGTGGCGCCACGCTCGGCGGACGGCCGGGCATGGGCGCCCGGCGGACAGCCCTGCGTCGTCTCGGCGATGTCGGACTCGCCCTCGGCCAGGACGGGATCGCAGGTCAGGCCGCACCAGTTGCATTCCTCGTCCTGGGCGACCCAGAGAAGGCCCTTTTCGCAGGGGCAGTAATGCGCCCAGAAGGAGTGATGCATAGCGGCGACCCCGGCTTGAATTCCCTTGCGGGGAGAACGCTTTGGGTTGCCGATGGTTGCAGCGGCGCCCCGGATTCGCCCGGCTCCGGTTCTGTTGCCGATTGGTCACTATGCCGGAAAAGCGACGGATCCGACCCGCCGTCAGGCTTCCGGTGGCGCCGACCGAACCATTAGGGTGGCGCAGCATCATGGAGGGCTGGGCCTTTGAATCAGCTAGTGGCTCATCTGACGGGATCGGCGGTTCTGGGGCCGGTGCGGTATGCGGTGGGGGAGCGGGACGTGCGCCCCTGGGGCACCTGGGAGGTTCTCGCCACGGGCGTGGGCTACACCCTCAAGCGCATC
>DATAGO010000023.1:0-3043 GCA_036263675.1 Microvirga sp. | reverse complement strand
ATGTGGGCCGCTCAAGGTGAGGCCGCGGTGCGCACCGTCGTTGATACAGCCCGTCTGACACCCGGTGCCTCCATCTTCGGCACCATCCTCGCTACCGTCAGCGCCTAAAACCGCTCCTGCTGATGGCGTGGGTAATTACCGTCTTCATTCTCGACGATGAGGCCGCCATCCGGCAGCTGATCCGCGCCGCCGTCCCTCAGGAACGGTTCGAGGTCAGCGAGTTCGCCGATGTGGGGAGCGCGGCTTCCGCGCTCCAGGACAAGTCGCCCGACCTGATCTTCCTCGACCTCGAGCTCGGCAGCGGCGACGCCATCGAGGCCTTCCGGGCCTTCGCGGACCAGGGCTTCCGGGGCACGGTCCAGCTCATGAGCGGACGCGGGGAGGCGGTTCTCAACACCGTCAAGTCGGTGGGCGACCGCTACGGCTTCCGCCTGCTGCCGCCGATCGCCAAGCCGTTCCGCATCAAGCAGATCCGGAGCGCCCTCGAGGAGGTCAGCGCGCCGGCCGCGCCGGGCGAGGCCGACGTCATCGCGGGCCGGGCCCACAAGCCCGTGTCGGCCCCGGGCTTCACCCTCGACGAGGCCCTCGACCGCGGCTGGCTCGAGCTTTGGTACCAGCCCAAGCTCGACCTGGGCACCAATCACATGATCGGGGCCGAGGGCCTCATCCGGGCGCGCCATCCCGAGCGTGGGGTCGTCGGCCCCATCGCCTTCCTCCCCGACGCCAACGACGAGGCGCTCGCGCGCCTGACGGAGTTCGTGATCCTGACCTCCCTGCGCGACTGGGAAGGCTTCCAGGCCGCGGGCTGGCCGCTGCAGCTCTGCGTGAACGTGCCGTCGAACGCGCTCCTGTCGGTGCCGATCGCGCAGCTCGTGCGCCAGAACCGGCCGCGGGACGAGGCTTTCCCGGGACTCGTCCTGGAGATCACCGAGGACCAGGCGCTGCGCAGCATCCCGCTCGCCCAGGAGATCGCGGCGCAGCTTCGCATCTACGACGTGGAGCTGTCGCTCGACGATTTCGGCCAGGGGCATTCGTCCCTGGCGCGCCTGCGCGACCTGCCCTTCGCCTCGCTCAAGATCGACCGCTCCTTCGTGATGGGCTGCGCGGTCGATTCGGTGAAGCGCGACCTGTGCCGGACCATCGTCGACATGGCGCACCGCTTCGGCTGCGCCGTGGTGGCCGAGGGCATCGAGACCCACGCGGACCTCGAGGCCCTGCGGGAGCTCGGCTGCGAGCAGGGCCAAGGCTACCTGCTCGGACGCCCGATGCCGAAGGACGACCTGATCCGGCGCCTGGCGGGCGAGATGCCCCCGGCCGCCAAGGCCGTGGCCATGACGGCCCTGTCCCGCCGCGAGCCGGATTTCGGCGACCGCGGGTGGGCGCAGAAGATCGCCTGACGGCGATGGGCGGGGGCGCCTCCAGCGGCAGCCCTCCGTCCCGGACCCCAGAACGGGCCGTGGGGACGGCTCGGCCGCTGCAAGAGATGGAATCGCATCCGAAAGGAGACTCGGGGAAGGGAGCGACGCGGATGAGTGCGACGGCAGGTCCGGCCCGCCCGGGCTGGTTTCAACAATGGGGCGTCCGGTCCCAGACCCTGATCGCATGCGGGGTCGTAGCGGCCTTCGGCGTGCTCGTGCTTCTCGCCTTCGGGGTCACCTGGCGTTCGGGCGAGCGCGTCATGGAAGCGGCGCGGGGACGCACGCAGGCGATGGCCCGCGTCCTCAACCAGCATGCGGTGCGCAGCGTCGATTCGGTCGACATGCTGCTCCGGGCGGTCGCCAAGGAACTCGGCCCGAACCCGCAGGACGCGATCAAGCGCAGCTCCACGACCTCGCTCCTCGCCGAGCTCACCCGCAACCAGCCCCACGTGCTCGCCGTGCGCCTCCTCGACGGCGCGGGCGCGGACCTGTTCGACTTCACGCCCGCACGCGACATCTCCTACGGGGCCGAAGCCCAGGTGGCGGCGACCCACCAGACCCTGTCGGAAGGGTCGCTCGCCGTCGGCGCTCCGTTCCGCGATCCCGTCAGCCGCGCCTGGATCGTCACGGTGAGCCGCCGGGTGACGGCGCGGGACGGCATCCCGGGCAACATCGTCGTCGCCCACGTGGCCCTCGATTTCTTCCAGCGCTTCTACGACGAGGTCGATGTCGGGCGGCACGGATCCATCACCCTGTTCCGGTCCGACGGCATCGTCCTCCTGCGCCGCCCCTTCGAGGCGACCCAGGTGGGCCGCAGCTACGCGGACACGCGGCTGTTCCGCGAGGAGCTGCCGCTCCGGCCGGTCGGGACCTACGAGGCCGTCTCGGGCCTCGACGGGATCGAGCGGCTCATCAGCTACCGCCGCATCGACACGGTGCCGCTCGTGATCGCGGTCACGCTCGCCACGGACGAGATCCAGGCCGAATGGCGCGGGGAGGCCCTGCGGGACGTCGGGATCGCGCTCGGCGCCGCCGCGACCCTGATGGCGCTCGGCCTGCTCATGATCCGCCTCAACCGGCAGCGGGCGGCGGCCGAGCGGGTGCTGCGCGTCACCCTCGACAACATGGACCAGGGGCTGCTCATGTTCGACGGCAGCAACACGGTCCAGGTGTGCAACCGCCGGGCCGCCGACATGCTCGCGCTGCCGTCCGAGCTCCTGGCCGGCAAGCCGCGCTTCCGCGACCTCGTCGTCTATCAGCAGAAGGCAGGGGAGTTCGGTCGCGCCGACATGCTGGAGGGCCCCCTCGCCCAGGCCAGCGTCGAGGCGCCGGAGCACGGCGTGTACGAGCGGCGGCGTCCCGACGGGCGCGTCCTCGAGGTCCGGACGGTGGCGCTTCCCGACGGGGGCGCGGTGCGGACCTTCATGGACGTCACGGCCCGGCGCGAGGCGGAAGCCGCCGCCCAGGCCGGCGAGGCACGGTATCGTCTGTTGGCCGAGAACGCGACCGACATGATCATCCAGGCGGACCTCGACACCACCCGCCGCTACGTCTCCCCCGCCTGCCGCGAGCTCCTCGGCTACACGCCCGAGGAGCTGGTGGGCACCCGCCCCCTCGACGCCGTG
>DATAGO010000022.1:0-59203 GCA_036263675.1 Microvirga sp. | reverse complement strand
GATGCGCTTGAGGGTGTAGCCCACGCCCGTGGCGAGAACCTCCCAGGTGCCCCAGGGGCGCACGTCCCGCTCCCCCACCGCATACCGCACCGGCCCCAGAACCGCCGATCCCGTCAGATGAGCCACTAGCTGATTCAAAGGTCTGCCCCCTCCGCGTTCGGCGCCCAATCGCGATGCGAGTGTGGCGAGAACGGGGCGGGCGGGCCTCGGCGTCCCAGACTTTCCCGGACCGTGGCATCCGGGCAACAACTCACGACGAGCCGTCGAGCGCCGCCCGGTCGCGTCCTCAGAAGGCCGTGCGCTGCCGGATCGCCGCCGAGAGGGTGCCCTCGTCGAGGTAGTCGAGCTCGCCGCCGACCGGGACGCCGTGGGCGAGCTTGGTGACCCGGACCGGGAGATGCGCGAGGAGCTCGGTGACGTAATGGGCCGTGGTCTGGCCGTCGACGGTCGCGTTGAGGGCGAGGATGACCTCCTTGACCTCCGGCTCGGCCGCGCGGGCCACGAGGGTGTCGAGGTTGAGGTGTTCCGGGCGCACGCCGTCGAGGGGCGACAGCACGCCGCCGAGCACGTGGTAGCGCGCGTTGACGGCCCCCGAGCGCTCGAGCGCCCACAGGTCCGAGACGTCCTCCACGACCACGAGGATGGAGAGATCGCGCCGGCCGTCGCGGCAGACCGTGCAGGGGTCGGCCGTATCGACATTGCCGCAGGAGCGGCACACCACGATGCGCTCGTTGGCGACGCGCAGCGCGTCGCTCAAGGGGCCGAGCAGGGTCTCGCGGCGCTTGATGAGGTGGAGCGCGACGCGGCGGGCCGAGCGGGGGCCGAGGCCCGGCAGGCGGGCGAGCAATTGGATCAGGCGCTCGATCTCGGGACCGGCGATGGACTGGGGCATGGACGAGGCTTCGCGGTTCGGCTCGGGACCGACGAGGAGCCGATCGCAGGCGCAAGGAGAAAGGGGGCTAAACCCTTATATAGGAAGCGCTTTCCCTTTCCCCAAGCGGGGCCGTGCCGCTTCTCCCCAACGGGTTGCGGAACGGCCGGGGCAGGCTGACGCAGGCCTGCGCCTCGGGCCGGGAACGGCTTCAGAACAGCTTCATTCCGGGAGGCAGCGGCAGGCCCTTGGTGATCTCGGCCATGCGCTCCTGCATGGCGCGCTCGGCCTTTCCCCGCGCGTCGTTCATGGCCGCGACGATGAGGTCCTCGAGGATCTCCTTCTCGTCCGGCACCATCAGGGACGGGTCGATGGCGATCGCCTTCAGCGCGCCCTTGCCGGTCACACGCACGGTCACGACGCCGCCCCCGGACACGCCCTCGACCTCCATGGCGTCGAGCTCGGCCTGCACGTCCTGCATCTTCTGCTGCATGGCCTGGGCTTGCTTCATCAGGCCCATCATGTCGCGCATGGCACTCTCCTTCGGTTATGACCGCCCGCGGGCGTCGCGCCTCTCGCGGCGTCAGTCGAGGTCGTCGTCGGCTTCCGTCTCGCGTGCGGCCTCCGCGTCGGTCTCGCCGAGGATCCCGGCTTCTGCGGGCGCGTCGCCCTCGCCCGCCCGCTCGCGCACGTTGACGATCTGGGCCCCGGGGAAGCGCGACAGGACGGCCTGCACGAGGGGATGGGCGGCGGCGCCCTGCCGGCGCTCCTGCTCGGCGGCGCGGGCCTGCTCCTGCAGGGTCGGGGCGCCGGGCTCGGTCGACAGGGCCACGACCCAGCGGGTGCCGGTCCAGGTCTGGAGCGCCCGGGCGAGGTCGTTGGCGAGCGTGCGGCTGCCGCCCTCGGCAAGGCTGAACTCGATCGAGCCCTCCTCGAAGCGGACGAGGCGCACGTCCCGCTCCAGGGCGGCCTTGAGGACGATGTCGCGCTGCTCGCCCGCATAGGCGACCACGTCCTCGAAGCGCCGCAGGCGCAAGGCGGGAGCGGCGTCCGGGGCGGGCGCGGGGCGGGGCTGCGGCTCGGGCTGCGAGGTCGCGAGCGCCAGATTCGCGGACGGGCCTGACGAGCGCGGCGGGGCCGAGGGCGCGGGCCCGCCCGCCGGCAGGGACGTTCCGTCGCGCAGGGCGCGCAGGGCCTCGTCCGGGGTCGGGAGATCGGCCGCGTAGGCGAGGCGCACCAGCACCATCTCGGCCGCGGCCACGGGGCGGTTCGCGGCCTGCACCTCCGGGACGCCCTTGAGCAGGATCTGCCAGGCGCGCGACAGGCTGCGCACCGAGAGCTTGGCCGCGAAGTCGGCGCCGCGGCGGCGCTCGATCTCGGTCAGGCCCGGATCCTTCGCGGCGTCGGGGATGAGCTTGAGGCGGGTCACCACGTGGCAGAACGAGGCCAGCTCGCTCAGGGTGACGGCGGGGTCCGCGCCGGCATCGTACTGGCCGCGCAGGATCGCGAAGCTCTGCACCATATCGCCGCGCATGGCGGCCTCGAACAGGTCGACGACCTGGCCCCGGTCGGCGAGCCCGAGCATGTCGCGCACGGTCTCGGACGTCACGCGGCCGGCCCCGTGGGCGATGGCCTGGTCGAGGAGGGAGAGCGAATCGCGGACCGAGCCTTCCGCGGCCCGCGCGATGGAGGCGAGCGCGTCGGCCTCCGCCTCGACGCCCTCCCGGGCGCAGACGCGGCCGAGATGCGCGATGAGCGTGTCGGCCTCGACCCGGCGCAGGTCGAAGCGCTGGCAGCGGGAGAGGATCGTGACCGGGACCTTGTTGATCTCGGTGGTCGCGAACACGAACTTGGCGTGCGGCGGCGGCTCCTCGAGGGTCTTGAGGAAGGCGTTGAAGGCGCCCGCCGAGAGCATGTGGACCTCGTCCACGATGTAGACCTTGTAGCGCGCCGAAACGGGGGCGTATCGCACCGCGTCGTTGATCTGGCGGACGTTGTCGACGCCGTTGTTGGAGGCGGCGTCGATCTCCATCACGTCGATGTGCCGGCCCTCGACGATGGCCTCGCAATGGAGCCCCATCTCGTCGAGCGCGACGGTCGGGCCGCCGGAGCCGTCCTGGCGCTGGAAGTTGAGGCCGCGCGCCAGGATCCGGGCCGTCGTGGTCTTGCCGACCCCGCGCACGCCGGTGAGCATCCAGGCCTGAGGGATGCGGCCGGTCTTGAAGGCGTTCGAGATCGTCCGGACCATGGCATCCTGGCCGATCAGGTCGGCGAAGGAGCGCGGGCGGTATTTGCGCGCGAGGACGCGGTAGGCCGAGGGCTTGGAAGCGGAGCCGGCAGGAGCGAGGCCCGGCAGCCCGGGCTCTTCGTCCGGATCGGGAGCCGGCCGCGGCGCGGACAGGCCCGGCAGGGCGGCTTCACCTGAGGACTCTGGTGCAGACCGGGAAGCGGACAGGCCCGGCAGGGCCGGCTCGTCGAAGGGGGGCGGGCCAGCTGAGGTGTCGTCCATCGGCTGCGGAGCGTTGGAGAACGGCAGGGCGCCCGAGGGACTCCTCGAGAGCACCAAGGGAGGAGCGTCCGAGGCGCCCGGCCCAGGCGCTCCGAGGAAGAGTTCGCGCCGAGGAGACGAGGGCACCGAGGGTGGGAGGCTGGACGAAGACCCGTTCGGTCTCGTTAGGGCTGCTTCCTTCCGGACCTGACCCGGTTGGCGAGTGAGACGTCCCTCGCCAACCTCCCGCCGCCTATATGAGCGGTCCGGACCCCGAACGCAAGCCGGGCATCGGTCGCAGGGGGCGCCCGACTCGCGCGCGAACTCCCTCTCGCCGCAGCACACCCCCTCTCCCCGTTCACGGGGAGAGGGGGGCACAGGCGCGGGGAGAGGGTGTCCGCAGGGGGAGAGGGAGGAAGACAGCGCTCCCGCGCTCGTCTAACGTGGCCTTATGCCTTCCGACTTCGCGCTCGATTCACGGCTCGCCGCGTCCACGCTGCCGGTGGGCGATCTCGGTCTTTCCAGCGTGCTGCTCCAGAACGATTCGCGCTTCCCCTGGCTCGTGCTGGTGCCGCGGCGCCCCGGCCTCGTGGAACTCACCGATCTCGCCGATGCCGATTACCGCACGCTCGCGGACGAGATCCGCCTCGCCACCCGGGTGATGCTGGCGCTCGCCCAGCCCGACAAGGTCAACGTCGCCGCGATCGGCAACGTCGTGCCGCAGATGCATGTTCACGTCGTCGGGCGCTTCCGCTCCGATCCCGCCTGGCCCGGCCCCGTCTGGGGCTTCGGCACGCCCGCCCCCTACCCCCACCACGCCGCCGTCGCGCTCGTCGAGCGCACGCAAGGCCTGTTCGCGGCCGCCTGACCCGCGACGCCCTCCTCCATCCGCCAGCGACTCCTCAGAGCCCTCCATGAAGCCCATCCTCGGCTATGCCACCAATCCGCTCGTGCGCCACACCGCCGAGCGCGATCCCGACATCCTCCGCGCCACCCGAGACGATCCGGGGGCCGCCCGCGTCCTGATCGCGGGCGACGTGCCGATCCTGCGCGCCGGCACGCCCGGGACCGGGCTCCTGTCGCGCGCCGACCTCGCGCGCGTGCCCGAGACCCAGGAGGACGCGTTCCTCGGCACGCTGGAGGGGCGGCCGGTGCTCGCGACGCTGGCCGCCGCGGAGGCCGCCGACCTCTTCCGGGAGGATCCGGACTTCGTGGTGAGCGACCTGCGCTCGATCGCGCTGAAAGGCCTCGTCACGGAGGGCGAGCTCGGGGTCCTCGCCATGGCGAAGTCCCTCCTCGACTGGCACCGGCGCCACCGCTACTGCCCCGCCTGCGGCGCGGCGAGCGCGCCCGCCCAGGCCGGCTTCCGGCGCGATTGCAGTTCTTGCGGCACGCAGCACTTCCCGCGCACGGACCCGGTCGTGATCATGCTGATCAGCGACGGCGAGCGCTGCCTGCTGGGGCGCCAGTCGCGTTTCGTGCCCGGCATGTATTCGTGCCTCGCGGGCTTTCTCGAACCCGGCGAGACCATCGAGGCCGCGGTGCGGCGCGAGACCTTCGAGGAGGCGGGAATCCGGGTCGGGGCGGTGCGCTATTCCATGTCGCAGCCCTGGCCCTTCCCGTCGTCGCTGATGATCGGCTGCATCGGCGAGGCGCTCAGCCACGACATCACCATCGACCGCGAGGAACTCGAGGACGCGCGCTGGTTCTCGAAGGACGAGTGTCGCCTGATGATCGAGCGCCGGCACCCCGACGAGCTCATGGCGGCCGCGCCGATCGCGATCGCGCACCACCTCATCCGGCAATGGGTCGGGATGTAGCGGAGCCCGGACGCAGAACGGCCCCGCACAGGGGCGGGGCCGTCCTTCACGTCCCGGTCCCCTCCCCTACCGGGGAGAGGTGATCCTTACGAGCGCAGCATCGCTCCGGTCTTCTTGGCGACCTCGCCGACGATCCGCTGCGACACCGCCTCGATCTCGGCCTCGGTGAGGGTCTTCTCGGTCGGCTGCAGGGTCACGGCGACCGCGACCGACTTCTTGCCCTGTTCGATGCCGGGACCCTCGTAGACGTCGAACACCTCGACGCCCGTCACGAGCGTCCGCTCCGCCCCTTGCGCGGCGCGCAGGATGTCGCCGGCCTTCACGTCGCGTGCCACCACGAAGGCGAAGTCGCGGGTGAGGGGCTGGAACTCGGGCAGCACCAGCTTCGGCTTGATCTTGGTGGGCTTCGCCTTCGGGACCGGCAGCGCATCGAGGGTGATCTCGAAGGCGACGAGCGGCCCCTTCACGTCGAGCGCTTTCAGCACCCGCGGATGCACCTCGCCGAAGGCGCCGACGACACCCTTCGGCCCGAACTGGAGCGTGCCCGAGCGGCCGGGATGGAACCAGGCCGGCCCGCCCGGCACCACCTGCAATCCTCCCGTCGGCACGCCGAGCGCGGTGAGGAGCGCGAGCGCATCCGCCTTGGCGTCGAAGGCATCGACCGTTTGCGCGCCGCCGTTCCAGTGGCGCCCGACGCCCTCGGCGCGCGCGGTGCCGCGCCGGACCGCCGCGGCGCGGATCGTCTGGCCCTCCGGCTCGTCGGAGGCGAAGCATTGGCCGACCTCGAAGAGGGCGACGTCGCCGTAGCCGCGGTCGGCGTTGCGTTGCGCCGCCTTCATGAGGCCGGGGAGCAGGCTCGGGCGCATGTCGGAGAGGTCTGCCGCGATCGGGTTCGCGAGCGCGAGCCGGTCCGAGCCGCCGCCGAAGAGGGTCGCCTCCGCCTTGCCGATGAACGACCAGGTCACGGCCTCGACGAGCCCACGACTCGCCAGCGTCCGCTTGGCGAGGCGCGTGCGGCGCTGGAGCACCGTGAGCACGGGCTTCGCCACCGTGGCCTCGATGCGCGGCAGCGGCTGGGGCACGATGTTGTCGACGCCGTAGACCCGGGTGATCTCCTCCACGAGATCGGCCTTGCCCTCGATGTCGGGCCGCCAGGTCGGCGGCACCACGTCGGCGCGCTCAGGCCCGTCCGAGACCCGGAAGCCGAGGCGCTCCAGGATCGCCTTGGCCTCGTCCTTGGGGACGTCGAGGCCCGACAGCCGGCGGGTCTCGCTCCAGGGGAAGTTGATCGTCCGGGTCGGGTCGGGCACGGTCCCGGCGAGCAGGATTTCGGAGGGCTCGCCGCCGCAAAGCTCCAGCACGAGGCGCGTCGCGAGCTCCAAGCCCGGCACCGTGAAGGCCGGATCGACGCCGCGCTCGAAGCGGTAGCGCGCATCGGTGATGATGCCGAGCTTCCGCCCCGTCTGCGCGATGTTGAGCGGGTCCCACAGGGCCGATTCGATCAGCACGTCGACCGTGCCCTCGTCGCAGCCCGAGTGCTCGCCGCCCATGATGCCGCCGATGGACTCGATGCCGTTGTCGTCGGCGATCACCACGTTGCCCTCGTCGAGGCGATAGGTGCGCCCGTCGAGCGCCAGCACCTCCTCGCCAGCCTTGGCGCGGCGCACCACGAGATCCCCCTTCACCTTCGCGGCGTCGAACACGTGCAGCGGCCGGCCGTGATCGAAGGTGAGAAGGTTCGTGATGTCCACGAGCGCGTTGATGGGGCGAAGCCCGATCGCAGTCAGGCGCCGCTGCAGCCATTCGGGGCTCGGCCCGTTCCTAACGCCGCGCACGAGGCGAAGCCCGAAGGCGGGGCACAGATGCGCGTCGTGCGGCGCGAAGTCGAGGGTCACGCCGACGGGGCACGGGCCTGAGCCCGGCACCGGCTCGGCTGCGCCGTTCTTCAACGTGCCGAGGCCGGCGGCGGCGAGATCGCGCGCGATGCCGTGGATCGAGGTGCAGTCGGGCCGGTTCGGCGTGAGGTTGATCTCGATCACCGGATCGTCGAGCTGCGCATAGGTGGCGTAGGCCGTGCCCACGGGCGCGTCCTCGGGCAGGTCGATGATGCCTTCGTGATCGTCCGAGATCTCGAGCTCGGCCGCCGAGCACAGCATGCCCCGGCTCTCGACGCCGCGGATGGTCCCGACGCCCAACGTGATGTTCTTGCCCGGGATGTAGGTGCCGGGCGGCGCGAACACGCTCTTCATGCCGGTGCGGGCGTTGGGCGCGCCGCACACGACCTGGATCGGATCGCCTTCGCCGGTATCGACCATGCAGACGCGCAGGCGGTCGGCGTTCGGGTGCTGCACGGCCGAGACCACGTAGGCGACCTTATAGGCGCTGAGCGCCGCGGCCTTGTCCTCGATGCCTTCGACCTCGAGCCCGATGCGGGTGAGCGTGGTCGCGATCTCGTCGAGGGTCGCGGGGGTGTCGAGGTGGTCTTTCAGCCAGGAGAGGGAGAATTTCATGAGGTCTGCTCCCTTAGAGCCTGATCGCTTCAGGTTGAAGCGATCAGGCTCTCTAAGGTGTTGTTATTTCGCATGATCTGATCCGGAAAGTCTGCAACTTTCCGGGATCATGCTCTAGCTGGTCAGCCCGCCGACGAGCGACGGGATGTCCAGCGGGCGGAATCCGTAATGGTTGAGCCAGCGCACGTCCGCCTCGAAGAAGGGGCGCAGGTCCGGCATGCCGTATTTGAGCATGGCGATGCGGTCGATCCCCATGCCCCAGGCGAAGCCCTGGAACTCGTCCGGGTCGAGGCCGCAATTGCGCAGCACGTTCGGGTGCACCATCCCGCAGCCGAGGATCTCGAGCCAGTCGGTGCCCTCGCCGAAGCGGATCTCGCCGCCCTGGCGCGAGCACTGGATGTCGACTTCCGCCGAGGGCTCCGTGAACGGGAAGAACGAGGGGCGGAAGCGCATCTTCACGCTCTCGACCTCGAAGAAGGCCTTGCAGAACTCTTCCAAAATCCACTTGAGGTGCGCGATGTTGGCGCTCCGGTCGATCACGAGGCCCTCGACCTGGTGGAACATCGGCGTGTGGGTCTGGTCGGAATCGTGCCGGTAGGTCCGCCCCGGGATGATGACCCGGATCGGGGGCGCGACGCTGCGCATGGTGCGGATCTGCACCGGCGAGGTGTGGGTGCGCAGCACCTTGCGCTCGCCCTTTTCGTCGGGCGCCAGGAAGAAGGTGTCGTGCATCTCCCGCGCGGGGTGGCCGACGGGGAAGTTGAGCGCCGTGAAGTTGAGCTCGTCGGTCTCGATGTCCGGGCCTTCCGCGACCGAGAAGCCCATGTCGGCGAAGATCGCGGTGAGCTCGTCGATCACCTGCGAGATCGGGTGGATGCGCCCGCGGGTCTCCGGGCCCTCCTGGACGGGAAGCGTCACGTCGACCCACTCGGCGGAGAGGCGCGCTTCGAGGGCGGCCTCAGTGAGCGCCTCGCGGCGGGTCGCGATCGCGCCCTGGATCCGGTCGCGCAGGCCATTGATCTGGGGGCCGCGCTCCTTGCGCTCCTCCGGGGTCATGCTCCCCAAGGTCTTGAGGAGGTCGGAGACGGAGCCCTTCTTGCCGAGCGCCGCGACGCGCACGGCTTCGAGCGACGCCTCGTCGGAGGCGCCTTCGACCTGGGCGAGAAGGTCGCGTTCGAGGGTCTGTAAATCGGTCATCGGTCCCTGCCGGTGATGGGGTCGGCGCCTGAGTGAAGCGCGGGCCGGGGACCGTCAAGCCTTCCGGACCGCAAGCGGGAGGGGCAGCCGCGCGGGGCCGCCTCGTGCGGGGAAGGTCTCGGGAAGGGGAAAGAGGCGGCGCGGAGCAGGTGTCGCTCCGCGCCGGGAAGGGTATCCGAGGTTTAAGCGGCCTGCTGCGCGGGCAGCGCGGCGCGGGCCCGCTCCACGTAGGCCGCGAAGGCGGCCGGCTCGTGGATGGCCATCTCGGACAGGACCTTGCGATCCACCTCGATCCCAGCCTTGCCGAGACCGTCGATAAATCGGGAATAGGTCAGGCCGTGCTCGCGGACCGCCGCGTTGAGACGCTGGATCCAGAGAGCGCGGAAGGTCCGCTTCTTGTTCTTACGGTCGCGATAAGCATATTGCATGCTCTTCTCGACCGCCTGCTTGGCGATGCGGATCGTGTTCTTGCGGCGGCCGTAGAAGCCCTTGGCGGCCTTCAGGACCTTCTTGTGCTTGGCGTGGGCGGTGACGCCCCTCTTCACGCGGGCCATAGGTCAAACTCCTTCAAGATCGGGGATTTAAGGAAGAGCGCTTCAGCCGTTGGGCAGGAAGTACTTCTTCACGTTGTCGCCGTCCGTCTTGAACAGGACGTTCGTGCCGCGCAGGTTGCGGATCTGCTTGTTGGTCCGCTTGATCATGCCGTGGCGCTTGCCGGCCTGGGCATAGACGACCTTGCCGGTCCCGGTGATCTTGAAGCGCTTCTTGGCGCCCGACTTCGTCTTCAGCTTGGGCATTTCGCTCTCCGTTGACGGGCTCCGTGCCGGCTGAACCGGCAGACGAGCCCTGAATTGCTGCTGTGAGCAAAACGAACCGCCACGGCAGCCCTCACGGCCGGGCGGTTCGATGAGGGCCGGCTTATGGCAGAAGCCCGGGGGAAAAGCAACACGCCGGAGCGCCTCCGGGGACGGCCGCCGGCCCGGGTCAGACCACGGTGCGGATCGGATAGCGGGCGAGATCCCGGTCGGCGGTCACGAGGGTGAGGTCGTCCGCCAGCGCCTGCGCGGCGAGAATGCGGTCGAAGGGATCCCGGTGGATCAGGGGGAGCCGGCCGACGGCCTGGGCATGCCGCCAGGTGATCGGGAGTTCCCGGAACGCATGTGCCCGCACATGAGCCGCAATGTCGATATCGAGCGTCAGTTTTCCGATCTGCTGCTTCGTCGCGATCTCCCAGAGGCTGGCCGCGCTGACATAGACGGTCTCGTCCCGGACGATCCGGGAGGCCTCCGACGACAAGCGCTCCGGATCCAGAGCGCCCCAGAGGAGAATCTGGGTATCGATCAGGAAGCCGCGCATCAGCCCGAGGTCTCGTCCTCGTCGTCGTAGCCCTCGAAGTAACGCTGGATATCCTCTGGCAGTGGAGCGTCGAAGTCGTCGGCGATCCACATCTTGCCCTTGAGCGACCCGAAGAACGCGCTGCGGTCGATCTTCGGCGGCTCGAGCGGAACGATCCTGGCAACCGCCTTGCCGTAGCGCGAGAGCACGACCTCCTCGCCGCGCTCGACCTGATCGATGAGTTCGGAGAGCTTGGCCTTCGCCTCGGCCACGCCGATGGTCGTCTTCAGATCCGCCGTCTTGGTCATGTTGACCAACATATGCCATGTGGCTGAAAAAGAAAAGGCCGCCCCGGGGGCGGCCTCCTGCCATGCGAAAGCGGGGCGGCGACTAGCGCGGCGCCAGCACCATCACGACTTGGCGGCCCTCGAAGTTCGGCTCCATCTCGACCTTGGCCAGGTCGGAGACGTCCGAGCGGACCCGGTCCAGCACGCGCATGCCGATATCGGTGTGGGCCATCTCGCGGCCGCGGAAGCGCAAAGTGATCTTGACCTTGTTGCCTTCCTCGAAGAACGACTTCATCGCCTTCATCTTGACGTCGTAGTCGTGGTCGTCGATGCCCGGGCGCAGCTTGATTTCCTTGACCTCGACGGTCTTCTGCTTCTTGCGCGCTTCGGCGGCCTTCTTCTGCTCGAGGAAGCGGTACTTGCCGTAATCGAGGATCTTGCAAACCGGCGGCGTGGAGTTGGGCGCGATCTCGACGAGGTCGAGACCGGCCTCTTCCGCGACGCGCAGGGCGTCGAAGAAGGCCATGACGCCTCGGTTCTGTCCGGTGTCGTCGATCAGCTGCACTTCGCGGACGCCGCGAATGTCCCGGTTGGCGCGCGGTCCCTCTTTTTGCGGGACCGGCATGGCTCTCATAGGTCTGCGAATGGCTCGAATCCTCTTGGCTCGGGGCCGGCGGACGCCTGGTGGAACACGCCCGCTCCGGGGACGTGGCGCCGCTCTAACCCTTGTCTGCGAACGGTTTGACATTTTGCGCAAACGCCGCCGAAGTCAACTCGGCAGAGGCGCATCAGGGCCTCAAATGGCGCGCGGGAGGGGTCTTTTCCAGGCCCTCGAGCGCGAATCGCGTGCCCGGGCCCCGCTCGTCCCGAGACCCCGGCCGGCCGAAACGCCGGCCTCAGCGGCTCGGGCGGGAGGCCAGCAATTCGTCGTAGACCGAGAGCGTGGCCGTCACCATCCGCTCGAGCGAAAACCGGCGCTCCACATGGGCTCGCGCCCGGTCGCTCAAAGCGCCGCGGGCGCTCGCCCCGAGGGCCAGCGCCTCGCCGATCGCCCGCGCGAGCGCCTCCGCGTCGCCCGCGGGCACGCGCCAGCCCGTGCGCTCCTGCGGGGCCACGGCCGGCGGGGCGAGCACGGTCTCGGGCACGGCGCCGAGATCGGAGACCACCACGGGAGTGCCCATGCCCTGCGCTTCCACGGCCGAGCGCCCGAAGGCCTCGGGCTCGGTCGAGGGTACGGCCACCACGGACGCGGCCAGGAAGGCCGCCGGCATGTCGGTGCAATGCCCGACCCGGCGCACCACCCCCTTGAGGTTGCGGGACACCACCAGCGCGTCGAGCTCGCGCACGTACGAATCGCGTCCCTGCGCGTCCCCGGCGAGGACGAAGCTCACATCCGCGAGCCCGGCCTCGTGGAGCCGGGCGGCCGCCTCGATCAGCACCTTCTGGCCCTTCCAGGCCGAGAGACGCGCGGCGAGCAGCACGATGCGCTCGTGGGGTGCGACGCCCCAGGCCCGGCGCAGGGCCTCGACCCGCTCGGGCGCCACGGCGGCGGGCGAGAACACCGCGAAGTCGGTGCCGCGGTGGATCACCCGGATGCGGTCCGCGGCCTGGGGGTGCATCGCGCGGATGAGGTCGGCCGTGTAGGCCGAGTTCGCGATCACCGCATCGCCCCGCGCCATCACGGAATTGTAGAGCACCTTGACGGAGGAGCGGCCCGAATAGGAGCCGTGATAGGTGGTCACGAAGGGCAGGCCGAGCGCCCGGGCGGCGCCGAGCGCCACCCAGGCCGGGGCGCGGGAGCGGGCATGCACCAGGGCGACGCGCTCGTCGTGGCAGACCCGCGCCAGACGGCGCACGTTGAGGAGCATCGCGAAGGGATTCTTGGTGGCGGCCGGGAACGGCACCCACACGCCGCCCTTGGCCTGGAGCTCGCCCACGAGGCGCCCTCCTTCGGTGGCGACGAGGGCCCGGGCGCCGGCCTGGGCGAGGCCCGCCGCCACGTCGACCGCCGTGCGCTCGGCGCCGCCGGCTTCGAGCTCGGGGATGATCTGCAGGATCGTGCGGCCGGCAAGCGGGTGGAAGCTCGTGCCGGGAAACCCGGCCCGGCCTCCGGGCCCGCGCGCTCCCGCGCCGCCGGGGCGCGCGGGACGGGTCACGGCCGGCCTCCCGGGACGAGGACGGGCGTCACGCCGTGCCGGTGGGCCGGGCCGCTCACGGCCGGGATCTCCGGATGCGGGAGGATCGGGGCCTGCCGCCCTGTCGCGCCGTTGGGGTCACGGGTGTAGGAACCCTCGCTGGAATGAGCACGCGCGAATCGCATGAGAGAGCCGGCAGCCTTGAGCATCCCCCGGAAGCGGTTGAGGTTCGGTTAACCATGGCGGCCCCGGATCCGCCCACGCAACCTGCGCCCGGAAAGGACTTGGCCGCGCCGCCCACGCAACGCATCGTCGTCGGCGCGGGCGCGGCGGCGCGCGAGATCGCGGCGATCGTCCGCGAGGGCGCCGGTCCGCCCCTGGTCTGGCTGCCGGGCTTCCGCTCCCACATGCGCTCCGTCAAGGCCGAGGCCCTCGACGCCTGGGCGGCGGCGTGCAGCCGGGCACTGGTGCGCTTCGACTATGGCGGCCATGGCGAATCGGGCGGCGCCTTCGAGACGAGCGGCATTTCGGTTTGGCTGGAAGACGCGCTCGCCGCGATCCGGCGCTTCACCACGGAGGCGCCGGTTCTCGTCGGCTCCTCCATGGGCGGCTGGCTCGCGCTCCTCGCGGCGCGCGCCCTGCGGCAGACGGACCGGGCGCCCGCGGGCCTCGTGCTGATCGCGCCGGCGGTCGACTTCACCGAGCGGCTGATGTGGGCGCGCTTCCCGGACGACATCCGCGCGGCGATCCTGGAGCGGGGCGTCTACCACCGGCCCTCGGCCTACGGGGACGGGCCCTATCCGATCACCCGCGCCCTGATCGAGGACGGGCGGCGCCACCTGCTCTTCGGGGCGCCGATCGCGCCGGGCTGCCCGGTGCACATCCTGCAGGGCGTGCAGGATCCGGACGTGCCCTGTTCGCATGCCCTCGAACTCGTCGAGCACCTCCCCGGCGACGACGTGGCGCTCACGCTCGTCAGGGACGGCGACCATCGGCTGGCGCGGCCCGAGGACCTGGAGCGGCTGTTCCGGGCGATCGAGACCCTGCCGGTCCGCGGGCGCGAGCCGCATGAGGCGGCCGGCCGCCTCCTCCCTCGGACAGCAAAAAGGCCGGACGGGTCCGGCCTTTCTCGCTCGCGTCCTGGGGATCCAGGAGAACTTTAGTGCAGGCTCACGGTCTCGAGATCGTGCTGCCAGGCATTCGCGACGGCGGCGTCGCGGGAATCGGTCAGCATGATCGGCGCGCCCGAGGCGGAGAGCAGGGCGAAGAGCTGCAGGCCGGGGGCGAGCTGCGGCGCCTGGGGGAAGAGGCGGCGCACCTCGTCGGACCGCATGGGCTTCACGTAGGCGACCTCACCCTCGCCGAGGGCGGCGAGCTCGGCCGGGCCGAGACGGATCGCAGGGCCGGTCTTGGTTTCGTTCCGGGTCATGGGGCACTCCTTCACGCGTCGGTCGGGCCGGAGGTTCCGGCCTTTCCGTTCTGGGCGATGCTGATCTTGCGCACGATCCGCGCCGGCTCGGGCCGGGCGAGATCGATGGACAAGAGGCCGTTGGACAGGTCGGCGCCCAGAACCTCCATGCCCTCGGCGAGGAGGAAGGCGCGCTGGAACTGCCGGGCCGCGATGCCGCGGTGGAGGAAGTGTCTCGGCTTGTCGTCGGTCTGCCGGCCCCGGATCACGAGCTGGTTCTCCTCCAGCGTGATCTCGAGCTGGCCCTCCGTGAACCCGGCCACCGCGAGGGTGATGCGCAGGCGTTCCGGATGCTGATCGGTCCGGGGCAGACGCTCGATGTTGTAGGGGGGGTAGCCGTCCCCTGCGGCCTTGGCGACGCGATCGAGCGCCTGCTCGATTTCGTCGAAGCCCAACAGGAACGGGTGCCCGAACGGCGACTGACGCGACATGATCGAAGCCCAACGATGACGGCACTTCGGTGGGTGAGCCCGCGGCTGCGGCGCTCGTCACGGACGGCAGAACCGCCCGCAAGGGTCATATGGGAGCGGGGGAAAGGGCGATCAAGAGCGGGGTCTTGGGGGTTAACCCCATAGGGCTGAGTGGGATGGAAGCTCTGTGCGGCAAGAGGCACCGCGTCTCCCTCCCCCCGCTTGCGGCGGGGAGGGATCAAGGGTGGGGGGGCGGTGCCGCTGCCCGAGTGCTGGGCGTGTTCGGAGAAACTCAGGTCGTCCCCGGCACCCCCCACCCTTACCCCTCCCCGCCGCAAGCGGGGGGAGGGACGTGGGCCTCCTGCGCACCCTCTCGCTCACGGGGAGGGACCGATCACACCCGCTCCTTCCACCACGCCACCTGCTCGGCGACGCGCTCGGGGGAGGTGCCGCCGAAGCTGCGGCGGGAGCGGACCGAGTTCTCGACGCCGAGCACCCCGTAGACCTCGTCGCTCCGGATGCGCGGCTCGATCGCCTGGAAGGCCTCGAGCGGCAGGTCCTCGAGATTGCAGCCGCGCCGCTCGGCCTCCGCGACCACCCGCCCCGTGATGTGGTGGGCGTCCCGGAACGGGATGCCGAGGCTGCGCACGAGCCAGTCGGCGAGGTCGGTCGCGGTCGAGAAGCCGGCGCCCGCGATCGCCGCCATGCGCTCCGGCACCGGCTCCAGGTCCTGGATCATGCCCGTCATGGCGGCGAGCACGATCTCGAGGGTGTCGGCGGCGTCGAAGAGCTGCTCCTTGTCCTCCTGCATGTCCTTGGAATAGGCGAGCGGCAGGCCCTTCATCATCGTGAGCAGCGCCGTAAGCGCGCCGAAGATCCGGCCCGACTTGCCGCGCACGAGCTCCGCGGCGTCCGGGTTGCGCTTCTGCGGCATGATGCTGGAGCCCGTGGTCCAGCGGTCGGGCAGGCGCACGAAGGAGAACGGCGCCGACATCCAGACGATGATCTCTTCGGCGAGCCGGGAGAGATGCACGGCGCAGATCGAGGCCGCCGCGACGAATTCGAGGAGCGAATCCCGGTCCGAGACCGAATCGAGCGAGTTGCGGGTGGGGCCCGAGAAGCCCAGCGCCTTCGCGACCGCCTCCCGGTCGAGGGGGAAGGAGGTGCCGGCGAGCGCCGCGGCCCCGAGCGGGCATTCGTTGAGGCGGACGCGGGAATCGCGGAAGCGGCCGCGGTCGCGGGCTAACATCTCCACATAGGCCATCATGTGATGCCCGAAGGTCACGGGCTGGGCGCTCTGGAGATGGGTGAAGCCCGGCATCACGGTGGCGGGATGGCGCTCGGCCTGCGCCAGCAGCGCCCGCATCAGCGCCGTGATCTGCTCGATGGTGCGGTCGTGGGCGTCGCGGACCCACAGGCGCACGTCGAGGGCCACCTGATCGTTGCGCGAGCGCGCGGTGTGGAGGCGGCCCGCGGGCTCGCCGACGATGTCCTTCAGCCGGCTCTCCACGTTCATGTGGATGTCCTCGAGCGCGGTCGAGAACGCGAACGAGCCGCCTTCGATCTCGGCCCGGACCTGCCGCAGGCCCGCGTGGATGGCATCCCGGTCCTGAGGGGTGATGATGCCCTGCGCGGCCAGCATGGTGCTGTGGGCGAGCGAGCCCTCGATGTCCTGGGCGGCCATGCGCCGGTCGAAGCCGATCGATGCGTTGATCGCCTCCATGAGGGCGGCGGGCTTGGCGGAGAAGCGCCCGCCCCACATGGCGTTGGCTTGGGGCTTGTCGGTGTCGTCGGCCACGGGTCTGGTCCTGGTTCTCGGGTCGGGTGAGCCTTTGCCACAGGGCCCGGGCGAGGCCAAGGGGCCGCCTGGCCCGGCCGGCGGACCGTGTTCCGGCGGCCCGGATCGCCCGCCCGCGCCGCAATTCGCGGCTTCCGGGCTCGACAGGGTGGCCCGGGATTTGCCAGTGTGGAGACTTCCCGCGCGAGGCCTCAAGGCGCCGGGCGCGTGACCAGAACAAGGGGAAGCCGAATGAAGATGCTCAAATCCGCCGCCCTGGCCGCCCTCGTGGCTGCCTCGATGGCGACCTCGTTCCACGCCGTGAAGGCCGCGACGCCGCCCGACACCCTGGTGATGGCCTGGCACATCGACGACATCATCTCCCTCGATCCGGCCGAGGTGTTCGAGTTCACCACCGCCGAGATCATGGGCAACACCTACGAGCGGCTCGTCACCTACGATCCGAAGGACGTCTCCAAGCTCACCGGCGAGGTCGCCGAGAGCTGGAAGGTCTCGGACGACGGCAAGACCTTCACGTTCAAGATCCGCGAGGGCAAGAAGTTCGCCTCCGGCAACCCGCTGACCGCCGAGGACGCGGTGTTCTCGCTCCAGCGCGCCGTGCTCCTCGACAAGTCCCCGGCCTTCATCCTCGGCCAGTTCGGCCTCACCAAGGACAACGTGAAGGACAAGATCAAGCAGACCGGCCCCATGGAATTCACCCTGGAGCTCGACAAGGCCTACGCCCCCACCTTCGTGCTCTACTGCATGACCTCCACGGTCGCCTCCGTGGTCGACAAGAAGGTCGCGCTGCAGAACGAGAAGGACGGCGACCTCGGCTACAACTACCTCAAGACGAAATACGCCGGCTCGGGCCCGTTCTCGATCCGCGACTGGAAGGCCAACGAGGTCGTGGTGCTGGAGCGCAACCCGCACTACGCGAAGCCGGCGCCGCTCGCGCGGGTGATCTACCGCCACCTCAAGGAGACCGCGACGCAGCGCCTGCTGCTCGAGAAGGGCGACGTGGACGTGGCCCGCAACCTCGGCCCGGAGGAGACCACCGCGGTCGAGAAGAACGCCGACATCAAGATCGATTCCGGCGTCAAGGGCTCGGTCTTCTATCTCGGCCTCAACCAGAAGAATCCCAACCTCGCCAAGCCCGAAGTCCGGGAGGCCCTGCGGTACCTCGTGGATTATTCCGCCATCGCCGACACGGTGATGAAGGGCAAGGTGCAGGTCCACCAGGCCTATCTTTCCAAGGGCCTGCTCGGCGCCGTCACCGACACCCCCTACAAGCTCGACGTCGCCAAGGCCAAGGAACTGCTCGCCAAGGCCGGGCTGCCGAACGGCTTCACGGTCACCATGGACACCCGCAACACCCCCGAGATCACCGGCATGGCGCAGGCGATCCAGAACACCTGGGCCCAGGCCGGCGTGAAGCTCGAGCTCATCCCGGGCGACGGCAAGCAGACCCTGACCAAGTACCGCGAGCGCCGTCACGACATCTATATCGGCCGCTGGGGCGCGGATTATCCGGATCCGAACACCAATGCCGACACCTTCGCGGCCAACGAGGACAATTCCGACAACGCGAAGGCCAAGCCCCTGGCGTGGCGCAACGCCTGGGACATCCCGGACCTCACCAAGCAGACCCGCGCGGCCGTGCTGGAGCGCGATTCCGTCAAGCGCGCCAGCCTCTACGACGACTCGCAGCGCAAGGTGATGAGCAACGGCGCCTACGTGATGATGTTCCAGGAGACCGACGTGTGGGCCCTGCGCAAGAACGTCAGCGGCTACATCATCGGCCCGACCTTCGACATGAACAGCCTCGCCCAGGCGCGCAAGTAGATCGCGCAAGTTCATCTCGATGGCCTCATCGGTCTTGACGCACGACGGAGGGCGCCTCGGTGCCCTCCCCTCTCACCTGTGGAAGGTTCTGCGCTTCCTCGGCATGGTGGCCGTGACCCTGTTCGGGCTCATCGCGGTCACCTTCTTCATCGGCCGCGTGGTGCCGATCGATCCGGTGCTCGCGATCGTGGGCGACCGGGCCTCGCCCCAGGTCTACGACCGGGTGTACCGGGAGCTCGGCCTCGACCTGCCGATCGTCCAGCAGTTCTGGATCTACGCCAAGCGGGCGCTCACGGGCGATTTCGGCAACTCGGTCCTGACCACCAACCCGGTCATGACCGACATCGCGCGCGCCTTTCCCGCCACCCTGGAACTCGCGACGCTCGGCACGATCTTCGGCACCCTGCTGGGCGTGCCGGCCGGCGTGCTCGCAGCGGTGCGGCGCGGCAGCATCATTGATCAGGTCGTGCGGCTCCTCGGGCTCGTCGGCTATTCCGTGCCGATCTTCTGGCTCGGGCTCATGGGGCTGCTGCTCTTCTACGCCAAGCTCGGCTGGGTCGAGGGTCCGGGCCGGCTCGACGTGACCTATTCCTACCTCTACACCGAGGTCACCGGCATCGTACTCCTCGACACCGCGATGCAGGGCCAGTGGGACGCGTTCCGGAACGCGGTCTCGCACATCGTCCTGCCGGCCTCGCTGCTGGGCTTCTTCTCGCTCGCCTACATCTCGCGCATGACGCGCTCCTTCATGCTGAACGAACTCTCGCAGGAATACGTCATCACGGCGCGGGTGAAGGGCCTCTCGGAAACCCGCGTGATCTGGCGCCATGCGCTGCGCAACGCCGCGGTGCCGCTCATCACGGTGATCGCGCTCTCCTACGCCAACCTGCTCGAAGGGTCGGTGCTCACGGAGACCGTCTTCGCCTGGCCGGGACTGGGCCAGTACATCACCAACTCGCTCCAGAACGCCGACATGAACGCGGTGCTCGGCGGCACCCTCGCGATCGGCGCGGTCTTCGTGGCCCTCAACCTGTTCTCCGACCTGCTCTACCGCCTGCTCGACCCGAGGACGCGGTGATGGGGCGTCGTCGTGTCGCAACGGCTCACGCGCTCCACCCTCCCCTGGAGGGGGAGGGTCGCCTGCGCAGCAGGCGGGGTGGGGTGAATCGCCCGAAGGGCGAGCCCCTGGCCCGGTGTCGTGGGATGCGCTTCGCGCACTCACCCCACCCCGGACCTGCGGTCCGACCCTCCCCCTCCAGGGGAGGATGGGCGCCCCGCGCCGAACCCGTCGAGGCATGACCATGTCGGGCGCCCCTCCCCTGCCCCAGCCCTCCGGCCTGCGGGCTTGGCTCCTCTCGGCCAAGCCGGGCTCGCGCGCGCAGGCGCGGCTCGGGCGCGCCTACCTGTCCTGGCGCGTGTTCTCGCGCAATCCGCTCGCCATGCTCGGGCTCGCGGTCGTGGTCGCGCTCGTGGTCCTCGCGGCTCTCGCCGACTGGATCGCGCCGTTCTCGCCGGTCTCCGGCGGCGACCTGCGCACCCAGCGCCTGCTGCCGCCGGGCGGCCCCTATCTCTTCGGCACCGACGACCAGGCGCGGGACATCTTCTCCCGCCTCGTCCACGGGGCGCGGATCACCCTGTTCGTCGTGGCGCTGGTGTCGATCATCGCCGCGCCGATCGGCCTCCTCGTCGGCACGGTCGCGGGCTATATGGGCGGCTGGGTCGACGCGGTGCTGATGCGGATCACCGACATCTTCCTCGCCTTCCCGCGCCTCGTGCTGGCGCTGGCCTTCGTGGCGGCGCTCGGGCCGGGAATCGAGAACGCGGTCATCGCGATCGCCATCACGACCTGGCCGCCTTACGCCCGCATCGCCCGCGCCGAGACGCTGACGATCCGCAATTCCGACTTCATCGCCGCCGTGAAGCTCCAGGGCGGCTCGACCGCGCGCATCATCTGGGGCCACGTGGTGCCGCTCTGCCTCTCCTCGGTGATCGTGCGCGTGACCCTCGACATGGCCGGCATCATCCTAACGGCCGCGGGCCTCGGCTTCCTCGGGCTGGGCGCCCAGCCCCCGATGCCGGAATGGGGCGCCATGGTCGCGACGGGCCGCAACTACCTCATCGACCAATGGTGGGTCGCCGCCGTGCCGGGGCTGGCGATCTGCGTCGTCAGCCTCGGCTTCAACCTGCTCGGCGACGGCCTGCGCGACGTGCTCGATCCGAAGGCGGCGAGGTAGGCGAATGGCGAATGGCGAAATGGCGAATGGTGAAGTGGAGGGCGGCACCGCCGGGGCGGGCTCGGCCGAATCCATTCGCCATTCGCCACTCGCCATTCGCCCTCTTCTCGAAGTCGAGGACCTGCACGTGCGCTTCCACCTGCGCACCGGCACCGTGCACGCGGTGCGCGGCCTCTCCTTCGCGCTCGGGCGCGAGCGGCTCGGAATCGTCGGGGAATCCGGCTCGGGCAAGTCGCAGACGGGGCGCGCGATCCTCGGCCTCACGCCGCCGCCCGGCGAGGTGACGGCGAAGCGCCTCGCCTTCGACGGCATCGACCTGCTGACCGCCTCGCGGCGCCAGCTCCGGGCCTTGCGCGGCGGGCGCATGACCATGGTGATGCAGGACCCGAAATTCTCCCTCAACCCCGTGATGACGATCGGCGAGCAGATCGTCGAGGCCTACCGCGCCCACAACCCGAAGGCCGGCCGAGCCGAGGCGAAGGCGAAGGCGCTCGCCATGCTCGAGGCCGTGCGCATGCGCGATCCGGGGCGCGTCTTCGCGCTCTATCCCCACGAGGTCTCGGGCGGCATGGGCCAGCGCGCCATGATCGCCATGATGCTCGTCACCGATCCCGACCTCCTCATCGCCGACGAGCCGACCTCGGCCCTCGACGTCACCGTGTCGACGGAGGTCCTGCGCATCCTCGACGATCTCGTCTCGGAGCGCGGCATGGGCCTGATCCTGATCTCGCACGATCTGAAGCTCGTCTCCTCCTTCTGCGACCGGGTGCTGGTGATGTATGCCGGGCGCGTCATGGAGGAGGTCCGCGCCGGCGCGCTCCACGAGGCGCGGCACCCCTACACGCAAGGGCTCATGCGCTGCCTGCCCACCCTCCAGGGCGGCACGCACCCGCTCCCCACCCTCGACCGCGATCCGGCCTGGGCCAGGTGACGGGGTGGCATGACATGATCGCTCCGTCTGCCCCGAACCCGATGCTCGAAGTCTCGGACCTTCACGTCGTCTTCGGCACCGGTCGCCTGCGCGTCGATGCCGTGAAGGGCGTCTCGTTCAGCGTGGAGGCCGGCGGCGCCTACGGGCTCGTGGGCGAGTCAGGCTCCGGCAAGTCGACCGTGCTGCGCGCGATCTGCGGGCTTGCCCCCGTCACGGGCGGCACGGTGCGGATCGACAGGCGCGAGGTCGAGACGCCGCGCGACAAGGGCTTCTACCGCACCGTCCAGATGGTGTTCCAGGATCCCTACGGCTCGCTCCACCCGCGCCACACCGTCGACCAGACTCTCGCCGAGCCGCTCGCGATCCACGGCGAGCGCGACGCGGAGGCGCGCATCCTCGGGGCGCTGCGCGAGGTCGGGCTGGGGCCCTCCTTCCGCTTCCGCTATCCGCACCAGCTCTCGGGCGGCCAGCGCCAGCGCGTCGCCATCGCCCGCGCCCTCATCCTGCGCCCCAAGGTGCTGCTCCTCGACGAGCCGACCTCGGCCCTCGACGCCTCCGTCCAGGCCGAGATCCTGAACCTCCTGGAGCAGTTGCGGCGCACCTTCGGCCTCACCTACGTGCTCGTGAGCCACGACCTCGCGGTGGTGGCGCATCTGTGCGACCGCCTCCTCGTGATGCAGCACGGCGAGGCCGTGGAGGAGACGAGCGCCGCGGCGCTCCGCACCGGCACCGTCGCGAGCGACTACACGCGCTCGCTCGTCGCGGCGAGCCGCGGCTACGCGCGCGAGCCCGCCGAGCGCGAGCCTGTCCTGCGCAGCTCAGGCTAGCCGGACGCGCGAACCCGCCGAAGGCGGGCCTGTCCTGCGCAGCTCGGTCTGGCGGGGCGCGCGAACCCGCCATGCGCCGGACAGGCTAGCGGGCCGCGCGACGGACCTCTATTCCATCGGTGAAGCAGCAACCCGGTCGATCCATGCCCTCTCCTCTCGTCCCCGTTTTCGACGGCCACAACGACGTCCTCCTGCGCCTCATGCGCCGCGGCGGCCGCAACCCGGAGCGCGCCTTCCTCGACGGCGAGGGCGTCGGCCATCTCGACTGGCCGCGCATGCGCGCGGGCGGCTTCGCGGGCGGGCTGTTCGCGATCTTCGTGCCGTCCGAGGAAATGCCCGGCGTCGACGATATCATGGCGCGCGCGCGCTACGACATCCCCCTCCCCGGCGTGCTCCCGCTCCCCGACGCCCAGCGGGTGACGCTCCACATGGCCGCGATCCTGTTCCGCATCGAGGCGGAGTCGAAGGGCCAGGTGAAGGTGTGCCGCTCGGCCGCCGAGATCCGGAGCTGCATCGACACGGGCGTGCTCGCGACCGTGCTGCACGTGGAGGGCGCGGAGGCGATCGACCCGGACCTCCACATGCTCGACGTGCTCCACCAGGCGGGGCTGCGCTCGCTCGGGCCGGTCTGGAGCCGGCCGACGATCTTCGGCCACGGGGTTCCGTTCCGCTATCCCGCCGATCCCGACATCGGCCCCGGTCTCACGGAGGCGGGCCGCGCCCTCGTGCGGGCCTGCAACCGGCTCCGGATCCTGATCGACCTCTCGCACCTCAACGAGAAGGGCTTCTGGGAGGTCGCGAAGCTCTCGGACGCGCCGCTCGTGGCCTCGCATTCCAACGTGCATGCGATCTGCCCGCATTCGCGCAACCTCACCGACCGCCAGCTCGCCGCGATCCGCGAGAGCAAGGGGCTGGTCGGGGTCAATTTCGCCACCGCCTTCATCCGCCCCGACGGGCGACGCGACGCCGACACGCCGCTCGGCGAGATGCTGCGCCACATGGACCACCTCATCGACGCGGTCGGCGTCGACGGGGTGGCGCTGGGTTCCGATTTCGACGGCGCCACGGTCCCGGCCGAGATCGGCGACGCGCGCGGCCTGCCCCGTCTCGTCGAGGCCATGCGCCGGCACGGCTACGACGAAGCCACGATCCGCAAGATCTGCTCCGAGAACTGGGTCAGCCTGCTGGAACGAACCTGGGGCGGGTGATCGCCGGCACGGCGAGGCGCTCCCTAAGACTGCGCCCGTAGCGCTCCGCCGCCCGCCGCAGCCGTGCGGCCTCCGCGGGACACCCGGCGAGCGCCTGAGCCGCGAGGGTCGCGGCGCCGAGCTGGAACGCCGGATAGGCGACCCGGCAGAACGCCAGGAGATCCGGATCGACCGGGTGCCCCGAGCCGCGCCCGACCGCGGCACGGAGCGCCGCGGTCTCGTCCTCGGACAGGTTCAATTCCACCGCGGCGCCCGCCACGTCCCAGGCGATGTCCTGGCAGCCCACGAGGTCGTGGGCGGCGCTGTGGTCGAGGGCGTCGGTCTTGAGGAAGGAGCCGTCGCGGCGCTGGAGCCACTCCTGGACGTGCAGGCGGTTGTCGGTGTCGACGCGGCGGATCGCAGCCTCGAGCGCCGGCACGCGCGCCTCCCAGGCGCCGAGGGCGGAGGCGGCCTCTTCCCCCAGCGCCTGCCCGGCATTGTGCCGGGCCATGGCCAGGAGGTCGCCCGCGCCCGCCCCCCGTGTCCGCGAGGCGGGCAGGTGCCGGGCCCGAAAGGCGAGGTAGCGCGCGATCCAGTCGAGGAAGGCGGGGCGGTCGAGGCGGGCGAGGTCGATCGGCGTTGCGTCCTCGACCCAGCGCTCCACCAGGAAGCCGTGGCGGAAGCCGGCCGTCTCCGGGGTGAAGCCGGCCTCGAAAAGCCGTCGCCCGCGCTCCGCCTTGGCGGCGCCCTCGCGTCCCAGGCCCGCGAACTTGAGGAGCCAGAGGCCGGAAGGGGTGCACAGGCGGACCTTGCGCCGCTCCTGCTGGATGTTCGCGGCCGGCCACTCCGCCTCGTCGCGATGGACCCGCTCGCGCCAGGCGCCGCCCGACAGGTCCTCCAGGGGCGCGAGCGCAGGGCCGACGAGGTCCGCGGCCCAGGATTCGAGCCGGTGCGCGGGCGCGCTTGCGCGCAGCACGAGATCCTCGAAATCGACCACATGGCGCGGCAGCGCGGCCCAGCGCTCCCGGTGCGCGGCGCTCGCCTGCGGCCCGAGATCGCCCCGGTGGCTCGGGAAGGCATGGATGCGCTCCCGCGCGACGCCGTTCGCCTCGAGCCAGTCCGCCACCGCCCCGAAGGAGCTGCCCGACAGGCCCGGGCCCTCGTCGACGATCGCGAAGGTCGCGCCCGCCTCCGCGCGGATCGCCGCCGCGCGTTCGGGCGAGACCGAGAGCCTGCGCTGGAAGGGATGCCCGACCGGCCGCACCGTGAGGGGCGCCGGCGCTCCGAGCGCCGCGGCGACCAGCGCGGCAAGCCCGACCCCGATGCTGCGGATCCCGATCACGCGGACGGGCGACACGCCCGCGAGGCCGCGCGCGGCTTCGAGATAGGCCTCCGGATACAGGGCGTAGAAGGCATAGCCCTCCGCCTGCTTGGCCCGGATCGCCGGCGGCAGGTCGAGCCGCCTCAGCCCGTCGAGGGGACCGCCCGGCAGCGCGCCCGGATCCGCGAACCCGCTCCGCCAGGACCGGTCGACCGCGCCCGCGAGCCCCATGAGGAGCCGCAGGCCCTCGTCCTCGGCCGCCGAGCCGGCGTCGCAGCCGCGCGCCGCGAAGGCGGCGTCCGCGAGGCCCTGGACGAGTTCGGCGGCAAGGATGAAGGCGGCGACGAGCGCGCCGTGCCGCTCGATCCCCGACGCCAGGCCGGAGCATCCGGCGAGCGCCCGTTCGAGATCGTCGATCCGCTCCCGGGTCCCCTCGATCCGCTCCGCGTCGCCATAGACCAGCATGCCGGCAATGCCCCGCGCAGATAGAAAACAGGGGCGGATCGTCTCCGCCCCTGCCGGCCGATGGGAGACGTGGTGCGGTTCAGGCCGTGGCGCGGTCGAGCACCGCCGGGGTGCGGTCGACCTCGACCTCGTTGCGGCGCATCTCGTCCGCGAACCAGGCGATGGTGGACCGGAGGCCGTGCTCGAGCGGGGTCTTGGGCGCCCAGCCGAGAACCTTGGCCGCGCGGGTGATGTCCGGGCGGCGGCGGCGCGGATCGTCCACGGGCAGCGGCCGGTTCACGATCGTGGAGGCGGAGCCCGTCATCGCCATGACGCGCTGCACGAGGTCGCCCACGGTGAGCTCGACCGGATTGCCGAGGTTCACCGGGCCCGGAAGCTGGCCCTCATGGGCCATGAGGCGCATGAAGCCGTCGATCAGGTCGCTCACGTAGCAGAAGGAGCGGGTCTGCGAGCCGTCGCCGTAGACCGTGATGTCGTCGCCCGCGAGCGCCTGGCAGATCACGTTGGAGACCACGCGGCCGTCGTCGGCGCGCATGCGCGGCCCGTAGGTGTTGAAGATCCGGGCGACGCGCACGTCGACGCGGCCGGCGCGCTCGAAGTCGAAGGAGAGGGTCTCGGCGGCGCGCTTGCCCTCGTCGTAGCAGGCGCGGGGCCCGGTGGAATTGACGTTGCCCCAGTAGGTCTCGGGCTGGGGATGCACCTCCGGGTCGCCGTAGATCTCGCTCGTGGAGGCGAGGAAGAAGCGGGCGCCGGCCTTTTCCGCGAAGGTCAGGAGGTTGTGGGTGCCGACCACGCTGGTCAGCATCGTGTGCTCGGGATTCGCCTGGTAATGTGGCGGGGAGGCCGCGCAGGCGAGGTTGAAGACCTGGTCGATCTTGGTGCGCCCCGAGCGCAGGCGGGCCGGCAGCGTCTGGATCACGTCTGCATCGATCACGTCGAACCGGGGCTCGCGTTCGAGGTGACGCAGGTTCTGCCGGCGACCGGTCTGGAAGTTGTCGAGGGCAATCACGCGGGCGCCTTCGGACAGAAGGGCGTCACACAAGTGCGAGCCGAGAAATCCGGCGCCGCCGGCCACCAGGACGACCTTGCTCTTCCCGTTCTTCATGCGACTGAATCCTTATACAACACGCTGAAACTGCTCGGGGCAGCGCGGCTGGTGGAGTGATCTTTTCCCTCAACGTGGCAATTTAAAATTTGTTCAATGACAAGCCTCCGAATCTCGGCGTTACTTAAGGTTAAGCTTCAGGCCGTCCGCCGCAGCGCCGCGGCGGACGCGCCGAGCCCTTTCCTGCGCAGGGCGTCCCGGATGGCGTCGTCGAGAGTCGCGGCCCTGTGGGCGGCGGTGTGCTCGCCCAGAACCCGGCGGCGGGCGCCGTCCGCGAGGCGCCGGCGGGCGTCCCCGGACGCGTCCGACAAGGCCGCGAGCACGTCCTCGGGCCCGTGGGCGAGGACGATCTCGCGGCCGGGGGCGAATAGGGTGCCGATGCCGTCCCAGACGTCGGAGATGATCGGGGTCCCGCAGGCGGCCGCCTCGAACAGGCGCACGCTCGGGGAGTAGCCCGCCCGGATCATGTCGGCCCGGGTGATGTTGAGGGTGTAGCGGCTCGCCGCGTAGAAGGCGGGGTGCCCGGCGGGCGGCACGTGGTCGATGCGCTCCACGTTGGCGGGCCAGGCGATGTCGGCGGGGTATTGCGGCCCTGCGACCACGAAGCGCAGGTGCGGGGCCCGCCGGGCCGGCTCGACGAGCAGGCGCTCCAGCGGCGGCTGCCGGTCCGGGCTGTAGGTGCCGAGGTAGGATAGGTCCCAGCGCGTCTCGCGGTCGAGCGCCGGATAGGCCTCCGGGTCGACCGAGCAATAGAGGGCGCGGGCCGCGGGCGAGCCGTAATGCCGCTCCAGATGGCCCAGCGTCGGGCCGCCCGTGAAGGAGAGATAGACGTCGTAGGCAGGGATGAGGTCGGGGGAGAGGTACTCGAAATCGCCCCGTTCGAGCTTCGCGAGGGTCACGGGGGTGTCGATGTCGTAGAAGGCCACGACCCCCCGCGCCGCGTCTTGCGCCCAGCGCCCGACCGCGACGCCCTCGGGGACGTAGGAGCCGACGATCACCGCGTCGGCCTCGGCGACCGCGGCGCGGTGGCGCTCCAGGTCGGCGAGGCCGTCGTAGAAGGCGAGCCGGCAGAAATCCGGGGCGACGAGGTCGCGGTGGGCGGCGTACCAAGGCACGTCGCGCTCCAGGAACAGGACGTCGTGGCCGCGGGCCGCGAAGGCCTTGAGCAGCGCCCGGAAGGTGGTGGCATGGCCGTTGCCCCAGGACGACGACAGGCTCAGGCCGAGCACCACGATGCGCAGGGGCTCCGGGCCCGCGCCGCCCTGCATCGGGGGCGTCCGCGTCATGCCGCATTCCTGGGGGGCGGACGCGCCGTCCCCGGCGACAGGCGTCCGCGTCATGCGGCGGTCCTTTCGCGCTTGCGGGCGGCTTCCTCGCGCAGGAGCGCGTCGACCTGCGCGCCCCGCAAGGCATAGGTGTGCTCGCGCAGGATGCGGGCGCGGGCCGCCTCGCCGATGCGTTTCGCGCGCTCCGGGTTCAGCGCGGCGACGTGCTCGGCGACGTCGCGGCCGTCGCGGGCGACGAGCACCTCCTCGCCCTCAGCCAGGAACATCTCGAGGCCGACCCAGGCGTCGGTGATCAGGCAGGCGCCGGCACCCGCCGCCTCGAACACGCGGGTTGCGGGCGAGAATCCCGTCGAGGCCATGGAATCGCGGGCGATGTTGAGCACCGCGAGCGGGCTCGTGTTGAAGGCGTTGTGATCGCGCGTGTAGACGTGCCCGATATGGCGCACGTTGGCGGGCAGGCCCTTCGACTCCCAGCCGTTGCCGCCGATCAGGAAGGAGCGCTGCGGGAGCTGCGCGGCCGGCTCCAGGAAGAACTGCTCCACGCGGGCCTCGCGGTCGGGCAGGCGGTTGCCGAGGAACGACAGGTCGGCGGCAAAGCGCGGATCGGCCGGGACGGGGTGATGCGTGGCCGGATCGAGCGCGTTGTAGACCGGCACGCAGCGGCGCGCGCCGAAGCCCTCGTAGGCTTCGACCACCGGCGGGCCGCCGCCATAGGTGCAGACGAGATCGAGCGATGGCAGCGCCCGGTGCAGCGGATGGTCCGGGTTGGCCCGCAGTTCGGCGAGCGTCGCGGGCGCGTCTACGTCCCAGAAGATGCGGATCGCATCCGGGCGCGAGGCCGCGACGAGCCCCTCGATGAGCTCGTCGTCGAACACGCCGACGCCCGAGGCCTTCACGACCACGTCGGCGAGGGCCGCTTCCGCGATCGCGGCGCGGCACGCCTCCGGGGTCGCCGCGTAGACCTTCACCTCGGCCCAGTCGGGCGGGTCGATGTCGCGGTGCTTCTGCCGGTCGAAGGCGTCGGGCTCGTAGAAGGTGACCCGGTAGCCCCGCCGCGCGAGGTCGGAGAGCAGGCCGCGGTAATAGGTGGCGGCGCCGTTCCAGTAGGAAGACAGGAGGCTCGATCCGTAAAAGGCGATCTTCATGCAAGGGTCTCCAATGGGATGCCTTCGCTCGCGCCGAGGCGCGGCGTGCCGCTCGTCAGGGTGGCCAGGATGGCGAGGAGCTGATCGACGCGGTGGGCGCAGGAATGGCGCGCCCGGATGGTCTCGAGCCCGCTTTCCACGAGCGAGCGGCGCAAGTCCGGATCGCTCCGGAGGGCGACGAGGTGGCGCTCCATCTCGGCCTCGTCCCGCGCGAAGAGGAAGTCGCGGCCGGAGCGAAAGAGGCCTTCCGCGTCGCTCCAGGGCGCGGAGACGAGCGGGATCCCGCAGGCGAGCGCCTCGAAGACCCGGATCGTCGGGATGCCGGGCAGCATCGTGACGTAGAAGCGCCGCGGCACGTGCACGGTCGCAAGATGGCGCGCGAAAATCTGCGGCGCGCGCGCATTCGGGAGCCAGCCCTTGTAGGCGATGCCATAGCGCTTCAGGGTCGCGAGCGCATGCTCGGGATAGCGCACGCCGTAGATGTCGAGCGGCAGGCCGACCGTCTGCGCCGGGCGGAAGAGATAGGTTTCGAGCTCGTTCGAGCGCTCCTCGTCGCCCCAGTTGCCGATCCAGACGAGGCCGCGGCGGTCCGTCTCCTGCGCGGGCGGATGGAACAGGCGCGTGTCGGCGGCCTCGTGCCAGGTCCAGACCCGGTCGCCCCAGCCCCAGCGGCGGTAGACCTCCGAGAGGGTTTCGCCGAAGGCGAGCACGCCGTCGTACCCATCGAGGTCGAAGGCGCGGATGGCATTCGGGTCGCTCACCGCGCGGTGATGGGTGTCGTGGAAGAGGAGCGTGAAGCGCGCGCCGTTGCGCCGCAGGCTCCCGATCGCCGCGACGAGAGCGGGCTCGTTCCACTCGTGCACGATCACGACGTCGGCGTCGTGCAGCGTCCCGGCCAGGTCGGCGCCGGGGTCGAACACGGTCGAGGACAGCTCGGGATAGAGGCTCCGGTAGGCGTCGAGGCCGGCCTCGCCGTGGTCCTTGAGGAGGTTGTCGAGGCTCCAGGCGCCGCGGGGCTCGTACGCGGTCACGTCGTGCCCGCGCCGGACGAGGTCGCGCAGCACGCCGCGTAGGAAATGCGCGTTGCCGTGGTTCCAGCACGAGGCCAGCGAATGAGTGAAGTAGGCGATCTTCATGCGGCTTCGATCTCCGCCGGGCGGCCGGCCAGGAGGGTGCGGTAGAGGGCGGCGAGTCCGGCGCTCATGGCCTCCACGGAATAGGCGCGCGAGCGCGCCTCCGCGGCGCGGCCGAGGCGCTCGCGCAAGCCGGGATCGCCCACGAGGCGCTGCACCGCCGCCGCGACAGCGCCGTCGTCCTCCGGCTCCACGAAGAGCGCCGCGCCGTCCCACAATTCGCGGAAGGTCGGGATGTCGGAGAGGACGAGGGCGCAGGCCGCCTGCGCGGCTTCCAGCACCGCGAGCCCGAACGGCTCGTAGCGCGCGACCGAGACCACGATCGGGCGTCGTGCGAGGCGCGCGGCGATCGCGGCGTCTTCGAGGCGGCCGATCGTCCGCACATGCGCGAGCGCGATGCGGGCGCCGTTCGGTCCTTCCGTTGGCCCTGCGGCTTCCACGGGGAGCGCGAGGCGCGCGGCGGCGCGGTCGAGGGTCGCGAGATTCTTGCCCTCGTCCCACAGGCGGCCGGCGGTGAACACGGCGGCCTCGGGATCCGCCGCAGGCGCCGCTGCGGCCGGCGCGCGCCGGCCGTTGCGCACCACGCGGGGGGCCTGCGCGAGGCCGTAGGCCCGGGCCGTCGCTTCGGCGAAGGCTTTCGTCGGAGCCGCGAGCGCGGCCGCGGCCGCGTAGCCCCGGCGCACGAGATCCGTGCGCCAGGCGAAGTCCGCGGGCAGCGGCTCGGCCCGCATGGCGGCCCACCAGGTCGCGACGCAGGAATGGCAGACCGCGACGACCGGCGCCGGGAAGCGGGCGACGCCGGCGAGGGCGGGGGAATTCAGGTGCACGATGTCGGGCCGATGCTCGGCCGCGAGGCGCGCCACCGCTTCGCCGGCGGCGCGCACCGCCTCGGGCGCGTCGGCCGTCCAGTCGAGGGGGAGATCGGTCTCGACGAGATCCGCGATCCCGGCCCGCCCTGCCGCCTCGCGCTGATCGGCGCTCGGGCGGGGCCCCAGGGTCGCGAGCACCGTCCCGACGCCGTGCGCCTTGAGCCCGTGCGCGGCGTCGAGCGCGTATTGCCACACGCCGCCGACCGCATCCGCGGTCATGAACACGCGCAAGGAATGACCGGGGATGGGGTTCGCCGTCACACGCTCACCGGGCGGAGACGGCCGGGACCGCGCCCGGGCTGCCGGCGCGATGCGGGGAAACGGGCGCGGCTGCGCCGCGCTCGTGCGTGCGGGGCGATGGTCAAGACCGCGCCTCGGCCGCACGGGCGCGGGCGACGGGGCGGCCGAGGCCGCGCTCCTCCTGGAGCCAATGGGCGAGCGCGGCAACGCCCTGGCGCCACGGCATCGGCGCGCGCAGGCCCAGGTCCCGCGTCGCCAGCCGCGTGTCGGAGACGTAGTAGCGCTGGTCGCCGGCGCGCCAGTCCGAATAGACGGTCTCGACCGGCCGGCCGATCAGGCTCTCGATGTGGAGGATGAGCTGCTTGAGGCTGATCGCGTTCGCGGGCCCGCCGCCGAGATTGTAGGCGCGGCCCTGCACGGCCTCGATCCGCCGCCAGGCCGCGCAATAGGCCTCGACCGCGTCCGCCACGTTGAGCACGTCGCGCACCTGGCAGCCGTCGCCGTAGATCGAGATCGGCTCGCCTTCGAGCGCGCGGATGAGGAAATGCGCGACCCAGCCCTGGTCCTCGGTGCCCATCTGGCGCGGCCCGTAGATGCAGCTCATGCGCAGCACGCAGGTGGGGATGTCGAAGGAGCGCGCGTAGTCGAGCACGTACTGGTCGGCCGCGCCTTTCGAGCAGCCGTATGGCGTGTGGAAGTCGAGCGGCCGGCTCTCGCCGATGCCCGTCGCGCGCACCGCGGGGTCGCGGGGCACGTACGAATCGTTGGTGTGGTCGAGCGTGATGTCGGCAAGGTCGCCGTAGACCTTGTTGGTCGAGGCGAAGACGAGCGGCACGCGCTCGGATCGCCCGCGCAGCGCTTCGAGCAGGGTGAGCGTGGCGCGCACGTTGATGTCGAAATCGCTGCGCGGGTCGACGAGGCTCGTGGTCACCGCGACCTGGGCGGCGAGGTGGAACACGGCCTGGGCCTCCCCTGCGGCCTGACCGAGCGCGTCGTCGTCGCGCACGTCCGCGATCACGGCCGAGATCTTGTCGGGGTGGCGCCTTTTCAGCCAGGCGAGGTTCGCCTCGACGCCGGGCCGCGCGAGCGCGTCGTAGATCAGAACGTCGTGGCCCTCGCGGGCCAGGCGGTCCGCGAGGTTCGAGCCGATGAAGCCGGCGCCGCCGGTGATCAGCACCGGGCGCCGTCCGACGAGCGTCGGCGCCCTGAAGGATTCGACCGGGCTCATCATGCCACCAGACCCCGGGCCTCGAGCTCCCGGCGCGCCTGGCCGACCCGATCCTCGGATTGCTGCTGGGCGACCCACGCGGACAGCTCCGCGAGGCCCTGCTCGAAGTCCATCTTCGGCGCGTAGCCGAGCTCGGTCCGGGCCTTGGTGATGTCGGGGATGTTGTGGCGCACGTCGCCCACGCGGGTCTTGCCCGCGATCTCGGGCTCGATGTCGGAGCGCCCCATGGCCTTGGCGAGGAGGCGGGCCACGTCGCGCACGGAGCGGTCCTCGCCCGAGGCGATGTTGAACACGCCGCCGGGCGCGCGCTCGTGCTCGAGCGCGAGCACGAAGGCCCGGGCGATGTCCTCCACGTGCACGAAGTCCCGGCGCTGGTGGCCGTCCTCGAAGATCACCGGCGGATTGCCGTTGAGGAGGCGCGAGGCGAAGATCGCGAGCACGCCCGTATAGGGGTTGGAGAGCGCCTGGCCGGGGCCGTAGACGTTCCACAGGCGAAGCGCGACGCCCTCCATGCCGTAGGTCTGCGCGAGGGTGAGGGTGAGGCGCTCCTGCACGTATTTCGTGATCGCGTAGACGGAGGCGAGCGCGGGCTTCTTCCATTCCGGCGTCGGCACGGGGATGAGCGGGCGCCCCTGCCCGTCGAGGGGATCCCAGGGGTCGGTCTCGCGAGCGCGCGGCACGCGCACCACGTCCTCGGCGAGATCCCCGTCGACGGTGCGGTAGAGCCCCTCGCCGTAGATGCTCATCGAGGAAGCGACCACGACGCGCTTCACGGGGTTGTCGATGAGCTTCTGGAACAGCACCGCGGTGCCGAGGTCGTTGACCGAGACGTAGCGGTCGATGGCGTACATGCTCTGCCCGACGCCGACCTCGGCCGCGAGGTGGACGACCTTGTCGACGCCCTTCAGGGCGAGGGCGAGCCGCGCCTCGTCGCGCACGTCGCCGACCACGACCTCGACTTCCGGATCGAGATGGTCCGCCGACGAGCTCGGGCCGTGGACCTGCTCGATGAAGCTGTCGAGCACGCGCACCCTTTGGCCGCGCTCCACGAGCGCACGGGCCACGTAACGGCCGATGAAGCCGGCCCCGCCGGTGATGAGGATGGTGTCGGTCACGGGATGTCTCCGGCTGGCGGTCAGGCGTGGAGGCGGGCGGCGATGCCGCGCCGGGGGCGGAGTGGGCGCCGATCGTCGGGGCATGCAGCGAAAAGCTGCCCGCGGCCCTCTTCCCTTGAGCTCCGGATCAGGCGAAGGTCTGCGGTCTGTCCGGCCGGTCTCATCGACACTCCACGCAAGCTTGGGCGCCGGTATGAACGTCGGCGCTTCTTCTTTGTTCCTTGAGCTTCTTCTTTGTACCTCCGAACCCTCTGCATCACTTAGGGAAGGGGCGTGGCGGGACGGGAGCCGGGCCGCCGGACCATTATTCCCAAGGCGCCGCAGGACATGCCGCCTTTAGGGAACAACATACCTTCCCGCGACGTTGACGGCCACGCTTGAGCGGTCGCTCGGGCTCCAGCCGTGTCGAGGCCCGCCGGCCCCATGGACCATCGGCCGAACCGGCACCTCCGGCCCGACCCCTCGGGCCGGGCGCGTGACCGGTCTGCGCCCAGGGCGTCCGCACGGCTTTCCGAAGGGAGTTGCGGTCATGAGTGTCGGGACGGTCGGTTCTGCAGCCGGGTCCAGGAAAGTGCGCGTCGGCATCGTCGGGGTGGGCAACTGCGCCTCCTCCTTCGTGCAGGGCCTGTCCTATTACCGCGACGCCAGCGGCAACGAGCCGGTGCCCGGGCTCATGAACGTGGAGCTCGGCGGCTACCATGTGGGCGACGTGGAGGTGTCGGCGGCCTTCGACGTCAACGCGTCGAAAGTCGGGCGCGACGTCTCGGAGGCGATCTTCGCGGCCCCGAACAACACCCAGCGCTTCGCCCTCGTGCCGCCGAGCGGCATCCAGGTGCATCGCGGCCCGACGCTGGACGGCCTCGGCAAGTACCTGCGCGACACGGTGCCCGAATCCGACGAGCCCGAGGCGGACGTCGCCGACGTGCTGCGCCGGTCCGGCACCGAGGTGCTCGTCTCCTACCTGCCCGTCGGCTCGCAGCGCGCGACCGAGTTCTACGCCGAGAAGGCGCTGGAGGCGGGCTGCGCCTTCGTGAACTGCATTCCCGTGTTCATCGCCTCGAACCCGGACTGGCGCCGGCGCTTCGAGGAGCGCGGCCTGCCGATCGTCGGCGACGACATCAAGAGCCAGGTGGGAGCCACGATCGTGCACCGGGTGCTCGCCAACCTGTTCCGCGAGCGCGGCGTGCGGCTGGATCGCACCTACCAGCTCAATTTCGGCGGCAACACCGACTTCCTGAACATGCTGGAGCGCGAGCGCCTGGAATCAAAGAAGATCTCCAAGACGCAGGCCGTGACGAGCCAGCTCGACATTCCGCTCCCCGCCGAGGACGTCCATGTGGGCCCGAGCGACCACGTTCCGTGGCTCACCGACCGCAAATGGGCCCATATCCGCCTGGAGGGCACTGCCTTCGGGGGCGTGCCGCTCAACATCGAGCTCAAGCTGGAAGTGTGGGACTCGCCCAATTCCGCCGGCATCGTGATCGACGCGGTCCGCTGCGCCAAGCTCGCCCTCGACCGCAAGATCGGCGGCGCGCTCACGGGCCCGTCGAGCTACTTCATGAAGTCGCCGCCGCAGCAATTCACCGACACGGAAGCGCGCGAGCGGACGATCCGCTTCGTCGACGGCGACGAGTGACTCATGCGGGCGCATCTGTGACCACCACGTTCCACCTCGTGCGCCACGCCGCCCACGACCGCGTCGGCGCGGTGCTGTGCGGGCGCATGCCGGGCGTGAGCCTGGGCGAGGTCGGCCGCGGGCAGGCGGAGCGCCTGGCAGCGCGCTTCGCGGCCGCGACCGTCGCGGCGATCCAGTCGAGCCCGCTGGAGCGGGCGCGGGAGACCGCGGCGCCGATCGCGGCGCGGCTCGGACAGGACGTCGCGATCAACGAGGGCCTCACGGAGATCGATTTCGGCGCCTGGTCGGGCCGGGCCTTCAAGGACCTCGACGGCGATCCCGCCTGGGCGGCCTGGAACGGAGCGCGGGGGTTCAACCGCCCGCCCGGCGGCGAGAGCATGCTGGAGGCTCAAGCGCGCATCGTGCGCGCCATGGAGGTGCTGCGCGAGGCCCATCGCGACGGCGCCGTCGTGCTCGTCTCCCACAGCGACGTCATCAAGGCCGCCCTGCTCTACCATCTCGGCCTCGGCCTCGACGCCTGGCCCCGCATAGAGGTCGAGCCCGCCTCGATCAGCACCCTGGTGGTGGGCGAATGGGGCGCCCGGATCGTGCGCCTCAACGAGGTGGTGGCCGCATGAAGCGCACCATCGCACCCGTCGCGGGGACCGCGTCATGACGATCGCGGTCTTCGGCAAACCTGCCATCGAACCCGTTGCGAGGACCGCATCATGACAATCGTGGTCTTCGGCCCCGGAGGCTCCCCGGCGTCCGCCGCCGGATCAAAGTCCGTCAGGACCGCGTCATGAAAATCGTGGTCTTCGGCCTGACGATCTCGTCCTCCTGGGGCAACGGCCACGCGACCTTGTGGCGGGGCCTGTGCCGGGCGCTGGCGCGGCGCGGGCACAGGGTCGTGTTCTTCGAGCATGACGCGCCCTACTACGCCGGCAACCGCGACCTCGCCGAGGTGCCGGGCGGCGAACTCGTGCTCTACGGCGACTGGGACGACGTCCGCGCCCGCGCCGCGCGCGAGGTCGCGGACGCGGAGGTCGCCTTGGTGACCTCCTATTGCCCCGACGGGATCGAGGCCACGGCGCTGGTGCTCGATGCGCCGGGCACCCGCGTGTTCTACGACCTCGACACGCCCGTGACGCTGGCGCGGCTGAAGGCCGGCGAGACGGTCTCCTATATCGGGCCGCAAGGCCTCGCCGGCTTCGACCTCGTGCTGAGCTATACCGGCGGCGCCGCGCTCGACATCCTGCGGGATGACCTCGGCGCTAGGCGGGTCGCGCCGCTCTATGGGCACGTGGATCCGGACGTGCACCGGCCGGTGGCGCCGGAAGCGCCCTTTGCCAGCGACCTCTCCTATCTCGGCACCTACGCCGAGGACCGGCAGGCGGCGCTCGAAGCGCTGCTCGTCGAGCCTGCGCGGCTGCGGCCCGAGCGGCGCTTCCTGATCGGGGGAGCGCAGTACCCGCAGGGCTTTCCCTGGGGGCCGAACATCTTCTTCGTCCGCCACCTGCCGCCGCCGGATCATCCGGCCTTCTTCTCGTCCTCGCGCCTCACCCTCAACGTGACCCGGCGCGCCATGGCCGACATGGGCTGGTGCCCCTCGGGACGCCTGTTCGAGGCCGCCGCCTGCGGCACGCCCCTCCTGAGCGATTCATGGGACGGTCTCGACGCCTTCTTCACGCCCGGCCGCGAGATCCTCGTCGCGCGCACCACGCAGGACGCGGTCGCGGCGCTCGACCTCTCCGACGCGGAGCTGCGGCGCATCGGCGAGGCCGGCCGCGCGCGGGTGCTGGGCCGGCACACCTCCGACCACCGCGCCGCGGAGCTGGAGGCGCTGCTCTCCGATGTGGCGGGTCCGGCCATTCGAACCCATCTCGAGGAGGCCTGAACCATGGGGGCGTCATTTCCGCCACACGATGCGATCGTGAGAAGGCCTGACATGGGGGGCCTCGTTCCCGCCGCACGATGCCATCGCAGGAAGGCCTGAACATGTGGGGCGTCATTCCCGCCGCCGGGCGCGGCAGCCGCATCCAGCCGCTCGCCTTCTCGAAGGAGCTTCTGCCCGTCGGCAGCCGGCTCGACCACGGCGTCGAGCGTCCCTGCGCGGTGAGCGAATACCTCGTGGAGCGCATGATCCGCGGCGGGGCCACGAAGATCTGCTTCGTGATCTCGCCCGGCAAATCCGACATCATGGAATATTACGGCGGCTCCTATGGCGGGGCCGCCATCGCCTACGTGGTGCAGCCGCAGGCCGCGGGCCTGTGCGACGCGATCTTCCGCGCCTCGCCGCTGATCGGGCCGGACGAGGGCGTGATCGTCGGCCTGCCCGACACGGTGTGGTTTCCGGAAGGAGCGCTCGCGGAGCTGCCCGACGACACCCTCTCGTTCCTGCTCTTTCCCGTCGATCACCCGGAGTTCTTCGACGCGGTCGTGCTCGACGGCGAACGGGTGCGCGAGATCCAGGTCAAGCGCGCGGACGCCGCCTCGCGCTGGATCTGGGGCGCCTTCAAGATGCCGGGCCGGGTGCTGGAGGACTTGCGCCGGCTCTGGGTCACGCGCGATCCGCCGGACGAGTACATCGGCACGCTCGTGAACGCCTGGCTCGCCGGCGGCGGCCATGCGGTCGGCGTGAAGGCGGGCGAGGCTTACGTCGACGTCGGCACGCTGCACGGCTACCGCGCCGCGATCCAGCTCCTCAGCGAGGCGGCGGCCGGCGAGGGCGAGCATGCGGCCGGCGCCCGCGTCGCGCTCGGCTGGCCGGCCGGGCGCGGCGCGCAGGGCCTGCACGAGGTCAATCGGGAATGAATGCGCACGGTCCGAGGGGGCAGGCGCGCGCAGGGCCTGCACCCGGTGAATCGGGAATGATCGGCGAGGCGCCGTTCCGGACGGCGCTCTCACGGGGGACCATGGAGGTGGGACAAGCCATGAACGCGATCGACTTCAGCTCCAGGGACGAGATCCAGCGCCGCGCGGACGCGCTCGGGCCCTGGTTCCACAACATCAACCTCAACGGCGCCTGGACCGCCCCGAACCACTTCCTCGGCAACTACCCCGCGATCAAGTGGCGCGGCTTCGCCGACGCGATCCCGCAGGACCTCACCGGCAAGACCGTGCTCGACATCGGCTGCAACGGCGGCTTCTACTCGATCGAGATGAAGAAGCGCGGCGCCGACCGCGTCCTCGGCGTCGATTTCGACGAGCGCTACCTCGCGCAGGCGCGCTTCGCGGCCGAGGTGACGGGGCAGGACATCGAGTTCCGTCAGCTCTCCGTCTACGACGTCGGCGCGCTGGGCGAGCGCTTCGACGTCGTGCTCTTCATGGGCGTCCTGTATCACCTGCGCCACCCGCTCCTCGCCCTCGACCTCATCCACGAGCACGTGGCGCGGGACCTTCTCGTGTTCCAGTCGATGCAGCGGGGGTCGAAGCAGGTCGACGCGGTCGAGGAGAACTACACCTTCTGGCAGGAGGAGCATTTCGACAGCCCCGGCTACCCGAAGATGCACTTCATCGAGCACCGCTACGCCGACGATCCCACCAACTGGTGGGCCCCGAACGCGGCCTGCGTCGAGGCGATGCTGCGCTCGGCCGGCTTCGAGATCCTCCGGCACCCCGAGGACGAGGTCTATGTCTGCCGCCGCAGCGGGCGCTCTGACGCAGGGCCCGTGTATCCGGCGCGGGGGAAGTGATCCCTCCCTGCCATGGGAGCGTGGAATGCACCGTCAGCGGAGGTCGGCTGGGGTGAGAGCACGAGCCGTGCAGGAGGCCCGCTTCCCTCCCCCCGCTTGCGGCGGGGAGGGGTCAGGGGTGAGGGGTGCCGGGGACGACCGCAATTTCTCCGAACCTGCCCGCCGCCCTGTACTCGGGAAGCGGCACCGCCCCCCACCCTTGATCCCTCCCCGCCGCAAGCGGGGGGAGGGAGACGCGCCCGGTTCGGAAGCACTGAGCTTCCATCCCACCCGCCCATGCGGGGCACCCTCCCTTGGCAGGGAGGGGTAGGGCCCTGCGCTCCCGCAAGATGTCCCGAGATCACCGTTCAGGAGAACCCCACCATGATCGAAGCCGCGATGATCTGGAACGAGCCCAACAACAAGTCCCACTGGGACCCCGAGATCGATCCGGGCTGGGCCCGCTTCGCCGAGATGGCGGTTGAGGCCGGCCGGGCCATCAAGGCCGCGAACCCGGCCGTCCCGCGCGTGCTCGGGGGCATCTCGCCGATCGACCCGGGCTTCATGACCAACATGAAGGAGCGCGGGGTGCTCGATCACGTCGACGTGGTCGCGGTGCACGGCTTCCCGCTCGACTGGAACCTGTGGCAGATCCACGAATGGCCCGCGAAGATCGACGAGATCCGCGCCGTCACCGACCTGCCGATCTGGGTCTCCGAGGTCGGGATCTCGACCTTCGGGGCCGAGGAGGTGCAGGTGTGGGGCCTGAACCGCACCGCCGAACTGCTCATCGGCAAGGCACCCAAGATCCACTGGTACTCGCTCTACGACCTGCCGCGCGCTTGGGGGGCGACGACCCGCCACCGGGAGGCCGAGGGCTCCTCCTATTACCGCCACTTCTACATGGGGCTGCTCCGCGAGGACGGGACCCCGAAGCCGGCGCTGGAGGCGTTCGCCCGGCACACGCCGCAGATGGGCCTGTGCCAGTGGTTCCACTACGAGGACCACCGGCTCGACGACGCGGTCGCCTGGATGAAGCGGCTCGGGGTGAAGTATCTCCGCACCGGCCTGTCCTGGGCCGACAGCTTCCGCCCCGACGCCCTCGGCTGGTTCGACCGCCAGATGGAGGCGCTCCAGGATTTCGACGTCACCGTGACCTTCTGCTTCACGCCCGAGCATCGCGGGATCGCGCCGCATCACACGAGCCCGCCCCAGGTCAAGGAGGAGTTCGCGGCGTTCTGCGCCCAGATGATCGAGCGCTACGCCCCCGCGCAGGCTGCCGTGCCGCCGCTGAGGCTGGCGGTCTGATGATCGGGCGCTATGCCCCCGCGGGCCGCCGCTCCGCCGCCGTGGCTTGCGGCCTGATGCGGCCGTTGCCGGCGGCCGCACCGGGAGCTTGCGCTCCGATGCGCCCGCACGCGATGGTGCTGCGTTGTGCCGGGCGGCATCCAGTCGCTGCCCGGATCTGACGGCGGAGCGCACGCGATGGCCACCGAGACGTTCAGCCCCCGCTACCTCGAACTCGACGCCTGGTCGAGCGCGGACGCGCTCGCCGCCCTCTACGAGGGGCAGCTTGCCGCCGTCGCGGCGGTCGGCCCGGCCTTGCCTGCGATCGCGGCCGCCGCGGAAGCGGCCGTGCCGGGGCTGCGGCGCGGCGGCCGGCTCGTCTATGCGGGCGCGGGCACCTCGGGCCGCATCGGCGTGCAGGACGGGGCCGAACTGCCCCCGACCTTCGACTGGCCGGACGAGAGCCTCGTCTTCGCCATGGCGGGCGGCGAGGCCGCCTTCCTGCGCGCGGTCGAGAATGCGGAGGATTCGGCCGACGCCGGCGCCGCCGCGATCCGGGACGCGGGGGTCGGCCCCGACGACGTGGTGATCGGCCTGGCGGCCAGCGGCACCACGCCCTTCACGATCGCGGCCCTGCGCGAGGCGACGGCGCGGGGCGCGGTGTCGATCGGGCTGTCCAACAACCGCGGCGCGCCGCTGCTGGACGCCTGCACCTACCCGATCCTGGTCGAGACTGGCGCGGAAGTGGTGGCGGGCTCCACGCGCATGAAGGCCGGCACCGCGCAGAAGATCGTGCTCAACCTGCTCTCGACCCTGATCATGATCCGGCTGGGACGCGTCTATCGCGGCCTGATGGTGCACATGCGGGCCACGAACGCGAAGCTGAGGCGCCGGGCCGAGATCATGGTGGCGCGCATCACGGGCTGCACGGAGGCGCAGGCCGCCGATGCGCTGGCGCGCGGCGACGGCAGCGTGAAGCTCGCGGCCCTGATGGTCTCCGGCACCGGCCGCGCCGAGGCCGAGGCCCTGCTCGAGCGCCACGGCGGCAACCTGCGCCCGGCGCTCGCGGAGCAGAACGGGCGCTGAGCCCGGCCCGGCCGCAGGCCCCTGTCGGCCGCGGGCGGAAGGGGCGCAAGCGGGACGGGGATTCCCTTCGGCCCGCACCCCCCTATTCTCATCCGAGCACGGCGCACGCGGCACCGGCCCCGACCGAGGCTCTGCAACCATGACCGAACCGACGATCCGCAAGGCCGGCATGCCCTGGTATGCGCGGGAGGACTACGCCGCGATCCTCGCCATGATGGAGGATCCGCACGTGCTGGCGCCGGCCTACGACCAGTGGCTCGCCGCCGCACAGAACAACGAACGCGAGGCGGAGCGCGCGGGCGTCCGGGTCGTGCGGGTCAGGATCGAGCCGGCGCCGTTCGCGCGCTGGTGCGCCGACCAGGAGATCGCCGCGGACAGCCGGGCGCGCATGCGCTTCGTCAACGAGGCCGTGCAGCGCGAAGGCTGAAGCGCTCCCGGCGCCTCCGCCTCCTGTTGCCTCAGGGCACCCACTCGCCCCGGCGCATCAGCGGCTCGGCGCGGCCGTCCGCCGCGAGCCCGTCCACGTCGACCTCCGCCGAGCCGATCATCCAGTCGATGTGGATGAGGCTCGCATTGGCGCCCCGGCGCGCGAGCTCGTCGGCGCCTATGCCGGTGCCGCCGCGGATGCAGGAGGCGTAGGACTGGCCGAGCGCGATGTGGCTCGCGGCGTTCTCGTCGAACAGGGTGTTGTAGAACAGGAGCCCGCTCTGCGAGATCGGCGAGGAATAGGGCACGAGCGCCACCTCGCCGAGGCGCCGCGCGCCCTCGTCGGTGTCGAGCACCTGGGCGAGCACCTCCTCGCCGCTCGAGGCCCGGACCTCGACGATGCGGCCGCCCTCGAAGCGCACCGCGATGTCCCGGATCAGGGTGCCGCTGTAGGAGAGCGGCTTGGTCGCCCGCACCGTGCCCTCGACCCGGTCCTTGTGGGGGGTCGTGAACACCTCCTCGGTCGGGATGTTGGGGTTGCAGGTGGCGCCGTTCTGCGCCGTGGTCGAGCCGCCGAGCCATTCGTGGCCGTCCGACAGGCCGACCGTGAGATCCGTGCCGGGCCCCCGGAAGCGCAGCGCCGCATAGGCCTTCCCGTTCATGAGGCGGGTGCGCACCTGGAGGCTGCGGTTGTGCTCCTCCCAGGCCGCCACCGGGTCCGGCGCGTCGACGCGCGAGGCCGCGAAGATCGCGTCCCACAGGCGTGTCACCGCCTCGGCCTCGGGGAGGCCGGGGAACACCGTGCGGGCCCAGGCCGGGGTCGCGTAGGACAGGATGGTCCAGTTGATGACGTATTGGGTGATGAGCTCGAGCGCGGGCCGGTAGGCGCGCGAGCGGGCGCGGTTGGCGCGCGAGACCTTGTCGGGGTCCTGGCCCGCCAGCAGCGCCGGGTCGTCGCCGCGGATCGCCAGCCGCGCCGCCCCGCCCCGGAACGCCGCCGCCATGCCGTCGAGGAGCCAGCCATGGGTGCGGTCGAAGCCCTCGGGCGCCGCATGGCGGTAGCGCAGGAGCGTGGCTTCGTCGTCGTCGAACAGGGTCGTGACGAGCGACGCGCCGGCCCGGTAGGCGTGCTCGGTGATCCGCCGCACGAGCGGCAGCGCCTCGAGGGGCGCGGTCATCACGAGTTCCTGCCCCGGCGCCAGTCCGAGGCCCACCTTCACGGCGACCTCGGCGAGCCGGTCGAGCCGCTCCTCGTGCGGGCGCAGGGCGGAGGCGGGGGCATGGACGTTCATCGCGATCTCTCTCCTCGCAGGCCGGAATCGGCCGGCACTTGGCCACGGTCCGGCCCTCGGCGCAACCGGGCCGGAATGGTCCGGTTTGGACCGGTTTGGACCGCCCGGACCACCCCGCGCGGGCGCCGCCCGGGCGTGGCGGGGGGACTCCCGGTTACGTTAATAATGGGATAATCCTCTCCGCAGGCGCGGTACGGCCCCGGACGGTTTGTATCCTGACCGGGGGCTCTATACTCTCGACCCCACCAGAAGAGGTTTGGAACCTGGGACTTCTTTCGTGTAAGCTGCCACTCCGGCAAGCATGAGGCGCCCAGGATCCGGACCAGCCCCTGCAAGAACCACTGCTCGTGAGGATTCATGGGTCTTGCCGACCACTCCCCCAAGACGGCGCCCCTCCCCAAGACTGCGCTCCGCGTCCTGCTCGCCCAGCCCCGCGGCTTCTGCGCCGGGGTCGAGCGCGCGATCGAGATCGTCGAGCGGGCTCTCGCGATCCATGGCGCTCCGGTCTACGTGCGGCACGAGATCGTGCACAACAAGCGCGTCGTCGAGAACCTGAAGGCCAAGGGCGCCCGCTTCGTCGAGGAGGTCGACGAGATTCCCGAGGGCGCCGTGACCGTGTTCAGCGCCCACGGGGTGTCCGAGGCCGTCGAGCGCCACGCCGAGGCGCGGGGCCTCTACACCATCGACGCCACCTGCCCCCTCGTCAGCAAGGTGCACGTGGAGGGCCGGCGCTACGCCGAGCGCGGCTACGAGGTGGTGCTGATCGGCCATGCGGGCCACCCCGAGGTGGTGGGCACCACCGGGCGGATTCCCGGGATCGTGCATCTCGTGGGTTCCCTTACGGAAGCAGAACGGCTCCAGCCGCGCGACCCGCGGCGGCTCGCCTACGTGACCCAGACGACCTTGAGCCTGGACGACACCCGCGACATCATCGCCCTCCTGAAGGCCCGATTCCCCGCAATCGTGGGTCCCGACACGCGCGATATCTGCTATGCGACACAAAATCGGCAAATAGCGGTGCGAAGCCTCGCCCGCTCCGTCGACGCGATCCTCGTGGTCGGCGCCAGAAACAGCTCTAATTCCAATCGCTTGCGCGAAATCGGCGAATCCTGCGGCGTGCCCTCCTATCTCATCGAAGATGCGGAAGAGCTTGACCCGGCCTGGCTTGAAGGCGCATCGACGGTGGGAATCAGTGCCGGCGCTTCGGCGCCCGAGGAACTGGTCGAGGAACTGCTTGACCGGTTGAGTATCCTTTTCGCCACGCAGGTGGAGACCTTGTTCGGGATCGAGGAGCGGGTTCAGTTCCGCCTCCCCGACGAGGTGGCCCGCGGCGTGAGCGAGACAACGTTTCAGGAGGTTAGTCCGTGAGTGTCCCCGTTCGTCAGCAGATCAAGGTCGGCGCCTACATCATGAAGCAGCGCCTCATGGGCAACACGCGCTACCCGCTCGTGCTCATGCTCGAGCCCCTGTTCCGGTGCAACCTGGCCTGCGCGGGCTGCGGCAAGATCGACTATCCGGACCATATCCTGAACCGGCGCCTCTCGGTCGAGGAATGCGTGCAGGCGGCCGAGGAGTGCGGCGCCCCCATCGTCTCGATCCCCGGCGGCGAGCCGCTCCTCCACAAGGAGATCGGCCAGATCGCGGCCGAGCTCGTCAAGCGCAAGAAATTCGTGGTTCTGTGCACGAACGCCCTGCTGCTCGAGAAGAAGCTGCATCTCTTCACCCCGAGCCCGTACCTCACCTTCAGCGTCCATCTCGACGGCCTGAAGGAGGAGCACGACCGGTCGGTGTGCCAGACGGGCGTGTTCGACAAGGCCGTTCAGGCCATCAAGGCCGCCAAGGCCAAGGGCTTCCGGGTCACCGTGAACGCCACCCTCTTCGGGGGCGTCGATCCCGACCGGGTGGCGTCCTATCTCGACTTCGTCACGGACGACCTCAAGGTCGACGGCGTCACCCTGTCGCCGGGCTACGCCTACGAGCGTGCGCCCGACCAGGAGCACTTCCTCAACCGCCAGACCTCGAAGAACCTGTTCCGGTCCATCTTCAAGCGCGGCGAGCACCGCAAGGGCAGCAAGAAGTGGCGCTTCGTCCAGTCCACGATGTTCCTGGACTTCCTGGCCGGCAACCAGGAGTACCGCTGCACCCCCTGGGGCACCCCGACCCGCAACGTCTTCGGCTGGCAGCGGCCCTGCTACCTGCTCAACGAGGGCTACACCAAGACCTTCAAGGAGCTGATGGAGACCACCCAGTGGGATTCCTACGGCACCGGCGTCTACGAGAAGTGCGCGGACTGCATGGTCCATTGCGGCTATGAGCCCACCGCGGTCACCGACACCGTGAAGCACCCGCTGAAGGCGCTGAAGACGGTGCTCACGGGCATCAGGACCTCCGGCCCGATGGCGCCCGAGATCTCGCTCGAGAACCAGCGTCCGGCCGAGTTCGTGTTCGACAAGATCGTCAAGGAGGTCACCGAGGCCTCCCCGCCCCCGGCGCGCAAGAGCGCCCGCTCGGGCCAGGCCGCCTGAACGAACGGCCGCACAGACGCCGCTTTGCCTCCGCCGCCCCCACGGGCGGCGGTTCCGTTTCCGGGTCCAGGCCAGGGGGTCCGGGGCGCCGAAGGCCGTGGGTCAGGCGGCCTGGAGGGCGATCTCGGCCTCGTCGGGAGCCAGCGCCTCGGCAAAGGCGGTGCCCGGGGGCAGCAGGGCGCCGGAGCGCACCGCCGCCCGCAGGGCCGCCATGGCGGCCCGGGTCTCGACCGCCAGCCGCGCCACCGCCGGCCACTCTCCGGGACGGGTGAACAGGGCATGGGCGATGCGGCCCACGCTGAGGCCGCCGTCCGGGCGCAGGGGCACGCGGGCGACGTGCGGCAGGGAGCGGGAGGCGCCGTCCGACACCGCCCGCACCACCAGGAACGGCACGCCGGCTTCGGCGGCCACCTCGGCGACGGCGCCGCTCTCCATGTCGCCGGCCAAGCCCCCGGAGCGCTCGCAGAGGAGGCGCTTCTCGGCGGGGGTGACGAGGAGCCGGTTCGAGCCCGCGACCGCGCCCACGACGGCACCGGCGAGGCGCGCCTGCGCGAGGCTGCGCCAGGCCGCATGGGTGGCGATGGCCCGACCCCCGGGCAGGACCACCCGGTCGGCCAGGACGAGGTCGCCGGCCCGCAGGCGCGGATCGAGACCGCCCGCCACGCCGAAGCTCACGAGGGCCGCCACGCCGGAGGCCACGAGGCGCTCGGCCTCGCGGCGGGCGATCACGGGATCGGCGCCCGTCCGGGCGACCGTGAGGCGCACGGCGCCCAAATTCGGGACCCCGTCGAGAAGCCGGGCTTCGGCCGCTAGGCCTGTGAGAACGCCCACGCGCATGGTCTGAACCCCCGCTCCCGCGGCTCTTCACGGCCGCGGGCCCCGTCACGACCCGGTTTCTTCATCCCCGCGGAGAGCCTTGCCCGCTTGGGGCGCGGCTCCTCGCAGGGCGGGCGGGTTACATCCCTACCCTGACGCGCCGGTCGTTTCCGCGCTTCAGACCTCTATAGCGCGCCAGCGCCCAGAGGGGGAAGTAGGCCGCATAGCCGTGGTACTTGAGGTAGAAGACCCGCGGAAAGCCGGTGCCGGACCACAGGTTCTCGTCCCAGCGCGCGCCCTCGCGGGGAGCGGCTTCGAGCCAGGCGACGCCGCGCCGCACCGCCTCGCCGTCGACCTCGCCCGCCGCCATGAGGCCGAGAACCGCCCAGGCGGTCTGGGAGGCCGTCGAGGACTTCACCTCGCCTTTGCGCTCGGTCCAGTAGGTGGCGCAATCCTCGCCCCAGCCCCCGTCCTCGCGTTGCCGGCTCTCCAGGAAGGCCACCGCCTTGCGGATCGCGGGATCGTCGAACTCCGCCCCGACGGCGTTCAGCGCGCACAGGGCCGACCAGGTGCCGTAGACGTAGTTCACGCCCCAGCGGCCGTACCAGGAGCCGTCGGGCTCCTGCTCGCGGCGGATGAACTCCACGGCCCGCCGCACGCCCTCGTGCTCGAGGCCGTAGCCCATCTGGGCGAGGAGGCTGACGCAGCGCGCCGTCACGTCCACGGTCGGCGGATCGAGGAGCGCGCCGTGGTCCGCGAAGGGGATCGCGTTGAGGTAGTGGTAGGTGTTGTCGACGTCGAAGGCGCCCCAGCCCCCGTTGGCGCTCTGGATGCCGAGGATCCAGTCCGCGGCGCGCTTGACGCAGTCGCGGTAGCGGTCCGGGTCGATTCGGTGCAGGGCCATGGCGACGACGGCGGTATCGTCCACGTCGGGATAGTAGTCGTTGCGGTACTGGAAGGCCCAGCCGCCGGGCTCCAGGTCCGGCCGCTTCCACGACCAGTCGCCCTTGACGCGGATCTCGCGCTCCAGGAGCCATTGCGCCGCCCCTTCGAGCGACTTGCTCTCGGGGCGCTCGCCGGCTTCCAGCAGGGCGTGCATGGCGAGCGAGGTGTCCCAGACGGGCGACAGGCAGGGTTGGCAATAGGTGCGCTCGCCGCGCACGAGCAGCTTGTCGATCGAGCGCTTGGCGATGACGACGGACGGGTGGTCCTTCGGGTAGCCGAGCGCGTCGAAGGCCATGACGGAATTCGCCATGGCGGGGAAGATGGCGCCCAGGCCGTCCTCGCCGTTGAGGCGCTCCTCGAAGAACTCCACGGCCTTCTGGATCGCCTTCTCGCGCGAGCCGCCGCGGAAGCGGGGCTCGACGACCCGCAGGACGCGGTCGATGGCGACGAAGATCTGGCCCATCCGGTCCTTCTCCGCGAAGGAGATGTAGTCGGGCTCCTCCTCGGGCGGCATGGTGAAGAGTTCGCGGATGTCGACCCTGCGCGGGTTGCGGGCCTGGGGCTTGAGCGCCATCAGGATCAGGAGCGGCACGATCACGGTGCGCGACCAGTAGGACACCTTCTCGATGTGGAAGGGGAACCAGCGCGGCAGGAGCATGATCTCGACCGGCATCACCGGGACCGCGTGCCAGGGCACCTGGCCGAACAGCGCGAGCGCGATGCGGGTGAAGACGTTGGCCCGTGCGGCGCCGCCGCGGGCGAGGATCGCCTCCCGGGCGCGACGCATGTGAGGGGCGTCGGGGGAGTCGCCCGCGAGCTTGAGGGCGAAATAGGCCTTCACGGTCGCCGAGATGTCGAGATCGCCGTCGTGGAACAGCGGCCAGCCGCCGTGCTCCGCCTGGATCCCGCGCAGATAGGCCGCGAGGCCCCGCTCGAGCTCGGGGTCGATCTCGTCGAGGAAGTGCTGGAGGAAGATGTGCTCGGCCGGAATCGTGGCGTCGGCTTCGAGCTCGAACAGCCAATGGCCGTCCTCGCGCTGGAGCGCCTTCAAGGCTTCGCGCGTGTCGACGACCGTCGCTTCGAGCCGGTCCCGGTGGGGCGCGATGAGGCCCGCATCGTCCATCGTGATCTCCTTGTGGGGAAGTGCATCATACATGGGGAAGACCGGGCTTATACATAAGCTTTTCCCGGCGGGCGACCCTTCAGGGTCCAGTTATGCGCAAGTCTCTCATGCATCGGCTCCGGGACGGTCGTGGCACAGGCGGTGCGGCCCCGCATCCTCGAACCTCCTCACGCGTGCTCCTCCGAACCGGCCGGCATGGCGGAGCCACTCTGCCCTCCGCCTCACCTGGGCTTCTTCGAACCGGCCTCCTCACGCGTGCTCCTCCGAAGCCGCGCCCTCCCGGCCGTCGCTCCGCTGCACCCTGCCCTTCCAGGCCCCGCCGCGGCCGCGGGCGTGGGCGAGCGCGGAATCCGCCGTCATGACGCTGTAGAACACCGCCACCACGGGCAGGAGCGGCGCGAACCACAGGGGCTGGCGGTAGAGCCGCAGGGTCGGCGCGATCGCGCCGCTCATGAGGACCCAGGCGAGCGCGCCGGCTGCGGCGGCGAGCCCGTCGCCGTGCCAGGGATAGGTCAGGAGCGCCGCCGGCCCGGCGAGGTAGGTCAGGACCATGCCGGCGAGCGTCCCGGCGAGGAGAAGCGGCGAATGGCGCAGCTGCGTGTAGGCGCTGCGCGCCACCATGGACCAGATGTCCTGCAGCCCCTCGTAGGGCCGGATGCTGCGCAGCCGCCGCGTGAGGCCGAGCCAGACCGGCGCTCCCCCGGGGCGGCCCCGCGCCTTGACGAGCTGGCCCAGGGCGCAGTCGTCGATGATGCGGCCCCGGATGGCGCCGAGCCCGCCGGCCCGCTCCAGCGCGGCCCGGCGCAGGAGCACGCAGCCGCCTGCGGCCGCGCCGAGGCGGCGACGGGGGTCGTTCACGTAAGGGAACGGATAGAGAAGGGAGAAGAAGAACACGAAGGGCGGGATCAGGAGGCGCTCGAGGAAGGCCTCGCAGGACAGGAGGACCATGAGCGAAACCAGGTCGCGCCCCTCCCGTTCCGCCTTGCCGACAAGACGCCGCAGGCTCGTGGGGTCGTGCGCGATGTCGGCATCGGTAAACCAGACGTAAGGGGCGTCGGGCTCCCGCGCCCCAGCCTCGCGCAGCCCCTCGGAGAGCGCCCAGAGCTTCCCGGTCCAGCCCTGTGGCAGAGGCCGGGAGCGCAGGACGGCGAGCCGCTCGGGCCGGCCGGCGGCTTGCGCGGCCGCGCGGGCGATGTCCGCGGTCCCGTCGGTGCTGTGGTCGTCGACGAGGATCACCGCGAGGGGCCCGGGATAGTCCTGGGTCACGACCGAGGCGACCGAGCGGGCGATCACCGCGGCCTCGTTGCGGGCGGGCATGACCGCGACCACGGCGGGCCAGGTCGGGAGTTCGGGGATCTCGCCGTCGAGCCGCTCGCGCATGCGCCAGAACCCGCCCCGCCCGAGGAGAAGCCCGAGCCAGATCAGGACGTTGAGGATCGCGGCGGCCGCAAGCGCCTGCTGCATGACGTGTTCCGGGCCTCCAGCCCAGTCTTGAGGGTAGCGGCAGGAGCCGCCCGGGCGTCAAGGGCCGCGCCGCCGTCTCCACAGGCCCCGATACGCCGGAGACCCTCCGCCACGGGTGACCCGCCTCCCGCCACCTCCCCGAGGGAATCCCTTTCGCGCCAGGCGGGAGGCGGGATCCGGCACACCGGCTTTGCCACGCCAATGACACGATCGGCCGCCAAGGCTGCCGCCGCACCGCGCAGGGGAGGCGCCGGAGCGCACGCGTCCCATGTGCGGCGAGCCCTTGCCGGCCGCCGCACCCCCTCCCATAAGGGCGCCGCGATCCGGCCGCCCGTCGCGGTCGCACCGCCCGGGCCCGGCCCGATCCTTTCCAGGCAAGCAGGTTCTTTCATGTGGACATTCAGCCGGTCGATCCTCTCCGCCTGCGCGATCGCGGCCTCCCGCGGGCGCTGGTGGGTGCTCGGCCTGACCCTGGTCCTGACCGTCCTGGCGGGCTGGCTCTCGGCGCGGCTCACGATCAACACCAACACCGATAACTTCCTCTCGGCGAGCCTCCCCTTCCGGCAGAACGAGATCGCCTATTCCAAGGCCTTCCCGCGCGAGCGGCCCGCCGTCGTCGTCGTCGACGCGACCTCGAGCGAGGAGGCCACCGCCGCTGCCCGGGCCCTGGCCGAGCGCCTGCGCGGGCGTCAGGCCCAGTTCACCAAGGTGCAGGTCGCCGGCGACAACGCCTTCTTCGAGGACAACGCGCTCCTGTTCCTGCCCGTCGAGCGCCTGCGCGCCCTCGCGACCCAGATCCAGGAGGCCGGCCCTCTCGTGACCGTGCTGCAGGGCGATCCCAGCCTGCGCGGGCTCGCCCGCATCGTCGGGCAGGTCGAAGCCGCGGGCGCCGCCGCCGCGCCGCCGCAGATTGCCCGACTCATCAACGAGATGGCGGCCACCACGGCGGCGCGGGCCGAGGGCCGGGCCGCGACGCTGAACTGGGGCGTTCTGTTCGACGTCGGCTCGGATCTGCGCGGCAAGCGCCGCCTGGTGCTGGCGACGCCCGTCCCCGACAACCACTCGATCGACCGCTTCGGTCCGGCCCTCGACGCCCTCCAGGCCGACATGCAGACGGTGCGCGGCGAGCATCCGAGCACGACGCTCCGGGTCACGGGCGATCCGGCGCTGCAGCAGCAGGAGCTCGACGACGCCTTCTCGGGCGCGCTCTACGCCAGCGGCCTGTCCTTCGTGCTGGTGGCCATGAGCCTGATCCTCGGCATCCGCTCGGGGCGCCTGATCTGGGCACTCCTCATCACGCTGGTCATCGGCTCGGTCTGGACCACCGGACTTGCGGCGATCACGATCGGCGAGCTCAACCTGATCTCGGTCGCCTTCATGGTGCTGTTCTTCGGCCTCGGGGTCGATTTCGGCACCCATCTCGGCCTGCGTTACCTCGAAGAGGTCGAGCAGGGCCACTCCGTCGAGCAGGCCCTCAAGACCGCCATGCTGGGCGAAGGCCCGGCGATCGCGCTCTCGGCGCTATGCGCGGCGCTCGCCTTCCTGTCCTTCGTGCCGACGTCCTACGTGGCGCTCGCCGATTTCGGCATCATCTCGGCGCTGGGCATGCTGGTCGCGGTGGTGATCACCTTCACGGTCCAGCCCGCCCTGATGGCCGTGATGCCGCCGCGCCCGCCGAGGAAGTCGGGCGTCGGCATTGGGATCGGCCTGTGGCTCCAGCGCCACTACAAGGCGGTGCTCGCCGTCGCGACCGTCGTGACCCTCGCGGCGGTCGCGGTGGCGCCGCAGGCCCGCATCGACGTGAACCCGCTCAACCTCCAGAACCCGAAGGCCGCTCCGGTCATGACCTACCGGGATCTCGCGAGCGATCCGCAGACCTCTCCCTACGCCCTCAACGTGCTGGCCCCGAACCTCGAGGCCGCCCGGGCGCTGGAGCCGCGGCTGCGCGCGGTCCCGGGCGTCGCCGGGGTGCGCTACATCGAGAACTTCATCCCCCGCGACCAGGAGCAGAAGATCGCGATCCTGTCCGAGCTCATGCAGAATCTGCAGAGCACGCGGCCGGCCGAGACCGCGCCGCGCCCGGACGACGCCGCGCTCGCCCGGGCCTTCGCGGACCTGCGCCGCTCCTCGGGCGCGCTCGCGGGCGGTCCGCCCTCCGAGGTCCAGAAGGCCGCGCAGGCGCTTAGCCTGGCGCTCGCGCGCTTTGCCGAGCGCCAGGGCACGGGGGGTTCGGCGCTCCAGAACCTGGAGGACGGTCTCGTGGGCGGCTTCGCCGAGCTCGCCTTCGGCCTCGGCGCGCAGCTCTCCGTCTCGGAGCCCGTCGCCCTGGAGAGCATTCCGGACGACCTGCGCCGGGACTGGATGACGCCGGAGGGCGCGGTGCGCCTCACCGTCATGCCGGCCGGCGACATCACCGGCCCCGACGCGCTCAACGCCTTCGCGGAGCGCGTCAAGGCGGTGGCTCCGCAGGCCGCCGGCGTGCCCGCGATCCTCACGGGCGCGGGCGACGCGATCCTGGATTCCTTCGTGGAGGCGATCGCCTACACGACCCTCGCGATCGCGGCCGTGGTGGCGTTCATGCGCCGGCGCCTCTCCGACGTGCTCCTCGTGCTCGCGCCCCTCGTGGTCGCATCCGTGTGGACCGTCGCGGCCTCGGCGCTGCTCGACCTGCCCTTCAACTTCGCCAACATCATCGTGGTGCCGCTCCTCATCGGGCTCGGGGTGGCGAGCAGCGTCCACATCGTGGCGCGGGCGCGGGAGCTCGCGCACGAGGCGGGCGCCTCCGGGGGCGGCGGGGTGATGGACACCTCGACCTCGCTCGCGGTGCTCGTCGCCCAGATCAACACGGTTGCGGCATTTGCGACGCTTGCGATCTCGGCCCATCGTGGGCTCTACAGCATGGGCATGCTGCTCGGCCTCGCCATCCTGTTCGTGCTGATCGCCTCTCTCGTGGTGCTGCCGGCCCTCATGATCGCCCTCGAACGCCGCGGAGCCGCGCGCGCCTCATGAGCCACGTTCCCGACACGCTCGGAATACCGCGGAGCCGCGGACCTATCATGAGCCACGTTCCCGACACGCTCGGCATGCCGCGGAGGCGCGTGCCCGTCATGAGCCGCGTTTCCGACACGCCTCGAACGCCTGCCTTCCAACGCCGCGGAGCCGCGCGCCCGTCATGACCTCACCTGTCACTCCCGACGCCCCTGTCCTCGTCACCGGCGGCTGCGGCTTCGTCGGCCGGCACCTCGTGCGCGCGCTCAGCGAACGCGGCGAGCGCGTGCGCGTGCTCGACCTCGCGGATCCCCGGCCCCTTCCCGCCGACGCCGAGTACGTGCGCGGCTCGATCCTCGACGAGGGCGACGTCCAGCGCGCCATGACAGGCGTGCGCCGCGTCTACCACCTGGCCGCGATCGCGCATCTGTGGCGGCGCGACAAGGCCGATTTCGCGCGGATCAACACGGAGGGCACCCGCACGGTCCTGGCCTGCGCCCGGACGATGCCGATCGAGCGGATGGTCTATTGCTCGACGGAATCGATCCTGCTGCCGCGCCCCGACCGCCGCAACGGCCCGATCGACGGCTCGGCGCCGCCGCCGCTCGAGGACATGCCGGGCCCCTACACCCGCTCGAAGCACCTCGCCGAACGTCTGGCCTTCGAGGCCGCGGAGGCGGGGCTCGACGTCGTGGTCGTCAACCCGACCGTGCCGGTCGGCCCGGGCGACGACAACATGACGCCGCCGGCCGCCATGATCGACATGTTCCTCAAAGGGCGCTCGCCGGCCTATCTCGACTGCCTGCTCAACCTCGTCGACGTGCGCGACGTGGCGGCCGGCATCGTGCTCGCCGGCGACCGGGGCCGCCCGGGCGTGCGCTACATCTTAGGGGGCGAGAACCTGCGCCTCGGGGACTTCCTGCGCCTGCTCGAGGAGGTCTCGGGCCGCCGCATGCCGCGGCGCGCGATTCCCGCGCCCGTGGCTCTCGCGGCCGCCGTGGTGAGCGAGTGGATCGCCGACCGGATCACGGGCCGGGCGCCCGCCGCCAATCTCGAGGGCGTGCGCCTCGCCCTGCGCTCGACGCCCTTCGACAGCCGGCGCGCGCGCGAGGAACTGGGCTACGCCCCGAAGCCGATCCGCGAGGCGCTTGCGGCCTCCGTGCGCTGGCTCGCCGCCGGGTCGGACGAGCGCGCGATCGACGCGCCCGCGACGCCCGCACAGGTTTGAGCGAAGCGCCGCAGCGATGCGGCGCTCCTCCCTGCCGACGCTAAATCCCCGCTTCGTAGAAGGCCTGCACCCACATGGCGCAGATGCCCGAGCGCACGATGTCGTCGCGGGTGAACTCCACGACCGGCACCGGCAGCCCCTGCTGCTCGATGAGCTGAAGGATCGTGCGCAGGCCCGAGGCCTCCTTGAGGTCGGTCTGGCTCACGTCGCCGTTGACCACCACGGTGCAGCCCTCGCCGACGCGGGTGAGGAACATCTTGATCTCGGCCGGCGTGGTGTTCTGGCCCTCGTCGAGAAGGATGAAGGCATTCTTCCACGAGCGCCCGCGCATGAACTCGAAGGGTACGAGCTCGATGTCGCCGTGCTTGAGCGCGATGTCGAAGGCCGCGCCGCCGATGCGCTCCTTGATGGCCTCGATGATCGGCATCGCCCACGGCCCGAACTTCTCCTCGAGCGTCCCGGGCAGGTAGCCGAGCGAGCGGCCGCAGGGCACGCTCGGGCGCGTCAGCACGATCTTGCGGATCTTGCAGGCGCGATAGAGGTCGGCCGCGTAGGACGCGGCGATCCAGGTCTTGCCCGTGCCCGCAGGTCCCAGCACCACCACCTGCGGACTCGTCTTGAGCGCGCGCAGGTATTCTTCCTGGGTCGGGTTGAGGGGCAGGATCGGTTTCGGCGAGCGCTCGTCGTCGAACTTGGAGCCATGGAGTTCGATGATCTCGGCACTCTCGAAGCTGCGACGGGTGCGGCGTCTCTGCTTGTCGTGGCGCTTGCTCATCGATGGGGCTCCCGCTCTAGAGATGACTCGTGACTGAACGCCCGGGCGGAGCGATGGCCCGCCCGGGCCGTGACACGCCGGGCCGTGCGCGGCGTGATCTGTTGGGCCGCCGCGTCACGATGCGACGCGCAGGGCACAATCCGATGACAGGGTGGGGACGAGACCGGCGCGGCGAGCGATGCGGCACGGCCTCGAGGATGGAATGAGCGATTCGCGAGCGAAGCGTCTGGGGCGGTCTTCCGCGATCCGAGAGACAGGGATCTGCCAGTGAGCCCATCAAGACCCGCTCTTTCCCGGCGACGTCCGGGAGGTTTCGAGACACCGGCCGGAGCGCCCGAGAGCGGCCCGGCTTGTGATTCGAATGCCAGTTTGCGGTGTTGGTTCCGGATGCGCGAGAGCTTTCCCCAATCGCCTGGGGAAAAGCCGCGCCGGATTCGACGAAGGTGGCGGTGACGCAGCGGCAGGCGGAAACACGAAAGCGGTGCCGCCTCCTGCGTCAGACGGGCGGGAAGCCGTAGCGCCGCCGCGCGATCGCGCAGGCCTCGTCGCCGGGCAGGCAGTCGCGGCATACGAGCGGGCGGATGTCGTAGATCCCGCACGCCGTGCCGACGCCGACTTCGCCCTGGAGCGCCGCGCAGCGGTCGCCCTCGCAGCGCATGCCGCCGAGGCCCGGATCCACGAAAGCCTCCGGGATCCGCTCGAGGTCCGCGTCGGATTCGAGGGTGAACCGGGGCCAGTCCGCGGAGGTCGCGCAGCACGCGCCGCAGGACTGGCACAGGTCCGAGTCGATGCTTTCGGGCCGCTCGTCGAGGAGGTCGGGCAAGGGTGCACCTCGGGACGCGGGTCGCGGCGTCGGCCGGAGCAGCCCCGGGGCCCCGCGCCAGGCCCGCGATATGGCAGCCCGCGGGGGCGCGGCGCAAGGCACCGAACGGGGACAGGTTGCCGCCGGCTGGCGGCCCCCGCCCTGCTGGCGGTGATGCGGCGCGCGGGCCGATCCGCTCAGCGGTTGGCGGTGGCGCTCGGGCCGGTGGCCTGGCCCAGCGAAACCCAGGCGGTGCCGTGCGTGCCCTCGCGCTTCACGAAGGTGTAGCCGGTCTGGTGCCAGGGCAGGACGCCGTTGTGCTTGTTGTCGAGGATGAAATCGCCCCGGTCGGTGCGGGCCATCAGCACCGCGTGGCCCTCGCCGGTCTCGTCCACCACCACGGTCATGCGCAGCGCCCGGGCGGGCAGGCCTGCCTCCACGAGGAGGCGACGCTTGAGGAGCTGGTAGTCCTCGCAATCGCCGGCCCCGTCCTGGGGCAGGTCCCAGCGGTCGCTCACGCCCCAATGATCCGTGTCGGTCATGGGCTCCAGCATCGCGTTCACCTGGCGGTTGACCGTGACGATCGCCTTCCAGGCTTGCGCGGTCAGGCGGATCACCTCCTGCTCCGAGACGTCGACGGCGCAGTCGCGGGCGTTCGTCTGGCAGAAGGTGGTCCAGCCGGGGATCGGGTTGGCGCTGCCGATGGCGGACAGGGGCTCGCTGCGCGCCGGGACCTTGAAGCTCTGGGCCGCGGCCGGAGCCACCTGCAGGAGCGTAAGGCCGGCCACGACGGCCGCCAGCCCGCCGAGGATCCCGCGGGCACGGCCCGCGCCCCGCTTCGCCCCTGCCTTCTTGCTCCGCAGAACCCGCATCACGACGCCGACCCGTTAAGCTTCGATTAAGCAAAGCTCGCACGGCCCGGAGTCGGGCTCAACGAAAGAGTAAATTTTGGGTTAACGGCCCTGGGGACGGCGCTCCGCACGGGCGGGCTGCAACGCAAAACGCCCCGGCCGGGGCTCCGGAGCGGGCCCGCCGAGGCGCAGAAAGGGTCGCAGAGACAGGCGCTTACTTGCGCGAGGCCATCATGTCGTGGGTCAGGACCGTCAGCTTGCCGATCAGCGAGGTGATGTCGCCGTGGGAGCACGACCATTGCGTGCCGATCGCAGAGCCGTCGGTCGAGACGGAGACCACGGCGAGCGAGCGGAGCTTGCCTTCGCGGGCGAGCTTCAGGTGTTCCTGAAGAATCTCGATCATCGAGGCCGTGTTCTCGTCGACGGGAGCGTTGCTCACCGGGCGAAGCATCGCAACACCGCGTCGTTCCATCATCGTCTCGCTCATGGCTACTATCCCCAATTCCCGCTCGAGCTTGGCTTTTGTTGTTCTGGAGCGGCGACTTCGTTGAGTCGATAGGCCTAACGAAGCACCAAAGCAACGAAATTGAAAGCTGAACCAGCAGCTTAACGACACAACTTGCGTCGAGATGCAGCGCTCTGTGGCGCCGGAACCACAATGGAGCCACGTCAAGTTTGCCACTTTGGGCGAATTCCGCTGCGTCACCCCGCAGCCATCGGACGCCGCCGCCGCGCCCGTCCGGCCCGACTCACCCTGGACCGGGCGGTCCATTCCGGACCATTCCGGACCACCCGGCCCATCCTTCAAGGCTTGATCGCCCGCGCGGCCGCGGCGTAGCCGCCCTGCGCCCCGTCGACGAAATGGACGTGGTCGCTGCGGGTCGCGGAGGGCACGAAGCAGGTCATCAGCGCAGCATTCTGGCGGTGGATCCCGGCCCGCGCGACGCCGTCGCGCTCGGCCCCCGCGAGCAGGGCCTCCAGGCGGTCGGCGAGCGCGGGCGTGCAGTCGAGGGTCATGCGCAGGGCGTCGTCGAACTTGCGGAAGTCGGTGTTCTCGACGAGCTCCCGGACGTAGCGGCGCGGATCGAACCCGCCGACCCGCAGCCCCGACCGGAACACGAGATAGGCCGCGGCCATGCGCAGCCGCAGCGACAGCCGCTCGAGGACCGGACTCCGGCCGGGCCGGCGCCGCGCCCGCGCCTCGATGTCGAAGCCCGCGGGCGCGAGACGCGGGGGCGGACCGCCGGCGGGCACCGGGCGCCCGGCCTCCGCCCCGCTTTCGGCGAGCGCGAGCACCGTGCGGATCAGCCGCCCGAACGCCGGCATGTCGGCGCCGGGCGCCGGGACCACGATGAGCGAGAGGATCACCCCGCGCTCGGATTCGATCTCCGCGAAGCGGCAGGACAGGCCCGTGAGGTCGGGCCGCGTGCCGGGCTCGGCCGGCGCGATCGCGAACGCCCCCTCCTTCAGCCGCGCTTCCGCCCAGGCGAGGCCGCCGCCCGTGAACATCGCATAGGACACGTCCCGCGAGGGCCCGTAGCGGGCGATGCGCACGTCGAGCCCGGCCGCCCGCACCGCCGCGACGGGAAGCATCGCGACCCGCAAGGCGAGGCCGAGCTCGTCGCGCACCCAGGCCGCGACGGCGGCAAGGGCGGCGCGCCCGCGCTCCGCCTGTTCGGGCGGCAGCGCGAAGCTCGCCCCGTCGCCGCCGAACACGAAGGGGAAGTCGCTCTCCGGCAGGGCGTTGGCGACCGCGGCGATCACACCGGCGGCGGCGGCGTTCACGGTCTTGTAGCGTCCGGCCTCGATCGCGGCGGTCGAGTGCACGATGTCGGAGAGGCCGAGCACCCAGCCGTCGGGCAGCGGCGTGTAGACGGCCGGGTCGGCGAGTTGCGCGAAGCTGTCGAGGACGGGCAGCGACTCGTAGAAGCCGGGATCCGGTGCCGGTTGCGGATCCAAGGAGGCCATCGCGCCGGCCGGGCCTAGAACTCGACCCGCAACGCGGCCGTGACACCCTGCGTCGCGAGGTCGGCCCGCGTGCCCGCGATGTCGAGGGCGCGCCGGAAGGCGGTGCGCGTGATCACGGCGCGGCCGGACTCGGTCCGGACCTCGCCGAGATCGGAATAGCGGTAGCCGATGTCGAGGACGAGGCGCTCGGAGAGACGGACTCCGCCGCCGGCCGTGAGCATCCAGGCGAAGCCCGTGCTCGTGCCGCCGCGGATCACCGTCGCGGCATCGGCGCCCAGCCCCGGGAACGCGAAGGCGACGCGGCCGAGAGCGTACCGCGCGACCCCGACGCCGCCGCCGAGATAGGGCTCGACCGGCCCGAGCTTCGGCAGGCCGAGGCCGACGAGGTCGAGGTATCCGACCGCCATGGCGCTCGTCGTATCGAGCTCGGCCGCGACGGGCTGCGGCCCCGGCGTCGCGAGGAAGTTCGCGCGGCCCTGGAAGGCGAAGCCGGGCCGATGGGTCACGAGCGCCTCGGCCCGGAGCGCCGGCAGGATTCGATAACCGACCCCGAGGTCGAAGGCGGCCGAGCGGCCGAAATCGCCGCGCGCCCCGAGCGGGCGGCCGTCGATGCCGGCGCCGCAGCCGAACAGGGCCGGGGGCCGCGTGCGCGCGCAGTCGAGGTCGCGCAGATGCGCGTCCCGCGACTCCTCGGCGCCGACGCCGCCGCGCAGGTAGACGCCCGTGCCTTGCGCCTGCGCGGCCGGCGCCGCGAGCAGGGCGGCGAGGACGAGGCCGGCGCGGAGGTGCGGGCGAAGCGCGGAAGCGGGCAAGGCGGGGCTCCTCGAAGGTCTCGGGCGCGAGCTTTCCGGGAGCCGGCCCGGCCTGTCAACGCCGGGCGGGTTGCACCGTCGGCAGTCCCGTCGCCCCTGCCCCGACCCGTCCCCGGAAACCGCCCGGCCCTACAGGGCCTCGCGGAGCAGCCCTTCGAACTCGGCCTCGCTCACGGGGCGCGGGTTGGTGGCGGTGGAGTGGTCGGCCTTGGCGGCGGCCGCCATGGCGGGGATGACCTGCGTGGGCAGCCCCATGGCGCTCAAGGAGGCCGGCATGCCGAGCCGCGCGTTGAGGCC
>DATAGO010000021.1:0-22363 GCA_036263675.1 Microvirga sp. | reverse complement strand
TTCGCGTCCGTGATCTGGGTCGCGATCGGGGCACCGCTGGCGTCCAGCAGTTTGACGCTCGCACCGGCAATGCCGGCCTCGCCCGTGTCCTGCACGCCGTTGCCGTTCGTGTCCTCAAACACCCGGTCGCCCAGAGAGGCGCGCGGCACGGCAGGAGCGTCCGGCGAAGTCCCGACCAGCTTGAGACTGCCAGTGCGGGCCTCGCCCACCCCGCCGACGCTCATAAGCCGGATTCCGAACAGCTGCTGATCGATAAATTCGAGAGTGAGCGGCCCGGACGAAGACTTCAGGACGAAGGTGGCGATCTGGTAATCGTCCGGGCTTTCGCCGGACGTCCCGATTTCGATGCCGGCATCGTACGTATTCGGCCCGTCGCCATTCATGTTGGCGCCGTTCCCGAGATCCTTGACCGTGTTGGCCGTGAACTGGTGGCCCGTGACCGCCGCTCCCGTCACGGACAGCGTCGACAGCAACGACTCGTCCGAAACGTTGAAGAAGATCCCTCGCAGATCGGCGGTATCGACCTGCTCACCAGGCAAGGTGATCGTATCGGTGACCTTGACCGTCATGGACAGGCCGCCGTCCGCCGTCTCCGCGACCGTGATCAGCGTGCCGGGCTCGCCCTCGATCGTGAACTGGAGCGTACGTAAAGTCATCTTGCCTGCCCCCTAGGTCCGGCCAAGCAGACACAGCTCAGCTCTACGACCCTTAAAATATTTCGGGCCTATTGGGTTTTCTCTCCCCATGAAGTCAAGTTCATTAGCAAAAACTTAACCATAAAAGCGATGCGTATTTATCGCTAAGTTGATCTAACGTTACGGCATACAGGTGCCTCTTGGAACTTTATGCTTCATTCTATGCTCAAGCTTGTGTGTCTGAGACTTAATTACTAGGAGCTTGGCCGCAGCTGTCATGCCGACGATCACGGCTTCACAGGAGCGGCGGGCGCTGGCGAGCGGGCTGGAGGGGCCGTCCTTCTGTTCGCAAGGTGAAGCCGGCAACCTCTTGCCCGCCACGCTCAAGGCAGGGTCGGCTTCCTGCAGGGCGTTGCGCTGCGCACGGCCCTGGGACCATCGCGCAGCAGCACACCATCGAGGTGCACGGGTCGCCTTCGCGGCAGAAGACCGTCCAAGCTTCGCCATGATGGCTCCACTGGATCCGACCCTCCGCCAGCGCATTGCCGTTCGCGTGCTCGTCGAGGCCAGCAAGGCCGAGCTCTACGGCGCATGCAAACCCGGCCTGAAGCTCGGCCTCCGGCGCGAACAGATCTACGCCAGGATCATCATCCCGCAGGTGTTCCGGAGCGTTCTGCCGCCCTTCATGGGCCAATACATCACATCTTCAAGAACTCGGCGCTCGCGGCGGCCATCGGATACCCCGATCTCTTGCTCATCTTCGCGGGCTCCGCGCTGAACCAGAACGGACATCCGCTCGAGATCATGGGCATGACGATGCTGAGCTATCTCCTCGTCAACCTCGCGAACTCGAGCGCCGGCAACGTCGCGAACCAGCGCGTGCTGAGCGTCGAGGGCTACATGCCAGGGGCCGGCGTCGCATGTCTTGGGGTATCGCCGCAACCGGCCGCCGCGCATGGGCCGCGGCACGCTCGCTTGCCGCCTTCGCGCGCCAATGCGTGTGGTCGCCGCCTCGTCATCTGCTTCACGCGTTCGCAGCTGAGCGCGCATATCGAGCGACGGCTCGACCTCGAGCGCACCCGTTGAGCCGCGGCGCGATCGCGGGATGCAGGAGCTGAAAAGCTACGCGCGTCGGTGCGCAGATGCGCGGCCGGATCTCCCCGGGAGGCCACGCCTCGCCATCGCCTGCCTCGATCTCGAGGCAGGCGATCACCGCAAGCGCAGGCACGGTTCTCGGGCGGACCGACACGCCGGTCGACCCGCAGGCCGACCGGCTATGGGTGCGGCCCACGCCTTCAGGCTGGGGCGGCTGAGAGCCTGCTATTCGGCGGCGGCCGGCGACGGAGCGGCCGTCTCGCCCCGGCCTGCGACCGCAGCCGGATCGGCTCCGACGCGACCCCCGAGGCGGTCGATCTCGGCTTCCCGCGACAGCGAGAAGTCGAAGCGCACGCTCGGCAGGCCCTTGAGGGGACAGCCCGGGTCGGACGGCTCCTCGCGCGCCACGAGGTCGGCCGAGGCGCCGAACACCACGTCGTCCTCAAGATGGGCATCACCCTCGAGATAAAGGGCGGTGACGAGCTCGCGGTAGCCGGGAGCGCTGATCAGGAAATGGATGTGGGCCGGACGCATGCCGTGCCGGCCCTGCGCCAGCACGAGCTCGCCCACGGGCCCGTCGAGCGGGATGTAGTAGCCGAGCGGTCGCACGGTGCGAAGCAGATAGCGCCCCTCCCCGTCCGTGCGGAAGATGCCGCGGCAATCGACGCTGTCGGGATCGGTCTGCATGTCGTAGCGCCCGTCGCTTGCGGTCTGCCACACGGTGACCTGCGCGTCGGGAACCGGCTCGCCCTGGACATTGGTGACCTTCCCCCACAGGACGATCTCCTGGGAGGGATCGTTCTTGGCGATCTGCTCGCCGGCCGCGAATTCCGGCGTGCTCTCGCGGAAAAAGGGTCCGAGCAGGCTCGTGTGGGTGGCCTCCTCGACCGCGGTCTTGTCGTGGAGCGTGTTCACGAGGGTGCTGAGCCCCAGCGTATCCGAGAGGAGGATGAACTCCTGGCGCGCCGGGGAGCACATGTGGCCGACCCGGGTCATGAACTCGATGCCCTTGATCCATTCCGCGGGCGTGAGGTTCACCTCGCGCGCGAAGGCGTGGAGATGGCGCACCGCACTCTCCATGATCTCCTTGAGCCGCGGATCCGCGGTGGTGGACATCTGGTCCAGGACGGCATCCGTGATGGTCTCGGGCGTGTATTCGCGCATAGGCTTCCTCCTCGGGCGGGGCCGTGCGGCTCCTGTCCGGTTATGGCGCCAGTGTGGGCCTGCCCCACGCGCGGTGCAACACCCCAGGGATGCCGCGGTGGGTCGCAGCCGGCGCAGGGTCCGGCGGCGGAGGGCCGTCTGCCGTTGCGGCAGGTCCCAGAGGGGGCTTGCGCCGCCCGTGAGGGCGGGAGACATTCGACCCCTTCGGGCGCGGCCTGCAAGCCGGCGCCGACAAGAACGACAGGGAGCCGCCCGGCGAGGCGGGCCCATAGGAGGAAACCGATGACGATCACGAGAAGACGGTTTACGACCCTGGCGGCCGCAGCCTCGGCCGGCGTCGCCGCTCCGGCGATCTGGACCTCCGGGCGGGCGCAAGGGCAGCCGATCCGCATCGGCTGCAGCGTGTCGCTGACGGGCCCCCTGTCGGGCGGCGTGAAGGCGGGCCAGATCGGCTACGAGCTCTGGCGCGACGACGTCAACGCCGCCGGCGGCATACTAGGCCGCCCGGTCGAACTCGTGATCTACGACGACCAGAGCACCTCCGCCCCGATTCCGGGCATCTATTCCAAGCTCGTCGACGTGGACCGGGTGGACCTGCTGTTCTCGCCCTACGGCGCCAACCTCACCGCCACCATCATGCCGTTCGTGAAGCAGCGCGACCTGTTCGTGATCGGCATGTTCGGCGTGTCGAACAACGACGAGGTCAAGCACGACAAGTTCTTCCAGATCGCGCCCTGGGGGCCGAAGGCGAGCTCCGATTTCTGCCGCGGCTTCTTCGATCTCGCCAAGGCGAACGGTCTCAAGAAGATCGCGATCGTCGCCGCGGATGCCGAGTTCTCGAAGGCCTCGGCCGCGGGCGGCATGAAGATCATGCAGGAATACGGGATGGAGCTGGTGCTGAACCAGAGCTACCCGCCGACCACGACGGACTTCTCGGCGATCCTGCGCAACCTCAAGGCCGCAGCGCCCGACGCCATCTTCGTCTGCTCCTATCCGCCGGATTCGAGCGCCTTCGTGCGCGGCGTCTCGGAGATCGGCTTGAGCCCCTCCGTAAAGCTGGTCGGCGGATCCATGGTCGGGCCGCAATACGCGCCCGTGCTTGAGAATCTCGGCTCCGGCCTCAACGGCTTCGTGAACTTCCACCTCTACGTGCCGGAGCCCACCCTCCAGTTCGCCGGCATCAAGGAGTTCCTCGCCCGCTACGAGCCCATCGCCAAGCAGCGCGGCGTCGACGTTCTCGGCCATTACATCCCGCCCTTCTACTATGCCGCGGGCCAAGTGATCGCCGCCGCCGCCAAGGGCGCGGGTGCGGTCGACCAGGCCAAGATGGCGCAGTGGCTCCATGCCAACCCGGTCGACACCATCGTGGGCCAGATCCGCTTCGACGAAGCCGGCGACTGGAACCAGCGTCGCGTCCTGATGGTGCAGTACCGGGGCCTCGCCAACCGCAACGTCGAGCAGTTCCGCTCCGCCGGCAAGCAGATCGTGGTCGATCCGGCACCCCTGAAGAGCGGCGACTTCGTACCCTTCGCGTCTGCGCGGTCCTGACGCCGGCACCGGAAATGGTCGGGAGCGGCGGCACCGCGCCGCTCCCGACATGGCCCCAATGACCGGTCGGACGTCGCCGTGCTGATCGCACACGGTGCGACCGATCCCCTTGTGAGAACCGGTCGCAAGCCGGCAGGAGACCGAACCCGCCGATGGTGCTTCTCGATCTCACCCTGAACGCGCTTGCGACCGGGCTCCTGCTCGGCAGCATCTATGCTCTCCTCGGCCTCGGGCTCGCGATCACCTTCGGGATCCTGCACGTCCCGAACATCGCCCATCCCGTGCTCGTGGTGGTGGGCGCCTATGCGGTCGCCTACGGCAATCTCGCCGGCCTCGATCCCTTCGTGGCCGCCATTCCCGCCGCGCTCCTGTTCTACGCCGGGGGGCTCGTGTTCTACGAGTTCTACTACCGGGTCTTCGAGCGCCGCGGCGGCACCAACACCCTGCAGAGCCTGACCCTGTTCTTCGGCGTCGGGCTCGTCATCGAGATCCTGCTCCTCGTCGCCTTCGGGGCGGACCCGAAATCGGTCGACGTCGATTACGTCGGCCGCAGCTACACGATCGGCCTCGTGACCCTGCCCTACCGGCTCCTCGTGCCGGCGCTGGTCTCGCCCCTCTTGCTGCTGCTGCTTTGGATCTACCTCACCCGCACCCATTCCGGTCTTGCAATCCGGGCGGTCGCGCACGGGGAGGCGGCTCTCGGAATCGCGGGCATCTCGCCGCGCTGGATCAAGCGCCATGCCTTCGGGCTCGCCACCGCCTCCGCGGTGTTCGGCGGCGCCGCGCTCGTGATCCTGGGGCCCGTGGGACCCTTCTCGGGCCACGCTCAGATCGGGCGCGTTTTCGCCGTGGTGGTGCTCGCCGGCATGGGCTCGATCCCGGGTACGCTTGCGGCCGGGCTCCTGATCGGGCTCGCCGAATCGTTCGTGACGAGCTTCCTCAACCCGTCCTGGTCGCCCGGCGTCGCGTTCGCAATCCTGCTCGCGACCCTGGCGCTGCGGCCGAAGGGCCTGTTCGGAAGCGCGTCATGAGAACCGTCGCCCTCGTCGCGCTTGCGGTCTTCGTCGCCATTTCCGGCTTCTTCGCCCCGAAGCTCGGGATCAACACCTATTACTTCTATGCCGGTTACGTGGTCCTGCAATACGTCACCATCGCGACCGCCTGGAACGTGCTCGGCGGCTATGGCGGCTACATCAATTTCGGCGCCGCCGCCTTCTTCGGCGCCGGCGCCTACACGGCAGCCGTGCTGTTCAAGCTCTTCGGCGTGCCGCTGCCCTTGCAGATCCTTGCGGCTGCGGCGATCGGCGTCGCTCTCGGCGTCGCCATGGGCTACCTGACCCTGCGGGTCCAGGGCGTCTATTTCGCGATCGCGACGCTCGGCCTCGTGGTGGTGCTGGAGACGATCGTCCACAATGTCGAGACCTTCGGGGGCGCGCGCGGCCTCACGATCCTGGCCCCGCGGGCGCCGGACTGGTTCGGCGGCCAGACCCCCTACGTGTTCTTCGTCATGCTGCTGATCGCGATCGCGAGCGTGGCGATCGCGGTGTGGATCGAGCACTCCTGGATCGGCCGCGGCCTGCGCGCCATCCGGGCGAGCGAGAACGCCGCCGAATGCTCGGGCGTGCCGACGCTCCGGCTCAAGCTCGTGGCCTGCGCGGTGAGCGGCGGCCTGCTGGCGGCGGCCGGGGCCCCTTACGGCTTCTATGCCTCCTTCCTCGAGCCCGGCACGGCTTTCAGCCTTGCGGTCGGCCTCAACGCCATCGCGATGCCCCTCATCGGGGGCACGCGCTCGTGGCTCGGGCCGGTGCTGGGCGCGATCCTGCTCGGCAGCGTCCAGCAGATCACCACCGTGACGATCTCGTCCGAGCTCAACATCCTCGTGGTCGGCCTCGTGCTGATCGCCTTCGTGGCGGCGGCGCCCGGCGGTCTCCTCGGCCTCTGGCCCGCCTCGCGCGGAGCCGCCCGATGAGCGGGCCCATCTTGACCGCAACCGGAGTCGAGAAGACCTTCGGAGCCCTGAAGGCGCTCGGCGGCGTCGACCTCGCGCTCGCCCCCGCCGAGCGCCTCGGGATCATCGGGCCGAACGGCTCCGGCAAGACCACGATGATCAACTGCATCACCGGCACCCTGCGGCCGGAGCGCGGGCGGATCGCCTTCGCGGGGCAGGACATCACGGCCCTGCCGCCGCACCTGCGGGCGCGGCTCGGCATCGCGCGCACCTTCCAGATTCCGCAGCCCTTCACGGGGATGTCGGTAATCGAGAACCTGCTCGTGCCGCTCGACTATCTCGGCCACATGCCTGACCGGCGCGGCCGCGCGGACGAGGTGCTGCGCTCGGTCGGCTTGCAGGGGCGCCGGGACCATCCCTCCGAGAGCCTGTCGCAGCTGGAGCTGCGCAAGCTCGAGCTCGCCCGCGCGCTCGTGGCGGGTCCCCGCGTCCTGATCGCGGACGAGGCGATGGCGGGGCTCTCCGAGGGCGAGATCGACGAGATCCTCGACATCCTCCTGGCGCTGAACCGGAGCGGCGTCGCGGTCATCATGATCGAGCACATCATGCATGCCGTGATGCGCTTCTCGGAGCGCATGATCTGCTTCGAATCCGGGCGCATCATCGCCGAGGGCGGCCCGACGTCGATCGCGGACGATCCGACCGTCCAACGGGTCTATTTCGGCGACCATGCGGTCCGCTCCCCAGCGAAGGGCCTGCACACGTGAACCGTCTGGTCATCGAGGGTCTGAGGGCCGGGTATGGGGCCGTGCAGGTGCTGCACGGCATCGACTTCGAGATCCGCCAGGGCGAGCTCGTCGGCGTTCTCGGCATGAACGGCAACGGCAAGAGCACGCTCCTCAACGCCATCATGGGGCTCGTGCGCCCCTCGGCCGGCCGGGTGTTTCTGGAATGGGACGGCGAGTCGGTCGAGCTTGCGGGCGAGCCGCCCCACCGCATCGTGGAGCGCGGCCTCGCCTTCGTGCCGGAGGGGCGACGGCTCGTCCCGAATCTCACGGTCGAGGAGAACCTGCGCCTTGCCGGCGGCTCGCGCCGGGCACGGGCGCGGCTGAAGGACAACCTCGAATTCTGCTACGACCGCTTCCCCGTGCTGCGGGAGCGGCGGCGCCAGTTCGCCTCGACGATGAGCGGCGGCCAGCAGCAGATGCTCGCCATCGCCCGAGCCCTGATGACCTCGCCCCGGGTGATGATCGTGGACGAGCCGTCGGTGGGGCTCGCGCCCATCGTGGTCGAGCAGGTAATCGCCACCTTGCGCGATCTCCAGCAGGCCAACGGGCTCACCATCCTGATGGCCGAGCAGAGTTTCTTTCAGGCCGTGGATGTGGCATCCCGCGCCTACGTCCTCTCCCACGGCCGCATCATCCGCACCTTCCAGGGCGGGGCCGACGAGAGCACCCATGACGAGATCCGCCGCGCCATGATGGGCGTCGCCTGAGGCCGGGTCCGACCGGAGGAGACACACGTGAAGCTGTTCTGCGCCAGACACCGCAACGCCGTCCGGACAGGGATCGTCCTCGGCGAGGAAGCCGCCCTCCTGCCGGAGCGCTTCGACGATCTCGTCGCGATCATCGAAGGCGGCAAGGAGGCCCTCACGGAGGTCGGGCGTCTTGCGGAGGCCCGCGACGCCGAGCGCACCTCGCTCGCGGATCTCGAGCTCCTGTCCCCGATCCGGCGCTTCCGCCGCGACGTGCTGTGCACGGGTTGGAACTACTGGGACCATTTCGAGGAAGGCCAGGGCAAGCGCGAGGGCCAGGACGCGAAGGAGCGGCCGAAGGCGCCGACCTTCTTCACCAAGAGCCCCGACACCGTGATCGGCCCGCGCGACCCGATCGCCTTCGACGACAGGCTCTCCTCGCGCTGGGACTACGAGGCCGAGCTCGTGGCGGTGTTCGGCCGCACCGGCCGCAGCATCCCGGCCGCGCAAGCGATGGACCACGTGTTCGGCTTCTGCCTCGCCAACGACGTGTCGCAGCGCGACCTGCAGCGGCGCCACGGCGGCCAGTGGCTCAAGGGCAAGAGCATCGATGGGACGATGCCGCTCGGCCCCTACATCGTGACGCCGGACGAGCTCGACCTGCCGCGGGTGCGCCTGCAATGCCTCGTCAACGGCGAGGAGCGTCAGAACGCGGTCATCGCCCAGATGGCGTTCCCGCTCGAGGAGCTGATCGCCGAGCTGTCCTTCGGGATGACGGTGCGAGCCGGCGACATCCTGCTCACCGGCACCCCGAGCGGCGTCGGCTATGCCCGCACGCCGCCGCTGCTCCTCACCGAGGGCGACGAGGTGGTGGTGCGCGCCGAGGGCTTAGGCGAACTGCGCAACCGCCTCCAGCGCGCCGATCTGTTCGGCCGGTCGAGCGTGGTGGTCGAGCAGGCCTCCTGACGGATCGGATCAGCCTGCCTGCGACCGTGTAGGCAGGCTCCCGGAGGCCATGGCTCAGGTCAGCTCCTTGCGGACGATCGCGGCGCCGTCGGCCAGCGCCTTCAGCTTCGCGAAGGCGACCTCGCGCGCCATGTACTTCATGCCGCAATCGGGCGCCGGGATCAGGCGCTCCGGGGCCACGTATTTCAGCCCGTCGCGGATGCGCGCCGCCACCGTCTCGGCGCTCTCGACGTCCGTGGTGCCGAGATCGACCACGCCGAGGATCACGGTCTTCGATCCGAGGTCCTTGAGGACGCCGAGGTCGAGCTTGGGCTGCGCGGCCTCGATCGAGATCTGCTGCGCCGAGCTGTCGGCGAGCTCCGGCAGGAAGGCATAGCCGCTCGGCTTGCCCGAGACGAGATGCGCGTAGCCGAAGCAGAGATGCACGGCGGTCTGGGCCTGAAGACCCGCGAGCGCCCGGTCGATCGCCTTGACGGCGTAGCGCCGCGCGGCCTCGGGGCTGCTGCGGAGCCAGGGCTCGTCGATCTGGATCACGTCGGCGCCGGCCGCCTGGAGGTCCCGCGCCTCCTCGTTGACGGCGACCGCAAGGTCCATCGTCATCTCTTCGTCGTCGGCGTAGAACTCGTTGCGGCATTGCTGCGCGATCGTGAACGGGCCCGGCAGGGTGATCTTGATCCGCCGGTCCGTGTTGCGGCGCAGGAACTCCACGTCGCGCACCTCGACCGCATGACGCCGGCGGATCTTGCCGACGACCCGCGGGAGGATGCTCTCGCGGCCGTTCGGCAGCGTGACCCGGACGGGACTGTCGATGTCGATCCCATCGAGCACGGTGGCGAAGCGGTTCGAATAGCTTTCGCGCCGGATCTCGCCGTCGCTGACGATGTCGATTCCGGCGCGCTCCATGTCCCGGATTGCCACTAGGGTCGCATCGTCCTGGGCCTGCTCCAGCACCTCCGGGGCCACGCGCCAGATCTCCTTCAGGCGCACCCGCGGTACCGACAGGGACTTGAGCTTTTCGCGATCCACCAGCCAGTCGGGCTGCGGATAGCTTCCCACGACGGTCGTGGGCAGGATGGGGGCTGGCACCGGGACGCTCCCTCGTCATGGGTCTTCGTTAGGCCGTTCCTACGCCAGAGGCCCGCTGCTGTCACGCCGCGGGCGCAGCGCTCAGCCCGTCACCAGCCCCGCAAAACCCGGAGCCGCCACGCCCTGCCGCAGCGGAACGCAAGCCTCCGGAAACTCCTGGACGATGGTAACGCCCTCTCCGACGACGCGGTCGAGGAAGGCCGGCAGGGTCGCCATCATGGGCGCGAGGTAGTGCTCGTGCAGCACGAGGAGGTCCCAGTCCCGCCCCGCCAGGGCCGTCAGCGCCCGCTCGGGCCATTCGACCCGCGGCTCCTCCCAGTCGCGCGGAACGTTGCTCCAGGTCACGAGCGTATAGCGGTGACGGACAAGGTAATCGGCAGCGGCCCGGCTCAACAGGTGCGGACTCAGCCGCCCCTTCCCGTTCGGCCGGAAGAGCCTTTCCGGATGCACGAGATCCCCGAGGAGCGCCTGCGCGGCGCCGATTTCCGCTTGCGGGTGGCCCGGGTCCTCGCGCAGGCCGAGCGGCGTCCCGTGCGTCAGGGTGTGATTCCCGATCCAGTGTCCTTCGGCCTTCGCGCGCTCGGCGGCGCGGCGGGCAGGCGGGTCGCGCAACCGCTCGCCGACGACGAAGAATGTGGCCTTCAGGCCGCGCTCCGCCAGGATGTCGAGCACGGCCTCCGTGGGCCCGGACCACGGCCCGTTGTCGAAGGTCAGCGTCAGTCGCGTCATGGTGGAGCGCTCTTGAGGTCCCCTGCCCCAGTTCTGGCGCGCCGGCGCCGCACGGCAAGCGCTCTGGCGCCCGGGACCGGTCAGCCCTGGCGCCGGATGAAGCCTGTGATCGTGACCCGCTCCCAGATCCCGGCGGCGTGGAACGGGTCGGCGCCGTTGAAGCGCTCCACGCTCGCTCGGTCCGGCGCCTCGACCACGAACAGGCTTCCGATCATCGCAGCGCCGTCGTCGGCCGTGAGCGGGCCCGACATGACGATGCGCACGCCATGGGGGCTCGTGTCCGCCAGGAAGGTCCTGTGGGCGTCGTAATGGGCGAGCCGCTGCGGCAGGGCGCCGGTCCGATCGAGCGCGTGGATGACGAAGAGCATCGGGCGGGTCCTGGGGGATCGATGGTTCGATGGGCTGGAGACAGGTCTCGAGTCGGTCAGGGATCGGGCGAGGTCCGAGGCGGCAGCCCGGCCCAGGCCCGCGCGATGAGGTCCCGGATGGCGTCGCGCTCTACTGGCCGCGGGTTCCAGTAGGGCCGCTCGACCGCTAGATCCGCGGCCCGCTCGACGCCGCCCTCCTCCATGCCGAGTTCCCGCAGGGACCGGGGCGCCCCGAGACGCCCGGCGAGGTCGTAGAGACCCCGCGCAGCCTCTCCGGCACCGAGGGCACAGGCGACGCGGGCCATGGCATCGGGCGCGGCCGGCGCGTTGTAGGCCGCCGCATGGGGCAGGATCACCGTGTGGGTCTCCGCATGCGGCAGCCCGAACGAGCCGCCGAGCGTGTGGCAGAGCTTGTGGTGGAGCGCCATCCCGACGGTGCCGAGGCAGACGCCGCAGAGCCAGGCGCCGTAGAGCGCATCGGAGCGCGCCGCCCGGTCGGCGGGGTCCCGCACGATCACGGGCAGCGCTCGGGACAGCGCCGCGATGCCCTGTTCGGCCATGAGCGCGGTGACCGGGTTCTGCTCCTGCGCGTAGAGCGCTTCGACCGCGTGCGCGATCGCGTTGATGCCCGAGGTCGCGGAGACCCGCGGCGGCAGGCCCAGCGTCAGGTCGACGTCGTAGATCACCGTCTCGGGCAGGACCTTCAGGGAGCGCTGCGTGGTTTTCACGCCCTCCTTCGACTCGCCGAGGATCGGCGTCATCTCGGAGCCCGCATAGGTTGTCGGGATGGCGATCTGCGGCAGGTCGATGCGCAGCGCAAGCGCCTTGCCGAGGCCGATTGCCGACCCGCCCCCGAAGGCCACGAGCCCGTCGGCACCAGCTTCCGCGACTGCCCGCAGCGCCGCCTCGGTGGCCGAGACGGGCGTGTGCATGACGGCGCCGGCGAAGACGCCCGCCGACCTGCCTCCGAGGAGCGCCGCGAGGTCCGCGGCCCGGCCCGGCCGTCCGGGCGTCGCGAGCACGAGGGCCCGCTCCATGCCGAGCCGCGCGGCCTCGGATGCGAGCTGCGCAATGGTGCCGGATCCGAACACGACGCGCGCGGGAAGCGCCTCGTAGAGGAAAGTGCGAATGCCGGCTGCGGATTCCGTTCCGATCACGATGCCCGTCCTCGAATCCTCATGGCCCGCGACGGGGGCCCTGCCTCGTGACCCCCGTCGCCGCGCCCGTATCACCCGGCGAACAGCCGCACGATAGCGCAGACGGCGGGCCCGCGGGAGCTTCGCCATAGGCGGATGCGGGATGGGTTCACGGGATCCCGCTGTCCGAGCCGCCGAGTCGGCAAGCCGCGGCCGCAGCGCTCCCTCGGCCGCGGGATCAGCCCGCCGAGATTTCGCTGCCATACCGGCGCCGCTCCGCTAATGTGCCGGGACCCGCGCCTTCAGGCGGGCCGGGCACAGCATCCCGCGTCTGGAGCGGATTCCGCCGCGGGACCAATGGGAGGACTGCCATGAAACCATTCGTCCGATGGGCGGTCGCCCTCGCCGCATTGGCGGCGAGCGGCGCCGCCAACGCCTTCCCCGAGCGGCCGGTGCAACTCATCGTGCCCTGGGCGGCGGGCGGCGGCACCGACACGGTGGCGCGGATCTTCGCCTCTGCCTTCGAGCAGGAGCTCAAGGTGCCCGTCAACGTGGTGAACCGCACGGGCGGCAACGGGCTGACGGGCCACGTCGGAATCGCGGGCGCGACCCCGGACGGCTACACCCTCGGGGTCGCGAGCCCGGAGATCGCCTTCTACCGGACGCTGGGCGCCGGCGACGTGACTCCGGCGAGCTTCGACCTGTTCTCGCGGCTGTCGCTCATCCCGGCCGGCGTGACGGTGCGGGCGGACGCCCCCTACAATACGCTTGCGGACTTCCTGAAGGCCGTGAAGGAGAACCCGAAGGGCGCCCTCATGGCGTCGGGCACAGGCGTCGGCGGCTCCTGGCATGTCGCGGCGGGAGGGCTCCTGAAGGCGGCGGGCATCGAGGCCGACCGCCTGCGCTGGGTGCCGAGCCAGGGCGGCGCGCCCGCGCTCCAGGACGTGATGGCCGGCGGCATCACGGCCTTCACGGGCTCGCCCATCGAGGCTAAGTCGCTGCTCGAGGCCGGCAAGGTGAAAACCATCGCGCTCATGACGGCCTCACGGCCGCCGAGCTTCGCGAACGTCCCGACTACCAAGGAGTCCGGGGTTGACTGGACCTACGAGAACTGGTTCGCCCTCGTGGCGCCGAAGGGCGTCCCGGCCGACCGGCGCACGACGCTCTACGAGGCTGCCCGGCGCGCCATGGCGCGGGCCGAGGTCCAGGACGCCATGAAGGCGCGCGGCATCCAGCCCGTCTGGGATGCGCCCGGCGAGTTCGACGCCTACGTCAAGGGCTTCGTCGAGCGCGGAACCGCGGTTCTGACCGATCTCGGCCTCGCCAAGGCCGCACCCTGACCGGGCGGGGCTCCTCTCCTCCCGCAGACGGGAAGAGGGGCCCCTGCGGCGCAGGCGCGTCAGCCCGGCGCCGCGCCCGCTATTGCTTGATGCTGACGCCGAGCGACTTGCCGATCTTCTCGTTCCACAGCGTGACGCAGGCGGCGCCGCAGCGCTGGGCGAAGGACGGGAGGATGGCCTTTTCGAGCGCCTCCTTGCGGAGCGCCTCGTCGGCGGCCGTGGCCGGGACGAGCTTCATGGAGGCCGGCTGGCCCTCGGGGCAGGAGCCGGTGCCGGTGTTGCAGTTGATCCCCGTCTGGGTCTCGGTCTTCGCCTGCTCGAAGATCGAGGTTTCGAGGTTGCGCATCTGCGCTTCCAGGAACTGCTGCACCTTCGGATCGAGGCTGCGCCACCAGGTCAGGTTGGCGAGATGGGCCACGAGCCCGAAATTCACGGGGATCGGCGAGATATGCGTCGCCGCCTCGTGCCATTTCGACCGATAGCCCGAGAGCGCGCCGGTGATCGCGCAATCCACGACGCCGCGGGCGAGCGCCGGCTGCACCTCGGCGAAGGCGATGGTGAGCGGCGAGGCGCCCAGGTGCTGCACGAAGGCCTGCTGGGAGGCGCCGGAGGCCCGGATCTTGCGACCCTTCAGGTCCGCCAGGGACTGGAAGGGAGCCCGGCAATACATCACCTGGGCCTGATAGGAGCCGAAGCCCAGGAGCTTTATGTTGTGGGTCTTCTCCAGGAACTCGGAGAAGGCGGGGCGGAACTCGTCCGCGACCTTCTGGAGTTCCTCGACGGACCCGACGAGGCCGACGAGGTCGGCCGCCTCGTTCATGGGCACCTCGCCCGAATTGTAGTTCAGCACCGTGGACGCGAACTGGAGCGTTCCCGTCGAGACGAGGCGGAAGATCTCCGGACCCTTGAAGCCGAGCTCGGTGAAGGGCTTCACCTGCACCTTGACGGCGCCGCCCGATTCCTTCGGGATCGTCTCGTTCCAGAACGGCACTTCGCGGCTCGTGTACATCGAAAGATTGCCGATGCTGCCCACCACGTTGAATTGCGTCGGCGGCAGGCCCGTGGTCTGGGCGAGCGCCCCGCCGGCGAGCAGCGTGGTGAGCGTGAGGGCAGTCGCGAGCGTCTTCATCGGTTCCTCCTCGTGGATGGCCGGGCTCCGGCGCCGGCTTCGGGGTAAAGGTTGGCGGGTTCGCCGGACTCAGGAGCCGGCCTTGGGGTTCAGGATCGTGGGGAGCCAGAGGGCGAGTTCCGGAAAAAGGATGAGGAGCGCGATCATCACCAGCATTGCGCCCACGAAGGGAAGCGAGCCGAGGCAGAGCTCCCAGAACGAGCCGCCCCGCCGGACCGCCTGCACGACGTAGAGGTTTAGCCCCACGGGCGGGGTGATGAGGGCCGCCTCCATGAGGATCACGAAAACGATGCCCCACCAGATCGGGCTGTAACCGAGCGCCGTCAGCACCGGCACCACCACGGGCGTCGTCGCGATCATCATGGAGAGCGTTTCCATGAAGCAGCCGAGGACGAGGTAGAACGCGATGATGGCGATCAGCATCGCGAGCGGCGACCAGCCGAGGCCCAGCACGAGATCGGTGATGCTCTGGATGAGCCCGACCGAGACCATCACGAAGTTGAGGAAGAACGCCGCGATGACGATGAGCATCACCATGCAGGTGGTGCGCACTGTGCCCTCGAACGCGCGCAGCAGGACGGGAATCGTGAGCTGGCCGTTCACGGCCACGAGCCCGAGGGTCGCCACGAGGCCGAGGGCCGCGGCCTCGGTCGGCGTCGCGATGCCGGCATAGATCGAGCCGACGACCACGAGGAACAGCCCGAGCGGCGGCAGCAGGTGGACGAGGCCGGCGATGCGCTGAGCCCATAGCCCTTCGCGCGGCAGCGGCGGACCGCTCCAGGCCGGGCGCCACAGGCACAGGCCGAGGACCAGGAGGGAGAACAGGCCCGCGAGCAGGAAGCCGGGAATGAAGCCCGCGGCGTAGAGGTCTGCCACCGAAGTGTCGGTGAGGACCGCGTAGATGATCATGTTGATCGAGGGCGGGATCAGAATCCCGAGAGTGCCGCCCGCTGCGATCGAGCCGAGGAAGATCGGCCGGTTGTAGCCGCCCCGTTCCATGCTGGGCAGCGCCACCGTTCCGATCGTCGCGGCCGTTGCCACGGAGGAGCCCGAGGTCGCGGCGAAGATCGCGCTGGCCGCGATGTTGGTGTGGATGAGCCGGCCCGGAACGTTGTTGAACCAGGGCGTGAGCGCCTGGAACAGGCGCTCGCTCATCCCGGAGCGATGCATGAGCTCGCCCATCATGATGAACATGGGCGCGGCGATGAGGATGAAATCGTTCGAGGAGTTCCAGGCGAGCTCGCCGAGCGCGCCCGTCATCGGGAAGAAGGCGTAGCGGGCCGAGAGCACGTAACCGAGCAGGCCGAGCGCGACGGCGATCGGCAGGCTCAGCGCCACGAAGGCGACCAGGGAGCTCAGGGCAAAGGGGATCATGGGGGGCCGCCCTCCACGGCAACGGTCGTCGCAACGCCGGCCTGCTCGATCTCCTCGTCGACCCGAAGGCTGCCGATCCTCGCATCAAAGCCCGCGACATCGCCACGCGCCAGGCGGATCGCGGCCTGGATCGGAACGATGACGGCCATGGCCGCGAACCAGAACAGGCCGACCCACCAGATGCCCTGCGGGAGCACCATTGGGACCTGCATCGTCGAGACCGACTTGGCGTTCATCGCGATTGATTGGGACACCGTCCCCCAGCAGTACCAGGCGAGCGCGAGCGCAATGACGGCAAGAGAGAAGGATGCGAGGAGATCGCAGGCGCGCCGGACCGGGCGGGGCACGAGATCGAGGGCGATGTCGACGCGGATGTTGGCTTTCGAGGTGACCGTGAAGGCGAGGCCCAGACCCACCGCGGCGGCAAGCGCATAGCCCGAGAGTTCGAAGCTCTCGATCACGCCCCGGCGCAGGATCGTCCGCGTCACCACGTCGAGGCTGATGAGAAAACCGCAGCCGAACAGGATGAAGGCCCCGGCGATCCAGGCGAAGATGCGGGAGATGCGCTGCGGCAGCGGCTCGTCCGGGAGAAGGGAGCTGCCTGAGGTGCGGGCACTCGGCGGGGGTGGCCCACCGGGGCGGAGCGGGTCGCTCATGCGCCATCCCCTGCATAGGCCGCGGCTCCGTCCGGAGTGACGAAGCCGTCCGCGAGATCGGCCTCCAGCGCGGCCGGGTCGCGTCCGTGCGGCTCGCCGTGGCCGCCGCCGCCCGGCGTCTCCATGCGAACCACGTCGCCGCGACGCAGCTCGAACCCGATCACCTTCGGGGGCAGTTCCTGCGCGACCCCGTCGCGCGTGACGGTGAGGTGCCCGCCCCATCCGGGCTGACCTCCGTCGAGGCCATAGGGCCGCGACGCGAAGGCGTCGAAGCTGGCGTTGAAGAGCCCGCGCTCCGCCTCGAAGCGCCACGACCGGACGAGGCCAAGCCCGCCGCGCCGGCGTCCCGGCCCGCCCGAGTCCGGCACGAAACCATAAGCCTCGAAGCGCAGCGGGAAAAGCGCCTCGATCATTTCGATCGGCGCGTTCTGCTGGTTGTGGAAGCCCGCGGCGAGCCCGGAGGGCCCGTCGGCTTCCGGATGGGCGCCCCAGCCGCCGACCTCCGCGTCGAAGTAGACCTGCCGGCGGCCGTCTCCGTGCAGGATGTTGACGGCATGGTTGAAGGTCACGCCGTAATAGGAGGCCGGGATGCGCTCGGGCACCGCGGCCGCGAACGCCTTCAGGGTCGCGGTCGCGATCCGGTGCCCGGTGAGCATCCGCATGGACACGGGAGCCGGCGGGCGGGCGTTCACGAGGGAGCCCTCAGGCGCGACCACCGTGATGGGCCGGTAGCAGCCCGAATTGGCCACGGCCGCGACGCCGCTCGCCGCGATGGCCGCGTAATAGGCCGCGGACTTCGTCGAGGCGAGGGTGCAGTTGATCGGCCCCGCCGCCTGGGCAGAGGAGCCCGTGAAGTCGATGATAAGGCGGTCGCCGGCGACCGTCAGCGCGACCGCTATGCGCTTGCGTCCCTCCTCGATGCCGTCGCCGTCGACGAAGTCCTCCGCCTCGTAGCGCCCGTCCGGCAGGGCCGCGACGGCAGCGCGCATGGCGCGCTCGGAATGGTCGAGGATCGCCTCGCCGACCGCGTCGAGCATCGCAGCGCCGTAACGCGCCGCAAGCGTCCGGATCGAGCGGGCGCCGACTTCGAGCGCGGCGATCTGGGACAGGAAATCGCCCCGGAAGGTTTCGGGATCGCGCACATTCTGCAGGATCAGGGCCAGGACGTCCTCGCGCAGGCGCCCGCCCTCGACGATGCGGATCGGGGGCACCCGCAGGCCCTCCTGAAAGACCTCGATCGCGCGGGCATTGTAGCCGCCCGCGGCGCCTCCGCCGACATCCACGTGGTGGATGAGCACGCAGGTGATCGCGATGCGCCGGCCGTCGACGAAGACGGGCTTGAACGCGATGAAGTCCGGCAGGTGCTGGCCGCCGCAATAGGGATCGTTGGTCACGAGCACGTCGCCGTCCCGCCAGAGGTCGAGCGGCATGTGCCGGGCGATCACCTCCTGGAGGCAGAGCTCCATGGAGTTGAGATGCACGGGCATGCGCGCGGCCTGCGCGATGTTGCGGCCGCGCCCGTCGAACACGGCGGTGGAATAATCGAGGAGCTCGCGCACGGTCGTGGAGCGGCTCGTGCGCCAGACCGTGATCGACATCTCCTCCGCGGCCGCGACAAGCGCGTGGCTCACGATCTCGAGCAGGACCGGATCGATCGCGCTCATGCGCACGCGCTCCCGCACCCGGCGATGGTCCCGAAGACGGTCATGCGAGGGCGCTCCCGCCCGCAACGGCAGTTCCGAGGGTGCTCATGCGGAAACGCTCCCGCGCGTCGCCATGATGTGCCCGGTCTCGGTCACCGATGCGCTCCAGCCCTCAGGCACGATCATGGTGGTGTAGGATTGTTCGATGACGGCCGGCCCCTCGAGGCGCGCCCCGCGCCCGAGGTCGAGTTGAGCATGGAACGGCACCTGGCGCCAAGCGCCTCCGCTGTAGAAGGGCCGCACGGCGCGCGGCCGCGGCGGACCGCCCGGCTCCAGGACCGATTCCTGGAGTTCGCCGAGACGGCCGACCGCCGAGAGGCGCAGGGTCACGACCTCGACGGTCTCGGCGGGATCGTCGAAGGAGAAGCGCTGCCGGTGCAGGGCGTGGAAATCAGCCGCGAGGCCCGACGGATCGACGGCGCCGTCCGGGAGCGGCACGACGAGCTCAAAGGCCTGCCCGCGGTAGCGCATGTCGGCCGAGAGGGAGAAAAGCCGGGCCTCGGGTGGGATCCCGTCCGCGTCCAGGCGGCGCCCGCCCTCCTGCCGCAGTTCGGCGGCGATCGCCGTGATCGCCTCGGCGGCGTCCGGGCCGAGCGGGAGGATGTGGGTGCGAGCGAAATCGTGGGCGACGTCGGACATCAGGATGCCGTGCGCCGAGAATGTCGAGGGGTTGCGCGGGAAGATCACGCGGCCGATGCCGAGTTCCTCGGCGACCTCCGCGGCGTGCAGGCCGCCGGCGCCACCGAAGGACATCAGCGCGAAGTCGCGCGGGTCAAGGCCGCGCTCGAACAGGCTGAGGCGGATCGCGGTGGCGAGCTTCGAGACCACGACGGCGAGCACGCCCTCCGCCATGTCCTCCAAGGAGCGGCCGAGCGGCGCCGCGACGCGGGTCCCGAGCGCCGCGCGGGCTCCTTCGACGTCGAGCCGCAGGGCGCCGCCGAGGAAGGTCTCGGGGTCGAGGCGGCCCAGCACCACGTTGGCGTCCGTGACGGTCGGCTCGGTTCCACCGCGGCGGTAGCAGACAGGGCCGGGCTGGGCCCCCGCCGAGCGCGGCCCGACATTGAGCCGCCCCCCCTCGTCGACGAACACGATCGAGCCGCCGCCCGCCCCGATGGTGCGCATGTCGACCATGGGCAAGCGCACCGGCAGCCCGTCGACCTCGCCTTGGGTCACGGTGGCGCGCCGGCCGTCCTGGATGAGCGAAATGTCGTAGCTCGTGCCGCCCATGTCGACGGCGATGACGTTCGCCTGCCCGAGAGCCGCGGCTACCCGCTCGGCCGCGAGCACTCCGCCCGCGGGCCCCGAGAGCAGGAGTTTCGCGGGCGCGACGCCGGCCGATTCGGGCGAGGTCGCGCCGCCGTTCGACTGCACGAGATAGAGCGGCGCCCGCAGGCCCCGCCCGCGCCGGCGGGCGTCGAGCCGGTCGAGATAGCCGCGCACCACCGGCATCAGCAGGGCGTTCAGGACCGTCGTGGAGGTGCGCTCGAACTCGCGGATCTCGGGGCTGACCTCGTGCGAGCACGACACCATCAGGCCGGGATCGGCCGCGAGGAGCCGGTCGCGGACCTGCCGCTCGTGCACCGGATTGGCATAGGCGTGGAGGAGCGCCACCGCGACGACGCGGACACTCTCGACTCGGATCCGCTCGATCAGCGGGTCGAGGCTGGCAGGGTCCAGGGGCGCGACGACCGCGCCGTCGGCTCCGATGCGCTCCCGCACCCCGAACCGTCTGCGGCGCGGGACGAGCAGCGCGCGCGGCTCGGGCTTGAGGCCGTAGACGTCGCGCCGGGCGTGGCGGCCGATCTCCAGCACGTCCTCGAAGCCCGCTGTGGTGATCAGCGCCCCCTCGGGGAGGTTGCGGGTCAGGACCGCATTCGTCGCGATGGTTGTGCCGTGCAGGAGGAAGCTCACGTCCTCGACGGCGAAGCCGAACCGCTCCGCCGCGCCGTCGATCGCGGCCATGAGCCCGATGGACGGGTCCTCGGGTGTGGTGGGTACCTTGAAGGCCTGAGCGGTCCCAGTCGTCGGTTCGAACACCTCGAGGTCGGTGAAGGTCCCGCCGATGTCGACGGCGAGGCGCAGGGCGGGGCGAGTCATGCGAGGGGACGATCCGGAGCGGGAGCGTTATTCAAAGCCGACCTCCGGGGGAAAGGCAAACTCCATGCCGGCGGAGCGACTCGTCGGCTGCCGATGCCGTCGCCTAGCGCTTCATCACGACGGTCGCGAGGGCGACCTGTCCGGATCGCGTTTCGACCCGCATGGAGGAGACGCCGTCAGCCTGAAGCGCCCCGTCCGGCGGCAAGGTGAAGGCCTCGCCGTTCAGCACGACCTCGGCGGGACCGGTCGGGGCATAGAGGACCGCCGTGTCGGCCGAGATCGTCCTGATGTCCGGGCCCGACAGGAAGACCAGATCGATCGCCGCTCGGGCGCGGTTGCCCATGAGGTTCAGCACGCCCACGGGCCCGGCCTCGAGTTCGCTCTCGATCGCCCACTCGCCCGGAAAGCGCACGGGACGCATCGGCTCGCGGGCGTCGATGACGGGCTCCCCGGCGGGCCTGAGGCGCAGCCCGCGTCCTTCGATCACCGCCAGGATGCGGTCGAGCCCGGAGAGATCGGAGAACGGCGCCGGGCGCTCGATGCGCGTGCGACCGAGCCGCCACGTCATGCCCGCCCAGCTCGCCGCTTCCGACTCGGTCGGAAAGACGCCGGCGATGTCGACCGTGATGCCGCCGCCGTTTTTCCAGGGGACCCGACGGTAGGAGGCAGGGTCGAGGTGTCGGACCGCAATGCGGCTGTTCGGCATGGGCGGAGCCTCGCGGTCGAGAGGGACGGGTTTGTCCCAGGAGCAGCATCGGGGCGCCCCATGGACGGGCGCCAAGCGGCATTGCCAAGACCATTGTTCCCGGTCCGACGCCGATGTCCAGATGCGGTGGCCATAAAGCTCCAAGACCGGGATGCATCGATCCACGAGGCCTCACGGGCGCGCGGCGGCCATCGGGGCGCCGGCCATGGATGGCCGGGATCATCTCAGCTTGCTGTGCAGACGACGCGCCGTCAGGACGATCAGCGTCAGCGCGGCCAGCACGCTGACGAGCAGCACGGCAGTCCGGGCCAGGCTTGCATCGCCGCCGAGCAGCGACTGTCCGAAGGCTCCGATCCCGGCATGGAGCAGCACGCCCGGCAGCACGCCCACCGCGGTCGCGGCGAGATAGGCGCCGAACCTGATCCCGGTGAGGCTCAGCAGGTAGTTCTGCAGCCCGAAGGGGATGATGCCGCTCACCCGGACGAGAAGAACCATGCGCCAGCCCTCCTCGTCGATGGCGTCCGCGACCAGGCGCAGGCGCGGGCGCCGGTCGATCATGGCCCGGACGGGGCCGCCCAACGTCCTGCGCGTGAGCGGGACCGCAAGCGCCGCCGCGGCCATCATGGCGGACCAGGACAGGGGCAGGGCCCAGACGCCGAAGAGCAGCCCGGCCGCGATCGAGAAGGTCCACGCGGGGACCAGCAGGAGCACGCCGCCGACATAGATCAGGGCGAAAAGAGCCGCTCCGGCGGGGCCGGAACCGGCAAGCGCCGCCCCCAAGGAGGCGAGCCGGTCCGTCACCGGGAGGTTGGCGGCCGCGGCCGCGACCGCGACCACGAGGGCTCCGCCGGCGAACGCCATTCCGGTCCGGAGTTTCGAGGCCAAGCCGCTCTCCACGCTTTCCGTCGTCGCGGCCGTCTTCGCGAAGCCGACGCCGCGACCGTAGGATGCCCGGCGGCGGATGCACAGACCGGGCGGTGACCTCGTAGTCCTCGCGGCGCCCCCTGGCGCCGATCCGGGCCCCTGCGCTAGGTACGGGCAGCCGGCAGCGAAGCGGGGTGCCCACCGTGCGAGCGATATACGTCCTGTTCGATTCGTTGAACCGCACCGCGATGGGCTGCTACGGCCCCTCCGCCGTGAAGACCCCGAACTTCGACCGCTTCGCGCAGCGTGCCGTCACCTTCGAGAGCCACTTCGTCGGCTCCCTCC
>DATAGO010000020.1:0-61872 GCA_036263675.1 Microvirga sp. | reverse complement strand
TCACCCCGACCCTCTCCCCGCTCGCGGGGAGAGGGAGTCCGCCTGCGGGACGAGAGAGGGGGCGTGGTCCAGGGTGCGCGCGAGGAGGCGGGAGACGGACGGTTCGTCGGCGGGGCAGCCGGATGCCAGCCAGGCCTGGCGGGCCTGCTCCAGCAGGCCGCCGATGTGGGGCCCCGGCGGCAGGCCGCCCGCGAGCAGGTCAGCGCCGCGAAGGGGAAAGACCGGCACGGGCTCGGCGCCGCTGCGCAAGGCGCGAAAGGCGTCGAGACCCTCGGCCGCGATCTCCGGCCGCGGCTCGCCCGCGATCGCCGCAAGCGCATCGGTGAGGGCGTCCAGGCCGTGCTCGGCCGCGAGCCGGCGGACGGACATGCGGTCGAGCGGCAGCGCCCAGGCTTTCAGGAGCGCGACGAGGCCGGCGTAGCGCGCGAGGCGGCGGTGTTCCTCGTTCGAGAGGCGCAAGGATTCGCGCAGGCGATCGGCATCCTCGCCGGTGAGGACGCCGAGGCCCGCGAGCCGCCGCACCGGATCGGCGAGCCCCTCGCGGGCCTCGAAGGCGACGACGCGGTCGAGGCGGCCCCGATCGGGCACGCCGCCGAGGAGGAGGCCGTAGAGCCCCGCATCGGCCATGACGGCGACCGCTTCCGCGGCGCAACGAGTCACGAGGAGCTTCGACAGTTCGGCCCGCACCCGCTCGCGGGAGAGCCGGGCGAGGCCGTGGCGCCCCGCGATGGCGGCGGCGAGACCGGACGCGTCTATGGGTCCCTCGGCGTATTCCGCATGGAAGCGGAAGAAGCGCAGGATCCGCAGGAAATCCTCGCGGATGCGCGTTGCCGGATCGCCGATGAACCGCACCCGCCGCGCCGCGAGATCGGCCGCCCCGCCCGTATAGTCGCAGAGGCGCCCGTCGCTCCTGAGCGAGAGGGCGTTGATCGTGAAGTCGCGCCGGTGCGCATCCGTCGCGAAGTCGCGGCCGAAGCGCACCACCGCATGGCGCCCGTCGGTCTCCACGTCCTCGCGCAAGGTGGTGACCTCGAAGGGCTCGCCGTCGACCACGACCGTGATCGTGCCGTGCTCGATCCCGGTCGGCACCGCCCTGAGGCCGGCGGCTTCGGCGCGGGCCGCCGTGACCGCGGGCAGCGCCGTGGTCGCGAAATCGACCTCGGTGACGGGCCGGCCGAGGAGCGCGTTGCGCACGGCGCCGCCGACGATCCGGGTCTCCTCGCCGTCGCGGTCGAGCGCGGCGAGGAGGCGCCGGATGCGCGGGCGGTCGAGGAGCGCCAGGAGCGCGGCGCGATCGAGGCCGTGCGCGGGATCCGGCCTGGGCATCACCGGGACGGCCCCGGCGCGGCCCGCCCGGTCCCGCTGCGGGCGGGCCGGTGCGGCTTCATTTGAACTGCCCCGGCACGAGACGCCCGTTCTCCATGTGGGTCGGCACGTACGGCCCGGTCCGGCGCTCGGCCGTGAGGCCGGTGTAGAGCAGGGCCAGGATCGCGCAGGCGAGGCCGGCGACGACGAGCCAGCTCACCTGGCCGCTCCAGGCCGCGGCCGACAGGGGATTGCGCCGCCGCAGCACCAGATAGAGCGCGAAGGCCGCGAACGGCAGGAAGAACAGCAGCGCTTCGCCGAAGATCGCGCGGGTCATGAATGCGGTTCCAGGGCGTTGCGCCGGACGGGCGGGGGCATCGGCCTCACGCGTAGAGCCTCTCGTACATGTTGCGCAGGATCCCCGCGGTGACGCCCCAGATGTAGCGGTCGTTGTAGGGCATGGCGTAGTAGCGCCGCAGGCGGTTGCGCAGCTCGCGCTGATGCAGTTCGTGCCGGTCGGGATTCATCAGGAAACTCACCGGCACCTCGAAGGTGCTCGCGACCTCGCCGGGATTGAGGGTGAGGGACAGGGGCGGCGTCACGAGCCCGACCACCGGCAGCACGAGGTAGTTGGAGCTCGACAGGTACGCGTCGAGATAGCCGACCGGGCGTACGAGGCCGCGCGACAGGCCGATCTCCTCCTCGGCCTCGCGCAAGGCGGTTTCGAGCGGGGACGGGTCGTTGGTGTCCATCTTGCCGCCGGGAAAGGCGATCTGGCCCGAATGCTCGCGCAGGCCCGTGGAGCGCTCCGTGAACAGGATCGTGGGGCCGCCCCCGTGCAGGACGACCGGGACCAGCACGGCGGCCGGGCGCGGCGGGCCGCCGGTCACGAACGGCAGGACCGGCACGGGATCGTGCGAGTGATCGCCGACGACGTTCGCGGGCGTCTCGAGCCAGCCCGGCGGCTCCGGACGCAGGCGTTCCGCGGCGCGGCTGAGAAAATCGGGCCTGTCGGTGTCGGCGAGCATTCGGGCTATGTCTCGGGCATGGTCGGTCGGAGCGAGGGGATCGCTTCGCGGCGCGGCCCGCCCCGGACGGCAGGGATCCCTGCCGGCATTTAGGCACTGTGCCCGGCTTCCGCGACCGGCGCGATCGGAAAGAACGTCCCGCCCGCGGCAATTCCGTAGCAAGCGCGGCCGTCCCGGACCCGTTCCTCGCCGAGATCCACGAGATCGAGGGCAAGCGAACGCGTCACCCGCGCCCAGAGGTCGCCCCGCACCCGCACATAGGGCTTCACCCCGTCATGGGCATCGCGCTCGAAGCGCAGGGGGTGCTCCGGCCCGACCTCAACGAGGTCGTCCACATTGGTCCGCAACGCGACCTGGCGGGAATCCCCCTCCCCGTCCACCGCCATCTCGACCGCGAGGAACGGCGCGTCCTCGACCGTGATGCCGACCCGCTCCACCGGCGTGACGAGCACGTAGCGCTCCGGATCCCGCCGCAGCACCGTGGAGAACAGGCGCACCAGGGCAGGCCGGAGGATCGGCGATCCGTTGTAGTGCCAGGACCCGTCCGCGGCGATGCGCATGTCGATCTCGCCGCAATAGGGCGGGTTCCAGCGCTCCACCGGGGGCGGGCCGCGGCGCGGGGCGTCGGAGCCCAGGGCCGCCACGAGCCGGCCGAGCGCTCCGCCGGGAGGGCCCTGAGGGGCAGGATCGGTGTCGGTCGGCGCCATGGGATCCCGTGCACAAAAAAGTGAAGGCGCTGCATCGACGGCGCCTGCTCCGCTTCTAGTTCCTTCTACAGCTAAGGACCGGAGCCCGTGCCGTCCAGGAGAGCGGCCTCGTGCGGCGCATCGACCCGCTTGCATCGGGCGAGGATCCGACGGCACATTGGCGGCGGGGGCTGGTTCAAGACACGCGATAGAGGAACGAACCTCATGACGGCCAGCATCGCTCCGGCGCCGACCGCTCTCGACGACGCGATCGTCCGCAACGCCGAGACCACTCTCGAGACGATCGGGCGGGCGCGCGACGCGATCCATTCCGTCATCTTCGGCCAGGAGGACGTGGTCGACCTGACGCTCATCACCATCCTGGCCTGCGGCCACGGCCTGCTCGTCGGGGTGCCGGGGCTGGCCAAGACGAAGCTCGTCGAGACGCTCGGCACCGTGCTCGGCCTCGACGCCAGGCGCGTGCAGTTCACCCCCGACCTGATGCCCTCCGACATCCTCGGCTCCGAGATCCTCGACGAGGGCGCGGACAGGCGGCGCTCGTTCCGCTTCGTGCGCGGGCCGATCTTCGCCCAGCTCCTCATGGCGGACGAGATCAACCGCGCGAGCCCGCGCACCCAGTCGGCGCTGCTGCAGGCCATGCAGGAATACCACGTCTCGGTCGGCGGCGAGCGCCACGACCTGCCGCGGCCCTTCCACGTGCTCGCGACCCAGAACCCGATCGAGCAGGAGGGCACCTACCCCCTGCCCGAGGCGCAGCTCGACCGCTTCCTGCTCGAGATCGACGTGAGCTATCCGGACCGGGACGCGGAGCGCCGCATCCTGCTGGAGACCACGGGCGCGGAGAGCGTGAAGCCCGCCGCGGTCCTCGATGCGGAATCGCTGCTGGCGGCCCAGCGCCTCGTGCGGCGGCTCCCCGTCGGCGACAGCGTCGTCGAGGCGATCCTGGACCTGGTGCGCTCGGCCCGTCCCGGCGGCGAGGGCGCGTCGGAGGTGACCGACAAGCTCCTCTGGGGGCCCGGCCCCCGCGCCTCCCAGGCCCTCATGCTCGCGGTCCGCGCCCGCGCCCTCATCGAGGGCCGCGTCGCCCCGTCCATCGCCGACGTGGTGGCGCTCGCCGAGCCGGTGCTGAAGCACCGCATGGCGCTCACCTTCTCGGCCCGCGCGGACGGGGAGACGGTCCCTGAGGTGATCCGACGCCTGACGGCGCGGTTCGCCGGTTAAGGCGGGACCGCCGCGATGGCCCGGGTCCAGGTCCTCCCCGCGGAGGCACGCTCTCCCGGCCGGCACGAGACCGATGCCGCGATCTCGCTCGCCAAGCGCATGCCGCGCCTGGTGCTCGAGGCGCGCCGCGTCGCCGCGACGCTGGCCCACGGCATCCACGGGCGCCGGCGCGCCGGCACCGGCGAGAGCTTCTGGCAGTTCCGCCCGTTCGTGACCGGCGAAGCCGCTCACCGCATCGACTGGCGCCGCTCCGGCCGCGACGACCGCCTGTACGTGCGCGAGCGCGAATGGGAGACCGCCCACACCGTGTGGCTCTGGATGGACCGCTCGGCCTCCATGGGCTTCGTCTCCGACCTCGCCCAGGCGCCCAAGATCGAGCGGGCGCTGGTGCTCGGGCTCGCGCTGGCGGATTGCTTCGTGGGCGCCGGCGAGCGGGTCGGGCTGCTCGGCCTCATGCCGCCCCGCGCCTCGCGCCAGATCGCCGAGAAGATCGGCGAGACGCTCGTGGCCGACCGCTGGTCGCTCGAGGACGACCTGCCCCCGCGCGCCTCGGTCGCGACCCTCGACGAGGCGGTGCTGATCGGCGACTTCCTCTCCCCTCCCGACGAGATCGGCGCGGTCGTGGAGGCCATCTCGGCCCGCGGCGCGCGCGGCCATCTCGTGATGATCGTCGATCCCGTGGAGGAGACCTTTCCGTTCCAGGGCCAGGCGGTGCTGCACGACCTCGAGGTCGGCCTGCAACTGCGGGTCGGCGACGCGGGCGCCTGGGGCCGGGCCTATCGCGACCGGATCGCCCGCCACCGCGCCGCGATCGAGGACATCGTGCGCCGCCGCGGCTGGACGCTGACGATCCACCGCACCGACCGGCCCGCGAGCGAGGCGGCTTTGCGCCTCGTCACCCTGGTGTCCACGGCCCGGGGCGCCGGCTTCGGGGGAGGCTAGCGATGCCCCCGACCTTCCCCTGCAAGACGATCGTCCGGCCCTCGAGGCCCGCAGTGCCCCCGCCCGTCCGCCGCAAGACCGTCCGGCCCGCCCGGATCGTCGGAAAGCCCTGACCCGATGCTCGGCCTGCCCCTCACCTTCGCGGCGCCCCTGGTGCTCACCGCGCTCGCCGCGCTCCCGGCGATCTGGCTGCTCCTGAAGATCACGCCGCCGCAGCCCAAGCGCGTCGACTTCCCGCCGCTGCGCATCCTCGCCGATCTCCTGCCCGAGAAGGAGACGCCGGCGCGCACGCCCTGGTGGCTCCTGGTCCTGCGGCTCGTGCTCGCCGCCTTCCTGATCCTCGCGGCCGCGGGCCCGGTCTGGAACCCGTCCGCGACGGATGCGGGCCGCGGGCCCCTGCTCCTTCTGGTCGACAACGGCTTCACGGCCGCCCACGACTGGCGCGAGCGCCTGGCCCTCGCGGTCGAGCGCGTCGAGGCGGCCGGCCGCGAAGGGCGCCCCCTCGCCGTCGTGGGCCTCGCCGACCGCGCCGCCGACGTGCAGCCCTCGAACCCGGCGGCCGTGCTGGAGCGGGTGCGCACCTTCCGGCCGCAGCCGCACCTGCCGGACCGCAGCGCCCACCTCGATGCGATCCGCCGCTTCCTCGAGTCGACGCCGGACGCCGAGGTGCAATGGATCAGCGACGGGGTCGCGGGCGTTGACGCGCAATCCTTCCAGGAAGGGCTCGTGCGCATGACCGCGGATCGTCCCGTCACGGTGTTCAGGACGGAGCGCGCCCCTGCCCTCGCGATCGCAGGCGCCGAGAACGCGGCGGGCGAGCTCGTCGCCCGCGTGGTGCGCCCCGAGCCGAACGGCCGCGATGCCGGCCTCCTGCGGGCGCTCGACCTCAAGAACCTGCCGCTGGCCGATGCCCGCTTCGCCTTCGAGCCGGGCGCGACCGAGACGACCGCCCGCTTCGACCTGCCGATCGAGGTCCGCAACGCCATCGCCCGGATCGAGATCCTCGGCGAAAGCTCGGCCGGGGCCGTCACGCTCCTCGACGAGCGCGGCAAGCGCCGCCGGGTCGGGCTCGTCTTCGGCGGCACCACAGACCAGGCGCAGCCGCTCCTCGCCCCGACCTACTACATCGCCCGGGCGCTCGGCCCCTACGCGGAGGTCCGCGAGGGCCGCGGCGGCGTCGCCGATGCGGTACGTCAGCTCGTGGACGAGCAGGTCTCGATCCTGGCGCTCGCCGACGTCGGCGGGCTCGACCGGGAGACGCAGGACCGCATCACGGGCTTCGTCGAGAAGGGCGGGCTTCTCCTGCGTTTCGCGGGCTCGCGCCTCGCGGCCGGCAGCGACGAGCTCGTTCCCGTGCGCCTGCGCCGCGGCGGCCGCAGCTTGGGCGGCGCCCTCTCCTGGGATACGCCGCGCACCTTTGCGCCCTTCACCCGCGAGAGCCCGTTCTTCGGGCTCGGTGTTCCGGCCGAGATCGGCATTCGCCGCCAGATCCTGGCCGAGCCCGACAGCGACCTCGCCTCCAAGACCTGGGCGTCGCTGGAAGACGGCACGCCGATCGTGACCGCCACCAAGCGCGGCGAGGGCCTGATCGTGCTCTTCCACGTCACCGCCGACACCACCTGGTCGAACCTGCCGCTCTCGGGTCTGTTCGTCGACATGCTGCGCCGGATCGCGACGCTCGCCGGCACCCCGGACGACGTCGGCGCCGAAGCCCGCCAGGCCGGCGCGAGCCAGACGGTGGCGCCGCGCATCGCTCTCGACGGCTTCGGGGGCTTCGTCTCGGCGCCCGCGACCGCCCGGGCCGTCACCCGCGACTACAAAGGCCGCGCCACCGACGAGCATCCGCCGGGCTTCTACGGCCCCGTGGACGGCAGCCTCGCGGTCAACGCCCTCCTGCCCGCGGACCGCCTCGCGGCCCTCGACCTCGCGCCGCTGCGGGCCCGCCTCGTGCCGCTCGAAGGCGCCAAGACCGTGGACCTGCGGGCGCCGCTCTTCACCCTCGCCCTGCTCCTGCTCCTCGCCGACACCCTCGCCTCGCTCTGGCTCAGCGGTCACCTCGCCAACTTCACCGGCCGCCTGCGCCGGGCCGGCGCCGCAGCCGCGATCGGGCTTGCGGTGCTTGCGGGCGCTGCGCCGGACGGGGCGCGGGCGCAAGGCACGGCCCAGGGGACGGCACAAGGCACGGCCTTGCCGCCGATCACCCGCCAGGGCCTGGAGGCCGCCCTCGTGACCCGGCTCGCCTACGTGATCACCGGCGACGCCCAGGTGGACGAGACGAGCCGCGCCGGCCTCGCCGGCCTCACGCAGGCGCTCCAGAGCCGCACGGCGCTCGAGCCCGGCGAGCCCGTCGGGGTGGACCCCTCCCGCGACGAGCTCGCCTTCTACCCCCTGCTCTACTGGCCGATCGCCCCGGGCCGCCCGCTTCCCGGAGAGGCCGCGGTGCGCCGGGTCGACGCTTTCATGAAGGGCGGCGGCACGGTGGTCTTCGACACCCGCGACGCCCTCAACGTCAGGCCCGGCGGCGCGCCGAGCGCGGAAGGCCAGGCGCTGCGGCGGATGCTGGCGAGCCTCGACATCCCCGAGCTCGAGCCGGTGCCGCGCGACCACGTGCTGACCAAGACCTTCTACATCCTCGAAGCCTTCCCGGGCCGCTACGCCTCGAGCCAGACCTGGGTCGAGGCCCTGCCCCCGGAGGTGGACGGGGCCGAGCGCCGCCCGGCGCGCTCGGGCGACGGCGTCTCGCCGCTCATCATCACGGGCAACGACCTCGCGGCCGCCTGGGCGGTCGGGCGCCGGGGCGAGGCCCTCTACCCGCTCGTCGGCGGCGATCCGCGCCAGCGCGAGATGGCCATGCGCGGCGGCGTCAACATCGTGATGTACGCGCTGACCGGCAACTACAAGGCCGATCAGGTGCACGTCCCGGCCCTGCTCGAACGGCTCGGCCAGTGAGCCTCGCGCACCTTCACGTTCCGGTCATCGGGGCGCGCAACCGCCCGGCCACCGCCGCCCCGACCACGAAGGCGCCACAGAGCCGCCGAACCCTGCGTGGCGATCGGACCGGGTCCGCGGGCCCGGCTCCCAGGAGACCGCTTTGATCTCGCTCAGCTTCTCGCCCCTGATCCCCCCTTACGCGCTCTGGGGCCTCGGCGCCGCGGTGGCCCTCCTCGCCGTCCTGGCGGTGGTCTCCCGCGGGCCCGTGGCGGTGCTGCGCGCGCTGGCGCTCGGGCTCGTGCTGCTGGCGCTCGCCAACCCCTCCCTGATCCAGGAGGAGCGCGAGAAGGTGAAGGACGTGGTCGCCGTGGTGGTGGACCGCTCGACCTCGCAGACGCTGAGCGACCGCGCCGCCATGACGACGCGGGTGCGGGACGAGTTGCAGCGCCGCTTCGCCGGCCTCGTCGACGTGGAGCCCCGCTTCATCGAGGCGCAGGACGGCGAGGGCGACGACGGCACGCGCCTGTTCGCGGCGCTCTCGAACGGGCTCGCCGACGTGCCGCCGGACCGCGTCGCCGGCGTCGTGATGGTCACGGACGGCGTCGTGCACGACCTGCCGCCCTCCGCCGAGGCCCTCGGCTTCCGGGCGCCGCTGCATGCGCTCGTGACCGGGCGGCCGAACGAGCGCGACCGGCAGATCAAGCTGCTCGAGGCGCCCCGCTTCGGCATCGTGGGCAAGGAGCAGACGATCCGCGCCCAGGTGCTGGAGCGCGGCGGCACCGGCTCGGCCCTCCTGACCGTGCGCCGCGACGGGCAGGTGTTCCAGCGCCAGACCGTGCGCACCGGCGCGCCGTTCTCGCTCCAGGTCCGCATCGAGCACGGCGGCCCGAACGTGGTGGAGCTCGAGGCGGAAGCGCTTCCCGACGAGCTCACGCAGGCCAACAACAAGGCCGTCGTGACCGTCGAGGGCATCCGCGAGAAGCTGCGCGTGCTCCTCGTCTCGGGCGAGCCGCATGCGGGCGAGCGCACTTGGCGCAATCTTCTCAAGTCCGACGCCAACGTGGACCTCGTCCACTTCACCATCCTGCGCCCGCCGGAGAAGCAGGACGGCACGCCGATCAACGAGCTCTCGCTCATCGCCTTCCCGACGCGGGAGCTGTTCCAGCACAAGATCAAGGAATTCGACCTCATCATCTTCGACCGGTACGCCAACCAGAGCGTGCTGCCCTCGACCTATTTCGACAACATCGTGCGCTACGTCCGCGACGGCGGCGCCGTGATGGTGGCGGCGGGCCCGGAATTCGCCGGGGTCGCGAGCCTCGCCCGCACCCGCCTCTCGCCCATCATCCCGGGCAGCCCGGACGGGCGCATCGTCGAGCAGCCCTACAAGGCGCGCATCACCGACCGCGGCGAGCGCCATCCCGTGACCCGCGACCTGCCGGGCTCGGAGCAGGAGCCGCCCGCCTGGGGCGAGTGGCTGCGCATCGTCGGCGCCCAGGTGCCCGCGAACCAGGCCCTGATGTCCGGCGCCGACAATCTCCCGCTCCTCGTGCTGCGCCGGGAGGACAAGGGCCGCGTCGCCCTCCTCCTGTCCGACCATGCCTGGCTCTGGGCGCGCGGCTACCGCGAGGGCGGGCCGCACCTCGACCTGCTTCGCCGGATGGCGCACTGGCTCATGAAGGAGCCGGCCCTCGAGGAGGAGGCCCTGCGCGCGAGCGTGGCGGGCCGCGACATCCGGGTCGAGCGGCAGACGCTGCGCGACACCGCCGATCCCGTGACCGTCACGGGACCGAGCGGCGCGGAGCGCAGCATCCCGCTCACCGAGGAGCGCCCGGGCCTGTTCACGGCGCGGGTCGAGAGCCGGGAGCTCGGCCTCCATACCCTGCGCTCCGGCGAGCTCTTCGCCTTCGTGAGCGTCGGCCCCGCCAACCCGCGCGAGCTCGCCGACGTGTTCAGCGACCCCGAGCCCCTGCGCCCGCTCAGCGAGGCGACGGGCGGCTCGGTGCGCCGGGTCGCTGCGGATGCGGGCGCCGACGTGGCGGTGCCGCGGATCCAGGTGGTGCGCTCGGGTTCGCGCTTCGCGGGCGGGGACTGGATCGGTATCCGGCCGAGCGAGAGCGCCATCGTGCGCGGCGTCTCGGTCCTGCCACTGGCGCTGGGGCTCCTCGGCCTCGCGCTCCTGATCGGCTCGACCCTCGCGACCTGGATCGCGGAGGGGCGGCGCGGCAACGCGTGATGCTCCTCGTGCCGTCGGAAGCGCGGCGGGCGGCGCGGCCAGGCGTGACGCACCCGGCGCGGGAGCCGGCGTGCGGAGGGACGGCGCGGCAACGCGTGACGGTCTCCGCCCCGTCGCGAGCGTCGTCGCATGGCGGGAGAGGCTGGTCCGGCGCGCCCGGACGGCGTAGCAAAGCCTGTCCGCTCCGGGGGAACCTATGACGATTCGACGTGCCGCCGTCCTGGCGCTCGCGCTTGCAGGCCTCGCCGCCACCGAGGCCGCGGCCTTCGGCCTCTTCACGACGGAGCGGTTCGACGCCCGCATCGGCCGGCGGAACGTGCCCGTGACGGCGCGCCTCGCCACGGAAGGGCTCGGCTATTCCGTGGTGCAGGACATCCCGGACCGGCGCGGGCGATTCCTCGTGCACGTGACCTGCCGCGAGGGCGGCTTCCGCCGCACGATGTGCCCGACGCCGGCGCACGAGGCCTATTGCCCGACCGCCCGGATCGCCTGCCGCTGACGCCGCGGTCCGCCGCCTCCGCCCGCTGCCGGTTCTCCCGCCTCAGCCGACCCGGCGCGGCGTCACGGCCCCGTGCGAGCGCTCCAGCGCGCCTTCCTGCAGATCGAGGGCCAGGAACCGTTCCGGATTGACGGGACCGGGCAGTTCGAGCTGCCGGTCCGGCACGCGCCGGAAGCCGAAGCGGCTGTAATAGGGCTCGTCGCCGACGAGGAGCACGAGGGCGTGGCCCCGCTCCCGCGCGGTCTCGATGCAGCGCCGCATCAGGGCCCCGCCGATGCCCCTGTTCTCGAAGGCGGGATCGACGGTGAGCGGCCCCAGCATCAGCCCGGGCGTCTCGCCGGCATGGACCGGGCTCATGCGCCCGGAGCCCACGAGCAGCGTGCCGACGAGGGCCGTGAAGGAGAGGTCGAGGAGGTGCGGCGCGCCCTCGCGCAGGCGGAAGGCCGTGCGGGCGTAGCGTCCCGGCCCGAAGGCGCGCTCGTGCAGGCGCTCGATCGCGGCGGCGTCGGCGGGCAGTTCGGGACGGATGACCAGGGACAGTTCGGTCATGGGAGATTCCGGCGGATTCGGGGGACGGGGGCGCGACGGCGGCTGGAGCACGATCCCGAGAAGTTGCAGACTTTCCGGATAAGATCGTGCGAAACAACAATGACTTAGCGAGCATGATCGCTTCGCTCCGAAGCGGTCGCGCTCGAGGCGCTCACATCGCTCGTCGTCGCTCGATCCGCCAAGCCGGCATGGTCCGCTCGCTCTCCCGCGTCCCGATGAGGAGCGCCGCCCGGCCATAGCAGCGCTTCCCCGTGCAGGCAAACGCCCGAGGCCGCGCGGCCTACCAGGCCTCGGGCAGGTCGGCCGCTCCCGCGGCGATCTCGGCGAGGCGCCGCCGGGTCGGCGCGGTGGTGGCCTCGGGCAGCGCGTCGAGGGGGAAGAACCCGATCTCCGCGATTTCCCGGTCGGGGCGCTTCTCGGCGCGGACTGCGAAGTCCCGCACCACGTAGACCAAGACGTGGTCGCGCTTGCCGACCTTGCGGTTGAAGAACACCCCGTGCAGGCGCGGCGGCCCGGCGAGCGCCACGCAGGCCTCCTCGTCGAGTTCGCGGGCGAGCGCCGCGAGCGCGGTCTCGCGCGGCTCCACGCCGCCGCCCGGCATGTGCCAGCCTTTCGCATAGGTGTGGCGGACGAGGAGCACCCGGTTCTCGCCGTCGAGCACGGCGCCGCGGACGCCGAGCGTCAGCCCGCGGGTGAGGCGCCAGTAGCGGTGGAGGACCGGCCGCAGCCAGCGCTCGGAGAGGGGGACGGCGGACGTCGGGGCAGGGTCGCGCGGCGGCATGGGCCCATGGTGTCACGGGAGGAAGGGGTTACGGAAGCCTGAACCGGCACATTCTCCACATGCATATCTGACCCGGGAACTTTGATGAGGCGCGGCGTCCAATGCAGGTCTATAACGAATGCACACGCTTCCCAGGTGTCGCCATGTTCCTCACGTTCCTCCTGTCCCGCTTCCACCGGATCGCCCGGGCCCGCACCCGCTTCGTCTGGTCCCCCGCCCTCGACCTGAAGGACCACGCGGTCTTCTCGACGCTGCTGCCGGGCGCGCAGTACTGAGGCGCCGGACCTGCGGCGCCTGCCGGTGCAGGCGGTCTCATCCCCCGTGCACGTCGGGGCCGGCAGGGTGCGCGGCGCCGGACGCTTGACCTGAGGCCCGACCCGGCCGAACTCTGCCCCACCTCCGGGGATTGTTCTGCCGCATGTACCGCATCGCCCACCTGACCGATCCCCATGTCGGCCCCCTGCCCCGGCCGAAGCTGCGTCACCTGCTGAGCAAGCGGATCACGGGCTACGTGAACTGGCGCCGCTCCCGCAGCGAGCTGCACGACATGGAGCTCCTCGCCGAACTCATCGCCGACATGAAGGCGCAGGCTCCCGACCACATCGTCTGCACGGGCGACACCTGCAACATCGGCCTGCCGAGCGAGTGGGAGAGCTCGCGCGAGTTCATGGAAAAGCTCGGGGCCCCGGACTTCGCGACCTTCGTGCCCGGCAACCACGACGCCTACGTGCCCGGCTCGCTCGAAGGCCTGCTCGGGGAGGTCGGGGCCTGGGCGAGCGGCGACGGGGGCGCCCAGACCTTTCCCTTCGTGCGCCGCCGCGGCGCGATCGCCTTCGTGGGCCTGTCCTCGGCGATCCCGACCCTGCCCTTCGTGGCGACCGGGCGGGTCGGCTCGCGCCAGAGCAAGGAAGCGGAGGCGATCCTGACCGACCTCGGGCGCGATCCCGGCTGCTTCCGGATCGTGCTGATCCACCACCCGCCCCACCGCGGCGGCGCGGAATCCGGCCGCGAGCTGACGGATGCCCGCCGGTTCGAGGGGATGATCGCCCGCACCGGGGCCGAGCTCGTGCTGCACGGGCACAACCATGTGGGATCGGTCGCCTTCCTGCCGGGGCCGCGCGGGCGGGTGCCGGTGATCGGCGCGCCCTCGGCCTCCGCGCGCGGCGGGGCGCTGGTCCACAAGGCGGGCTACCACCTCTTCACGATCGGGCAGGACGCGACCGGCTTCTTCCTCACCGCACAGCTGCGGGGCCTGCGCCCCGACGGCACGGTCGGGGATTGCGGCATGCTCACGCTGAACCGGCCCGATCCCGTGGCCGAAGTCCTGAAGAGCTGATGCTCGCCCCGAGCCGAGCCGCATCCGTGCTCGAGACCCCGGGAGGCCCGATGACGTCGCCCCTGCCCCCGAGCGCCGAGCGGGTCCGCGCCGCCGCGGCGCGGCTGGGTCTCGCGGTCGCGATCCGCGAGATGCCGCAATCGACCCGCTCGGCCGAGGAGGCCGCCGCGGCCTGCGGCTGCGCGGTCGCCCAGATCGTGAAATCGCTCGTCTTCGCGGGCGCGGACTCGGGCGAACCCTGCCTCCTCCTGGTCTCGGGCCGGAACCGGGTCGACCAGGACGGCGTCGCGGCCGCGATCGGCGAAGCGCTCGTCCGGCCCGACGGCGCCCGGGTGCGCGCCTGGACGGGCTTCGCCATCGGCGGCATCCCGCCCTTCGGGCACGACCGGCCGATGCGCACCTTCATCGACCGGGACCTCCTCGCCTTCGACCGGGTCTGGGCCGCGGCCGGAACGCCGAACGCCGTCTTCGCGATCGACCCGCAGGTGCTGGCGGCCGCCGCGGGCGCGCGGACGATCAGCATGACGGGCGATGAATCGACGGCATGATCCTGTATTTTCGCTCCAGAACAAGCATTAGGCCGGCACCCGGCCCGTAGCGGCTAAGAAATCCCGCTGGTTCCTCTGCGGAATGTCAAGACTCCTGGAACCGCTCAGTTGTTTCGTCGTTGACGCGGGCAGCGTGCCGGCCGCCCGTGATGCCGTGCCTTCGGCGCGACCGGCTGCGTTTGTTCAACAGGAGCAAACCCCGATGAAGACACATCTTGCCCTCGCGGCCCTTCTCGCAGCCTTCGCGGCCCCGGCCGCCGCCCAACAGATGCAGCATCACGCCATGCCGGGCCACCATGGCATGGCGGCCCCCGGCGTGGCCGTGCAGGCCGGCGCGATGCCGATGCGGATGGACCGCGAGACCTTCCGGATGATGGCCATGATGTCGGACGGCTTCGAGATCGCTTCGAGCCGCCTCGCCATGGAGCGCTCGCGCAACCCGCGCGTCCTCGCCTTCGCGCAGGAGATGATCCGCGACCACTCCATGACCAGCCAGGCGCTCAACGGCGGCCGCGCGGTCTATGCGGAGACGGGCGATCTCGTGACCGGCTCGGTGGCGGGCTCGGCGGTCGGCGCGGGCGTCGGCTTCCTGGCCGGCGGGCCGGTCGGCGCCGCGGTCGGCGCGGGCGTGGGGGCCGGCGTCGGCGCCACCACGGGCTCGGTCGCGGCGGCTCCGATCCGCACGGCCGTTCCCCTCGACGCCCGCAAGGTCGAGATGCTGAACCAGCTCGCGGCGGCGCAGGGGTCGCAGTTCGACCGCCTCTACGGCCGCATGCAGGTCATGGCGCACCAGGAGGCGATCGCCATGTTCCAGTCCTATGCGCAGGCCGGCGACGACCCGGCGATGCGCGCCTTTGCGCAGCAGACGCTCCCGCACCTCGAGATGCATTACGGCATCGCCCGGCGCCTGCCGCGGTAACGCGACCGACGCCATCCACGGATGCGGCGGGTCCGAAAGGGCCCGCCGTTTTCGCATGGTCCCGAGCGGTCCGCGCTGCGCCGGATCGGCTCCCGTCCGTGCCGGTGCTCGACCCGAGCCGGATCCACCTCGCGCGAGAACGCCCTATCCGCGCATGAACGCCTCGACGGCCCCGCGCCGCGGCATGGGCGCCACGGCGCCGTGGCCCAGCGTCGAGAGCGCCGCGGCGGCGTTGGCATAGGCCGCGGCCCGGAACGGGTCGCCGTGGACGAGCCATTCGGCCAGGAACGCGCCGTCGAAGGTGTCGCCCGCGCCCGTGGCGTCGATCGCCGCGACCGGGCGGGCCGGGATGACCTGCCGCTCGTCCGCGGTCGCGACGAGCGTCCCGGACTTGCCCATGGTGAGGGCGACGATGCGGCAGCCGAGCGCGAGATAGCGGGCGCAGATGTCCTCGGCTCGCTCCAGTCCGGTGAGCTGGCGCGCGTCGTCGAGGCCGGGAAGCGCGATGTCGGAGAGCGCCACCGCGGCATGGATCACCGCTCGGGCGCGGTCGAGGGGCCACAGGCGCAGGCGCAGGTTGGTGTCGTAGCTCACCACGGTCCCGTTCTCGCGCGCGTGCCGGATCGCCGCGAAGCCGGCATCGGCGCAGGACGTGGAGATCGCCTGGCTGATCCCGGAGAGATGCAGCACGCGGGCGGCCGCGATCGCGTCGAGCGGCAGGTCGCCGGGGCCCACGAGGCTCGCGGCCGAGCCGGCGCGGAAATAGCTGAACTCGTGCCCGTCCTCGCCGTAGGAGATGAAATAGATCCCGGTGCGCGTGCCGGGAGGGATGCGGACGTGACTGCGGTCGACGCCCTCGCGGTCCCACAGCTTCAGGAAGTCGCGTCCGAAGGCGTCGTCGCCCATGTAGGCGAAGACGCCGGTCTTCGCGCCCTGACGCGCCGCCGCGATGGCGGCGTTCGAGACGTCGCCGCCGAAGCCCGGCAGGAACAGGCGCTCGCCCGCGCGCTCGACCTCGGCGAATTCCATCAGGGGCTCGCCGAAGGCGAGGACGTCGAGGCTCTTCATGGCGGCTCCGGGATCCGGCGGACGGAGAACCCGCGTCACGGCACGGGAACGTGCGGCATGGCGAGCGGCAGGTCCCCGCCGACGGCGACCACCTTGCCGGGGTTGAGGATGTTCTGCGGATCGAGCGCCGCCTTCAGGGTGCGCATGAGGTCGATCGCCACCGGGTCCTTGTAGTGGGTGAGCTCGTCCCGCTTCAGGAGGCCGATGCCGTGCTCGGCCGAGATGGAGCCGTTCATGGTCTGCACGATGTCGTGGACGATGCGGTTGAAGCGGTCCCACTCGGCCAGGAACGCCGCCTTGTCCATGCCGACCGGCTGCGACAGGTTGAAGTGGATGTTCCCGTCGCCGAAATGCCCGAACGGGCACACCCGCACCCCCGGCATGGCGACCTCGCAGGCGGCGGACGCGACCTCGACGAACTCGGCCACGCGCGAGACCGGCACCGAAACGTCGTGCTTGATCGAGCCGCCCTCGAAGCTCTGCACCTCGGACAGCATCTCGCGCAGGTACCAGAGCGCCCGGTTCTGCGCCTCGCTCGCCCCGATGGCGGCGTCCGCGACGAGCCCCTCCTCGATGGCGCCTCCGAGGACCGCCTCGAACACCCCCTGGAGATCGGCGTCCTCGCGCGGCGAGGTCAGCTCGATCAGGGCATAGGACGCGTGGTCGCCGGCGAGCGGCCGCACCGCGCCCCGCGCATGCTTGAGCACGATGTCGAGGGCGAAGCGCGGCATGTATTCGAAGGCGGTGAGCGCCTCGCCGGCCTCCTTGCGGAGGCGGTCGAACAGCTTGAGGGCATCCGCGGGCGAGGCCATGCCCGCGAACGCCGTGGCGCGGGCGCGGGGACGGGGGAAGAGCTTCAGCACCGCGGCCGTGATGACCCCGAGCGTCCCTTCCGAGCCCACGAACAGGTTCTTGAGGTCGTAGCCGGTGTTGTCTTTGCGCAGGCCTTTCAGCCCGTTCCAGACCCGCCCGTCCGCGAGCACGACCTCGAGGCCGAGCACGAGCTCGCGCGCATTGCCGTAGCGCAGCACCGCGGTGCCGCCCGCGTTCGTGGCGAGATTGCCGCCGATGCGGCAGGAGCCCTCCGAGGCCAGCGACAGGGGAAAGAGGGCGTCGGCGCCTTCCGCGGCGTCCTGCACGGCTTTGAGGGTGCAGCCGGCCTCGACGGTGAGGGTCGCATTGACGGGGTCGACTTCGCGCACCCGGTCGAGGCGCTGCAGCGAGAGGACGACGCTGCCGTAGGGAACCCCGCCGCCCACGAGCCCGGTATTGCCGCCCTGGGGCACGATCGCGACGCCGGCGGCCGCGCATTCGCGCACCACGAAGGCGACCTCCTCGGTGTCCCGCGGCCGCACCACCGCGAGCGCCGAGCCGCGGTAGAGCCCGCGCGATTCCACGAGATAGCCCGCGACTTCGCCCTCCTGGGTGAGCACGTGGGCGGCGCCCAGGCGGGCGGCGAGGCTGTCGAGAAGCGTGGCCGGCGGTGTGGCGTGGATCGTCATCTCAGGTCCCTGGCTGCCCCTCTCATTGCGCCTCCGGCGGCGGATCGCAAGGGCGAGCCGGCATTCCTCCCCGCGCGGGACGGTCCGGGAGGTGCACGGTGTCATCCCCGGCCGGAGCCCTCTCCGGCGCTGGTGACACCCACCGTGTCATCCCCGGCCGGAGCGCGGAAGCGCGCAGGGGAAGGGGATCCAGCACTATGAAGCTGCCGCGAAGCGGCGCCTTACGGCCTTAGGAAAGCGGAGCTTCTTCGCAGCGAGTCGTTGCGCTGGATTCCCTTCCCCTCCGCCCTGACCGGCTCCGGCCGGGGATGACAGCGAGGGTATCACCAACACTGGAGAGGGCTCCGGCCGGGGATGACACGGAGGGTCTCCCGACGCGCGAGGCTCCGCCGGTGACGGGATCGCAGTGTCCCGGCGGCGGCACGACGCCTACGCCGCGACCAGCATCCGCCCGTCATGGCCCGCGACCGTGACGGCGCGGATCTCGCCGGGCTCCACCGGTGCCGCGAACCGCACCGGCGTGAAGCCTTCGGTGCGGCCGATGCCGTCGGATTCCACCAGCACCTGCCGCCTTGCGCCGATTTCGGCATCGAGGTGGCGCCGGAAGGCCGCCTCGCCGGCGGCGCGCAGGCGCCGGGCGCGGTCCTTGACGACGTCGCGCGCCACCTGGGGCATGCGGGCGGCGGGGGTGCCGGGACGGGGCGAGAACGGGAAGACGTGCAGATGGGTGAGGCCGCATTCCTCGACGATGGCGAGCGAGCGGGCGAACATCGCCTCGTCCTCCGTGGGGAAGCCCGCGATGATGTCGGCCCCGAACACCATGTCGGGGCGCAGGCGCCGGACCTCCGCGCAGAACGCGATCGCATCGCCCCGCAGGTGACGGCGCTTCATGCGCTTGAGCACCAGGTCGTCGCCGGCCTGGAGCGAGAGATGGAGGTGCGGCATCAGCCGGGGCTCGCCGGCCAGGGCGTCGAGGAGGTCGCGGTCGGCCTCGACGGAATCGATCGAGGAGATGCGAAGCCGCTCCAGCTCCGGCACGTGGCGCAGGATCGCCTTCACGAGGGCGCCGAGCGCCGGCTCGCCCGGCAGGTCCTTCCCATAGCTCGTGATGTCGACCCCGGTGAGCACCACCTCGCGCGAGCCGTGCTCCACGAGGGTGCGGACCTGGTTGACCACGGCGCCCATGGGGACCGAGCGGGAATTGCCGCGCCCGAAGGGGATGATGCAGAAGGTGCAGCGGTGATCGCAGCCGTTCTGGACCTGCACGAAGGCGCGGGTGCGCCCGCGCATGCCGTCGATGAGGTGCAGGGCCGTCTCGCGCACCGCCATGATGTCGTCGACGACGACGCGCTCGGTACTGAAATCCGCGAGACCCTGCCAGGCTTCCGCCTTCATCTTGTCGGCGTTGCCGAGCACCTGGGCGACCTCGGCCATCGCCGCGAAGGTCTGGGGCTCGACCTGCGCCGCGCAGCCCGTCACCACGATCCGGGCGCCGGGCCGCTCGCGGGCGATCTTCCGGATCGTCTGCCGGGCCTGGCGCGTCGCCTCCGCGGTGACCGCGCAGGTGTTGACGATCACGACGTCGTCGAGACCGGCGGCTTCCGCATGGCGCTGCATCGCCTCGGATTCGTAAGTGTTGAGGCGACAGCCGAAGGTGACGATGTCGACGCTCATCGCGCCGCGCCCGTGCTGCAGGCCCCGGCCAGGGCCGTGGTGACGATGTCGACGGACACTAAGCCGCCCCCGCGAACAGCTCCGGCGCGAAGGTGCCCTCGTGCTCGAGCTCCACCGGGCCCGTCATGAGCACGTGGTCGTCGCGCTCCCGCCATTCGATGAGGAGGTCGCCGCCCGGCAGCGTCACCGTGGCCTTGCGCCGGGTGAGACGCTTGCGGGAGGCCGCCACCAGGGCCGCGCATGCGGCCGAGCCGCAGGCGCGGGTGAGGCCGACGCCCCGCTCCCACACCCGCAGCACGATATGCTCCGGGCTCTTCACGGCGGCGAGCGAGATGTTGGCGCGCTCGGGGAAGATCGGGTGGTTCTCGAGGAGCGGACCGAACCGGTCGAGCTCGTAGGCCTCCACGTCGTCGACCCAGAAGATCGCGTGCGGGTTGCCCATGTTGACGACCGACGGCGTGTGCAGGATCGGCTCGTCGATCGGGCCGATCTGGAGCTCGATCGCGCGGGTGTCCTGGAACGGGTCGCGCAGGGGGATCTCGTCCCAGCGCAGGCGCGGCGCGCCCATGTCGACGGTGAACACGGTCGCGTCCACCCGCCGCGCCGGCAGCAGGCCGGCCTGGGTCTCGAGCGTCAGCGCCTCCCCGTGCGGGCGCGCCATCAGGGGGTCGCTCGTCATCGCCCAGGCGACGCAGCGGGTGCCGTTGCCGCAGGCGCCCGATTCCGAGCCGTCGGTGTTGTAGATGCGCAGGTAAGCGTCCGTTCCGGGCGTGAGCGGGTCGTGCAGCACCATGAGCTGGTCGAAGCGCGAGCGCGGATCGGACGCGACCGCCCGCGCCTCCGCTGGGGAGACGCGCAGCTTCGTGCCGCGCAGGTCTAGCACGGTGATCTCGTTGCCGAGACCATTCATCTTCAGGAAGCGGCGGTTCGCGAGGGCGCTCATGGGTCGGTCCGGTCCGGCTGCCGGCGCGGGACACCGCTCAGCTTCGGTTCAGCTGGGAATGGGCGCTATATGGCCCATGCGCGCGCCAATCGCGAGTCCCGGCCTTGCGACATCGCACCTCCGGCCTTCCGCCGTGCCGGCGGGGATCCGAACCGCCCTGCGCCGGGTTGTCAGCGGCACCCCGGCTCGGGGCGCTCGCCCGCGGGCGGCGGGCCTCATATGCTGCCGCCCGCGCCGGGCAAGCGTGATTCGATCCGGCCGACCAAGGACCTCCCCATGAGAGCCTCTCTCGCGTTTCTGCACGGACTCGCCGCCCTCGTTCTGTTCGCCGCCGGCCCCGCCGCCGCGCAGGTCACGCCCGGCGGCACGCCGCCCGGCGCGGTGGGACGTCCGGGCGCGGTCGAATCCGCGCCCCTGCCGCCGCCCACGGCTCCGGCCGAGCAGGCCGCCCCACCCGCATCCGTGCCCCCGCCCGCCGCGCAGGCGGCGCCTCCGGCGGGCGGCGCGCCCGCGACGCGGATCACGACCGAGGGGCGCGCGACCCTGATCCCCGAGGCCGGCGATCCGGCGGACGTCGACCAGGTCACCCTGCCGGGCAAGCCGGCGGCGGTGCTCGCCGGCACCAGCACCTGGGACGACGGCTTCTCGAACCTGCAGAACGCCTTCCGCAAGATCGAGGAGGAGCTCGCCCGCGCCGCCGTGTCGCCGGCCGGCAAGCCGCTCACGGTGTTCCTCGAGACCGACGACATGGGCTTCCGCTACGAGGCCATGGTGCCGATCGCGGAGGTGCCCGCCGGCCGCGCGTCGCTCTCCCCGGAGGTCCGCTTCGGCCGCACGCCCGAGGGCGCCGCCATGCGCTTCGTCCACAAGGGCGCCTACGAGGAGATCGACGAGACCTACGAGACCATCACGGCCTATCTCGACGCCAAGGGCGTGGCCGTCCGGGACATCTTCATCGAGGAATACGCCTCCGACATGATCAACCGCGACGACCCCAATCTCGAGGTCAACATCTTCGTGCAGCCGAAGTAAGGGGGACTTCCCCCTCTCCCCGCCTGCGGGGAGAGGGCCGGGGTGAGGGGCCGGTCGGAGAAGCGCGATCTCCCCGTGTCATGGCCGGGCTTGTCCCGGCCGTCCCGGCGCGATGCATGTTGCCCCGGAGCTGCGCCGCTCTGATCGAGATGGCCGGGACACGCCCGGCCATGACTGGCGTGAGGCGGATGTGCTGCACTCTTCCGACCCGCCCCTCACCCCAACCCTCTCCCCGTAAACGGCGAGAGGGAGCCCTGCGCGGAGAGGGGATGCTGGCCGTGCGGGCCCGGCCCCCTATCTCCACGCCCGCATGGCGCTTCGCTCCACCGACATCCTGACCCAGACCCCCCAGGGGCTCTATTGCCCCCTCGGCGACTTTCACATCGATCCCGTGCGGCCGGTGGGTCGGGCGCTGATCACCCACGGCCACTCGGACCACGCCCGCTCCGGACACCGCGCCGTGCTGGCGACGCGGGAGACTCTCCGGATCATGGGCGTGCGCTACGGCGAGGATTTCGCCGGCGCGACCCAGGAGGCGGTGCTCGGCGAACCCCTGCGCCTCGGAGCCGTGGACGTGCGCTTCACCCCCGCGGGCCACGTGCTGGGCTCGGCGCAGGTCACGCTGGAGGCCGGCGGCACCCGGATCGTGGTGTCGGGCGACTACAAGCGCGCCGAGGACCCGACCTGCCTGCCCTACGAGGTCGTGCCCTGCGACGTGTTCATCACCGAGGCGACCTTCGGGCTCCCGGTGTTCCGCCATCCCGACACCCGCGCGGAGGTGCGCAAGCTCCTCGAGTCCGTCGCCCTCTTCCCCGAACGCGCCCACATCGTCGGCGCCTACGCGCTCGGCAAGGCGCAGCGCATGATGGCGCTCCTGCGGGAGGAAGGCTTCGACGGGCCGATCCACCTCCACGGGGCGATGGAAAAGCTCACCGCCTATTACAAGAGCGAGGGCATTCCGCTCGGCGACACCCCGAAGGTGGTGGCGGCCGAGCGGCCGCAGCTCGGCGGCGCGATCGTGCTCTGCCCGCCCTCCGCGATCCAGGACCTGTGGGCGCGCCGCTTCCCCGATCCCGTGACGGCCTTCGCGTCGGGCTGGATGCGGGTGCGGGCCCGCGCCCGCCAGAAGGGGGTCGAGCTGCCCCTCGTGGTCTCGGACCATTCCGACTGGGACGACCTCTGCCGCACGATCCTGGAGACCGGCGCCGGAGAGGTCTGGGTGACGCACGGCCAGGAGGACGCGCTGGTGCATTGGTGCACCCTGCAGGGCATCGCGGCGCGCCCGCTGCACATGCTGGGCTACGGCGACGAGGGCGAGGACGCAGGCGCCGCCGCATCGCCGGAGGCGGAGAGCGGGGCAGACGCGGCGTCGCCTGAAGCCCCGGAGGCGGAGAGCGCGCCGGAGGCGGCGCCGTGAACCGCTTCGCCGCCCTCCTCGACCGCCTGTCCTACGAGCCGCGCCGCAACGCCAAGCTGCGGCTTCTGGTCGACTATTTCCGCCACACGCCGGATCCCGAGCGCGGCTGGGCGCTCGCCGCCATGACGGACGCGCTGATGTTCAAGGAGGCGAAGCCGAACGTCATCCGCGGGCTCGTGGAGGAGCGGATCGACCCGGCGCTGTTCCGGATGTCCTACCACTATGTCGGGGACCTCGCGGAAACCGTGGCGCTGATCTGGCCGCGCCCGGACACGCCCCCTCTCCCCGCGGAGCGGGGAGAGGGTCGGGGTGAGGGGCCGGTCGGTGAAGCGGGCGGGCTCCGGACATCTCCCCTCCCCCTTGCGGGGAGGGGTCAGGGGGTGGGGGTCGGTGCAGGATTGATCTCGGAGGTTCCTCCTGCACCGACCCCTACCCGCCCTTCGGGCACCCTCCCCGCAAGGGGGAGGGTAGGTGTGCCGGATGCACAGAGACCCACCGACCCGCCCCTCGCCCCAGCCCTCTCCCCGCAGGCGGGGAGAGGGAGCGACGCTGCGGGGAGAGGGAGTGCGCCCGGCCCCGGTCACAACCGCCCTCCCCCGCACGTGCCGAGCCTCACCGAGGTCGTGGAGACCCTGGCGACGGCCTCGAAGAGCGACCTGCCGGCCCGGATCGCGGAATGGCTCGATGCCTTGGACGAGACCGGGCGCTGGGCGCTCCTGAAGCTCATCACGCGGGAGCTGCGCGTCGGCGCCTCGGCGCGGCTCGCCAAGACGGCGGTCGCGCAGCTCGGCGGGTTCGAGCCCGACGAGGTCGAGCTGATCTGGCATGGGCTGGAGGCGCCGTACGAGGAACTCTTCGCCTGGGCGGAAGGGCGCGGGCCGAAGCCCCAATCCGGCAACCCGGCGCCCTTCCGCCCGCCGATGCTCTCCCATCCGCTCGAGGACGAGGATTTCGCCGCGAAGTTCGACGCGGGCGATTTCCTGGCCGAGTGGAAATGGGACGGCATCCGCCTCCAGGCGGCCGCCGGGCGGGCGGAGGACGGGCGGGTCGTGCGGAAAATCTATTCCCGCACCGGCGAGGACGTCTCGAAGGCCTTTCCCGACCTCGTCGAGGCGCTCGATTTCGAAGGCGCCATCGACGGCGAACTGCTGATCGTGCGCGAGGGCCTCGTGCAGAGCTTCAACGTGCTGCAGCAGCGCCTCAACCGGAAGGCCGTGACGCAAAAGCTCGTCGCGGAGTTCCCGGCGCACCTGCGGGTCTACGACATCCTGGCCGAGGGCGAGGAGGACCTGCGGGCGCTTCCCTTCGCGGAGCGCCGCCGCCGGCTCGAGGCGCTCGTCGCCCGGATCGGCGATCCCCGCATCGACCTCTCGCCCCTCGTGCCGTTCGGGTCGTGGGACGATCTCGCGTCCGCCCGCGCGAACCCGGCCGCCGCGGGCGCAGGTCCCGATGCGGACGCCATCGAGGGCGTGATGGTGAAGCGCGCCGCGAGCCCCTACCTGCCGGGCCGCCCGAAGGGCCACTGGTACAAGTGGAAGCGCGAGCCCTACCTCGTCGACGCCGTGATGATGTACGGCCAGCGCGGACACGGGAAGCGCTCGTCCTACTACTCCGACTACACCTTCGGGGTCTGGCGCGAGGGACCCGGCGGCGACGAGCTCGTGCCGGTCGGCAAGGCCTATCACGGCTTCACCGACGAGGAGCTCTTGCGGCTCGACCGCTACGTCCGCAACCACACGGTTGCCCGGTTCGGGCCCGTGCGCGAGGTCGAGTACGGCAAGACCAAGGGCCTCGTGCTGGAGGTCGCCTTCGAGGGGTTGCAGCGCTCGACCCGGCACAAATCGGGCGTCGCCATGCGCTTCCCCCGCATTCACCGCATCCGCTGGGACAAGCCGCCGGCGGAAGCCGACCGCCTGGAGACGCTGGAGAAGATCCTGGAGCGGGGCGAGCGCGAGGTCTATCCCCTCGACCGGGAGGAGCCGCGGTGAACGCGACCGTCGAAACCCTGCACGAGGGCGCCGTGACCCGGCAGGCGAGCGGCCGCCTCGTGCTGGAGACGCCGGGACAGGGCTTCACGGACATCACCCGGGCGGTCGCCCGCTGGGCGGCCGGGACCGGGATCCGCCACGGCGTCCTCAGCGTGTTCTGCCGGCACACCTCGGCCTCCCTGACGATCCAGGAGAACGCCGATCCGGACGTGCGCACGGACCTGCTTGCGGCCCTCGACCGCCTCGCGCCCCGCACCGCGCCCTACGTCCACACTCTCGAGGGGCCGGACGACATGCCGGGCCACGTCAGGACCATGCTGACCGATGTCTCGCTGGCGATCCCGGTGGCGGACGGGCGCCTCGCGCTCGGCACCTGGCAGGGGCTCTACCTCGTGGAGCACCGCGACCGGCCGCACCGGCGCGAGGTGATCCTGCATTGCCTCGGCGCCTGAACGGCTAGGAGCCCGCACCGCAAGAAAAAAGCCCCGCCTTGCGGCGGGGCTTCCCGTTTTCCGTGAGGAGCGCCGGGCTTACCGGGCGCCCTCGTAGGTGTTGATGTCGCGATCCTTGGTTTCCTGCACGAAGAGCAGGCCAATCACGAAAGTCAGCAAGGCGAAGATGATGGGGTACCAGAGGCCGTAGTAGATGTCGCCCGTGGAGGCCACCATCGCAAACGAGGTCGCCGGGAGCAGACCGCCGAACCAGCCGTTGCCGATATGGTAGGGCAGCGACATGGCCGTGTAGCGGATGCGGGTCGGGAAGAACTCGACCAGCGCCGCCGCGATCGGGCCGTAGACCGCCGTCACGTAGAGCACCATCACGGTGAGGATCAGGATGACCTTCAGGGCCTGACCGTTGCCGAGCGCGGAGAAGAAGCCGCCGACCTTCACCTTCGCGGGGTCGGTCGCCGCCGGGTAACCGGCCGCCACCGATTCCGTCGCGAGGTTGCGGGTGAAATCGGCCGCGCTGGTGAAGGGCACGTCCTTGCCGTTCACGGTAACCTTCATGGGCGCGCCCGCGGGGGCATCGACCTTCTGGTAGCGCAGCGCCTGCTGGGCAAGAACCCGGCGGGCCACGTCGCAAGGCTCCGTGAAGGTGCGGATGCCGACCGGGTCGAACACCGAGCCGCACTTGGCCGGGTCGGCCGCGACCTCGATCTTCACGCTGTCGAGCGCCTTGGCGTAGGTCGGGTTGGCAGCCGACGTCAGGGCGGAGAAGAGCGGGAAGTAGGTGATTGCCGCGATGAGGCAGCCGCCGAGGATGATCGGCTTGCGGCCGATCCGGTCCGAGAGGGCTCCGAAGAACAGGAACCCGCCCGTGCCGAGGATCAGCGACCAGGCGATGAGCACGTTGGAGGTCAGAAGGTCGATCTTCAGGATGCTCTGCAGGAAGAACAGGGCGTAGAACTGGCCGGTGTACCAGACCACCGCCTGACCGACCACGAGGCCGAACAGAGCGATGAGCACGATCTTGGCGTTCTTCCACTGACCGAAGGCTTCCGAGAGCGGCGCCTTGGACCGGGTGCCCTCCTCCTTCATCTTCTGGAAGGCCGGGCTCTCCTGCATCTGGAGACGGATCCAGACCGAGATGCCGAGCAGCACGATGGAGAGCAGGAACGGGATGCGCCAGCCCGCGATGGGATAGCCCTCGCCGGTCTGGAAGCCCGCCTCGCCCATCCACACGCGCAGCGTCAGGATGACGACGAGCGAGAGCAGGAGGCCGACCGTGGCGGTCGTCTGGATCCAGCTCGTGTAGAAGCCGCGGCGCCCGACCGGGGCGTGCTCGGCCACGTACACCGCCGCGCCGCCGTACTCGCCGCCGAGGGCGAGGCCCTGCGCCATGCGGAGCACGATGAGCACCACGGGCGCGATCCAGCCGATCTGGGCGTAGTTCGGCAGGAGGCCGACCATGAAGGTCGAGAAGCCCATGATCAGGATGGTGACCAGGAAGGTGTACTTCCGGCCGACCAGGTCGCCGATGCGGCCGAACACCAGCGCGCCGAAGGGGCGCACCAGGAAGCCCGCCGCGAAGGCGAGCAGCGCGAAGATGTTGCGGGTGTTGACGTCGAAGGCCGAGAAGAACTGGGCGCCGATGATCGCGGCGAGCGATCCGTACAGGTAGAAGTCGTACCACTCGAAGACGGTACCGAGGGACGATGCGAGGATGACCCGCTTCTCCTCCCTTGTCATCGGACGGGCCCGGTCAGCGGACCGTGACAGCGTAGCGGAACTTGCCACTGTGCGTACTCCTCCAATCATCGTTCAGGCTCTGGGCTCCCTCGGGCGCGCGAGCACAACCGGGGAGACGCCTTTCGGCCCGTGTCGAAGTGAAGCAGACCTTGGGGAAAGTGCACCCTAGCTCTTAGTCGTAGGGGTTGCGCCGCGCCGGGGAACTTGTGAGGCTCATTCAACTATTTGCTAAATCCCGTGCTGTTGGGGTACGCGGCGTGGGCGGGAGGCCGGGCGGAGCCGCGGCCGCAGGAGGACGGTGTTGCAAGGTCAGAGCACCACGACCATCGTGATCGTCGACGATCACCCCCTGTTCCGGGGCGCCTTGCGGCAGGCCATCGGATCGCTCCTGCCACAGTCGCGCGTCGTGGAGGCGAACGGCCTCGACGAGCTCAAGGCCACGCTCTCCTCCGAAAAGGAGGTCGACCTCATCCTGCTCGACCTCACCATGCCGGGCGTCCAGGGCTTTTCGGGCCTGATCGCGCTGAGGGCCCAGCACCCCGGCGTCCCGGTCGTGATCGTCTCGGCCACCGAGGAGGCCACGGTGATCCGCCGCGCCATCGAGTTCGGCGCCTCCGGCTTCATCCCGAAATCCATGACCATCGAATCGATCGGCGCCGGCATCGAGACGGTGCTGGCGGGCGACGTCTGGACGCCGCCCGACATCGACCTCTCGGCCGCCGAGGACAAGGAGACCGCGGACCTCGTGCGGCGCCTCGGCACCCTCACGCCCCAGCAGATCCGGGTGCTGATGATGCTGTCCGAGGGCCTGCTCAACAAGCAGATCGCCTACGAGCTCGGGGTCTCGGAGGCGACCGTGAAGGCGCACGTCTCCGCCATCCTCGACAAGCTCGGCGTCGACAGCCGCACCCAGGCCGTGATCGCGGCCTCCCGAATCGGCGTGACGCAGAGACCCTCCTCGGTCGGGCCCGACTAGGCCGACGGTTCCGGAGGGCTTGGAGACCGTCGTCCCGCCGGTCCCCTCGTTCGGCCGATGAGCGCGGGCGCCATGTCCGGGTCGGACAGGCCGTGCCGGTCCGCGGGAGCGCTCCCCTCCAGGCGCGAATCGAGGCCGCGGCCGAGCCCGGCCGCCGCGGGTTGCGGGCGCGCCGATCCCTTGCCATGAAGCGCCGGAGCCGTCGCACCGCGGCCCGCCCCGCAGCCCTGGAGATCCCGATGCCCGATCTGAACCGATTGCTGGGCGGCTCGCCGGGTTCGGTCCTCGTCAAGCTCGTCTTCCTGTCGCTCCTCGTGGGCGCCTTCCTGGCCTTCCTCGACATCACGCCGTTCGAGCTCGCCGACCGCCTGTTCGGCTGGGTCCGGTCGGTGTTCGACCTGAGCTTCGAGACCGTGCGCGAGGTCCTGCGCTGGATCCTGTACGGGGCCGTCGTCGTGGTGCCGCTCTGGCTCCTGAGCCGCTTCTTCGGCCGACGCTGAGGCCGCCATGGGCGCACCCATTCCCGAGCCGCGACGCATCGAGGTCGGCCACCGGCGCATGCTCCTCATCGCGCTGCCGATGACGCTGTCGCACGTGACGACGCCGCTGCTCGGCCTCGTCGACGCGACGGTGATCGGGCGGCTCGGCGAGGCGCACCTCCTCGGCGCGGTGGCGCTCGGCGCCGTCATCTTCGACTTCCTGTTCTGGAGCTTCGGCTCGCTCCGGATGGCGACCGCCGGCCTCACCGCCCAGGCCACGGGCGCCGGCGACACGCGCGAGATCGACCGGACGCTGGCCCGCGCCCTCGTGGTGGCGGGCGCGGTCGGCCTCGCGCTCGTCGCCCTGCAATGGCCGATCGCCGCGGCGTCGTTCCGGCTCGCCGGCGCGAGCGAGGCCGTGACGGGGGCGCTCTCGACCTATTTCGCGGTGCGGATCTGGTCGGCGCCCTTCACGCTCGCGAACTACGTGATCCTCGGCTCGACCCTCGGGCGCGGCCGCACCGATCTCGGCCTCGTCCTGCAGGTCGCCATCAACGTCGCGAACATCGCGCTCTCGATCCTGTTCGTGATGGGCCTCGGTCTCGGGGTTGCGGGCGCGGCGCTCGGCACGCTCCTCGCCGAGGTCGCGGGTGCCGGGCTCGGGGTCGCGGTGCTGCGGCGGCTCGGCTCCAACCCCTTCGCGGTCTCCTGGCGCGAGGTCGGCGACCGCGTCGCCATGCTGCGGACGCTCGCGGTCAACCGGGACATCATGATCCGCACGGTGGCGCTCGCGCTCGCCTTCGCGATCTTCACCTCCATGGGTGCGCGGACCGGCGACGTGACGCTCGCGGCGAATGCCGTGCTCTACAACATGTTCCTGATCGGCGGGTACTTCCTCGACGGCTTCGCGACCGCGGCCGAGACCCTCTGCGGCCAGGCGATCGGCGCGCGGGATGAGGGCGGCTTCCGCCGCGCGGTGCGCCTGAGCCTCGTCTGGAGCCTGGGCTTCGGCCTCCTGGTGTCGGGCGTGTTCCTCCTCGGCGGCGGGCTCTTCGTCGACTTCGTCTCGACGAGCCCGGAGGTGCGGGCGCAGGCCCGCGAGTACCTCGTCTTCGCGGCCCTCACCCCGCTCGTCGGCGCCACCGCCTTCGCCTATGACGGCATCTATATCGGCGCGACCTGGACCCGGGCCCTGCGCGACCTGATGCTCGCGGCCTTCGCGCTCTACGGCTTGACGCTCCTCGTGGCGGGATCGCTCGGCAATACGGGCCTGTGGATCGCCTTCCTGGTCTTCCTCGCCGTGCGCGGCGCCGGACAGGCGCTCCTCTGCCCGCGGCTTACCCGTCAGGCCTTCGCCTGAACCGGGGGCGAGGTCAGAAGCGCCCGGACGCGATCGCGGCGGCGTCCCGGCCGACGGCCTGGTCGAGGGAGGGCAGCCCGGTTCGGGCGAATTCCCGCAGGAGGCCGCGCTTGATGTCCCCGACGAGGCCCGGCCCCTTGTAGACGAGGGCGGAGTAGAGCTGCACCAGGCTCGCGCCGGCGCGGATCTTCGTCCAGGCGGCCTCCGCCGAATCGACTCCGCCGACGCCGACGAGCGGGATCCGGCCCGCGACGCGCAGGTGCGTCTCGGCGAGCATCCGCGTCGCGGGCGCGAAGAGCGGGCGTCCCGACAGGCCGCCCGTCTCCCGGGCGAGCCGCGCCTCGCGCAGCGACGCGGGGCGCTCCACGGTGGTGTTCGACACCACGAGGCCGTCGATGCCGCGCCGCAGCGCCGTCGCGACGATGCCGTCGAGGGTCTCGAGGGACAGGTCGGGCGCAATCTTGAGCAGGATCGCGGTGCGCCCGCCCGCCTTCTCATCCGCCCGGTCGCGGGCGTCGAGGCAGCGGGCGAGGAGGTCGTCGAGGAAGGCCTCGCCCTGGAGGTCGCGCAGGCCCGGCGTGTTGGGCGAGGAGACGTTGACGGTGAGGTACGCGACGAGCCCGCACAGGGCCTCGGTGCAGGCCACGTAATCGGCGATGCGGTCGGACGAATCCTTGTTGGCCCCGATATTGACCCCGACGATGCCCGCCCGGCTCCCGCGCCGCGCAAGGCGCTCCCGCGCCGCCGCGAGCCCATCGCTGTTGAGGCCGAAACGGTTGATGATCGCCTCGTCCCGGGCGAGGCGGAAGACGCGGGGGCGCGGGTTGCCGGGCTGCGGCCGCGGCACGACGCCCCCGAGTTCCACGAAGCCGAAACCGAGCCCGAGGAGCGCGTCCGGGACCTCGCATTGCTTGTCGAAGCCGGCCGCGAGGCCGACCGGATTCGGGAAGCGCAGCCCGAAGGCGCGCATGACGAGGCGCGGGTCGTCGCGCGGCGGCGGGGCCGGCGGCAGGGCCGCGAGCGCCCGGATCGTGAGCTGATGCGCGGTCTCGGGATCGAGCGCGTGCAGGGCTGGCCGGAGGAGCGGGTAGAGGGCGCCGATCATGGGGCGGGCTCCCACAGGAGAGGGCGGGATGTCGCGCTCATGCGGCGAGGTCCGGGAAGAGATGCTGCCCGTCCGCCCCGAGCGGCAGCGGCCGGACCCAGCGCACGGCCGCAAGGTCGAGCAGGGCGTAGAGGTGCGGGAACAGGTCCCCGCCCCGCGACGGCTCGTAGCGCAGGGCCTCGCCCAAAGCCTCGCCGTCGACCGCCACGAGCAGAAGATCCCGCTGCCCGGCGAAATGCTTCGCGGCCGTCTCGGGCGCCTGGGCGGCGGTCGAGAAATGGATGTAGCCGTCCTGAAGGTCGACCGGCGCGCCCCGGAACACCCCGGCGGCTTCGGCCTCGCGCCAGAGCGCCTCGGGGCAGATCTTGTAGACCAGGGGCATGGCTTCCGTCCTCTCGCGCCGCACGGAGGCTGACTAGAGCACGATCCCGAAAAGTTGCAGACTTTTCGGATAAGATCATGCGGCACGACAACGGCCGAGAGGGCGTGATCGCGTCAAGCCGAAGCGATCACGCCCTAGCCACAAGGGGGGCTCGCTTCAACCGCCATCGGAGCGGCGCCGATGGTGCGGCGAATGGGGCGCCCTTGACGAAACGACGCGCCCTTCCCCGCCCCGATCGGGTTGCGCATCCCAGCCGACACCTTTAATTTCCTACCCTTAGGCTCGCCTTCCCACCGGCTGACGCCCTCTCCGGCAGGTTTCACCCATGTTGTCCCACGACCGAATCTGGACTGCCATCGATGCGTTGGCGGCCCGCTACGGCCTGACCGCCTCGGGCCTCGCCCGCAAGGCGGGTCTCGACGCCACGAGCTTCAACAAGTCGAAGCGCACGAGCCCCGACGGGCGCGACCGCTGGCCCTCGACGGAATCGATCGCCAAGGTGCTGCGCGCCACCGGCGCGACGCTCGAGGACTTCCTGCGCCTCGTGGAGCCCGCCGGCGAGCTGCGCCGCTCCATGGTGCCGCTCATCGGCATGACGCAGGCCGGCGCCGGCAAGTTCTTCACCGACGACGGCCTGCCGACGGGAGGGCCGGGCTGGGACGAGATCGACTTTCCCGATTTCGGCCAGGAGCGCGTGTTCGCGCTCGAGGTGACAGGGGATTCTATGCTGCCGCTCTACCGCGACGGCGACATCCTGATCGTCTCGCCGACCGCCAGCGTGCGCAAGGGCGACCGCATCGTGGTGCGCACCCATGCGGGCGAGGTTACCGCCAAGGAATTGAAGCGCCGCACCGCCAAGATCGTGGAGTTGCGCTCGCTGAACGCCGAGCACCCGGACCGCACGATTCCGATGGAGGAGGTCGCCTGGATGGCCCGGGTGATGTGGGCGAGGCAGTAGGAGCGTCGACCCTCCCCGTTGGGAGGGAGGGAATCCAGCACCCGCCGTGTCATCCCCGGCCGGAGCCTGCTCCGACGTTGGTGACAGCGTGGGTACTGGATCCCCTTCCCCTGCGCACTTCGTGCTCCGGCCGGGGATGACACCGGGGGTCTGTCGGCGCCGTGGGCCGAGGCTGGGGATGGCAGCCCTGGGTATTCAGGCCGCCTTCCCTCTCCGCCGCTCCGCCACGAACGCCTCGTGCTCGCGCACGAGGTCGCCCGCGAGCGCCTTCTCGATCAGGGCGCGGGTCTCCGGGATGCCGTAGAGCGCCACGAAGGAGCCGAAGCGCGGGCCGCGGGGCTCGCCGAGCAGCACCTGGTAGATCGCGTTGAACCACTCGCCCGAGACGCCCGGACGCTCCGGCGTCGCGCCCTTGGCCTTGAGGTCCTGATAGCGCGGCTCGGCCCGGCCGACGTTGTAGATCTGCTCCTGGATCGCCTCCGCGGTCGGGGTCTCGACACCCGCGAGCGCCTCGCTCAGGCGGCGCAGCGACGCTGCTTCCACCTCGTCGGGCAGGCGGTAGCTCTTCTGCGGCTTCACGAAGTCCTGGAAATAGCGGACCGCGTGGCCGACGAGCCGGTCGAGGCGCGGATGGGTCTCGGGCGAGACGCCCGGCGAGTAGCGCCGGATGAAGCCCCACATGACCGCCGGGTCCTCCGAGTTCGCGACCGCGGTGAGGTTGAGGAGCATCGAGAACGAGATCTGCGTGCCCGGCTGGTTGGCGCCGCCGGAGGAGACGAGCTCGGGCTCCGGCGGCCGGCCCGCATGGAGGTGCCAGACCGGGTTGCCGAGGCGCATCCTGGCATCCTGGCCCGGGTACTTCTCCAGGAAGGTGAGGTAGTCGTCGACATGCCGCGGGATGACGTCGAAATAGAGCCGCTTCGCCTCGCGGGGCTTGTTGAACATGAAGAGCGCGAGGCTTTCCGGCGTGCCGTAGGCGAGCCACTCGTCGATGGTGAGGCCGTTGCCCTTGGACTTCGAGATCTTCTGGCCGCGCTCGTCGAGGAAGAGCTCGTAGTTGAAGCCCTCCGGGGGCTCGCCCCCGAGGGCGCGGGCGATCTCGCCCGAGAGCTTCACGGAATCGATCAGATCCTTGCCGGCCATCTCGTAATCGACCCCGAGCGCCACCCAGCGCATGGCCCAGTCGGGCTTCCATTGCAGCTTGGCGTTGCCGCCCGTCACCGGCGTCTCGAAGCGCTCGCCCGTGTCGGGGTCGCGCCACACGATGGTGCCCGCATCGACCTTCCGCTCCTCGATCGGCACCTGCATGACGTGGCCGGTCTTCGGGTGCAGGGGCAGGAAGGGCGAATAGGACTGCTGCCGCTCCTCGCGCAAGGACGGCAGCATGATCGCCATCACGGCGTCGTAGCGCTCGAGCACCGTGAGCAGCGTCCGGTCGAAGCGCCCGGCCCGGTAGCAGTCGGTGGCGGAGAGGAACTCGTACTCGAAGCCGAAGGCGTCCAGGAACGCGCGGAGCCGCGCGTTGTTGTGGCGCCCGAAGCTGTCGTGCGTCCCGAACGGGTCCGGCACCTCGGTGAGCGGCCGGTTGAGGTGCTGGGCCAGAAGCTCCCGGTTCGGCACGTTGTCGGGGACCTTGCGCAGCCCGTCCATGTCGTCCGAGAAGGCGACGAGGCGGGTCGGAATCTCGTCGTTCGTGAGCACCCGGAAGGCGTGGCGCACCATGGAGGTGCGCGCCACCTCGCCGAAGGTCCCGATATGGGGCAGTCCCGAGGGGCCGTAGCCGGTCTCGAACAGCACCTCTTTCTGGCCCGTCCGCTTCACCCGCTCGACGAGCTTGCGCGCCTCCTCGAAGGGCCAGGCATTGGCGGTCTGGGCGGCCTCGGCGAGCGAGGGGTCGAGGTGGAGGGGCTGGGTCATGGCTCTTGCGGCGATCGGACGGGCGGGAAAGCGCGGCACACTAGGGATGCCCCCGAAGGGGGTCAATGCGGCGCAGACGGACCGGCCGGCCTCGCTCCGACCCCGCCGTTCGCAGCGCCCCGGTGCGACGCGCCCTGGCTTCGCGCTTAGAACGGGCTGACGGGGAAGAACCGGAGGTAGATCTCCGCATACTTCCCCTCGTCCCACAGCCGCTGCAAGGCCCAGTCGAGCGCCCGGCGCAAGGCGTCGTCGTCCTTGCGCACCACGAAGCCGATGCCCTCGCCGAAGAAGCGGCTCTCGAGGTAGGGTCCGCCGATGAGCGCGCAGCATTCCGCCCCCTCGGTTCCGCCGGTCCAGAGCGCGAGGTTGAGCCCGTCGGCGAAGAGGTAGTCGGCCTCGCCGCCCTTGAGGGCCCGCTGGGCGGCGGGAAGATCCGGGAATTCCTTCAGGGTCGCACCCGGCATGAAGGTCTGGGCGTAGACCTGATGGGCCGTGCCGCCCACCACCGCGATGGACCGCCCCCGCAGCGCGGCGCCGACGGGCTCCGGCGCCTTCCTGTCCTTGCGGGCCGCGAAGCGCGCCGGAATCTTGAAGTAGGGCGAGGTTGCCGCGAAGCGCTGACGCAGATCCGCGGTGACCGGCACGGCGGCGGCGATCACGTCGCCGTTGCGGTCGGCCAGTGCGTCGAGAAGGGTGTCGAACCGGCGCGCCTGGATCGTGCAGGCGAGCGCGAGCTTCTCGCAGGCCGCCCGGGCGAGCTCCACCGAGAAGCCGGTCGGGTTGCCGTCGGGCCCCGCGAAATGCAGCGGCGGGAACTCGTCCTCGGTCAGGAAGCGCAGGGAGCGGGTGCCGAGATCCGGGCGTTCGGTGCGCACCCGCGGATCCCAGAAGTTCGGGATCGCGACCCCCTGCGCCGCGGCGCCTCCGGGAACGAGGAACAGTCCGAGCAGGCCTGCCACAAGAAGCTGCATCGCGCCCCTTGCGCACACGCGCACGTTACGCCTTGATGGCAGGCGCGCCCCGCCTCGACACTTGCCTTCGCTCACGTGCATCTCGCCTTTGCGCCCCGAGCCTCGCAGCTACCGTCCCGGACGGAGGCAGGTCAAGCGGACGACCCGGGTGGTCCGCCCGCCGACCCGTCTGCGCCGCCGGACCGGACCCCGCGCCCGGGGGAGCACGCCCCGCTGCCGATCGGAATCGGCTTCCTGGCGGGCCGGGGCTGGCCGGCCGACGCGCTGCGCCGCGCCGCCGCCACGGCCGCCGCCCTCGGGGCGCCGGCCGACGAGGTCCTGATCAAGCACGGGTTCGTGGGCGAGGAAGCATTCTACCGCGCGCTCGCGGCCGAGCTCGGCGTCGCCTTCGTGCGCGACCCGGTGCTCGGCCCGCTCGCGGATTTCCCGAACAGCATCCTGAGCGGTCTCGCGCCGCTCGAGGGCGGCGGCGGGCGCTTCGTCCGCGCGCCGGCGGGCGAGGACCTCGCGCGGCTGCTGGCGAGCCGGCGCGCCTTCGGGCCGGCGCTCGCCATCACCACGCCCTCGGCCCTGCGCCGGGCGGTGTTCCGCGCGCATTCCGGCCGGATCGCCGACTTCGCGGCGAACGAGCTGCCCGACCGGACCGCCCTCCTCTCCTATCGCGGCCAGATCACCGCGCTGCAGATCGTGGTCGGCTCGCTCGCGGCGGCCGGGCTGGCGGCCGCGGCGACCCGCTCCTGGAACGCGACGACGGCCGTGCTCGCGCTCGGGCTGGCGCCGCTCTTCCTCGGCATGGTGGTGCTGCGCCTCGCCGCCGCGGTCGAGACCGTCATCGGCCCGCCGGCGAGGCCCCTGCCGCGCCCCCGGGATGCGGCGCTGCCGGTCTACACCGTGATCGTCGCCCTGCACCGGGAGGGGCGGGTGATCGGTCAGCTCGTCGAGGCCCTCTGCCGCCTGGATTATCCGCCCGCCAAGCTCGACATCAAGCTCGTGATCGAGACCGGCGACCGGGAGACCGCGGACGCGCTCGCCCGCCTCGCGCTCCCGGCCCACATCCAGGTCCTCACCGCCCCGCCGGGGCACCCGCGCACGAAGCCCCGCGCCCTCAACGTCGCCCTTCCCCTGGCGCGGGGCGCCCTGACGGTCGTCTACGACGCCGACGACCGGCCCGATCCCGGCCAGTTGCGCGACGCGGTCGCGGCCTTCGCGCACCTGCCGCGGCGGATCGCCTGCCTCCAGGCGCGGCTCGCCATCGACAACGCCGACCAGAACCTGCTGACCCGGCTGTTCGCGCTCGAATACGCGGCCCTGTTCGAGGCCATCAATCCGGGCCTGCTCGGCATGGGCCATCCGATCCCGCTCGGCGGCACCTCGAACCATTTCCGCACGCGCGTCCTGCAGGAGGCGTGCGGCTGGGACGCCTGGAACGTCACCGAGGACGCGGATCTCGGGGTGCGGCTCGCGCGCGCCGGCTACGGCATCGCCGACCTTCCGTCCCGGACCCTGGAGGAGGCGCCGGGCACGCTCCGCGGCTGGCTGCGCCAGCGCACCCGCTGGATCAAGGGCTTCATGCAGACCTGCCTGACCCATAGCCGGCAGCCGCTCGTCGCCGTGCGCCAGCTCGGCCTCGCGGGCGCCTTCGCGCTCGCCACGACGATCCTCGGCACGGTCCTGAGCGCGCTCGGCTACCCCGTCTTCCTCGGCCTGCTGCTGCTCGACCTCCTGGACGGGCGCCTGCTGGCGCCGCAGGGCCCGCTGGCGATCGCGCTCTCCACCTTGAGTCTCGTGCTGTTCGGGACCGGCGTTGCAGCGATCATGGTCCGGCGCTCGCGGCCCTGCGCCAGCGGCGCGACTGGCGCCTCGTCGCCTGCGTGCCGCTGCTCCCGCTCTATTACGCCCTCGTGAGCCTCGCGGCCTGGCGCGCCCTGGTGGAGCTCGTGGTCGACCCGTTCCGCTGGAACAAGACCGAGCACGGCCTCGCGCCGCGCCGGCCGGGCGGCGATCCGCCGGCCGGTTCCTGATGCGAGAGCACCGGGATCAGAGCCGCGCGAGCAGGTCCTTCGCGGCGTCCTCGGGAGCCCGGTTGAGGTTGAAGGTGCCGACGAAGCGGCCCGCCTTGTCCATGAGGTAGACCGTGGAGGTGTGCTCCATGGTGTAGTCGCCGTCCTTGGTCGGCACCTTGCGGGCGAAGGCGCGGAACGAGCGGATCGCCGCCTCGACCGCGGGACGCTCGCCCGTGAGGCCGAGAATGCGGTCGTCGAAGCTGCCGAGATAGCTCCTCAGGATCTCGGGCGTGTCGCGCTCCGGATCGACGGTGACGAAGAGCGCCCTCAGGTCGCGCCCGCGCTCGCCCGCGGCGGCCAGCACCTCGGACATCTGGAACAGGGTCGTGGGGCACACGTCCGGGCAATGGGTGAAGCCGAAGAACACGAGATGGGGCTTGCCGCGCAGATCCGCCGGGGTCACGGTCCGCCCGTCCTGGGCCGTGAGGGCGTAAGTGCCGCCGATCGCCGTCGCGGGGTCTTCCTGGGGCCCGCGCCCGCCGATGAAGAGAAGGGTCACGCCGAGCACGGCGAGCCCGAAGCACAGGGCGGCCATAGGCACGGCAAGGCGCCGCAGGCGGTCGGGGGCTTCCATGGGGCTTCCGGCTTCGGCTCGGGGCTGTGCCGCGCACGCTTGCGCGGCGAGAGAATGCGCCCGGGGGGGACCGGGCGCGGGTCCGCTGCTTCAGGTCAGGACATGGGGACGGAGCCTCAGAAGCACCAGGCCAGCGCGCTCAGCACGAGATCGCTGAACACGGCGTCGCCCCGGCGCGCCCAGAGGAGCAGCCCGGATGCCACGAGGCAGCCGACCGCGAAGAGAACCAGGACCATGCCGGCCGCCGTGCGGCGCTGTTCTTCCGGACCTGTCCGTCCGGCACCGACGCTCATCGCGTCCCCCTCGGCAGCCCCGCCGGCCTCGAGGCCCGGGCGGCTCCTGCACTGGTTCGTCCCGGACCGAGCTGCGGTCCGGTGCCTGAAATTGGAGCGGGCGATGGGAATCGAACCCACGACATTCAGCTTGGGAAGCTGACGTTCTACCTCTGAACTACACCCGCGAGCGCGGAACCTCGTCGATCCTCTGCAGCCTTCCTGCGGGAAGGTCGGGCCGATCCGTCCCGATCACGGCCGACTCATACCAAACCGGCGGCGGTCCTGTCCATGGCCGGGGTCGCTGCGCGATGCCGCGCCTCCCTCCGCACGTCACGGCCGGGGCCTCGGCGGCCGGCCCTCGGGCCGGGATCCCGGCACGACGGCGCGAGCGCGGCGTCCGTCACCGCCCGTTCACGAGGCCGCCGCGTAAGGGATCGTTAACCATAGGGCTTCAGCCTGTCTCTGCTGCCGTCCGGCAGCGCGAATCCTCCCCTTCCGGAGCGTACCGCCGATGACCGCCAAGACCTTTTCCGCCAAGCTCGAGGAGATCCTGGGCCTGATCGAACCGGCGCTCGCGGGCATCGAGCAGGGCGGCGGACAGGCCGAGCTCCTCAGGCTCCAGACGCTTCTCGGCGACCTCCTGATCAACTGCATGCGTCTCCTCGAGCGCAATCCCGGCATCGAGGCGGCCGCCGCCGATCTCTTTGTGGCCGCGACTGCGCTCGTGAAGTACAGCACGCTCGGCCTCCAGCCGCTCGCGCGCCACCAGCGCCTGTTCCGCGAGGCACATCAGCGCTTTCGGGACCGTCTCGCCTCGGCCCGCCCGAGCGAGCACGGCACCGCGATCGTCTGGCGCCACCACGAGCTGCTGCTCTCGGCCTGACCCCTTTGCCGCGCCCGGCCCGCGGCCGCGGGTCCGCCAGGCTGCCGGGTTCGGGCGGTTTAGACGTCAAGGAGACAAGACCAATGCGGGTCGAAGCACGACGCGCCGGAGCCGGTACCCTCGGCCTTGCCGGGACGCCGGGAGAGCCGGTCTGGTACGATATCAGCCTCGAGCACGACGGTGCTTCCGTGCTCTCGTTCGCGGGCGCGGTGAAATCGGTCTCGGGCTGCGATTTCGAGTATCTCCACCGCAAGGCCGCGGTGCTGCGCATCGAGGAGGGCCCTGCGATCGAGGTCACGATCTCGGCGCTCGAAGGCGAATTCGCGGTGATCGAGCTGACGGACCCCGCTCAGGCGCTCTGAGACTCCCTCTCGCCGCCCGACCCCGGTTCCTTTCGCGCACGAAAACGCCCGGCCCGCCTCGCGGCGGCCGGGCGCATCCGTCAGATGCGGCTCGCGTCAGGGGCAGGGATGCCGCAGGCCGTCGTAACCGAGATAGGTGCCGGATTGCGGGTCGTAGGATTGGAAGCGCTGCATGCAGTACTCCACCGCATCGCCCGCGGGCGCGGCATAGACCGCTCCCGGCGCCGCATAGACGGGAGCCTGCTGGGCCGCGATGGCGCCGCCGATGAGCGCGCCGGCCGCCAGGCCGCCGAACACGCCCGCCGCCACGCCGGGGCCGCCGTAGTAGCGGTAGCCCGGACGATAGACCCGGCGGGTGACCACGACCCGGTTGCGGCGGAACTGCGCATAGCTCGCCAGGGGCTCGGACGCCTGACGCGCCGCGGCAACATCGCGCGCCGGCTCGGCCGAGGCCGTCCCGGGTCCGCCGACGAGGAGCGCCGCTCCGAGGGCCGCGGTCGCCAGTGAAGCCATCACCATGGTACGCATCGATCGATCTCCTGCTGGTCTCAGACGAAAGTAGCACGGCCGCCCGCGGAGGCAACGGAAGCACGCCCCGAATGTTCCGCGTCGCCGCCCCCGCGCCCCCCTGCCGGAGGCGGACCCGGCCCTGGGACGGCCCAGGGTACCCAGCCTGCCCCATGCGGCACAGACCGCGAAGGGGGCCGGCGGTTCGTCCGCTCGGCCCTGCCCCGATACGGCCTTGGCCCGCATCTCGACCGGAGCGGCGCCGCGCCGGTGCCCCCGCGGCCGGGGCGGCCCGGGCCTGTCGCAGCCCTGCCCTGCGGTCACGCTCACGCGGCGTCCGGATGGCGGCCGGCCGCGCCTGCGTGACGTTCGATCGACGCGAAAGTGCGGGGCGGAAGGCCCACTGGACGGGACGGGCGGGCGGGGCCGCGCCCCGGGAGACCCGTCCCGGACGGTGCGACGCTTGCGCACCCGTCGGCCGCTCCGCCTCAGACGAGTGGACGGCGGGCCGCGTTCCGCTATAGGTCCGCCCGCCCGAAGCGATCACAGGAGGAAGGCGTGGCACAGGCCCAGCGGCCGCTGATCTATATCAGCTACGGGATGCGCAAGAGCGGCAGCACGCTCGCCTTCGAGTTTACGCGCGCCATCCTGGAGCAGAACGGCTTCCGCCAGAAGCGCCTGTCGCCGGAGGCCGTACCGGGCGACGCCTCGATCAACTTCGTCCAGCGCCTCACCGCAGCCCAACTCGAGCGGATCGAAACGGAGGCACGAGCGCTCGGCTACCCGATCGTGCTCAAGACCCACCTGCCGCCGACCCCCGACGTGGAGGCCTGGGTGAAGGCGGGCCGGGCCCAGGGCCACTGCGTCTACCGCGACCCGCGCGAGATGGCGCTCTCGCTCATGGACCACGGCAGGCGTGCCCGTGCCAGCGGGGCGCGGGCCTTCTCGAACATCCATACGCTCGACGATGCCGTGAGGGACATCCGCCGGCAGGTGCCCCATTTCACGAGCTGGGTACGCCTGCCCGGGTTCATTCCGCTCTACTACGACGACGTGGCCTTCGCCTCCCAGGACACGATCCGGCGGCTGTGCGAGCAGATGGGCCTGCGGGCCGACCCCGCGAAGGTCGAGCGCCACGTGAAGAGCTGGCGCCCGACCCAGTACAACAAGGGCGTCCCGGGCCGCGCCAAGGAGATGCCGCCCGAGGACGCCGCGCGGGTGCGGGAGGAGTTCAGCGCCTTCTTCGAGGAATTCATCGATCCCCGGCCGCCGCGCACCGCGCCGCTGCAGGCCAAGCCCCTGCCCCTGCGGCGGATCTGGAGCTGGCTGCGCCGCGCCTGACGGGGTTGCCGGCGGGATCACCGGATCGCGCACGACTCCACCCGCCTGCGCCGTGCCCGTCGGCTCCGGCTCGGCTCATCCTACGGCCCGGTGAACCGAACCCGTTGCCGAAGGGGCCGGGTTCGGTCAGGGGCGCCGATCACCACAACCGGCGTCAAGCAGGGCGGCCGTCAGGCCCCGGCGACTTCGAGCACCCGCGCCATGCCCGCCCGGGAGACCGGTTCCGACGCCTGCTCCGCGGAGCCGAGGCCGAGCGCGTCGCCGATCAGGACCAGGGTCGGGCCGCCGTCCGGCAGGCCCGCAGCACCGCGCGCCAGCGCGCCCAGAGTCGTGGCAAGCGCCAGCTCCTCCGGCCGCGATACGCTGCCGACGACCGCGGCGGGCGTCGTGGGCGGAAGGCCGCGGTCGAGGAGGCGGCCGGCCAGGCGCTGCGCGGTCTCGCGGCCCATATAGATGCAGGTCGTTGCGCGCGGATCGGCGAGCGCGTCGAGGTCGAGATCGGGCGGCAGGTTGCCGTGCCGGTCGTGGCCGGTCACGAATTGCAGCCGCTGCGCGAGGCCGCGATGGGTCAGCGACACGGTGAGCGCCGACGCGGCGGCGAGCGCCGCCGTGATGCCAGGCACCATGCGGACGCGGATGCCGTTCGCGCGGCAGGCCTCGATCTCCTCGCCGGCGCGCCCGAACACCGCCGGGTCGCCCCCTTTGAGCCGCACGACCCGCTCCCCTCCCCGCGCGAGGCGGACGAGGAGGTCCGTGATGTCCTCCTGGCGGCAGGACTCGCCGTGGCCTTCCTTGCCGACGAGGATGCGCCGCGCCTCGCGCCGGGCGAGCTCCAGCACGCCCTCGGGGACCAGCCGATCGTAGAGGATCACGTCGGCGGCCTGGAGTTCGCGCACGGCCTTGAGGGTCAGGAGCTCCGGATCGCCGGGTCCGGCGCCCACGATCACGACCTCGCCCTCGCGCCGCTCGGGCTCGCCGTTGAGGATTGATTTCGCCATTCGCTCGAGCTCCGCGAGGCGCTCGTCCTCCTCGGCCTGCGAGATGAAGGTCACGTCGACGAAGCGCTCCCAGAAGCGGCGCCGCGCAGCTCTGTCGGGCAGGATCGCGGCGAGGCGGTCGCGGAAGCCCTTGGCGCTCGCGCTCCAGCCGCTCAAGGCCGGCGGGAGGACCGCCTCGATGCGCCGGCGGATCGCCTGGGCGAGGATCGGCGCGGCGCCGTCGGTCGAGATGCCGATCACGACCGGCGAGCGGTTCACGATGGCGCCGAACTGGAAATCGCAGAAAGCCGGCTGGTCGATGACGTTGACGAGCGCGCCGCGGCCACGCGCGGCGGCCGCGAAGTGCTGCGCCTCGTCGCCATGCGCTTCCGCGACCGCGACCGCGGCCCCGTCGAGATCCTCCGGGCGCCAGCGGCGGGGCACGAGCACGAGGGAGGGCGTGGCGGCCGCGAGTGCGGAAAGCTCGGGCACCGGCATCTCGGCGAGAACCACGACCTCGGCTCCGGCGGCCGCAAGCAGCTCCGCCTTCCAGACCACGGGTTCGCCGCTCCCGGCGACCACCGCCCTCTGGCCCAGGAGATCGAGGAAGACCGGCAGCTTGGCGAGGGGTTGCAGACGCGCGGGCCGGGTCTCGGCGGGTGCGATGTGGCGGGTCATGGGGCAGCCTCCAGCGAGGTCTCGGCGGATGCGATGTGGCGGGTCATGGCGCAGCGTCCAGCGCGGTCTCGAACGAGCGCGTCATGGCGCAGCCTCCAGCGAGGTCTCGAACGAGCGGGTCATTGCGCGGCCTCCAGAGCGAGCGCCGTGACCCGCTGCGAACCGGTGCGGGCGTGGAAATCTGCGCCGTTCGCGGTCCGGGCGACGAAGCCGGCGCGGATCACGAAGTCGCCGAAGCGCTCCCCCTCCCTGCGCTCGAGCGCATAGGCCGCGAACAGCGGGTCGAGGGCGGCCACGATGGCGTCGTGCCCGATGTCCTCGGCATAGAGCTTTGAGAGGCGCGAGCCGTCGAAGGCGGCGCCGAGATAGAGGTTGTAGCGCTCGGGTCCGCGTCCCACGAGGCCGATCTCGGCGATGTAGGGCCGCGCGCAGCCGTTGGGGCAGCCCGTCATGCGGATGGTGATCTCGTCCTCGGCGAGGCCGTGCAGGGCGAGACGCTCCTCGAGCGCGGTGACGAGATCCGGCAGGTAGCGTTCGCTCTCGGCGAGCGCGAGGCCGCAGGTCGGCAGCGCCACGCAGGCCATGGCGTTGCGGCGCAACGCACCCGCATGGCTCGTGAGCCCGTGCGCCGCCACGGCCGCCTCGATGGCGGTGCGGTTTTCAGGCCGCACGTTCGCGACGATCACGTTCTGGTTCGCGGTGAGGCGGAACTCGCCGTCATGGACCTCCGCAATGCGGCGCAGGCCCGTCATCAGCGCGGGCCCGCCCGGAATGTCGCGGATGCGCCCGTTCTCGATGAAGAGCGTCAGGTGCTGGCGCCCGTCCTCTCCTTGCGTCCAGCCGTAGCGGTCGCCGTTGGACTCGAAACGGAACGGACGCGGCGCCCCGAGCGGCTTGCCGATGCGGCGCTCGACCTCGGCGCGGAAGGCGTCGAGGCCGCGGTCCTCGATGGTGTATTTCAGGCGCGCGTGCTTGCGGCTCGTGCGGTCGCCCCAGTCGCGCTGCACGGTGACCACCGCCTCGGCGACGCGAAGCGCATCTTCCGGCGCGCAGAAGCCCATCACGTCGGCGGTGCGGGGATAGGTGTCGGGCTCGCCGTGGGTCATCCCCATGCCGCCGCCGACCGTGACGTTCCAGCCCTCGATCTCGCCTGCGTCGTCCAGGATCGCGATGAAGCCGAGGTCCTGCGCGAACACGTCGACCTCGTTCGAGGGCGGCACCGCGACCACGGTCTTGAACTTGCGCGGCAGATAGGTGCGGCCGTAGACCGGCTCCACGACCTCCTCCTCGCCGCCCGCGATCTTCTCGCCGTCGAGCCAGATCTCGCGATAGGCCGGGGTCTTCGGCAGGAGGTGATCGGAGATCGCAGCCGCGAGCGCGTGGGCCTCCTTGTGGGCCCGCGACTGGTGCGGATTCGTGGACGCCAGCACGTTGCGGTTCACGTCGCCGCAGGCCGCCAACGTGTCGAGGAGCGCCGCGTCGATGGCCTGCATGGTGGTCTTGAGGTTCGACTTGATGACGCCGTGAAACTGGAACGTCTGGCGCGTGGTCAGGCGCAGGGTGCCGTTGGCATAATCGCGCCCGATCCGGTCGATCTGCAGCCATTGCTGCGGCGTCACCACGCCGCCCGCGATGCGCAGGCGGATCATGAAGGAGAAGGCCTTCTCGAGCTTCTTCTTCGTGCGCTCGGGCCGCAGGTCGCGGTCGTCCTGCAGGTACATCCCGTGGAACTTCACGAGCTGCTGGTCGTCCTCCGCGATCGCGCCGGTGACGATATCGGTGAGGCCCTCGCTGAGCGTGCCGCGAAGATAGCCGCTCGCCTCCTTGATGCGCTCGTTGCGCGACAGTTCCTTGGTCATGGGCTTGAGCCTCAATAAACGTCCTGGAGGTAGCGCTTGTCGCGCTCGAGACCGGCGACGGCGGCTTCCGCGGCGTCCGGGGTGAGCGCCTTCACGTCGGCGTAAGCGGCGACGAGCGCCGCGCGCAAGTCCTTGGCCATCGCCTTGGCGTCGCCGCACACGTAGAGGCGCGCGCCGCCTTCGAGCCAGTCGACCACGTCGCGCCGCTGCTGGAAGAGGCGATGCTGGACGTAGGTCTTCTCGGGCGTGTCGCGGGAGAAGGCGAGATCGATGCGCGCGAGCGAGCCGTCCTTCAACGCGTCCTGCCATTCGAGCTGGTAGAGGAAATCGTGCGTGTAGCGACGGTCGCCGTAGAAGAGCCAGGAGCGGCCGGTGGCGCCGACCGCGCGGCGCTCCTGCACGAAGGCGCGGAACGGCGCGACGCCGGTGCCCGGGCCCACCATGATGATGTCGGTCGCAGAATCCGGCAGGCGAAAATGCCGGTTCGGCTTCAGCCGTACGCGAAGGGCGCCCCCCGCCTTCACGCGATCGGCGACATAGGTCGAGGCGACGCCCGAGCGCAGGCGGCCGAAGCTCTCGTAGCGCACGGCCGCGACAAGGAGATGAGCCTCGTCGCCGACCTCCCTGCGCGACGACGCGATCGAGTAGGCGCGCGGCGGCAGCGGGCGCGTCAGCGTGCGGAGCTGGTCGGCCGTCAGCGTGGCCGGGTAGGCCTGGACGAGATCGATGAGCTGGCGGCCCTCGGTCCAGGCGCGGGCGCCGCCGTCCTCGACGAGGCGCCGCACCTCCGCGTGACCCGTGAGGGACACGAAGGCATCGAGTGTCTTCACCGAGAGGGTCGTGACGTCGCGTTCCGTCCGCAGGGCCTCGCGCAGGGTGTCGTCGGTCGCAAGGCCCGTGGAGGCCAGCACCGCGTCGACGAGGGCGGGGTCGTTCTCGGGAAAGAGCTCGAGCGCGTCGCCGGGCTCGTAGGCCGGCGCCGGCCCGTCGAAGCCGAGCGCGAGATGGATCGTCTCCTTGTCGGAGCGGGAGGAGTTGAGGTCGATGTGCTCGACGATCTCGGCCGGGATTGGCTCCCGGCTCGGCTCGATCCCGCCGCGCGCGCCGAAATCGACCGCGACGACGTTGTCCTGCGGGGCCTGGGCCGGCGCCAGGGTCGCGAGCGTCGACTTGATCCAGGCGGCGGCGGGCGCCTCAAAATCGAGGTCGCAGTCGATGCGCTCGACGGCGCGGATGGCGCCGAGTTCGGCGAAGCGCGCATCGAGCGCCTTGCCGACGGCGCAGAACTCCGCGTACGCGGTGTCGCCGAGCGCCAGCACCGCAAAGGTGACGCCGTCGAGCCGCGGCGCGGCGTCGCCCATGAGTTCGCCGTAGGCCCGCACGGCGCGGGCGGGCGGGTCGCCCTCGCCCCAGGTCGCCGCGATGGCGACGATCCGGCCCTGGCGGGGCAGGTCCGCGACGTCGAGATCGGCGAAATCCACGATGCTCGGCTTGAAGCCGTTCTTGCGCGCGAGCTTGGCGACGTCCTGCGCGAGGCGCTCCGCATTGCCGGACTCGCTCGCGAACAGGATCGTGAGCGGCTCCGCCGCGCGCGGCGGCGCATCGGTCTTGGGGGCATTGCCCTGGCCGGCGTCCAGGCCGGCGAGGAAGCCCGCGAGCCAGGCGCGCTGGGTCACGGAGGCGACGGCGAGCACCCGGTCGAGGCTCAGGCGGTCGTCGTCGCCGAAGGGGGCAGTCTGGGGGAGAAGAGCGGCTGCTGACATGCCCTGAATCTCCGCCCGCAGCCCCCCTCGAGTCAACGAGAATGTTCTTTTTAAAGAACGCTAACCGATGGAAGATCCCTGCTGCGGTCACGCCCAAAAGGAGAAGGTTCTTCTCGTTCCGGTCCCCAATCTGCGTCGCGCAGGATGAGTCGGGCGGAACGCGCCGCAGCCTTACGGTCCGGCAGCCTCGATCTCGATCGGCAGCGCGGTCGTGGATTTCACCCGCTCCATGGCGAAGCGCGACGTGACGTTCTTGAGCGGCGCCACCGCGATGAGGCGCTTGTAGAACAGGTCGTAGGCGCGCATGTCGGGCACCACGACGCGCAGGAAATAGTCGACGTCGCCGGCCATGCGGTAGAACTCCGTCACCTCGGGCATGGCCGCGACCGTGGAAGCGAAGCGCTCAAGCCAATCCCTGGAATGGTCGCCCGTCTCCACCGAAACCAGCACCGTGAGCCCGAGGCCGAGCTTTTCCGGATCCAGCAGCGCCACGCGTCCCCGGATCACGCCCTCGGCTTCGAGGCGCTGGATGCGCTTCCAGCACGGCGTCTGCGACAGTCCGACCCGCTGGCCGATCTCGGCCACCGACAGGGTCGCGTCGGCTTGAAGAAGAGCCAGAATTTTTTTGTCGATCGCATCCATCCCGAGACCCCACGTTTCGCAGCGTGCCCGTTCTTCCGGCCGGCGCCTGGGGGAGAAGGTTCTTCTCTCAAGGGCCGCTTTTGTCGCGGCGGACGCTCCCGCCGGGACCCGCGCCGCCGTGGCGTCCGCTTGACGTTGTTCGTTATAGAGAACAAATCTCCGCACCACAACGGAGATGGACCCCGATGGATCTTGGCCCTCCCCTCGCCTCCCCCGGCAGCATCGCCGCGGCCCTCGAACCCCTTCTCGCGCAGGCCGACCTGCCGCATCGGCTCGCGGCCCTCGCCCGCCATATGACGGGGCGGATCGTCTTCACGACGAGCTTCGGGCTCGAGGACCAGGCGATCACCCATGCGGTCTGGGACTCCGATCTCGACCTGCCGATCGAGATCGTGACCCTCGACACCGGACGCCTGTTTCCGGAGACCTACGACCTCTGGCACGAGACCGAGACGCGCTACGGCCGGCGCATCCGCGCCTTCGCCCCGGACAGCGGCGCGCTCGAGACGCTCGTGGCCGCGCAGGGCGTCAACGGGTTCCGCGGCTCGGTCGAGGCCCGCAAGGCCTGCTGCCACGTCCGCAAGGTGGAGCCGCTGCGGCGGGCCCTCGCCGGCGCATCGGCCTGGATCACCGGCCTCAGGGCGGAGCAGTCGCCGAACCGGGCCGGCGTGCCGCTCGCCGAAGCCGACGCAGGCTTCGGCCTCGTGAAGGTCAATCCCCTCGCGGACTGGCGGCGCGACGACCTCACCCGCTACGTCCGCGACCATGCCGTCCCCTACAACCCGCTCCACGACCAGGGCTATCCGTCGATTGGCTGCCAGCCCTGCACCCGAGCCGTACGCGTCGGCGAGCCCGAGCGCGCCGGACGCTGGTGGTGGGAGGACGAGGCCAGGAAGGAATGCGGCCTCCACGTGCGCACCCCCCTGCGCGATGCTCGCGAGGGCGAGCGCCTGAACAATCCGCACAACGTCTCCGGCGATCTGCGGCCGAGCTGAAACCGCCCTCCCGGCGCCGCGTTACCCTGCCGGAGACGACGATCATCTGAGGATTTCGGCCCTTTCGACGGTGCATTGCCGTGGGGGCCGGAGAGAGAGGCCCGGAGGCGAGCAGCCCCGGGCCTCTTTGCCGTTCCAGTCCATGCCCCAAGACGGGTTCCTGCCGGCCGTGCCGGGATTGACGGCGCGCGGCCCGGCTGATTGACCGGGGCCGGAGGCGCGCCGCCGACGGCGCGAGGCCGGTCAGGGCAGAGGGCGATATGGGGTGGTGGGTCCCGCGGGACGGCGAATGGTTCGCGGCCGAGTTGCCGCGTTCGAATGACTTCCCGTACAGCCCGATTCCGTCGCACAAGCGGTGGCGGATGGGATGGCGGGTCGTGCCGGTCGCGGCTCCTCCCCTGTTCCCTCTGCAATTCTGGCTCACCGCACGCCATCTCGCCCGCAATCCGCTCGCCCGCTCGATCCCGACGCGGCAATGCGTGTCCTTTTTCGGGGACGATCTGCTCCGCCAGGTTCCGCCGCCGGACCAGGGGCTTGCGCCCTTCGCGCGCCTCGGCGGCATCCGGGTGAAGCTCAACTCGCGCTTCCTCGATGCGGCGGACTGGCAGCGGCAGGTCTATTCCCTGCACTCGTTCCGGTTCGATCTCGCGCGCGAGATCGCAGCCGGCCTCCCTTACCGCGAGACTGAAACCTACCGGATGCTGCGGGAGCGGATGCGCGCGGGCAAGCTGAACAACAACCGCGTGCCCATCGACACGGAGGACAAGCTCGACCGGTATTGCGCTTATACGGAATGGCTCGTCGGCAGCATTCGGGAACACGGCATGCGCATGCGCCGCGACGCGCGCCACTTCGAAGGCGGCGCCTTCGACATCGTCCGCGCTCGCGACGAGGAGACCGAGGAGACCGACATCCGCGTCGCGGTCGATGCGAACGGCCGCTTCCTGCGCCTCAACTCGGGGCGGCACCGCCTGGCGGTCGCGCATGCGCTCGGCCTGCCCGCGATCCCGGCCCAGATCCGGCTCGTCCATGTGCGCTGGCTCGTCAAGCTCACGCGCGACCATGGCGGCCCACCGCACGAGGCGCTGCGGACCTGGCTGCGGGGCTTCCGGTCGGCCGCGCCCGGGGCCGGGTGACATCGGTCCGTCGCGCTCACGCCCCTGCCTGGCTCACCGCTGCGGCGAGGCCGTCGACGAGGGCGCGCAGGCGCGTGAGCGCGGCCGCGAGATCGCCGGATCCGATTGCGCCCCACACCTGCCGCTGCGCTCCCGCGAGATCCGGGATCGTCACGGGCATGGCCGCGGCCTCCGCGACGGCGCCCTTCTCGTTGATGAGGTAGCGCCCGTTCAGCGCGAAGAGCACCTGCGCGGTACAGCACAGCGCCCGATAGGCGCAGCCCGCGACGTGCGTGCGCTCGTCCCGCCGCGCCGCAAGGGCTGCATTGTCGACGGCAAACCCCGCCTCCCAGGCGAAGCGGGCGACGAGGGCATCGCGCAGGGGTTCGGGGTAGGGCCACGCCATCGCTTTCAGCGCCGCGACCGCGCCGGCGGGGTCGAGGAGCGGCCGGCAGGTCGCGGCCTCGCCGAGCCAGATCGCCGAGCAGAACCCGTGCGGGTGGCCGGGCTGGTAGTTCATCGACACCTGCCCGTCCCGCGCGGCCGCGGCGACCGCCCGGACCCGGTCGAGGTCGCGATAGAGGAGATCGACCTTCACGCCGCCGACGGCGAGCCAGGCCCCGCCGTTGATCCAGGGGCCCCATTCGCCGATGTCTGTGACCGCCGTCGAGGGATCGTCGGCCAAACGCGCGACCGCATCGCGCAGGGCAGCGAGATCGAGGGGTAGGTCGGGCTCGTAGTAGAGGCCGAAATCGTAATCCGACGCCGGGCCGGCGGCGCCCCGACCGCGCGAGCCGCCGAGGACGAGCGCCGCGACGCCCGGCACCCCGCGCAGGACCTCGACCACACGGTCGAGGACGGGATCCGACATGGAGACCTCCCCCTCTGGCGCCCGGTTGCGGAGAGCGGGGCAGAACCGCTCCACGTCCGGGCGCCATCAACCCACGCGCTTGCGCGCCCGCTGCGCACCGCCCCTGACGGTACGGCAACGTGCCGCCTCCCGCCAAGCTTGCGGGCTGCTAATGTCGGGTCAGCCGCCCTGACCCATCACCCCCCTGATGGCGCGTCGGGAGGTCAGGCCGCGTGGGGCTTGCCGATGGCACCGTCCCGCGCGGCCGCCCGGCCCGCCGGGCGAGCAGGTTCGGGGCCCGCCGCCGGCCCGGCGCTCTTTGTCTGCGGATCACAGGCCCTATGTGCTGTCGCAGACGACAGAGGCCCACGGATTCGATTTGGCTGACGAGGCTCGCAACACGATCAAGCTCGGCTTCGCCGTGCGCGGGGACGGTACTACGGTGCGGGTCACGATCCCGGCCGAGGAGCCGGTCACGCTGGTGCTCGACACCGCGGGCGTCGAGGCCTTGATGAAGGGCCTTGCGGAGATCCGTGCGGACATGACGCCTGCGGTCCCGCCCGAGTGGGCGACGGGCCAGGCCGCCGCGGGCGTCCGGAGCCCGCGCTTCGTGTGCGAGGAGGAGGCCCTGCACGGCGGCTCGCTCCTGCACCTGCGCCACCCCGGCTATGGCTGGCTCCATTTCGCCTTCCCGGCCGAGGTCGCACGGCGTCTGGGGGCGTTCCTCCTGCGGCAGGCCAAGCACGCGCGGGTGAAACCGGCACCGCCCGGCCGCAACTGAACGCGCTGCGGCCCCATGGACCCGGGCCTTTGGCCTTCGAGCGCGGCCGTCAGCCACCCAGAACGCGTAGGGCCATATGGGCGCCGCCGCCGAGGGCGACCGCACCGGCGATCAGAAAGGGCGTGAGGCGCGCGCAGGCGGCCGCGATGCGCCGCCGGTCCGCCCCCGCCGCGGCGCGGTTGTCGTTGGCGGCCCGGCGCCGCACCGTCGCGACCAAGCCCGCATAGGCGAGCGGTTCGTAGCATGCTGCGGCTGCTGCGCGGCGCTGGCGCGGGCTCATGACAATCTCCTGAATCGCCTGCGCTGAATCAACGCAGCGCGGCCGTAGGAGTTGCCGTCAAGCTCGACAGAAAGCGCAGGACGAGCAGCGCCCGAAGCGCCTCCTCGCGACGGCCGGATGCGATCGAAGGCGCGCGCCGCCGCAGGTCAGCCGGAGCCCTGCCCGCCGGACCCTTCGGACGCCTTGCCGTCCCGGGCGTTGCGGTTGAGCAGCCGGAACCAGGTGCGGCTCCGCCGCGGCCGCAGCCGTTTCCCGGCCGCCCCGAAGGACAGGGCTCCGACGAGCGCGATGGCGATGGCTGCGAGAATGGCGGGCATGGCGGAACATACAACGCCGCAGCCGTTCCGCCGATCCATCGCCGCCGCGATGCCGGCGGGCTCGGGCGGCTCATTTCCGGCAGGCGAAGGGAAGGAAGGTGCTGGCGGTGCCCGCGTTCATGGCGAGGATCACCATGACGTTGGCGACGTCGAGTTCTTCCGCGGAGCGGGGACAGACGTCCGCCCGCGCGGTGCAGCCCGACGCGGTGAACGCTTCGTGGCGCTCGATGAAATCCGGTCCGAGGCCCGCCTTCCCGCGGCGCGACAGGAGATCGGACCACGCCTTGGCGTAGCGCTCGCACTTGACCTCGGACCAGGTCTGCGAACGGCCTTCCTGAGCCGCGGGATCCGGCGAGCCGAGGAGCAGGGTCCAGGCCGCCAGGGCCGCGATGGAAACGGAGCGAGTCAAACGGCGCGCCTCCCGAACGGTGTCGGGAGGCTTTCGGCATTTTTTTCCGGATGCGCAACGGTCGATTTCCGCCGGAACGGCCACGAGACCGCTCCGCCCCGACGATAGGGGCCGCGGCACCCGTCTGGATCCGACGCTCGCTCGTGCCCGCCGACGCCAGCGCATGGGCCCTTGCGGGAACGCTCGCGGGACTCAGCGGCCGCCGGGTCCGCCGTGCGGGACATCGAAATGGGTCGAAATCGTTGGGCTCTCCCGGGCGGAACGCGGCGCCCCCGACCGCCTGCGGCGAGGGCGGGCCTCAGGCCGGGTCGCGGAGCGGGGCCTGCCGGCCGGCCGTCTCCTTGAGGTAGTCCCACGAGGAGTAACGCAGGATCTCGGTCCCCTGCTCGTCGATGAATCGGACGGCGTCCGGTTGCAGGAGGCCGTGCCTGCGGGCGAAGGCCCGATCCTCGAACAGCTTCATGAACAGCAGCCGGGCGGCTTCCCGCGTGCACTGGCTCGCCGGCATGAACTTCTCTTCGAGGACGCGAAGCGGCCGGTCCCCGTAGGACACCCTGAGGGCCTGGAAACGAAAGACGAGGCCCGCGCTCCCCATGATGGTCCCCGCATGGTCACGCCTCACGCTACATGAGCCGGGGCCGGCGAGTCACGCCGGATGTGGCGGTCCTGGGAGAAACCGCTCAGGACAGGATGGGCCGCCAAAGCAGGGCCGGCTTGCGCCAAGCCCCGAGGCGCTCCCCGGTACGCCTGCTCGAACCGGAGACGGGTGAGCGCACCGCCGGAGCGGGATGACCGCGCGCCGGAGAAGGGAGCACGACGGGGCCGGGAGAGATGAAGGGCCCGTCGCGGACACCGACGCAGCCGATCATTAAAATTTTAGCAATCGGGCGCCCATTCCACAAACCTGCGGCGCAATTACCTTGCCTGACGGTGGGATACCCCTTCTAACTCAGGATAGCAGGCAAGGGGGACCAATGTGCACGAGCAGTTGATCCTCAACGTGGACGACGACGAGGCCGGCCGCTACGCCCGAACCCGCCTGCTCCGGCAGGCCGGCCTGTCCGTCATCGAAGCGTCCACAGGCGAGGAAGCCCTTCGGCGGGTAGCATCAGAGCGCCCCTCTCTCGTGCTGCTCGACGTCAGGCTGCCCGACATGGACGGGTTCGAGGTCTGCCGCCTCGTCAAGGCGGACCGCCCCGGGACGCTCGTGGTCCAGGTTTCCGCCAGCTTCACCAGCGATGCGGACCGGGTCCGCGGCCTGTCGGGCGGTGCCGACGGTTTCCTTTTCGCGCCCATCGATCCGGCGGTCCTGGTCGCGACGGTCCGGGCGTTCCTGCGGCTCCAGAGCACGATCTTCGATCTGGCGCGGCAGAACGCGTCGCTCGAGGCCGCGGAGAGCGCCGAAGCCCGCTATCGGCTCCTCGCGGAGAACTCCACCGACATGATCGGCCGCATGACCGTGGACGGGCGCCGCCTGTACGTCTCACCGGCCTGCCGCGACGTCCTCGGCTTCGAGCCCGAGGAACTCATCGGAGAGGAGATCACCGTCGCGGTCCATCCCGACGACGTCGACGCCGTGAAGGCGGGGTTGCAGCAACTCCTGTCGAGTCCGACCGGGCAGCAGACCGTCACCTACCGGGTCTGGCACAAGCAGGGGCGGTGGGTGACGATCGAGTCGCGCCGCCGCCTGATCCGGGATGCGCAGGGCCGGCCGACGGAGTTCGTCAGCGTCGGTCGGGACATCACCGAGCGGCTGCAGCTCGAGGAGCAGCTTCGGCAGGCCCAGAAGATGGAGGCGATGGGCCAGCTCACGGGCGGCGTCGCGCACGACTTCAACAATCTCCTCACCGTCATCCTCGGCAATGCGGAGATCCTGACGGAGCACCCCACCGATCCCGCACTGACCTACAGCCTCGCCTGCCAGATCCTCGAGACGGCGGAACGGGGCGCGGACCTGAACCAGAAGCTGCTCTCCTTCGCGAGGCGCCGCCCCCTGAATCCCGAGCGGCTCGATGTCGACCGGATCATCGAGGGCATGGTCCCGCTGCTGTCCCGCACGATCGGCGAGCACATCGAGCTGAAGACCGACCTGGGTTCCGGTAGCCTGACGGCGCTGGCGGACCGGTCCCAGCTCGAGAGCGCCGTCCTGAACCTCGCCGTCAATGCGCGCGACGCGATGCCCAAGGGAGGGACGCTCACCATCGGGGTGAAGGAGCGAACGGCGCTCCCCGGGGAAGGCACGCTGCCGATCGGGCACGACGTAATCGCCATAACGGTTTCGGACACGGGCACGGGCATGCCTCCGGAGATCCTCGCGCGGGTGTTCGAGCCGTTCTTCACGACGAAGGAGGTCGGGAAAGGCACGGGTCTCGGGCTCCCGATGGTCTATGGCTTCGCCAGGCAGTCGGGCGGGCACACCACGATTCACAGTGTCCCCGGCCGCGGCACGACGGTCTCGATTCTGCTCCTGGCCGTCAGCGCAGCCGCGACCGCGGCACAGCCCCGGGAGGCCCGCCCCGCGCCTCAGGGTCGGGAGCGGGTGCTCGTCGTGGAGGACGAGCCGCAGGTTCTGCGATTCGTGTCCGCTCAATTGGCGAGCCTCGGCTACGAGGTGACGGCCGTGCCGGTGGCGCGGGACGCCCTCGACCTGCTGGAGGCGGGCAAGAGCTTCGAGCTGCTGTTCTCGGACGTGGTGCTGCCCCAGGGCATGAGCGGCGTCGAGCTGGCCGAGCGGGCCCGGGAGATTCAGCCCACACTGAAGGTGTTGCTCACCTCCGGGTATCCCGCGGAAGCCTTCGAACAGCACGGCCGGCCGAGGCCCGACACGCCGCTGCTGCACAAGCCCTACAGGCGCAAGGAGCTCGGGGAAGCGCTCCGCAAGGTGCTGGTGGGCTGATCCGGTCGGGGCCCCGCGACAACCTCGCACCCGGTCTCGGCTCTGCGGATGCCGGGACGAACCGACGGTCCGCGCGACAAGGCCTGCAGGAAGCAGGGCTGACGGTCGCGAGAGTGCGGAGAGATCCGGACGGCCGCGATCCGACGCGGCTTGCAACCGCGCCGGGGGCGTGATGCACTCGCCACGGCAGGTCGCATCGGGACTCGCATGGCCGTAAACCCCACCGTGACATGCATCCCGACAGGCCGCGACGACGTCGCGCCGCCGGCTACGCCCGCGGCCGCCGGAGCGGGCGCCGGCGGCCGGGACGGCGGCGACGCCCCGATGCTCGACCGCCGCATTCTCGCGCGGCTCGGCCGCCACCTCGCAGAGCTCTATCGCGATCTCGAGCCGGTTCCCGCGCCGGCGCGCCTTCGGGACCTCGCCGGGACCCTGGACGAGCGGATCCGCACTGCCGCCCGGACTTGAGCCGAACCGGCCGCTGCCGGCGCGCCTGCAACACGAGAGCGCCGGCCCCATGGAACCCGGCAAGCCGCAAAGTTAGCGAGGCGCACCTGCGCGGGCGGGAACCGGCTGGACCGACGCCACGATCGACTTCAGGTCTTCGGCGATCGCAGGGTAGCGCCGGCTCAGGTCCTCGACATTGCCGATCTCGACGTCCGCCTGAACGACGCCGGGCCATTCCGTACTTGCTCCCAGGAACCAACGCTTCCGGCCGAGCAGACGCGCCGTATGGAAGGTGTTGCCGGGAATGAGGAGCTGCACCCGCTGGCCCGCCCGCAGATCGGGCCCGACGACGACGCGCTCCGTCGACCCGTCCTCGTGCATGAGGAAGACCTCCAGCGGGTCGCCGAGGTAGTAATGATAGAGCTGATCGTTGCGGATGCGGTGGGGACGGACCGGAGCGCCCGGCGTCACCAGAAAATAGAGCGCCGAACCCAGGGGCCGGCCGTCCGCGAAGGGAGGCTGCAGCCCGCCCTTGGCGACGGGGTGGCTGCTCACGAAGCTGATCCGCACGAAGCCGCAGGTGGCGTTCGGCTCCAGATTCAACAGGCTGATGATCTCGTCGGCGGTCAGGTCGCTGGTCATGGGGGACGGGCCGGGTTGGGGCTGCGCACGGGCCGCGTCGGATACGACCGCCGCCGACGCGGCGAGCGCCGCTCCGAGGAGGCAGTTCCTCCGATCGACGAGGGGCTCGGGCCCGTCCTTCATCCGCAGCTCCCGTGTTCTCGGGCGACGAGATTACCGGACAATCCTCCGCAGGCCCAGCCCGGCGCGGCTGCGCGAGCCGGCGTGCCGAGAGCGCATCGAGCGGGCCCGGCTTCCGGCACGGCCCCTGCCGTGCGGCGTGCCGGCAACCCGGAGGCTCCGCCGCGCAGGAGGCGATTGCGTCCCGGGGCGCCGCCCACCAAGATGACGGCCAGGCGCGGTTCGGGCGGGGATGGATCGGTGGACGGGGCGTTCTTCGGCTACTGGGGCCTCTTGCTGGCCGCGGGCCTGGCATGCGGCCTTCTCAACACCCTCGCCTCCTCGGGTTCGGCCGTGACGCTCCCGATCCTCGTGCTCCTCGGCCTGCCGGAGGGCGCCGCCAACGCCACGAACCGGCTGCCGGTCTTCGTCGGGTGCCTGATCGCGACGGCGACCTTCGCCCGCAAAGGGCAGCTCGACTGGCGCGCGGCCGCGAGGCTGGCGCCGCCCCTCGCCGCGGGCAGCGTCGCGGGCGCGCTTCTGGCCGAGCACCTGTCCGACCGCACGCTCGGCCTCCTCATCACGGCGGCGGTGCTGCTGGCCCTCCTCCTGCTCTTCACGAAGATCAAGGACGCCCTGTCGCGGGCCGTCGCGGGGCCGCCGCAGGTTCCGCCCCTCGCGGTCGCGACGATGTTCGGCGTCGGCGTGTGGCTCGGCCTCATCGTGCTCGACGGCGCGACCTATCTGCTCCTCGTGCTCATCCTGATCTGCTCGTTTCCGCTGCCGCAGGCGAACGCGCTCAAGGTGCTTCTCATCACGGTCGGCACCACCATCGCGATCGCGATGTTCTGGAATCACGGCGAGGTCCGCTGGGCGGAAGGCGCCGTCCTGTCCCTCGGCAGCGTGGTCGGCGGCTACCTCGGCGTCCTCGCGTCGAACATGCCCGATGCGAAAAGCTGGGCGTTCCGCATGCTCGTGATCGTCGTCACTCTCGAACTCCTGCATCTCGGGTGGCACTACACGGCGCCGTACCGCGCGTGACCGGGCGGCGCGACGGATCGAGCCGCTCATTCGATCTTCATCGAAATAGCGCTTGACGGGCCGGGCGCCCGGGCGCATGATACTTCCATGAACGTCGAACAAGCCGCCAAGCAACTCGAAGCCCTCGGCAACCCCACCCGTCTCGAGGTCTACCGGACGCTGGTCCGGGCCGGCGCGGCGGGGTGCCCGGTGGGTCGGATCCAGGAGAAGCTCGACATCCCGGCCTCGACGCTCTCCCACCACCTGCACCGGCTCATCCTGACCGGACTCGTGACGCAGGAGCGGCAGGCCACCACCCTGATCTGCCGGGCGCATTATCCGGCCATGGAAGGCCTGCTGGGCTTCCTTGCCGACGAGTGCTGTGCCGACGCCGCCTGCAATGCCGCGACGGGCGACGCCGCTTGAGGCTTTCATTTGCGCGGAAATTCTATCATTCTGGAAATATAGACATAGGAGACTCCCATGCCGCTGCCCTCTCCTCTCCCCGTCGCGGTGATCGGCGCCGGTCCGGTGGGGCTTGCCGCCGCCGCGCACCTGATCGCACGGGGTCTGCCCGTGGTGGTGTACGAGGCCGGCGAGACCGCCGGCGCCAACGTGCGCGACTGGGGCCACGTCCGCCTGTTCTCCCCCTGGGGCTACGATGTCGACGCGGCCGCGCGGACCCTCCTGGAGCGGCACGGCTGGAAGGCTCCTTGTGCCGACGGCTTCCCGACCGGTGCGGAGCTCTACGCCCGCTACTTGAAGCCGCTGGCGGAGACCCCCGAGATTGCGTCCGTGCTCGAGACCCGCACCCGCGTCGTGGCGATCGGCCGCCAGGGCGCCGACAAGATGTCGAGCCGGGACCGCGCGACGAAACCCTTCACGCTCCGGCTCCAGGGTCCGGACGGGCGCACCCGCCGCGAGCTGGCGCGCGCCGTGATCGATGCGTCCGGCACGTGGACGAACCCGAACCCGCTCGGAGCGGGCGGGCTGCCGGCCGACGGCGAGGCGGAGCTTGCGGACCGGATCGCCTACGGGGCGCCGGACGTGCGCGGCCGCGACCGTGCGCTGTACGCCGGCCGGTCGGTGCTGGTGGTCGGAGCGGGTCATTCCGCCGCCAACGTGATCCTCGACCTGATGCGCCTGGCCGACGAGGCCCCCGGCACCGCGGTGACCTGGGTGACGCGCGGCAGCAACCTGACGCGGGTCTACGGCGGCGGGCAGGCCGACGGGCTCCCGGCCCGCGGCGAGCTCGGCGCCAGCCTCCGGGCGCTTGTGGAGGAAGGCCGGCTGCGCCTGGAGGCGGGGTTCTCGGCCCAGGCGGTGCGCGCCGCCGGGGACGGGGTGGCGCTCGTGGGCGATACCGCGGAGGGCGAGCGCGAAATCGGGCCGGCCGACAGGATCGTGGTCGCCACCGGCCAGCGCCCCGATCTTGCCCTTACGCGGGAGCTGCGGCTCGAGCTCGACCCGTGGATCGAGAGCGCGAAGGCGCTGGGGCCGCTGATCGACCCCAACCTCCATTCCTGCGGCTCGGTGAAGCCGCACGGCCACCGCGCGCTCGCGCATCCGGAGCCGGGATTCTACACGCTCGGCATCAAGAGCTACGGCCGGGCGCCCACGTTCCTGATGCTCACCGGATACGAGCAGGCCCGTTCCGTGGCGGCGGCGCTGGCCGGTGACTTGGCCGCCGCCGACAGGGTCCATCTCGTGCTCCCGGAGACCGGGGTCTGCTCATCGGTCCCGGGCGGAGCGGCGGCCGGGGACGCCGCGCCGGAGTGCTGCGGCGGACCGGCGCCGGCGGAGGCGGATGCATGCTGCGCGGCGGACGCGGCCGCGAAAGCGGCAAGCGGCCGGGGCTGCGGCTGCGGGACGTCCCGCACGGCGCCGGCGCGGGTCCCCGAGCCGGCCTGACGGTCGGGATGCCTGAGGTCGGTCGGTGCAGCTTCGGGTGAGGTGCGGTTCCGAAGCGACACGACCCGCACCGGAAGTGCCCCGACCCGGACCTATGCGGGATCGGGTCTCCAGGTTGCCGCCGAGAACAGGGGGCCGCCGGAGCGGTCGAACGCCGCGCGAAGAAGGGTCTTCGTCCACGGTGCCGAGGGGAGCGCGGCGGCGCCTTCGTCCGAGACATACCGCAGCGCCCCCACCTCGACGCCGTCCGGTCGTGCATGGCCGCCGATCGCCCGCGCCCGGAAGGCGATCACCGTGTAGGAGACGACGTCTCCGTTCGGGTAGGTGATGCGGAAGCCCGGACCCCCGAAGACGCCGACGACCCGTTCGAGCTCCACCAGAAGGCCCGTCTCCTCGAAGGCTTCGCGCGTGGCGGCGTCGGCCGGGGATTCGTCCGGATCGATGGCGCCGCCGATCGTCATCCACAGCCCCGTCTCCTTGTCGCGGGCCATGAGGAGCCGGTCCGCGTCGTCGAAGATCATGATCGTGACGGCGGGGAGGACCAGGAGGTCGGACCCGACCCGGGCGCGGAGGTCCCGCAGATACGAGGAGATGGGCATCACGGCCTCCCGACAAGCCTGATTCCGGCGCGGTTTCCGGTCCGGTGAATCGGCTCCCCCTTTGTGGCCCGTGCATCGCCGTCGCGCCATGGGAGCCCGCCGGACGCGAAGAGGCTCCGGGCGCGGCTGCCGGGCCGAGCAACTCGCCTTGCGATCAATTCGCGCTATAGTGGAACGCCGCAGCGCCGGCGGGCCGTCACGCCGGACGGCCCCGCTCGCGGCCCGAGGCCCGTTCATGAAATTCGACTGGGGTCCGTTCGAGCGCGTGCAGTTCATCGCACAGTTCCTGAGCCCCCGTCCGCGGAAGGTCCGTCAGCTCACGCGGATCGCCGTCGCGGTGATCCTGCTGGTCGGCTTCCTTCGCGAGGAGACGCCCTGGGAGATCCTGGTCCTCGCCCTGTGGGTCGGCCTTTACGTCGAGCTGATGATGCGACGCCCGGACGAGCTCGGCGGCCGGCCCTGGTGACCCGAAGCCGAGGACCCGCGCGTCGGCGCAGGGTCCTCGGCCGAGACCCCGGACCGTCGACGCCGAGCGTCGTGGCAGAGGGGTGCGGCCGGTCCGGTTCCATGCCGGCACCGGACAGGCCAGGGGCAAGCTTGTCGGTTGGTCAGGGCACGGGGTGCCCGGCGGAGGGAGCGTGTTGCCCGCAGATCCCGCCTCACGAGCCGAGCGACGAATGCTCCGGCCCGCGCGTGCGACCGGAAGCGTAAAGCCAAGGTGCGCACTGCTTAGTCCATCAAGCCGAATGGACGTGAGGGTCGCGGGTATCGATATTGCAAAGATCTCTCCGACAATAGATTGCCGGCCTATGCATCACCTCTCGTCGATTTTTGCGTCTCTCTACGGCGAGACGTCCGTACTTGTTGCGCTCTACGATGGGCAGGACCGCCTCCGACACGCCAATCCGGCCTTCCGCGCGGCCTATCACCTGGACGCGACGGAAACGCCGCTCTGGCCCGACCTCATGCGCCGCAACCACCGCGCCGGACGCGGCACCGTGATCCAGGCCGCGGATTTCGAGGCGTGGCTCACGTCCACCCAGTCCCGCCGAGGCAAGTCCGGCTTCCGCGCCTTCGAGACGGATCTCGTCGACGGCCGCTGGCTCTGGATGACGGAGACGGTCCAGAGCGACGGCTGGATGCTCTGCGTCGCCAACGACATCACCTCGTTGCGGGCCGAGGAGCGCACCATACGCCAGGCGCGCGACCTGGCGATCCGCGCGTCCCAGACGGATGACCTGACCGGCGTGGCGAACCGCCGTTTCGTGATGAAGCGCATGGAGGACATGCTCCAGGCCGGCCTCGACGGGTCCGGCGGGTCCGTCGCGCTCCTGGATATCGATCACTTCAAGCAGATCAACGACCGGCACGGCCACCAGACCGGCGATCTCGTGCTGTGCGACTTCGCCAGGCGGGGGCAGAGGCAGGTGCGCCGGGCCGATACCTTCGGCCGCGTCGGCGGCGAGGAGTTCCTCCTCGTCCTGCCCAACACGAGGATCGACCAGGCCAAGACCATCGTGGAGCGCATGCTCGACGGCCATCGCGGCACGGCTCCGATCCCCGAACTGCCCGACCTCACCTACACGTTCTCGGCCGGGATCGCGCAGTCGCGCGTTGGAGATACGCCGTCCCAATTGTACGCCCGGGCCGACCAGGCGCTGTACGCGGCCAAGTCCGGCGGCCGGAACGGAATCCATCTCGATCCGCCGCCATTCGCGAAAGCGGTCGCGGCCTAGGGCGGTTCAGGAGCCGGGCGGATCCGGACCGGGCTGACGGGACGCAACGACCGCCGGGAGGAAGGCCCCGCCCCTTCAGGAGCCCGCATAGCGACGGAGACCGCGCCGGCGCTCAGGTGCGGCTTCGCTCCTGAAGAAGTGCGCCTGCGGCGCGAACTCGGCGTTGCAGTTGCAGTCCTCTGGCACCGGCTGCCCGAGGAGGTTCGGGTGCTCATCCTCAACCAGGCGAAAATCGACGGAAAGGTCCGACGAAGCGACGGCCTGGAGGATCTTCGCGCCTTCCTGCGAAACGACTGCCCGGCAACGGACGATGCCCAATCCGGCGGCCCGGCGCCGGAGCAGGAAACTCTCGTACCCCCAGTCAAAGAAGGTGCGCACCAGCGGCTTCAGTCTGACCTCACGTCCGAGACGCGGCCGTCGAGCGAAGGCGGTATCGACGTTCTCTGCGCCGACGCCGGCATCCATCCGGCGGCGCGCCTCGGCATGATGACCACGGCTGCGTTCGATCAGGCGATCGGCACCAATCCGAAGGGGATGTTCCTCTCCGTCTCCACCTGTCCGCCGGGCACGAAGGCGTGGGGACGCGGGCGTATCGTGATCACCTCGTCGATCACGGGTCCGGTTCGAGGACCGCAACATTTTTCGTCAAGCCATGAACCTTCCGGTCGGCTCTCGCGACCCATGGGCATGCGGGCCAGAGTGGCCCGCGGCAAGGTCCCTCAGGAGGCTCCCATGGCCCGCTTCTCCCTGCGTACCGCGTTCACGGCTCTCGCTCTCGGCGTGGCGGCGCTCGGCGCCTCGACGCTCGCCCCGTCCGAGGCCTCCGCCAAGGGCTTCCACGGCGGCGGCTTCCATGGCGGCGGCTGGAAGCACCACGGCCACTTCCAT
>DATAGO010000019.1:0-46453 GCA_036263675.1 Microvirga sp. | reverse complement strand
GCCGTGCCGTCGCTCACCCACAGCTCGGCACCACTCGTGCCGTTGTCGGCCTGGAAGTAGACCTTGTCTCCGGCGGACGCGAGGTGGAGCGGAAAGGAGCTGCCTCCGGCCCGGATGTCGGTCACCATCCTGGTGCCGCCGACGGTGCCGTCGCTCACCCACAGCTCGATGTCGCCGCTGCTATTCGTGGCCGTGAAGAGTGTTGCGGGCATTCAACTGGGGCTCTAGTTTAAGATAAGGATCGCTACTCAGCATAGTCAGCGGCGCTGCTGAAAGGCAGTCGCATTTTTGTCGCAATCGTTGAAAAAGCGGGCTTGTTCTCTACTTGGGGCTGCTGCCAAGGAGGTCTAGCCCATGCTCTATGGGGCGACTGCGCCTGCTGCGGCGCCGCTTCCACATGGTCTCGGCGATGGCGATCGAAGCTGCGGCCAGACACCATCAAGCGTGCTTCTCGTGGCCGGGACGGCCGCGTCTGCTGATGCGGCAGCCGGCCGATCGGCTCACGCCCGGGGGCTATTGCGTCAGGTTGAAGTGGCGCACGATCCGCGCCGCAGCCTCCTCGGGCGCGAGCGTGTCGCTCGCCAGCGTCAGGCAATCCGCGCGCGGCACTCGCGCCATGGTCCAGCGTGCCAGGAAGGCGTTCAGCCCCTCGACCGAGGTCAGCTTGCCGCGCTGTTTCCGGTCCGGGTTGTCCACCCGGCGCGCCGCCTCCTCGGCGGAGCAGCCGAGGAACACGGGCAGGATCTCGCCGCCGTGCCGCTGCACGGTGGCTTCGATCTCCTCGAAGAGCGGGCGGTCCTCCGGTTCGGAATAGCAGGTGGTCGTGACCATCAGCGGGACGCCACCCGCGGCGGCGGCGTCCAGGGCTGCCATCCGGACCTTGTGGACGAGGCTCCAGAAGCCGGGATCGCCGAAGTCGAAGACCGTGCGTGCGAGGTCGATCGCGGCGTGATTGTCGAGCAGCCGCCCCGGCACCTGCCGCAGCAACGCTTTCGCCACGGTCAGCTTCCCGCTCGCGGGCATGCCATGAAGGAAAACGAGCTTCATCGGGAGCCCCGAACCTCCAGTCGTCGGCACCATAGCACAGCATGTGGACCCTGCCCTTGCTTCCGCCCGGAGGGCCGACGGCACCGCCCCATCCGGGAGCCGGGGCTGCGCGGACGGCTTTCACCTGCCGGGTCAAAGGCTTGGCGGTTTGTTGTGCCACGTGTCGTGGCGTGGCAAAGGGGTTTCGGGCTTCGCGGACGGGGCTCGAGGGGCAGGTCATGATTCCGGTCGCGCGCGGCATCAGCATCGACGAGAGCGAGCTCGCGGAGTCCTTCATCCGGGGCTCGGGACCGGGCGGGCAGAACGTCAACAAGGTCGCGACCGCGGTGCAGTTGCGCTTCGACGTCCGCAACTCGCCCTCGTTGCCCGAGGGCGTGAAGGCGCGGCTCGAGCGGCTGGCGGGCAAGCGGCTCACGGGCGACGGAGTCATCGTGATCATGGCCCAGCGCCACCGCACCCAGGAGCGCAACCGCGAGGATGCCGTCGAGCGGCTCGTCGAGCTGATCCGTCAGGCCACGGAGGTGCCGAAGCCCCGGCGCGCCACCAAACCGACCTTCGGCTCCAAGCAGCGGCGCCTGGATTCGAAGACCAAGCGCGGCGACATCAAGCGGACGCGCACCGCCAAGCCCGGCTTCGAGTGAGCAGCATCCGGACGCGCCGCGACGTCTGTCTCGGGAGACGAAACACAGGGCTGAAATTTTTTCGGAACGCCGTGGAACCATGCGCCCCGCCTCTGCGTTGACAGGACATCTCCGACCTACTGCCCCCACGGGTCGGCGACTTTAGAACCCCTCCCGGCGAGACCCTGGAGGGGTTTTTCTTTGCCATGGGCGGCGACTCCCGCCAGTCGTGGCAGGCCCCGTCCCGAGCGGACGACGGGCGATGCCGGTCAGGAGCGGGTGTAGATCACGACCACGCGCCCTTTGCGCAACTGAAGGATCCGCATGCGCCCGAGCGCAGGCTGGGCCGCGGCTGCGCCGCTTGCTGCCGTCGTGGGAGCGGCTGACCTGGGGCCCGGTGCCGCTGCGGCCCCCGCGAATCCGGCGAGCGGGCCGAGACGCCGCCGCGTCCGGGAAGAGACCGTCGGCGCATCCGGAAGCGCCTCCGCGACTGGCCTCGGCGGCTCCGCAGCCTCGCCGGTGTCGCCACGCCGGGACCCGGCAGGCGCGGCCTCGACCGGGACGGGTGCGGCGAGGCGGACCGAGGCAGGCGTCGGTAACCGGCGCTGCGCCTCGTCCGGCCAGGAAGCCGCCGGCAAGACGGTCTCGGGGCCGCGCTCCGGCACCGGGCCCTCCGACGCGGGCGGGGGATCGCTCCAGACCCTCCGGGCCTCGCCGGCCTGAACCGCCAGGCCCGAAAGCCCAAGGATGGCAGCCGCCCATACAATTCGTCCCGGCACCGGCTCGTCTCCGTTCTTGCCTACGAGAACGCGCCGGGGCGGTATTGCGGTTCCGGTCTGCGCGGCGGATCCGACGTGGCGGCGCACAGCCGCGGGTGCCGCTCTCGGGTGCGGGCGGGCCGGCCACAGCTTGGCCGGAACGGGCGCCCGGCCTTGGAGTTGCCTCTGGGGCCGCCCCGGCATGTGTCCGGGCGGCCGGGCGATGCCGCAACGACAGGAGCCGACGATGGGCGAAGACAGGTGGAGAGACGACCGGAACCGCGATCCCTTGCGCAGCGGACCGGCCTATGGCCGCGGAACGGATTACCGGGGCGACGGGACGATCGCGCGCCGGGGCTTCGGCACCGAGCGCGCTGGCTACGATCCCTCCGCCCATGACGGGCACCGGGGCCGTTCCCAGGAGGAAGGGCGCGAGCGCTCCGGCGACCCCTACCCCGGCGGGTATCGCTCTGCGAGCGGGTTTGGCGACCGTCACCGCGGCGGCGCCTATGGCAGCGACTATCGCGGCGGCGGCACGGCGGGCGGGCGGCACGACCGCGGCTACGGCGCGGGGAGCGATGGCCGGTCCTACGAGGACTACGACCGCGGCTCCGACCGGTCCGAGCACGTCCTCGGACCCGACGATTTCGAGACCCCCGGCTACGGCGAATGGGGCATGCCGGCCCGCCGCCGCCACGATGATCCCGACCGCGACGCGGCGCACCGATCCGGCGAGGACCGCGGCTTCTGGCAGGCCGCGGCCGAAGAGGTGAGTTCCTGGTTCGGCGGCGACGAAGCGGACCGGAGCACCGGCGAGGCCGAGCGGCCGAACCACCGCGGGCGCGGCCCGAAAGGTTACACCCGCTCCGATGAACGCATCCGCGAGGACGTCTGCGAGCGCCTCACCCACGACGCCTACGTGGATGCCTCCGACATCGAGATCAGCGTGGCGAATCGCGAGGTGACGCTCTCGGGCTTCGTCGACAGCCGCGAGGCCAAGCGGCGGGCCGAGGATATCGCCGACCATGTGTCGGGCGTCGCGCATGTGCAGAACAACCTGCGCGTCCGCCAGGCCGGCATGGGCTCAGGATCAGACGGCCAGGACGGTGCGACGAGCGGCGGCGGGATGTCCCCGGCCGCAGCGTCGGACATCATGGGCGGCGCCCCGGGTGCGGGCGGCACCGGCGTCGAGGTGAGCCGCTCGGAAGGGACGGGGTCGCGCCGGAGGGGCGGCGGAGCCTGACGATCCCATCCGCAAACTTCGGGAGGCGCTCTGCCGGGGCGCCTCCTCTCGCGATCGGCGGCCGGCGCGAAGGCAGATCGCGCAGGCCGCCGCCGTGTCGCAGATTAGAATCCCTCCAGTCGGCGGCCAGTTTAGAAACAATCTAAATTATTGATTTCACACGCATTTTTCTTGACCTCCCCGCGATGCTCGTGATCTTTCGCCCTCGTTGCACCCGCAACGAGCCCGACAGGGGCCTTGAACCCTTGCTGGAACACGAGGAATTCATGCCGACGATCGCTTTCGGACGCCGCACCGTGCTCGGCGTCATCCTGGCCGGCGCCGCCTGCGGCGCGGTGCTGCCTGCCAACGCTCAAGGGGCCGTGAACGTCTACACCAACCGCGAGCCCGGCCTTTATTCGGCGACGCTCGACGCCTTCACGAAGGCGACCGGGATCAAGGTCAACGCGATCTTCTCCGAGCAGGGCTTGGCCGAGCGCATCAAGGCGGAGGGCGAGAACAGCCCCGCCGACGTGCTGATCACGGTCGATATCGGCCGGCTCCAAGAGGCCGTGGACCTCGGCATCACGCAATCCGTGCGCTCCGAGGTGCTCGCCGAGGCGATCCCCGCCTCCTTCCGCGACCCGAACGGCCACTGGTTCGGTCTCTCGCTTCGTGCCCGCACGGTCTATGCCTCCAAGGACCGGGTGAAGCAGGACGCGATCACCTACGAGGATCTCGCGGATCCGAAGTGGAAGGGCAAGATCTGCACCCGCTCGTTCCAGCACCAGTACAACATCGCTCTCACCGCCGCGATGATCGTCAAGAACGGCGAGGCCAAGACCGAGGAATGGCTCAAGGGCGTGAAGGCGAACCTCGCCAAGCGGCCCTCCGGCGGCGACCGCGACGTCGCCAAGGACATCGCAGCCGGCGTCTGCGACATCGGCCTGGGCAACCAGTACTATGTCGGCCTGATGACCAACGGCACCAATGCGGACCAGAAGAAGTGGGCCGAGGCCATGAAGGTCATCCTCCCGACCTTCCAGAACGGCGGCACGCACATCAACGTCTCGGGCATCGTGATGGCCAAGAACGCGCCGAACCGCGACAACGCCCTCAAGCTCATGGAGTACATGACGACCCCGGAGGCGCAGCGCGTCTTCGCCGACGTCAACTACGAGTACCCGGTCCGCAAGGGCGTCGAGATCAACCCGCTCGTGCGGTCCTTCGGCGAGTTGAAGGCCGACCCGATGGCCGTCGCCGACGTCGCCAAGGCCCGCGCCAAGGCGAGCGAGCTCGTCGACAAGGTCGGCTTCGACCGCTGAGCATCGATCCCGCCCCCGGCGGGAATCCATCCTTCGATTGGAGGCAGGCTGAACCCCTGGGGTCCAGCCTGCTTCATGCGTTCAGGGCTCTCGGACCGTGGCCACCACGACCCTCGCCTTCAGTCCCGCCGCCCACGCCCGACGGCGCTGGTTCGGCAGCGCGCCCCTGTGGTCGATCGGCGTGGTGCTCGGCGTCGGCGTGCTGGTGCTGGCCCCGCTCGCTTCGCTCCTCACGATCGCGACTGCGGGCGACCTCACCCTGTGGACCCGGCTCGTCGCCGACGTGCTCCCCTCCGCGCTCGCCGACACGGTGCTGCTGCTCGGCGGCGTCGCGGTCGTCGCGGGCGCGATCGGCATCGGCACCGCCTGGCTCGTGACCGCGCATAGCTTCCTGGGCCGCGACGGCTTCGCCTGGCTCCTGCCCCTGCCGCTCGCGGTGCCGACCTACATCACGGCCTACGTCTACGTGGAGGTGTTCGACGCGGCAGGGCCGGTCCAGACGGGCTTGCGCGGCCTGTTCGGCTGGACCTCGCGCGGCGATTACTGGTTCCCGGAAGTGCGCTCCCTGCCGGGCTGCATCCTCGTGATGTCGCTGGTGCTCTACCCATACGTCTACATCGCGGCACGGGCGATGTTCCTGACCCAAAGCGCCTCGATGCTGGAAGTGGCGCGCACCCTCGGGGCGTCGCGGGGCGAGCTCTTCCGCACGGTAGCGGTCCCCCTCGCCCGTCCCGCCCTGGCGGTCGGCCTGTCGCTCGCCCTGCTCGAAGCCCTTAACGACATCGGCGCGAGCGAGTATCTCGGCGTGCGCACGCTCACGGTCTCGGTCTTCACCACCTGGCTCAACCGCGGCAGCCTGGCCGGCGCGGCGCAGATCGCCTGCGTGATGCTTGCCTTCGTGATCGCGCTCATCGCGGTCGAGCGCCACGGCCGCCGCGACCGGCGCTATGCGGTCTCGGCGCGGCGCCACCGGGTCACGCAGCCGGTGCCGCTGCCGGGCGCGAGCGCCTGGCTCGCCGCACTGGCCTGCGGGCTGCCGATCGTCCTCGGCTTCGGCCTGCCCGCGGGGTTCCTGGTCCGCGAGGTCGCCGAGCGCGGGCTCCTCGACCAGATCGACGGCACGTTCCTCGCCCACCTCGGCACGACGATCCAGCTCTCGCTCGGTGCCACGCTCGTGACCCTTCTCCTTGGCATCGTGGTCGTGACGGCATCGCGGCTCGCCCGGACCGGGCTCACGCGCTCGGGGCTCGCGGTTGCCGGCCTCGGCTATGCGGTGCCCGGCACCGTGCTGGCGCTCGGGCTGCTTGCGCCCTATGCGGGGGTCGACAACGCCCTCAACACGGTTTGGCGTTCGCTCACGGGCGAGCGGCTCGGCCTCGTGCTGATGGGATCCGCGGCCGCGATCGTGATCGCCTATACGATCCGCTTCCTGCCGATCGCCACCGGCTCGCTGGCCGCCGGGCTCGACCGGGTTTCGGTCGGCCTCGAGGACGCGGCGCGCACCCTCGGCGCCCGGCCGCGCGAGCTCGTGCTCGGCGTTCAACTGCCGCTCCTGCGCCCGGCGCTCGCCAGCGCCGCGCTCCTGGTGTTCGTCGATTGCATGAAGGAGCTGCCCGCGACCCTCTTGCTGCGGCCGCTCAACACCGAGACCCTCGCGACCCTCGTCTACGGCCACGCCTCCCGCGGCGCCTTCGAAGACGGCTCGCTTGCCGCCCTCGTGATCGTGCTCGTCGGCGTCTGGCCGGTGATCCTGCTCACCCGGACGGCGGAGCGTCGCTTCGAGGCGCGCTCGACGGGGTAGCGTTCTCGAGGAGAAGCTCCGGCACAGGGCCTGCGCGCCCCCCTCTCCCCTCGAGGGAGAGGGTGGCCCCTGCGTGAGCAGGGGTCGGGAGAGGGGGAGGGCCGCCCTCCTTGTCTGCCGAAAGGATCGCTCCGCGAGCGCTCCTGGCGGAGCGCCCCCCCTCTCCCGACCCTCGCTGACGCGAGGGCCACCCTCCCCCTCGAGGGGGGAGGGGAAGCCCGGCCTACTCCGCGGCCTGGGCCTGCCGCTCGCCGATGGCGACGCGGAAGTCCGCTTCCGTCTTGGCCTTGATCTCCTCGACCGACACGCCCTCGGCGAGCTCGATCAGGGCCATGCCGCCGTTGCCCTTCTTGTCGATCGTGAACACGCCGAGATCGGTGATCACCATGTCGACCACGCCGGCGCCGGTGAGCGGGAGCGTGCAGGCCTTGAGGAGCTTCGGCTCTTCCGAGCCGTCCTTGGCCTTGGCGACGTGCTCCATCACGACCACGACCTTCTTGACGCCGGCGACGAGGTCCATGGCGCCGCCCATGCCCTTCACCATCTTGCCCGGGATCATCCAGTTGGCGAGGTCGCCGTTCTGCGCCACCTGCATGGCGCCCAGGATCGACAGGTCGATGTGGCCGCCGCGGATCATCCCGAAGGAATCCGCCGACGAGAAATAGCTCGTGGTCGGCAGTTCCGTGATGGTCTGCTTGCCGGCGTTGATGAGGTCCGGATCCTCCTCGCCCTCGTACGGGAACGGGCCCATTCCGAGCATGCCGTTCTCGGATTGGAGCTGCACGATCATGCCGGCGGGGATGTAGTTCGACACCAGCGTCGGGATGCCGATGCCGAGGTTCACGTAATAGCCGTCGCGCAGTTCCTTCGCGGCGCGGGCGGCCATCTCTTCACGGGTCCAAGGCATGAAAGCCTCCTCTAGAGTCTCGATGGATTCAACGGAGATCGGGCCCGAACCGGCAGAAAGGACCTGGCGGCCATTTCTTCACGGGTCCAAGCCATTGGTCGGTCTCCTCTCAGGCCGCTTCGCGCTTGCGCACGGTGCGCTGTTCGATGCGCTTCGCCGGGTTCTTCACGTGCACGAGGCGCTTCACGAAGATGCCGGGGGTATGGATGTGGTCGGGGTCGATGGTGCCGGCCTCGACGAGGTTCTCGACCTCGGCGACCGTGAAGCGCGAGGCGGTCGCCATCATGGGATTGAAGTTGCGCGCGGTCTTCCGGTAGACGAGGTTGCCTTCCGTGTCGCCCGTATGGGCGTGCACGATCGAGATATCGGCGAAGAGGCCGCGCTCCATCACGTAGAGCTCGCCGTCGAACTCGCGCACTTCCTTGCCCTCGGCGATGATCGTGCCGACGCCGGTCTTGGTGAAGAAGGCCGGAATGCCGGCGCCGCCCGCGCGGATGCGCTCGGCAAGCGTGCCCTGCGGGTTGAACTCGAGCTCGAGCTCGCCCGAGAGGTACTGCTGGGCGAAAAGCTTGTTCTCGCCGACGTAGGAGCTGATCATCTTGCGGATCTGCCGGGTCTCGAGCAGGAGCCCCAGGCCGGCGCCGTCCACACCCGCGTTGTTGGAGATGAAGGTCAGGCCCTTGGCGCCCGAATCGCGGATCGCCAAGATCAGGGTCTCAGGGATGCCGCACAGCCCGAAGCCCCCGCACATGATCGTCATGCCGTCCTTGATGCGCTCGGCCAAAGCCTCCCGAGCGTCAGAATAAACCTTGCTCATCCGTTCCCTCGTGGGGTTTCCCGATGCATCGCAACGCGTGGACGCAGGAAGCGGCAGCGTCGATGCCGATTGCGCTTCTCTAGAGCGCCGGGCGGTTCCGGCGCAAGGCGCCGCGCGGCGCCGGGCTGCACGTCCCTGCCTCCCCGTCCCTGCCTCGCCGTCGCGTAGGGGTCCGGGAGCCGGGCCGCGTCGCCCTCACCCGGACCGGACCCGTCGCGGGGCGGCCTCATTTTAGACAAGCCGATCGGATGGATGTAAGACCTTGCAAGCGCGGCCGTTCGCCCCGCTGGCCGCTCCCTGCTCCCCTCGCCCGAGGGACCGGCGGGGACGGTCGATCGCCAGCTCCGTGATGTCCCGCCGCGTCGTCCTCGCCTTCGCTCTTCTCGGCCTCGCGCTGCTGGCGGCCGCCGTCGCCCCGTGGACGCTGTCGCCGGGGGGCTTCGCGGCTGCGGTCGCGCAGCACCTCAAGGAGGATTACGGCCTCGCCTTCCAGGTGCACGGCCGGAGCACGATCGCGCTCCTGCCGATGCCGCGGGTCAAGTTCCAGGACGTGACGATCCGCTCGCCCGAGGGCGCCGTCCTGGCCGAGGGCGGCACCCTGCGCGGCCAGCTCGAGCTGCTCCCGCTCCTCCTCGGCCAGGCCGAGCTCGCGGAGGTGTCGCTCACGGATTCGCGCATCACCGTCGCGGTCCCGGCTGCCGGCCTCGTCGAGAGCAGCCTCGCCGCCTTCCTGCGCACCCATGGACCGGGCCGGGCCCGCGACCTGCCGCACGTGCGGCGCGTGCGCCTCGTGAACTCTTCAATCCGCTTCCCCGGCGGCACCCCTCCCGTGGACAGCGCCACCCTCACCCTCGACTGGCCGGACCCGGACGGGCCGCTCCAGGGCAGCGGCACCCTGAGCTGGAACGGCGACACCGTCGAAGTGACCCGATTCGCCCTCGATCCCGCCGCGATCGCAGCGGGCCGGCTGAGCCCCTTCGCGGCAGCCGTAGGCGCGCCGGCGGCGCAGTTCACCGTCGCGGGCGAGGTCCAGCCCGGCCCGGAGCTGCGCTTTACCGGCCACAGCACGGTCCAGGCCCATTCGGTGCGCGACCTGTCGCGCTGGACCGGGATCGCGTTCCCGCTGGGCAACCTCCTCCAGGCCGCCGCCATCGAAGGCGACTTCACGGCGGACCGGCGCCGGATCTCCTGGCCCTCCGTCCGCGTGATCTTCGGGGCAGACCGCCTCGAGGGAACCCTGGCGATGCGCTTCGACGGGGAGCGCCCGGCCGTGACCGGGACCCTCGCGGCGGGCCGCCTCACCCTCTCCGATCTCCTGGCGCCGTTCGGCCAGGCCAGAACGGCCTCGGGGCTCTGGAGCGGCGACGAGGTCTCGCTCCTGCCCATGACGGGTGCCGATCTCGACCTGCGGGTGTCGGCCAGCGACGCCCGCGTCGGCGGCCTGAGCCTCGGCGAGATGGCCGCCAGCGTGATGGTCCGCCCTGGGCGGATCGAGGCCGCGATCGGGCGCGCGACCCTCAACGGCGGCACCCTGAAGGGCCGCATGGCCCTGGCCGCGGTCGAGGGCGGCGGGCTCGACCTCAAGCTTCAATGCACCTTCGGGGGCGTCGACCTCGGAGCGTTCCTCACGGACGCGCGCCGGCCGCGCTGGATCACCGGGTCGGCCCAGGGCCAGTTCGCACTCGAGGGCACCGGCACCACGCCGGCCGACATCGTGCGCCAGAGCCACGGCCGTACGAACCTGACCGTGAAACAGGGCGAGCTCGTCGGCATCGCGCTCAACGACGCCCTCAGGCGCCTGGAGAAGCGGCCCCTCCTCGCCTTCCTGGACTGGCGCGGCGGACGCACGCCCTTCGACGAGGCGCATGTGCACCTCAACATCGGCGCGGGACTCGGCGAGATCACCGAAGGCGCGGTCCTGGCCCCGAAGCTGCGCGCGATCCTGCAGGGGCGGGTGTCCCTCATCGACCGCGACGTGGCGGTCCGCGCCCATGTGGATGCGGTGCCGGCCGAGGCGGACGCCTCCTTCCTGGTGCTTGACGTGCTCGGCGGCTGGGACGCGATCTCGGTAGTGCCGGACGCCCGTTCGCTCATCGAGCGCTCCGGCGCCGCCAAGCCCCTCTTCGGCCGCGAGCGCCTCCAGGCTCCCGCCGCGCAAGGCGCTGCGGCGGCACCCCTCGCCCAGTAGGCGCCGCTCCACCGTTCTTCTAATGCGCGTTGCGCCGCGAGCGCATGGCGGAGCGCTTGCTGACGAGCGTCGCGCCCGTGACCCCGACGGCCACGATCCCGATCAGGATCGTCGAGGCCGCGTTGATCTCCGGCGTCACCCCGAGCCGCACCTGGCTGTAGATCCGCATCGGCAGGGTGGTGGCGCCCGGGCCCGAGGTGAAGCTCGCGATCACCAGGTCGTCGAGGGACAGCGTGAAGGCGAGGAGGAATCCCGCTGCGATCGCGGGGGCGATCAGGGGCAGGGTGACGAAGAGGAAGGTACGCACCGGCGTGGCGCCAAGGTCCATGGCGGCCTCCTCGAGCGAGCGGTCGAAGCCGACAAGGCGGGCCTGCACCACTACGGTCACGAAGCACATCGTGAGCGTTGTGTGGGCGAGGGTTACGGTCCAGAAGCCGCGGTCGAAGCCGATGGAGACGAAGAACAGGAGGAGCGACAGCCCCGTGATGACCTCCGGCATGACCATCGGGGCATAGACCATGCCGGTGAACAGCGCCCGGCCGCGGAAACGCCCGTAGCGGGTGAGCGCGACCGCGGCGAGGGTCCCCAGCACCGTCGCGAGGGTCGCCGAGAGGAGCGCGATCCGCAAGGTGACCCAGGCGGCCTCCATGAGGGGCTCGTTGCGCAGGAGCGCCCCATACCACTGGGTCGAGAATCCGCCCCACACCGTCACGAGCCGCGACGCGTTGAAGGAGTACAGCACGAGCAGCAGGATCGGGAGGTAGAGGAACGCGAGGCCGAGCGTCAGGCTCGTGGCGTTGAACCAGGTGAAGCGGCGGTTCATCGGCGCCCCTCCGGAGCGGCCGAGGAGCAGGCTGACCGGAGCCTCACGGCCGCGCCTCCAGGCGCCGGGCCTCCACGTCGCGGTAGATCACGATCGGGACCACCAGGATCACGAGCAGCACGACCGCGACCGCGGAGGCGAGCGGCCAGTCGCGGTTGGAGAAGAACTCGCTCCACAGGCTGCGCCCGATCATCAGGGTCTCGGAGCCGCCGAGAAGGTCCGGGATCACGAACTCCCCGACCGCCGGAATGAAGCAGAGGAGCGAGCCCGCGACGATGCCGGGCCAGGCGAGCGGCACCGTGATGCTCCAGAACGTGCGCCAGGGCGGCGAGCCGAGGTCGAGGGCAGCCTCGATCAGGCGGTAATCCTGCTTCTCCAGGGTGGCGTAGAGCGGCAGCACCATGAAGGGGAGGTAGGCGTATACGATCCCGACGAAGACCGCCGTCTCGGTGTTGAGGATCGCGAGCGGCTCCTCGATCAGGCCCAGAGCCGCGAGCGCCTGGTTGAGCAGGCCCTCGGAGCGCAGGATGCCGATCCAGGCGTAGACCCGGATCAGGAAGCTCGTCCAGAACGGCAGGATCACGAGCGCCACGAGAACGGGCCGCCAGCGTTCCGGCGCCCGCGCCATCGCGTAGGCAACCGGGAAGCCGATGACGAGGAGGAGCAGCGTCGAGATCGCCGCGATCCGCACGGACGACAGGGCTGCGCTCCAATAGAGATCGTCCGAGAAGAGGGTCCGGTAGTTCTCGAGGTCGAGCGCCGCGAAGAACTCCGCCCATTCGCTCCACCGGAAGACCGGCACGTAAGGGGGCTGCGCGGTCGCCGGGTCCGAAAGGCTGATCTTCAGAACGATCCCGAACGGGACGAGGAAGAACAGGGCGAGCCACAGGAAGGGGAGCGCCGGGACGATCCGGCTCAAGGTGCGTTGCAGGCAGGCATGGACCGGCATCGCCTCAAGCCGTCAGGATCACGGCCGCGTCCGGCGCGAAGGTGAGGTGGACGGGCTCCTCCCAGGTGATCGGGTGCTCGACGAAGCGGGTCGCATTGGCGGAGGAGACCCGCAGGATCGCGCCCGTGGCGAGCTTCACCCGGTAGACCGTCCAGTCGCCGAGATAGCCGATGTCCCAGACCTCGCCCTCGACCGCGTTGGCGAGGCCCTCGGGGGCCGGCCCGTGGCGGATGCGCATCTTCTCGGGCCGCACCGCGACTGCGACCCCCTGGCCGGTCTCCAGCACCTCGTCGGGATCGTCGATCAGGAGCGGGGCGGCGGCGGCAGGCGTGGCGATGCGCCAGAGCCCGTCCTCGCGCCCCGAGACCTGGCCCTCGAGAATGTTCACGTCGCCCACGAACTCGGCGATGAAACGGGTCTTCGGCTGCTCGTAGATCTCGCCCGGGGTCGCGACCTGGACGAGGCGACCCTGGTCCATGACCCCGATGCGGTCTGCCATGGTCATGGCCTCCTCCTGGTCGTGGGTGACGACCAGGAAGGTGGTTCCGAGCTCCTGCTGCAGGTCCATGAGCTCGAACTGGGTCTCCTCGCGCAGCTTCTTGTCCAGCGCCCCGAGGGGCTCGTCGAGGAGGAGCACCTTCGGGCGCTTGGCGAGCGCCCGGGCGAGGGCCACCCGCTGGCGCTGGCCGCCGGAGAGCTGGTCGGGCCTGCGCCGCGCGAGCGGCGTGAGCTGGACGAGGCGCAGCATCTCCTCGACGCGCGCCGCGATCTCGTCCTTCGGGATCCGGTCCTGCTTGAGCCCGAAGGCGATGTTGCGCTCAACGCTCATGTGGGGAAAGAGCGCGTAGGACTGGAACATCATGTTGACGGGCCGGCGGTACGGCGGCACGCCGGCGAGGTCCCGGCCCGCAAGCGTCACGCGGCCGGCGCTCGGCTCCTCGAACCCGGCCAACATGCGCATCAGCGTGGTCTTGCCGCAGCCGGAGGGCCCCAGAAGGCAGAAAAACTCGCGCTCGAAGATGTCCAGCGAGAGATCCTGCACTGCCACCGTGTCGCCGAAGCGCTTCGAAACCGCGTCGAAGCGGATCAGCGGCGTCGCGGCCGGATCGGTCCAGGGCGCGAAGGAGCGGCGGACGGCCCCGATCGCGGGGCGGGAGCGCAGCGGCGTGTTCAAGATATAGGGGATCTCCCTCGGCGGTTTCGCGTGCGCTTATCGAATGTCCGACCCTCGGCGCAAGCCGGATGAACCGTCCGCCGCGTCCCGGCCGACCCCGGGCGTCAGGCGTCCTCGCGCAGGGCCTCGGCGACTCGGTCCTGCAGCACGTGGGGCTGCTTGAGGACGAGGGCGCCGCGGGTGCGCTCCACCAGGCCCTCTTGGCTCATCATGGTGAATTCCCGCGTGACCTGCTCGCGGCGGCAGCCGATGCGGGCGGCCAGGATGTGGTGATAGGGCGGCGGCGAGACGATGCGCTCGCCGTTGCTGTTCGAACGGGGCACGGACAGGCGCAGGAGTTCGGAATAGAGCCGGTGGCGCAGGTCGAGCACCGTCTGCTCCATGAGGCGCCCATTGAGCTCCCGGATGCGGGCGGTGAGGAGCTTGAACAGGCGCTCGCTGACGACCTGCGAGGAATAGACGAGCTCCCGGAACACGGCGGCGGACATCACGCAGCACTCGCCGCGGGTCAGCGCCGTCACGTTGGCGGAGCGCTTCACCCCGTCGATGGCCGAGAGTTCGCCGAACATCTGCCCGGCGCGCATCTCATTCAGGATCACCTCCTTGCCCGAGGGGGTGCGGATCAGGATGCGCACCTCGCCGGCCAGGATGAAATAGACGTCCGACGAGGGGTCGTCGAAGTCCACCAGAATCTCGTCGGGTTCGAAACGCCGCCAGTTCGCCCGGGCCTCGAACGGCGCCAGATCGAGCGCGACGTCCTTGAACAGCGAAATGCCGGCAAGGCGCCCCACCATGGTACTCGTCCCCCTTTGACACGCGCAGCGTCCCGACCGGCCCTTCGGGCCTGTCGATCAGGAGCGTGCTTTTCCGGTTCCCATCGTCGGACGGGAGCGGACGGGGGGTCAAGGCCCATTGCGCCGCAGGCGGTGGATGACGGCTGCATGGTTTATTTGGCTGAGCAGACCACAGGCGGTGGGTGACGGCTCGATGACTCGTATGGTCGAGCAGACCGATCGCGGAGTTCTCAGCGCATCTGCAGCCGCTCGGTCGCCGCGACCTTGCCGTCCGGGGCGAGGATATAGAGGAGCACCTGGCGCGCGCTGCGGTCGAGGTCGAGCAGGGCCTCGGCCCGCACCGCGGTCACGATTGCGGCGCAGGCGCCCTCCCCCTGGCGCTCCAGGCGGGCCGTGACGGCGGCGCTCCCCGGAACGGGCGCGAGCCCGTCCGGCGCGCCGGCCCGGATCGACCCGATCCGGATGCAGGCATCGGTGGCCTGGGCCACCGCCTCGACCCGCACGCGCCCGTCCGGCTGGCGGTAGGCGTGGCTTCCCGGGTGATGAGCGGCGGCCGGACCCATAGCGCCGAGCGCCGCGGCGAGAATGACGGATCGGAAGAGGTGCGGCCGTGCCGACATGGGGGTGTCCCTTACGGAAGGTCCGACCCATAGCGGCGCGGAGCCGGCTGCGCCGCATGACCCCTGGTCGCAGCCAAGCCGCCCGATGTGGTCCGGGCCGCCTTGCCAGCGTCCGCGGCTCGGGCCAAAACGCGCCCCATGCTGCACGCCAACGACATCACCTACCGGATCGGAGAGCGCGTCCTCCTCGACCACACCTCCTTCGCGATCCCGACCGGAGCGCGCGTGGGCCTCGTGGGGCGCAACGGCACCGGCAAGACGACCCTGTTCCGCATCATCCGCGGCGAGCTCGGCACCGAGAGCGGCAGCATCACCCTGCCGCGCCAGGCGCGCGTCGGCACGGTGGCCCAGGAGGCGCCGGGTGGCCCTGAGAGCCTCATCGAGGTGGTGCTCTCCGCCGACACGGAGCGCAGCCGCCTCCTCTCCGAGGCCGAGGCCGCTGACGGCTTCCGCCGCGCCGAGATCGAGACGCGACTGACCGACATCGGCGCCCATTCGGCGCCCGCGCGGGCGGCCGCGATCCTGCACGGCCTCGGATTCGACGCCGAGGCGCAGGCGCGCGCGTGCTCCGAGTTCTCGGGCGGCTGGCGCATGCGCGTCGCGCTCGCGGCCGTGCTCTTCACCGAGCCCGACATCCTGCTGCTGGACGAGCCCACGAACTACCTCGACCTCGAAGGCACGCTCTGGCTCTACGACTATCTCGCACGCTATCCCCACACGGTCGTGATCATCAGCCACGACCGGGAGCTCCTCGACACCTGCGTGGACCACATCCTGCACCTCGACCGGGGTAAGCTCACGATCTACCGCGGCGGCTACACCTCGTTCGCGCGCCAGCTCGCCGAAAAGCGCGAGCTCACCGCCAAGATGCGCGAGAAGCAGGAGGCGGAGAGGAAGCACCTCCAGGCTTTCGTGGACCGCTTCAAGGCCAAGGCCTCCAAGGCCCGACAGGCGCAGTCGCGGGTGAAAAGGCTCGCCAAGATGGAGCCGATCGCGGCGCTCGACGAGGACGAGGCGCTCGCCTTCTCGCTGCCGGGGCCCGAGCGCGTCCTCCCCCCTCCGCTGCTCGCCCTGGAGAGCGTCGGCGTCGGCTACGGCGAGCGGATCGTGCTCGACCGTCTCAGCCTCTCGATTCAGCCCGACGACCGGATCGCGCTCCTCGGCTCCAACGGCAACGGCAAGTCGACATTCTGCAAGCTCGTGGGCGGGCGGCTCGATCCGCTCAAAGGCGAGGTGAAGCGCTCGTCCAAGATGGAGGTCGCCTATTTCGCCCAGCACCAGCTCGACGAGCTGAACCCCCGCGGCAGCGCCTTCGATCATATCGCCGCGCGCATGCCGGACGCACCGGTCGCCAGAACCCGGGCCAAGGCCGCGCAGTTCGGGTTCCCGGGCTCCAAGGCCGACACGCCGGTGTCGCAGCTCTCCGGCGGCGAGAAGGCGCGGCTCCTCATGGGGCTCGCGGCCTTCAACGGCCCTCACCTCCTCATCCTCGACGAGCCCACGAACCACCTCGACATCGACAGCCGCCAGGCCCTCATGGAGGCCATCAACGACTATACCGGCGCCGTGATCCTGGTGAGCCACGACCGCTTCCTGATCGAGGCCTGCGCGGACCGGCTCTGGCTCGTGGGCGGCGGGACCGTGAAGGCCTTCGACGGCGACATGGACGATTACCGGTCGCTCGTGCTCTCGGGCGACCTCGACCCGGCCGGACGCGAGGACAGGAGTAGCCCGGCTGGGCCCTCGCGAACGGACGAGCGGCGCGCGGCGGCCGAAAGGCGGGTCGCGCTCGCCCCCCTGCGCAAGCGCCTGGAAGCCCTGGAGGCCCGGATGACCAAGCTCTCCGACGTCATCGCCAAGGTCGACGCGGCGCTCGGCGACGGCAGCGCCTTCCAGAAGGACCCCGCCAAGGCGAGCGAACTCGCCCGGATGCGCGCGGAAGCCGCGGCGGCGCTCTCCGGAGCCGAGGAGGAGTGGCTGACGTTGAGCGGCGAGATCGAGGCGGCGGGCGCGTAGCGGTTCGTCAGCGCACGATCCGGTCGAGGCGGTTGTCGACGAAGAAATAGAGTTCGCGGCCTCCGGGCTCGGCATAGAGCACCTGCACCTCGCGCTGGCCGCGTCCGCTCTCGCCGACGAGCACGTCGGTCGGCGCCTTGCCCTTCAGGCGCACGAGCTCGCACTCGCCGATCCCAGGCGCGATTGCGGCAGCGGCAGCGGACACCGGGCCCGTGCAGGCTCCGTCCGGCCCGAGAACCGGGCCGATATAGGCCGGCGCCGCGAGACGAACGGCCGGCGGAGCGACCGCCGCGACCGGGACGGGCTCGGGGCGCGGGCCGCAGCCCACGAGGGCTGCCGCCACCAGACCGAGCGGGATCAGGCGCATCGTATTCCCCCGCGATCAAGGCGCGCCCGCGCGGGCGCCGAGCGCCTCGTCGTAGAGGCGCCGCACGTCGTCCCGGAACGCCCGGCGGGACTCCGCCCGCGAGTAGAACATGTGGCCGCCGGGATAGACCTTGAGGCTCGCGCGGGGCTCGGGCCCGAAATCGGGAAGCTGGTCGAGGAGGAGCTGGCTCGCGAAGTAGGGCGTCACGAGGTCGGTGAAGCCGTGGGTGATCAGGACCCTCAGGCGCGCATCGAGCGCCAGCACGGATTTGAGCTCGCTCACGCTCTCGGGCTGGCCGCGGCCGTTGCCCCAGCGCCAAGACCCGTTGACCGAGCCGTTGAGGAGCTCGTAGCGCTGGCCTTCGACCTTGTAGTTCAAGGTGCGCTGGAGGTGGTCGAGGATCGCGCTCGTGAGCGGCGCCGTCATGGCGGTGAGCACCGGGTCGTCGAAGCGCGGCATCGCAGAGGTGGGCTCGGGGTCGAAGGAGGCGACGCCGGTGTCGTAGGCGCTCACCACCTCGCCCTTGGCGCGTCTCGCCTCGCGCTGATAGGTCGACATGTCGACCCGCCCGGCGAGGCGCCGGACCAGGGCCGGGTCGAGGCCGGTGAACTCGGCGACGCGGGCGCTCGCGCGCTCGACCGCCCCCTTGTCCTTGAGGCCGCGCATGAGGTCCGTGAGGTACTCGCCCGACGCGTAGGCCTCCACGGTGCGAAGCGTCTCCCGCGACACCGGTCCCCGTGCCTCCGCGGCACCCGCGGCGAGCGACGGCAGGCGTGTGACGTGCACCCAGGGCGCGTAGGCGGGCTGCTGAAACCAGCCGAAATCGAGCACAGGCGAGACCAGCACGAGGCCGCTCAGGCCGACCCCTTGGTCTTCCTGGAGCTTCGCGGCGATCGGTGGCCCGCGGAAGCCGCCGTAGCTCTCGCCCGCGAAGAATTTCGGCGAGACGAGGCGGTCCTTCTCTTTCAGCCAGCGCGTCACGATGGCGGCCAGCATGTCGACGTCGCCGTCGACCGAGTAGAAGCGCTGGCGCGCGTCGTCCCCACCTGCGACCCGGCTGTAGCCCGTGCCCGGCGGATCGATGAAGACGAGGTCGGTGAAATCGAGCCAGGTCTCGCCGTTCGGCACCAGCGCGGGCGGCGCCGAGGGGCTGATCGTCGGGCCGTCGAGGGGCAGCCGCCAGGGGCCCAGCGCCAGGAGGTGGAGATAGGCCGAGGAGGCGCCGGGCCCGCCATTGACCGCGAAGGTCACGGGACGCGAGGCGCGGTCGGCTCCGTCGAGGGTGTAGGCGACATAACCGATCTCGGCCTGGAGGCCGCCGTTGCCGTCCACGAGCGGCAGCGCACCCGCGGTCGCGGTGAACCGCAGCGTCCGCCCGGGCAGCTCCAGGGTGTGGCGGGTGACGGATTCGGCCGGCAGCCGGCGCTCGCTGGTGCGCCCCTCCCCGCCCCGGCCCGGGTTCTGCGGGCGGGCGGCGTTCTGCTCGCTTGGGGCCTGCGCGACCGCCGGCGCGGCGAAGGGCAGAGCCAGTGGGAGAAGAAGCGACAACGCGACGAGCGGTTTCAAGATGCGCAGCATGGACCTGTCCTGGAGCCCCGGACCTGGGAAACTAGGGCCGGATGCGGCGCTTCCGAGGCGGAGGCGATCACAGGATCGTTGGTGCGGGGCCGAGGCCGGGCTTCAGGCCTTCCGCTCCCAGCGCCCGCGCGCATCCTGCTGCCAGTAGGTCGCGTCATGCCCGGCCGCCTTCACGGTCTTCCACTGGTCGCGGGCGAGCGCGAGCGCATGCGGGTCCGTGCCGTCGAACAGGATCACCATGCGCTGGTAGGACGCGATGTCCTCGGGCAGCGGCGCGCCCTCGACGAGGAAGCGGATGGAGGCGCCGTTGGGGTTGTCGGCCGAGAGCGTCAGCAGCACGGGCTGGTCGGCGGCGTGGGGCTCCCGGTCGGTTCCGTGGGCCAGGAAGGTCTCGTCCGCGAAGGTCCAGAGCTGGTCGTCGAGGGCCGCGAGGCGCTCCTCGGTGGCGAGTTGCACCACCGCGCGCCAGCCGCGCTCGAGCGAACGCTCGAGCAGCGTCGGCAGCACGCTTTCGAGCGGCTGACGCTGCAGGTGGTAGAACAGGACCTCGGCCAATCGGACCTCTCGCGCTCGCATCGAGCCGGAGGTCGACGCTCCGGCCTCAACTCCAATCCCTTAGCCCTCGTAATGGTCGCGCACGAGCCGGTCGAGGAGGCGCACGCCCCAGCCCGAGCTCCAGCCGCGGTTGATCTCCGATTGCGGCGAGCCCATCGCGGTACCCGCAATGTCGAGGTGGGCCCACGGCACGTCGTTGACGAAGCGCTGGAGCAGCGCCGCCGCGGTGCTCGACCCGCCGTTGCGGCCGGCGGAGTTCTTCATGTCGGCGAACTTCGACTCGATCATCTTGTCGAACTCGGGCCCGAGCGGCATGCGCCACACCCGCTCGCCCGTGGCCTGCCCGGCCTTGAGGAGGCGCTCGGCGAGCTCGTCGTCGTTGGAGAAGAGTCCCGCATATTCCTGCGCGAGCGCCACCAGGATCGCCCCCGTCAGCGTCGCGAGGTCGATCATGAAGCGGGGCTTGAAGCGCTCCTGCACGTACCAGAGCACGTCGGCCAGTACGAGGCGGCCTTCCGCGTCCGTATTGATGATCTCGATGGTCTGGCCCGACATGGTGGTCACGATGTCGCCGGGGCGCTGGGCGTTGCCGTCGGGCATGTTCTCGACGAGGCCGATGGCCCCGATGGCGTTGACCTTGGCCTTGCGGGCGGCGAGCGCGTGCATGAGGCCGACCACGCAGGCCGCACCCGCCATGTCGCCCTTCATGTCCTCCATGCCGGCCCCGGGCTTGATCGAGATGCCGCCCGTGTCGAACACGACGCCCTTGCCCACGAACGCCACCGGCGCCGTGCCGGCGCGGCCGCCGTTCCAGCGCATGATCACGACCCGGCTCCCCCGGGCCGACCCCTGGCCGACGCCCAGCAGCGCGCCCATGCGCAGCTTGCGCATGGCCTTCTCGTCGAGGATCTCGATCTCGACGCCCGCCTTGGCGAGCGCCGCCGCGCGGGCCGCGAACTCCTCCGGTCCCAGCACGTTCGGGGGCTCGTTGACGAGGTCGCGGGCGATCACCACGCCGGCCGCCACCGCGTCCCGCGCCTTGGCGGCCTTCCTGGCAGCCGCCGGGTCGGCGACCGCAAAGGTGAGGCGGGTCGCCTCCTCCTTGTCGGCGTCCTTCTTCTTGGTCTTGTAGCGGTCGAAGGTGTAGGCCCGCAGCCGGGCGCCGAGCGCCATCTCGGCGGCAAGCTCCGGGGCGGCCTCCACACCTGGCAGATCGAGGACGATCACGGCGGAGCGGCCCGCGACCTTGCCCATCACTAGGCCGCCGAGAATCGCACCGTCGAGCTTCGCCCGGTCCTTATCGGCACCGATCCCGACCACGACGAGCCGGTCGGCCGCGAGCCCTGCAGGCGCCGCGATCGTCAGGGCGGATTGCGCCTTGCCCTTGAAGCGCTCGGATCCTGCGGCCCGGGCGATGAGGTCGGCGCCCTTCGCGCCGAGGAGCTTGGCGACCGCGGGGGCGAGCTTCAGGTCCTCGCCGACGAAAACCACGAGGTCGCCGCTCCCCACGGGGCCGAGAGCCTGGAAGTCGATCCTGATCATATCGGCCATGGAATCCCCTTCATCCTGTACGGTGCGGCGGCTCGGCCGCGCTGCGGCAAATCGGCGACACCGGCCGGGAAGCGGGCGCCTCCCTCAGGCTTTGCCGCGAAAGCGCCGCTATCGCAAGTCGTTGGAACGGAGGACCCGCTCCGCTAAGGTCCGCGGGCCAATGTCTCCCGCGAGCGCGCTCCGGCGCGAGGGTCCGATGACGCTGATCGAGCGCTACATCCTCAAGATCGCGTTCAACGCCTTCCTGGCGTGCCTCGCCGCGCTCACCGGGGTGATCTGGATCACCCAGGCCCTGCGCGAGCTCGACCTGCTCACCGCCAAGGGCCAGACCCTGATGGTGTTTCTCACCGTCACGGGCCTGTCGCTCCCTGCTCTCGTGACCGTGATCGCGCCCGTCGCCCTCTTCATCGCGACGGTCTACGCGCTCAACCGGCTCAACGGCGATTCCGAGCTCATCGTGATGAGTGCCGCCGGGATGCGGCCGCGCCGGATCCTGCGCCCGTTCCTGACGCTCGGCGCCGTCGTGTCCCTCACGGTCGCGATTTCGAGCTTCTACCTCACGCCCGCGAGCTTCCAGGAGCTGCGCGAGCTCATCACCAAGGTGCGCGCGGACTTCCTCGCAAACGTCGTCAAGGAGGGCCAGTTCACCGCGGTCGACAAGGACATCACCTTCCATTTCCGCGAGCGGGCGGGCGATGCGCTCCTCGGGATCTTCATCCAGGACCGGCGCGAGCGCGACAAGCCGCTCGTCTACATGGCGGAGCGCGGGCGGGCCACGGACGCCAACGGCCAGAGCTATCTCGTGCTCGAAAAGGGCTCGATCCACCGGCAGGACCTCGCCAAGCGCGATTCCTCGATCGTGACCTTCGAGCGCTACGCGGTCGACCTCGCGGCCTTCGCCCAGGAGGCGAGCGAGGTGGTCTACAAGCCGCGCGAGCGCGGCACGATGCAGCTCCTGTTCCCGAATACGGAAGACCCCTACTACAAGTCCCAGGCCGGGCGCTTTCGGGCCGAGTTGCACGACCGGCTTGCGGCCTGGCTCTACCCCTTCGCGGTGGTCCTGATTGCCTTCGCGGCGCTGGGCACGCCGCAGACGACCCGCCAGGGGCGCGGTGCGGGCATTGCGGCCGCAGCCGGCGGGATCGTGGTCCTGCGCATCGCGGGCTTTGCGGCGACGAGCGCTGCGGTGCGCTCGCCCGCGGGGGTCGCGGCGATCTATGCGGTGCCGGTGCTCGGGATCGTGCTGCCTCTCCTCGTCATGGGGCAGGCGACGCGGCTCCGCCACCTCGCGAACGGGATCGCGGTCCGGGCCCGCTCCGGCGGCGCCCCGCGGCGGACCGCCTTGCACCGGGCGTGAGATGCTCCTGTTCGGCACGCTCGGGCGCTATTTCTCGGGCCGCTTCGCGCGGACGACCCTCCTCGTCTTCGGCACGATCTTCGCCCTGGTCTACGTGATCGATTTCGTGGAGCTGATGCGCCGCTCGGGCGACGTTCCGGGTGCGTCCGCGGGGCTGATGGCGCGCCTCGCCCTGTTCCGCACCCCCGCCTTCGCCGAACAGGTCCTGCCCTTCGCGGTCCTGTTCGGCAGCATGGCGACCTTGCTCCAGCTCAGCCGCAAGCTCGAACTCGTGGTCGCGCGCGCAGTCGGGATCTCGGCCTGGCAGTTCCTCCAGCCCGGGATCTTCGTCGCGGGCCTCCTCGGCTGCCTCGCGGTCGGGGTGTTCAACCCGCTCTCGGCCTTCCTCAGGCAGGAGGCCTCGGCGATCGAGGCCCGGGTCTTCGGCCAGGGCCGGGCGGTCTCGGACCGGGAGATCTGGATCCGTCAGCGCAGCGTCGACGGGCAGTCCATCATCCGGGCCGAGGGCGCCATAGGGGGCACCGCGACCCTCTCGGGCGTCACGGTCTTCACCTTCGACGAGGCCGGCGCCTTCCGGGACCGGATCGAGGCCGGCGCCGCGACCCTGCGGCCGGGTTACTGGGAGCTCACGGACGTCCAGGTCCTGAGCCCCGACGAGGAGCCGGCCGCCTACGGCACCTACCTGATCGCCACCAACCTCGAGCCCTCCCAGGTGCGCCAGTCCTTCACGCCCCCCGAGGCGGTGTCCTTCTGGGACCTCAAGGACACGATCGCACAGACCGAGCGGGCCGGGCTCGACGCGGTGCGCTACCGGCTGCAGTACAGCATGCTCCTCGCCCGGCCGCTCCTGTTCGTCGCCATGGTGTTCGTGGCGGCGTCCGTTTCGTTAAGATTCTTCCGCTTTGGTGGCGTCGCGAAAATGGTTCTGGGTGGCGTGGCGGCAGGCTTCATGCTTTATGTCGCCACGGAGTTGATGGGCGACCTCGGCGCCTCCGGTCTCGTGAGCCCGGCGGTGGCGGCCTGGTTTCCCGTCGTGGTGGGGAGTCTGTTGGGGACGCTGGCTTTATTGTACCAGGAGGACGGGTGATGGTTCTCCAGGCGGGCTCCGGCAGGGAACGCGTATGAGGCGAGTCCAGACATCGATCGCAGCCCTTGCGATCGCGACGGCGTTCTTCGCCGCCGGGACGGCGCCGGCATGGTCGCAGCCGACCCTGAACGAGCGCATCGCCGCCCGAGCCCAGACGGGATCGGCCGGCGACCGCCTCCTCGTGGATGCCCGCGAGCTCGTCTACGACAACGACCGCAACACCGTCTCGGCGGTCGGCGACGTGCAGCTCAACTACCAGGGCCGCACCCTCCAGGCCGACCGGGTCACCTACGACCGCAAGACCGGCCGGGTCACCGCGGAAGGCAACGCGCGCCTCACCGATGCGGGCGGCGCCGTCGTGACGGGCAGCCGCTTCGAGCTCACGGACGATTTCCGCAACGGCTTCATCGATTCGCTGCGCGTGGTGCAGACCACGGTCGAAGGCGGCGCCGCGGTCACGACTCGCTTCTCGGCGCCCCGCGCCGAGCGCGCCAACGGGGAGACCACGGTCTTCGAGCGCGGCACCTACACGGCCTGCGAGCCCTGCGCCAAGGACCCGCAGCGCCCGCCCCTGTGGCAGGTGAAGGCGGCGCGCATCATCCACAACGACACCGAGCGGACGATCTACTACGAGGACGCGTCCCTGGAGTTCCTCGGGGTCCCGATCGCCTACATCCCCTATTTCTGGACGCCCGACCCGACGGTGCAGCGCAAGACCGGGTTCCTGGCGCCGCGCTACGTGGCCTCCAACACCATCGGCGTCGGAGCTTCGGTGCCTTTCTTCTGGGCGCTCGGGCCGACCTACGACCTCACGGTGACCCCGACCTTCCTGAGCCGCCAGGGCGTGCTCGGCGAGGTCGAGTGGCGCCACCGGCTCGTCGACGGCTCCTACAACATCCGGGCGGCGGGCATCCTGCAACAGGACCGGGACGCCTTCCTGGCGAGCCCGCTTGGGCCGGGCGACCGCGAGGCGCGGGGGTCGCTCGAAAGCAAGGGCCTGTTCCACCTCAACGAACGCTGGAAATGGGGCTGGGACGTCACGCTCCTGTCCGACAAGTGGTTCCTGTCGAACTACCGGCTCTACGACGAGCCGCTCAATGCCCTCTACCTTAAGGATTCCGTCTCGACCCTGTTCCTCCAGGGCCAGGGCGACCGCTCGTGGTTCGACCTGAGGGCCTACTACTTCAAGGGCCTGTCGAGCTACGACTGGCAGAAGCAGCAGCCCGTGGTGCACCCGGTCTGGGACTACAACCGCCGCTTCGACGGGCCTGGCGCCATCGGGGGCGAGATCGGCCTCGACCTCAACCTCACGAGCCTGTCGCGCGAGGCCGCCCAGTTCGAGGAAATCCCGCGCCAGGCCACCAAGCTGTTCGGGCTCTACGATACCTGCGCGGTGTTCGACCGCTCGTCCTGCATCGTGCGCGGCATCAGCGGCACCACCACCCGGGCCTCGGCACAGGTGTCGTGGCGCCGGCGCATGATCGACGACCTCGGCCAAGCCTGGACGCCGTTCGTCTACGCGCGCGCGGACGGGTTCCAGGTCGACGCCAATTTCTCCGATTACCAGAACCCGAACCTCGCCAACTTCATGTCGCGGGAGCACGAGACCGCCGGACGGTTCATGCCCGCGGCCGGGCTCGAATACCGCTACCCGCTGCTCGCGACGACCGGCGGCTCGACCGCGCACGTGGTGGAGCCGATCGCCCAGGTGATCGCGCGCCCGAACGAGGTCCGGGCCGGACGGCTGCCCAACGAGGACGCCCAGAGCCTGATCTTCGACGACACGTCCCTTTTCGAGTGGGACAAGTTCTCGGGCTACGACCGGGTCGAGGGTGGGGTGCGCGCCAATCTCGGGGCCCAGTACACGGTCACGGGGGCGAACGGCTTCTACGCCAACGCCCTGGTCGGCCAGTCGGTGCACCTCGCGGGCCTCAACTCCTTCGAGCGCGCCGACCTCGTGAATGTAGGCCGCGATTCCGGGCTCGAATCGGTCGAATCCGACTATGTCGGTCGCTTCCAGGTCTCGCCGAACCGCAACCTGTCCTTCGTGACTCGCGGCCGGTTCGACCAGAACACCCTCGCGATGCGGCGCTTCGAGGCCGGCGTGACCGGCTCCTTCAGCCCCTGGCTGCCGATCTCGGCTTCGCTGCTCTACGCCAATTACGCGGCGCAGCCCGAGCTCGGCTACCAGCGCCGCCGCGAGGGCCTGGCCGCGAGCGCGCAGTTCAACCTCGACGCCAACTGGGCGCTGCAGGGATCGGTGCTGCTCGACCTCGACCGCTTCCTCCTCAACCGGTCCCTCAACCCGACGCCCGGAGCGCCGTACCGGTCGAAGGACGGGATCTCGGTGAGCGCCTTCTCGTTCGGGATCGGCTACATCGACGAGTGCACGATTTTCAGCGTCAACTACGTCGTGACCCCGCAGGACATCTCGGTCACCTCGGGCGAGCGCGAGGCCAATCACTCCGTCCTCCTCCGCCTCGAGCTGCGCACGCTCGGCCAGGCCTCCTATCGCCAATCCATCGGGCCGGCGGTCGCGGAAGCCGGGACCGCGGACCGGTGACGCAAGGACCGCCGCTGGTCCTGACCCAGGGCGATCCGGCCGGCATAGGGCCGGAGCTCGCGCTTCGCGCGTGGATGGGCCGCGGCGAGGCGGATCTCCCCCCTTTTGCCGTGATCGGCGACCCGAGCCTTCTGCGCGGCCTCGCCCGCCGCCTCGGATGGGATGTCCCGGTCGCGGAGGTTGCCGCCCCGGCCGAGGCCACGGGATCGTTCGGTCGGGCCCTGCCCGTGATCCCGCTCGCCCATGCGACCGGTGCGGAGCCCGGGCGGCCCGATCCCGGGACTGCCGCAGGCACGATCGAGGCGATCGAGACTGCCGTGCGGCTCGTCCGGGCCGGGACGGCCTCCGCCCTCGTCACGAACCCGATCGCCAAGCACGTCCTTTACCAGGCCGGGTTCAGCCACCCGGGCCACACCGAGTTCCTCGCCGCCCTTGCGGCGGAGCCCGGCGCAACGCCGCCGCATCCCGTCATGATGCTGTGGAGCGAAAGCCTCGCGGTGGTGCCGGTCACGGTGCACATCCCGCTGGCGCGCGTGCCGGAGGCTCTGACCCGGGAGCTTGTCGTCGCAACCGGCCGGATCGTGGCGCGGGACCTGCGCGAGCGCTTCGGCATCCCCATCCCTCGGCTCGCGTTCGCGGGGCTCAATCCCCATGCGGGGGAGAACGGCACCATGGGCCTGGAGGACCGCGAGGTCGTCGCGCCCGCAATCGCTCAGTTGCAGGCGGAGGGCATCGCGGCCGAGGGGCCGCATCCGGCCGACACGCTGTTCCACGCGAGGGCGCGCCGCCGTTACGACGCGGTGCTCGCCATGTACCACGACCAGGCCCTGATCCCGATCAAGACGATCGCCTTCGACGAGGCCGTGAACGTCACGCTCGGCCTGCCCTTCGTGCGCACCTCGCCCGACCACGGCACCGCCTTCGACATCGCGGGCAGGGGTATCGCCCGGCCCGACAGCCTGATCGCGGCTTTGCGTCTGGCGCAGCGGCTCGGGGCGCGGGCCGAATGATCCCGACGGACGACCCGATAACCGCGAAGATGGGTTCGTCATGAGCCAGATCGACGATCTCCCGCCCCTGCGCGAGGTCGTGCAGGCGCACGGCCTGATGGCTAAGAAGTCGCTCGGCCAGAACTTCCTGTTCGACCTCAACCTCACGAGCCGGATTGCCCGTTCGGCCGGGCCGCTCGGAGACGCCACCGTGGTCGAGGTCGGTCCGGGACCGGGCGGCCTGACCCGCGCGATCCTCGCGGCCGGGGCGAAGCGCGTGGTCGCGATCGAGCGCGACGCCCGCTGCCTGCCGGCGCTCGCCGAAATCGCTGCGCGCTATCCGGGGCGGCTCGAAGTCGTGGAGGCGGACGCGCTTGCCTTCGATCCGCGCCCGATCCTCGGCGAGGGTCCGGCGCGGATCATCAGCAACCTGCCCTACAACGTCGGCACGTCGCTCCTCACGGGCTGGCTCACGGACGAGGCCTGGCCGCCCTGGTGGCGCTCGCTGACGTTGATGTTCCAGCGCGAGGTCGCCGAGCGCATCGTGGCCGACGAGGGCCAGCGGGAGGATTACGGCCGGCTCGGGGTGCTGTGCGGCTGGCGCGCCGAGGCCCGCATCCTCTTCGACGTGCCGCCCTCCGCCTTCGTGCCGCCGCCGAAGATCACGTCGAGCGTGGTGCATCTGACCCCGCGCGAAACGCCCCTGCCCTGCCGGGTCGGGGCGCTCGAAGCGGTCACCCGCGCGGCGTTCGGTCAGCGCCGCAAGATGCTGCGCCAGAGCCTGAAATCCCTCATGCCGGATCCGGGGCCCGCGATCGCGGCGGCCGGGCTCAGGGAGACCGCGCGGGCCGAGGAGGTCCCGGTCGCAGGCTATGTGGCGCTGGCCAACGCCTGGGAGGCGTCGCGGGCCTGAAGCCGGCCGTGCGCCCTGCTCCTGGCATCACATTTGCCGACACCTGCGCCGCATCGCGGGTCTGAGCGCTCAGACCAATTCACGCAGGAGCCCGTTCAGGTCGAGCCGGCCCGTATGCATCGCGAGTTCGCCGTTCGGTTCGCGCGGCCAGAGGTCGGCCGGGCGGTCCCAGTAGAGCTCGACCCCATTCCCGTCCGGATCGCGCAGGTAGAGCGCCTCGCTGACCCCGTGGTCGCTCGCGCCGTCGAGGGCGATCCCGGCCTCGATCAGGCGGCGCAGCGCATCGGCGAGCGCGGCGCGAGTCGGGTAGAGGATGGCGGTGTGATAGAGGCCGGTGGTGCCGGGAGGCGGCGGCGAGCCGCCCCGGCTCTCCCAGGTGTTGAGGCCGATGTGGTGGTGGTAGCCGCCGGCCGCCACGAAGGCGGCCTGCGTGCCGTAGCGCTGCATCAATTCGAAGCCGAGCACGCCGCAATAGAAGGCGAGCGCCCGGTCGAGGTCCGCGACCTTCAGGTGCACATGGCCGATGCGGACGCCCGGATCGATCGGTCGCGCGGTCGCGGCAGGTCCGGCCTCCTTGCGGGGGACGAGGGTTTCGGGAGCGGACATGGGGCACCTCCGGCCGGCCTGCGCCCTGAATGGGGGCGGCCACCTCCCTCATGTACGACCGACCGCCCGGCGATGCGAGGCGAGGCGCTGCAAGGGCGGGGCTGCGGGGCTGCAAGCGCGCCGGGCCGGCAAGGGTCAGGCGCCCGGCGCCGGGGCCTCCAGGAGCCGGCCCACGAACCCTTCGAGCTCCACTTGGCGCTCCCGGCGCAGGCGTTCGGCGGCCAGGATCGACTTGAGTTCGCTGTAGGTCCGGTCGAGGTCGTCGTTGACGAGCACGTAATCGTAAGACTGCCATTGGGCGATCTCGTCGCGCGCGTTGCGCAGGCGCCGGGCGATCACCTCGGGCGAATCCTCGGCCCGGCGCTCCAGGCGCGCCTTCAGCTCGGCCATGGAGGGCGGCAGGATGAAGACGCTCACGACGTCGCTGTGCATCTTCTCGACGATCTGGCGCGTGCCCTGCCAGTCGATGTCGAACATCATGTCCTCGCCGCGGCCGAGCGCCTGCTCGACGGGCTTGCGCGGGGTGCCGTAATAGTTGCCGTGCACCTTGGCCCATTCGAGCAGCTCGCCGCGGTCGCGCATCTCCTCGAAATCCGCGACGCTGTCCATGAAGAGGTAGTGCACCCCGTTGATCTCGGACGGGCGCTTGACCCGCGTGGTCACCGAGATCGACAGGCGGATGCCGCGGTCCTCTCGCACGAGGTTGCGCGTGAGGGTGGACTTGCCCGCGCCCGAGGGCGAGGAGAGGATCAGGAGAAGGCCGCGACGCTTCAGGATCGACACCAAATCTCACTCCCCGTTCCGGACGAACCCGGGCGCCGCCGGAGCCGGATCACTCTACATTGCGGTCACGGGCAGGGCCTGTCGCCAGCAGGCCGGTCCCCTGCGCCGGATCACTCCACGTTCTGGACCTGCTCGCGGAACTGCTCGACCACCGCCTTGAGGTCGAGGCCGATGCGCGAGAGGGACACGTCGTTGGCCTTGGCGCACAGGGTGTTGGCCTCACGACCGAATTCCTGCGCCAGGAAATCGAGGCGGCGGCCGACCGGGCCGCCCTGCTCCAAGAGCTCGCGGGCGGATTGGGTGTGGGCGCGCAGGCGGTCGAGCTCCTCGCGGATGTCGGCCCGGGCCGCGATCAGGACCGCTTCCTGGTGCAGGCGCCCCGGATCGAGCCCAGCCTTGCCTTCCATGATCTGCGCGACCTGCGCCTCGAGCCGGGCCCGCACGGCCTCGGGCTGGCGCGCCGGATGGACCTCGGCCTCGTCGACGAGGCGGGCGATGGTGTCGAGCTGGCCGCGTAGGACGCGATCGAGCGCCTGACCTTCGCCGAGGCGTGCGCTCTTGAGGGCTTCGACCAGCCGCGCGAGCCCGGCGCGAAGCGCGCCGGCGAGCGTCGCATCCTGGCCCGGATCCGCGGCCTCGTCCTCGATTTCGACTACGCCGCGCACAGCGAGGAGTCCGTCGAGGGAAGCGGGCTTCACGGTCGCGGGCAGATCGAGCCCCGCGATGGCATCGAGGAGCGACTGCAGCATCGCGCGGTTCACGCGCACCGCGCTCGCTGTCGCGGCCCGGGAGACCGACAGGTTGAGCTGGCCCTGGCCGCGGGTGAGCGCCTTCAGGATCTGGCCACGCGCCTCCTCGGCAAGGGCCTCGAAGCCGGCGGGGTTGCGGACCCGGACTTCGAGCCCGCGCCCGTTCACGGTCTTGATCTCCCAGGCCCATTGATAGGGCCCGGACGTTCCGGCCTCGCGCGCGAAACCGGTCATGCTCGCGATCGCCATCGCCGCGCCGCCTCTTTGAAATGCGGCCGGACCATAGGGCCCGCGCCCCGGGATCACAAGCGCCGGAGCGGCCGAGCCGACGGGCCGGCGGCTCAGCGCACCGGCGGGACCGTCTTCGGCGTGTTGAGGTCGAAGGTACGGTTGAGGAGCGGGTCGCGCGGTGTGCCCTCGCTGGCGTCGAAGGCCCGGCCGCGAGCGCCCGTGCGGGTGTTGGCGGGGGGCGTCCGCCCGGGCGCACCGGCGGCCCCGGCCGCCACCGGTGCCTGTTCGGGCGCGAAGGCATTGGCGTTGGCGGGAGCGGGCGGGGGCGTATCGGGCGCCTGCGGCTCGACCCGGTCGACGCCCGCGGCGTCCTCGGTCCGGCTGCGCTCGATCTGACGCCAGCGGGCGACGTTGCGGTTGTGCTGGTCCAGGGTCTCGGCGAAGGCGTGCCCCCCGGTGCCGTCGGCCACGAAGTAGAGGTCCTTGGTGCGGGAAGGATTGGCGACCGCCTCGAGGGCCGCACGGCCGGGATTGGCGATCGGGCCCGGCGGCAGGCCTTCGATCGCGTAGGTGTTGTAGGGCGTCGGCTTCTCGATCTCGCTGCGCAGGATGCCGCGCCCGAGGGTGCCTTTGCCGCCCACGAGTCCGTAGACGATCGTGGGGTCGGATTGCAGGCGCATCCGCCTCGTGAGGCGGTTGATGAAGACGCCCGCGACCCGGGTGCGCTCGTCGGCGCGGCCGGTTTCCTTCTCGACGATCGAGGCGAGGATCACGAGTTCCTGCGGGGTCTTGATCGGCAGGTCCTGCGACCGCCGCGACCAGATCTGGTTGAGCACCTGCCGGTGGGCCGAGGTCATCGAGTTGATGATCTGCTGGCGGGTCGTGCCGCGCTCGAACTTGTAGGTGTCGGGCAGGAGCGTGCCCTCCCGCGGGATCTCCGTGACGTCGCCCGAGAGGATCTCGTTCTCGGCGAGGCGCGCCACGATCTGCTCGCTCGTGAGCCCTTCCGGGATCGTCACCGCGTGCAGAATCGCCTTGCCCTGGACCAAGGTGTCGATGGCGTCGCTCACGCTCGTCCCGGCCTTGAACATGAACTCGCCCGCCTTCAGGCTCCCGCGCTGGCGGTTGACGAGGGCGAAGACCTCGAACAGGAGCGGGCGCTCGATGACGCCCTCGCGGGCGAGCAGCGCCGCGATCTCGCCGGTGCCGGAGTTCCGAGGGATCTGCACCACCTTGTCGGCCGGCAGGGGGCCAGGGGCCGAGACCTCCCGGTAGAGCAGGCTCAGGCCGAACAGGGCCGCGCCCGAAGCGATCACGAACAGGGTCATGAGGCCGCTGATCGCCGAGAGCATCCCGCCGCGCGGCTTCCGGACCCGCGGGGGCGGAGGCGGAGGCGCCGCCATGGGCTTGATGGCCTCGCTCGGCGAGCGGGGCGCGAAGCGCGGCTGCGCCTCCGCGGCCTGGCTGTCGACGGAGGTCGGAGGAGGCGCTTTCTTTCTGCCGAACATCACGACGCTTTATCTCGAGCGGTGGAGGCCGGACGCCGATGCGGCATCCCGGCGGTCTCCGACCGTTGACCAGGGGACGGGGAGATTAGAATCAACCGTGACGCCGGGATAGTCGTGACGTTCCGGCCGCGGCGCCGGCACCGGCGGGGTTCACCTGCCATGCGGGCCGCGCCCTCGGCAGCCTAGCCCGGATTGTGGCGAAAAGCCGTAGCGGCCTCGATGGCGAGCGCGCCCGTGCCGGCCGCGCCTTGGCCCGGTCACGCGGCGCGGCGGAAAATGACCGACGCGTTGGTGCCGCCGAACCCGAAGGAGTTCGAGAGCACGGTGTCGACGGATTTGGACTTCGCCTTGTGGGGGATGAGGTCGATCGCGGTCTCGACGGACGGGTTGTCGAGGTTGATGGTCGGCGGGACCATGCCGTCGCGCATCGCCAGGAGCGAGAAGATCGCCTCCACGGCCCCGGCGGCGCCGAGGAGGTGCCCGATCGCCGATTTCGTCGAGGACATGGCGAGCTTGGCGGTCGCGTTGCCCATGATGCGCTCGACCGCCCTGAGCTCGATCTCGTCGCCGAGCGGCGTCGACGTCCCGTGGGCGTTCACGTAGTCGATGTCGGAGGGCGAAATGCCGGCCCGCTTGATCGCGGCGGTCATGCAGCGATAGGCGCCGTCGCCGTCCTCGGTCGGCGAGGTGATGTGGTAGGCGTCGCCCGACATGCCGTAGCCGATGACTTCCCCGTAGATCTTGGCGCCGCGTGCCTTGGCATGCTCGTATTCCTCGAGCACCACGCAGCCGGCGCCCTCCCCCATCACGAAGCCGTCCCGGTCCTTGTCGTAAGGCCTCGACGCCCGGGCCGGGTCGTCGTTGAAGCCGGTCGACAGGGCGCGGCAGGCCGCGAAGCCCGCGATCGAGATGCGGTTGATCGGGGATTCCGCCCCGCCCGCCACCATGACGTCGGCGTCGCCGAGCGCGATGATCCTTGCCGCGTCGCCGATCGCATGCGTCCCGGTCGAGCAGGCCGTGACGACCGCGTGGTTGGGGCCCTTCAGCCCGTGCTCGATCGAGACATAACCGGCCGCGAGGTTGATGATGCGGCCGGGAATGAAGAACGGCGAGACCCGCCGGGGGCCGCGTTCGAGCAGCGTTACGGAAGCCTCGTAGATGCCTCCGATGCCGCCGATGCCCGACCCGATCATCACGCCCGAAGCGCACTGGTCCTCGTAGGAGGCCGGATGCCAGTCGGCGTCGTCGAGCGCCTGGCGCGCCGCCGCCATCGCATAGACGATGAATGGATCGACCTTGCGCTGCTCCTTGGGCTCCATCCACTGGTCGGCATTGAAGGTGCCGTCCGCGCCATCGCCGCGGGGGATCTGGCAGGCGATGCGGCAGGCGAGGTCCGACACCTCGAAATCCGTGATCTGGACGGCGCCGCTCTTGCCGGCGAGAAGGTTCTTCCAGGTCGGCTCGACCCCGCATCCGAGCGGGGTCACCATGCCGAGGCCGGTGACGACGACGCGCCGCATCACGCTTCCTGCTCTCAAACTGTCTGGGAAAGGAGCCAGGCCCGGGCCCGGCTCGCCGAACCGCCCAGGTTCCTCAGGCGGCGTTCTTCTCGAGGAAGCGGACCGCGTCGCCGACCGTCACGATGGTCTCGGCGGCATCGTCCGGGATCTCGACGTTGAACTCCTCCTCGAACGCCATGACGAGCTCGACGGTGTCAAGGCTGTCGGCGCCGAGGTCGTCGATGAAGTTCGCGTTGTCCTGCACCTTCTCGGGCTCCACGCCCAGGTGCTCGACCACGATCTTCTTCACGCGATCAGCGATGTCACTCATCGTTTATGTCCTCACTCGTCGAAGGCTGCCACCCGGGAAGGGCCGGGCAGATGGGGGTCCATATCGGAGCGGCGGCGCCGCGATACAACAGTCAGGCCGCCGCCTCGCGCCGTGCAAAGCCGCATTTTGCGCGCCGGTCAACCCCTCCGGCTCACTTGGCCTGTTGCTTATCACAACGGCCCCGCCCCTGGCGAGAGGCGGGAGAGGGCGGACCGGCCACCGGACGCGGCTGCTAAACGCTTCTCAAACCTTGCCGTTCCGGGGCAGACCGCGGGATGTCGCCCGGTGCGCGGGCCCGCTGCCGCCTCGCCCCGCGATCAGAACATCGCCATGCCGCCGTTCACGTGGAGCGTGTGGCCGGTCACGTAGGCGGCCTCGTCCGAGGCGAGGTAGACGCAGGCCGAGGCGATCTCCTCGCCCCGGCCGAGGCGGGCCATCGGAACGGACTTGAGGATGGCCTCGCGCTGCTTCTCGTGGAGGACGTCCGTCATCGGCGTCTCGATGAAGCCCGGCGCGACGCAGTTGACCGTGACGTTGCGGGCCGCGACCTCGGCCGCGAGCGCCTTCGTCATGCCGATCAGGCCGGCCTTCGAGGCCGCGTAGTTGCCCTGGCCGGCATTGCCGGTGGAGCCCACCACGGAGCCGATGTTGATGATGCGGCCCGAGCGGCGGCGCATCATGCCCTTCACGGCGGCCCGCGACAGCCGGAAGGCGGCCGTGAGATTGACCGCGATGACCGTGTCCCATTCCTCGTCGCGCATGCGCAGGAACAGGTTGTCCTTGGTGATGCCGGCATTGTTGACCAGGATGTCGAGTCCTTCCATGGCGGCCTCGGCCGCGGGCAGGAGCGCCTCCACGGAATCCTTGTCGGCAAGGTTGGCCTCGACGATGTGGACCCGCTCGCCCAAGGACGAAGCCAGTTCGTCGAGGGCGGAGCGCCGGGTCCCCGAGATCGTGACGGTCGCTCCCTGAGCGTGCAGCGCCCGGGCGATGGCGCCGCCGATGCCGCCGGTGGCGCCGGTGACGAGGGCCTTGCGGCCGGAGAGGTCGAACATCGGCTTTCCTTTCGGATCGGAATCTCGGCGGTGTGCCGAGGGCTCCGGGGAGTATAGGGGTACGGCGTCGGCTATGCCTGCCGATCGTCAGCCGTCGAGCGCGGACTTGAGGGCGGCGACGTCCTCCGGGCTCCCGACAGCCGTGCCGGCCGCGCCGGCCGCGATGCGGCGCACGAGCCCGGTCAGGACCTTGCCGGCCCCGACCTCGACGAAGCTGTCGACGCCCTCGTTCGCCATGAAGGCCACGCTCTCGCGCCAGCGCACGGTGCCGGTGACCTGGCGGATCAGGTTCTCGCGGATGCGGTCCGGGTCGGTGACGGGCGCGGCCTCCACGTTGGCGACGATCGGCACCGCTGGGGCCCGGATCGCGACGCCTTGGAGGGCCTCTCGCATCGCCTCCGCGGCCGGGGCCATGAGGGCGCAATGGAAGGGGGCGGAGACGGGGAGCATCAGGGCCCGCTTGGCGCCGCGCGCCTGCGCGATCTTCACCGCCCGCTCGACGGCCGACTTGTGGCCGGAGACCACGACCTGCGCGCCGCCGTTGTCGTTGGCGGCGTCGCAGACCTCGCCTTCGGCAGCCTCGCGGGCAACCTCGGCGGCGGCGTCGAATTCGAGCCCGAGAAGGGCCGCCATAGCGCCCTGCCCGACCGGGACCGCGCTCTGCATGGCGTTGCCGCGGATACGCAGGAGCCGGGCGGTATCGGCGACCCCGAGGCTGCCGGCGGCCGCCAGCGCGGAATACTCGCCGAGCGAGTGGCCGGCGACGAACGCCGCATGCCGCTTCAAATCGAGCCCGGCCTCGGCCTCGAGCACCCGGAAGGCCGCAAGGCTCACCGCCATCAGCGCAGGCTGGGTATTGGCCGTGAGGGTCAGTTCGTCAGCCGGGCCCTCCCAGATGATGGCCGAGAGCTTCTGGGACAGCGCCTCGTCGACCTCGTCGAACACGGCCCGGGCCTGCGGGAAGGCCTCTGCGAGCGCCTTGCCCATGCCGACCGTCTGGCTCCCCTGGCCTGGAAAGACGAATGCGCGCTTCATGGCGTGAACCCTTGCGAAAGCGCGGGCGGAACTGGCACTCGACCGGGATGAAGTCAAGGTTGGCCGGCGGCGAGGTCCCGCCGTGAGGCGGGAGCGGTCCGTCCGGAAGGCTCCGCCCCGGCGGCACCCGGCCTTGTTTCGCCGGGCTTTTGGGTGTATTGGCCGCCCTTTCCATTCCCCTCAAACCCATCAAAGGAGCCGACCATGGCTCGCGTGACCGTCGAAGATTGCATCGACAAGGTCGAGAACCGGTTCGAGCTCGTCCTCTTGGCCAGCCACCGGGCTCGCCTGATTTCGGCAGGATCCCCGCTCACCATCGACCGCGACCGCGACAAGAATCCCGTCGTGGCTCTGCGCGAGATCGCCGACGAGACCATCACGCCGGACGACCTCAAGGAGCAGCTCATCCATTCGCTTCAGAAGTACGTCGAGGTGGACGAGCCCGAGGCCGAGACCGTGCCCCTGCTCGGCAACACCGCCGCGGCCCCGGCCGCGGGCGGCGATTCGGACGCGGACATCCAGTTCGACCGCATGAGCGAGGACGACCTGCTGCGCGGCCTGGAGGGCCTCGTGCCCCCGGCCAACAGCGACGACGACGAGCGCGAATAGGCGCGGCCCTTCGCGAACCGAAAAGCCTGGCCGCCGTGCCGGGCTTTTTGCATTTCTGTGCCGCTGCGGCCGCGGCTCAGCTTGCGGTTGGGCGCTTGCGCGCAATATCCTTGCCGATCGATCCCTGACTGCCCGGATCCGCGAGACGCGAAGGAGACCGCCGCGGCATGATGCGCCAGTATGAACTCGTCGAGCGGGTCAAGCGCTACAACCCCTCGGCCGACGAGGCGCTGCTCAACCGGGCTTACGTCTACGCCATGAGGGCCCACGGCAGCCAGAAGCGGGCCTCGGGCGACCTGTTCTTCGGCCATCCCCTCGAAGTCGCCGCGATCCTCACGGACCTCAGGCTCGACGACGCCACCATCGCGGCGGCCGTGCTCCACGACACCGTCGAGGACACGGAGGCGACGCTCGAGGAGATCAACAGGACCTTCGGGCCCCAGATCGGCTCGCTCGTCGACGGGCTTACCAAGATCAAGCGGCTCGACCTCGTGTCGAAGCGCGCCGCTCAAGGCGAGAACTTCCGCAAGCTGCTGCTCGCCATCGCGGACGACGTGCGGGTGCTCCTCGTCAAGCTCGCCGACCGCCTCCACAACATGCGCACGCTGCACTTCATGCCGGCGGAAAAGCGTAAGCGCATCGCGGAGGAGACCCTCGACATCTACGCCCCGCTCGCGGGCCGCATGGGCATCCAGGAGATGCGGGAGGAACTCGAGGACCTCTCCTTTCAGACCCTCCACCCGGAGGCCTATGAGACCATCTCGCGCCACCTGCGCGAACTCACGGCCAAAAGCGAGAAGCTCGTCGACGAAATCGAACGCGATCTGACCGCCAAGCTCGCCGCCAAGGGCCTGAAGGCCGTGGTGAAGGGGCGGCAGAAGCGGCCCTACTCGATCTGGCACAAGATGGAGCGCAAGTCCGTCGCCTTCGAGCAGCTCTCTGACATCTTCGGCTTCCGCGTGGTCGTGGACTCCATCGACGACTGCTACCGGGCGCTCGGGGTCGTGCACACCACCTGGCCGATGGTGCCGGGCCGCTACAAGGACTACATCTCGACCCCGAAGCAGAACGACTACCGCTCCATCCACACCACGCTGATCGGGCCGGGCAGCCAGCGGGTCGAGTTGCAGATCCGCACCCGCGAGATGGACGAGATCGCGGAATTCGGCATCGCGGCGCATGCGCTCTACAAGGAGGGCGTCGACGACGAGGCGCGTCTCGTGAGCGAGAGCCGGGCCTATCAATGGCTGCGACGCACCATCGAGCTCCTGGCCGAAGGCGACAGCCCGGAGGAGTTCCTCGAGCACACCAAGCTCGAGCTCTTCCACGACCAGGTCTTCTGCTTCACGCCCAAGGGCCGCCTGATCGCGCTCCCCCGCGGCGCGACGCCGATCGACTTCGCCTACGCGGTCCACACCGACGTCGGCAACACGGCGGTCGGCTGCAAGGTCAATGGCCGCATGGCCCCGCTCCTGACCGAGCTCCAGAACGGCGACGAAGTCGAGATCGTGCGCGCCGACGGGCAGGTCCCGCCGGCGGCCTGGGAATCCCTCGTGGTCACCGGCAAGGCGCGGGCCGCGATCCGGCGCGCGACCCGGGCCGCGGTGCGGCGGCAATATACCGGGCTCGGCCGGCAGATCCTGGAGCGGGCCTTCGAGCGCGTCGGCAAGGCCTTCAACGACGAGAAGCTGAAAGGCGCCCTGCCCCGCCTCGCCCGCGGTTCGATCGAGGACGTGCTGGCGGCGGTCGGGCGGGGCGAGATGTTCTCGGGCGACGTGGTGCGGGCGGTCTATCCCGACTACAAAGACGAGCGCCGCGGCGCCGGGCTCGAAGCCAGCGGGGCCGGCTGGCAGAGCCTGTCGCCGGACGCGGCCCTGAAGGTCAAGGTCGCCAACGGCGACGGCGGCGACGGCTCGATCCCGATCCGCGGTCTTGCCGCGGATCTCGCGGTCCGCTTCGCCCCGCACGGCGGTGCCGTGCCGGGCGACCGCATCGTCGGCATCATGACGCCGGGCGAGGGCGTGACGATCTACCCGATCCAGTCGCCGGCCTTGGCCGCCTTCGACAACGAACCCGACCGTTGGCTCGACGTGCGCTGGGACGTGGATCCCGGTCAGGCCCGGCGCTTCCCAGCCCGGATCGCCCTGCAATCGCTCAACGAGCCCGGCTCGCTCGCCCAGATCGCTCAGGTGATCGCCGACCACGACGGCAACATCGAGAACGTGTCGATGAAGCGCCGGACCCAGGACTTCACCGACATGACGGTCGATCTCTCCGTCTGGGACCTCAAGCACCTCAACGCCATCATCGGCGAGTTGCGGGCCAAGCGCGTGGTCAGCAAGGTCGACCGGGTGACGGGGTGACGGGCTACCCGGCTCGCTCCCGATGCCGCCGCGGGACCGGAAAGGAGGGCCGGCGGGCAGCGCCCCTATTGGCGGCCCTCCAGACGCGAATTGAGACGGAGATCCTCACTCAGGGTTGCATATTCGATGCCGGGTGCATCTTGACTTTGAGCGCACGTCCCCTTTTATGGGATTTACGATAGCTGACATTCCTATTGCACGACGCCTACCGGATGCGTGGTACTGTATCGGCCGATCCGGTTAATTCTGCATTGTCTGTCTAGACGTTTCATACTGCTCTTTGTGCCTAAGTTATTGATTCATGTTTTCGTTGGGGCGGGCCCGACTATGGGCTCGATATAGACATTGATGATCGGTCAGCAGCGTATCGCTCTTTTCATTGACGGCGCCAATCTTTACGCCACCACGAAGACCCTCGGGTTCGACATCGACTACAAGCGCCTGCTGAAGGAGTTCCAGACGCGCGGCTATCTCGTTCGGGCCTTCTACTACACCGCGATGGTTGAAGATCAGGAATATTCTTCCATCCGCCCACTGATCGACTGGCTCGACTACAACGGCTACCGGGTCGTCACGAAGCCTGCGAAGGAATTCACGGATTCCGCCGGCCGTCGCAAGGTGAAGGGCAACATGGACATCGAGCTTGCGATCGACGCGCTCGAGCTCGCCCCCCACATCGACCACATGGTGCTCTTCTCGGGCGACGGCGACTTCCGCTCGCTCGTGGAGGCGATGCAGCGCCGCGGGGTGCGCGTCTCCGTGGTCTCGACGGTGACGAGCCAGCCCCCCATGGTGGCCGACGAGCTCCGCCGCCAGGCCGACGAGTTCATCGACCTCGCCCATCTGATCCAGAAGATCGGCCGCGACCCCGCCGAGCGCCCGCAGCGCCCCGCCGGAGACCCGGCCGAGCGTTTCGACCGGACGCGCGTGCCCTCCCCGGGCCTGGAGCGCCGCTACGGCATCCGCCAGGCTCAGGCGGACGACGGAGTCGTCGAAGGCTGAATGCGTGCCCTTGCCGGAGGCCGTCTCACGCGGTCTCCGCCTCGAGCCAGTCCACCACCTCCTGCGCGCTCCGGTCGGGCGGGAAGACCGGGTAGAAGATACGTGTCACCTGCCCGCCGTCGATCACGAGCGCGAAGCGCTTGAGCAGCGTCTGACCGGCCACCTCGAAGGTCGGCAGGCGGGCCGCGCGGGTGAAGGCGAGGGCTTCGTCGGACAGGATCGGGAACGGCAGGTGCAAGCGCTGCACCATCTCGCGCTGATAGGCGGTGCTCTGCGTCGAGAGCCCGAACACCTGCCCGACGCCGAGCGCCTCGAGGTCCGCGTAACGGTCGCGGAAGCCGCAGGATTGCGGCGTGCAGCCCCGCGCGCCGGGAATGAGGTCCCAGTCCGGAGTCAGCGGATCTTTGCCGGGCTCGCCGGTGCGGGGATAGCCGTACACCACGCTGCGTCCCGGAAGGCGCGCGAGCGACACGGTCCCGCCCGCGGTCGAGGGCAAGGCCACATCGGGCAGGGCCGCGCCCGCCAGATGCGCCATGGCGCCGTCGTCCTCCGGGCGCGGGAGATCGGCGGGCAGTTGGGCCGGATCGTACATCATCCCCTCCCGGACGGCCGGCATGCGGGGTCTGCGGGCCGGTCCGTTCCTGCTGGATCCCCACCTGATGCCCGCAACACGGAGCCTGCGACCGCTTCCGCTAGCCCTTTTCGCGCATGAGGCGGGCCTTCTCGCGGTTCCAGGTCCGCTCTTTCTCGGCCTCGCGCTTGTCGTGCAGCTTCTTGCCTCGGCCGAGCCCGAGCTCGACTTTCGCCCGGCCGCGGTCGTTGAAGTAGATCTTGAGCGGGATCAGCGTGAAGCCCTCCCGCTGCGTCGCGCCGATCAGCTTGTTGATCTGGCGCTTGTGCAGGAGCAGCCGGCGTGGGCGCCGGGTCTCGTGGTTGAAGCGGTTCGCCTGCAGGTATTCCGGGATGTAGGCGTTGAAGAGGAACATCTCGTCGCCCGAAGGGCCCGCATAGGCCTCCCCGATCGTCGCCTTGCCCTGACGCAGGGACTTCACCTCGGTGCCGGTGAGCGCGATGCCGGCCTCGAGCGTATCGACGATCTCGTAGTTGAACCGCCCCTTGCGGTTGTCGGCGACGGTGCGGTGGGCGTTCTTCGGGTCGTTCTTCATGGGATCAACACGGGGGTCACGGCGCTTCGGACGAGCCAAGGCAGGTAAGATGGGGGCGCCGGATCCTGCGCGCGAGGTCGTGCCGCGAAAGAGGCTGCCTCAGGCGTTGAGCAGCCCCGCATGGACCATGGCGGAGCGGATCGCCTCCCGAGTCGGGGGCGTCACCGGCATCAGGGGCAGGCGGATCTCCTCGTTGCCGCGCCCGAGCAGCGCGAGGCCGCACTTCGCACCCGCGAGCCCCGGCTCCATGAAGACCGCGTCGTGCAGGGGCACGAGCCGGTCCTGCACCTTCAAGGCGCCTGCGAAGTCGCCCGCGAGGCTCTTCTCCTGCAACTCCGCGCACAGGCGCGGCGCCACGTTCGAAACCACCGAGATGCAGCCGTGCCCGCCGGCGGCGTTGTAGGCGAGCGCAGTCATGTCTTCGCCGGAGAGCTGGATGAAGTCCGGACCCATGACGTGGCGCTGCTGCGACACCCGGGCGAGGTTCGCGGTCGCGTCCTTCACGCCGACGATGTTCTTGAGCTCGTAGAGGCGCGCCATGGTAGCCACCGACATGTCGATCACCGAGCGCGGCGGGATGTTGTAGATCACGATCGGAATGCCGATCGCGTCGTTGATCGCCTTGAAGTGCTGGTACAGCCCTTCCTGGGTCGGCTTGTTGTAATAGGGCGTCACGATGAGCACCGCGTCGGCGCCGACGGCTTCCGCGTGGCGGGCATAGTCGATCGCCTCCACGGTGTTGTTCGAGCCCGCGCCCGCGATCACCGGCACGCGGCCCCTCGCCTCCTGGACGCAGATCTCGATGACCCGGTCGTGCTCCTCGTGGGTGAGCGTCGGGCTCTCGCCGGTGGTGCCGACCGGCACGAGGCCGGTGGTGCCGTTCTCGATCTGCCAGTCGACGTGCGCGCGCAGGGCCTCCTCGTCGACGGCACCGTCCCTGAAGGGCGTCACGAGGGCCGTCATCGAGCCTCTGAAGCGGGTGGTCATGGGGCGTTCCTCGGCTTCTCTCGTGTGACGGACGCGGCCTGGGCTCCGGCGGGCGGTCGCGGAGCCTGGTCGAGACACATAATGGCTGCGTCCCTTCGGCGCAAACGGCAGAGGGAGCCCCGTTGTTGCGCCGGCCGCATAGTTAATGTTTCCTCAACCCGAAGGGCCGAACCTGATCCGATCCTGGAACGCAAGGGGACCGACCATGGATCTCAAGACGCGCCGCCTGACGCGCCTGGCGGCCTCCGCCGCCTTCCTTGCGCTCCCAAGCGCGGGCGCCGGCGCCGTCGACCTGCTCGCCCCCCGTCTCACCGCACCCGCCGGCGTCGCGCATTTCGTGATGAACCCGGATCCGCCCGCCGCCCGCCGGGAGGCCGCAGCCGCAGACAGCGGCTCCGAGGCCGTGGCACCCACGCTCGAGGCAGCGGTCCCCGCAGCGGCCGTCCCGCCGTTCCCGATGCAGCCGGACGGCGCCCCGGTGGAGCCTGCCCAGACCATCAGGCTTCCCGTCGGCGCCGCGCCGGCGGAGCCCATCCGCACCTCCACGATCCCGGCCGAATCTGCCCCGGCAGCGGCCCCGGTCGAGCCGGCTGCGCTCCCGGCGCCGCCCCTCCGGTCCGTCGCGGACCCCATGGATGCCGGAGCGCCGGCCGCGCAACCGGTCGACATGGGGGCTCTGCGCCACGCCATCGAGGCCATCAGGAAGGGGGACGGCGCGGAGGCCGAGGCCTCCCGGCAGACCTTCGCCGACCCTGCGGCCCGCGCCCTCCTCGACTGGGTGGCGATGCGCGCCGGCGTCGCCATGTCCTTCGAGCGCATCGCCACCTTCCAGGCTGAGAACCCGGATTGGCCCATGACGGCCCTGATCCGGCGCCGGGCCGAAGAGGCGCTCCTCGCCAACCGAAAGTCCCCCGCGTTGGTGCGGGCCCATTTCGCCAAGGAGGCGCCGACGACGGGCTCCGGAAAGCTGGCGCTCGCCTTCGCCCTGAAGGCCGACGGCGAGGCGGAGGCTGCGATCCCGCTGGTCCGCAGCGCATGGCGCGAGGATTCCTTCGGCCGCGACCTGGAATCCCGGGTTCTGGACGCGTTCCCGGGCGTGCTCGCGGACGCGGATCACCGTTTCCGCATGGAGCGGTTCCTGTTCCGGGAGAGCTGGGTCTCGGCGCTCCGCGCAGCAGCCTATGCGGGCGACGGCTACGAGCTCCTCGCCAAGGCACGGATTGCGGTCCAGGCCGGCGGCAAGAAAGCCGAAAGAGCGCTCGCCGCGGTGCCCGAGCGCCTGCGCGGCGATCCCTCCTACCGCTTCTCGCGGGCGCTCCACCTGCGGCGGAAGGAGAAGATCCACGAAGCCGCGGCCGTGATCGCGGAGGTGACGCGCGATCCGGCCGTCCTCGTCGATGGCGACGAGTGGTGGGAGGAGCGCCGCATCGTCACGCGCAAGCTCCTCGACAAGGGCGAGGCCGCCCTCGCCTACCAGGTCGCGAGCCGGCACGGCGCCGAATCGGATGCGCAGCGCATCGAGGCCGAGTTCCATGCCGGCTGGATCGCCCTGCGCTTCCTCCACGATGCGGCTTCGGCGCGGGCTCATTTCGCCGAAGCCGCGCGGGTCGCCGCGACCCCGATCTCGGTCACGCGGGCGGCCTACTGGCAGGGGCGTGCCGCGGAAGCACTGGGGCTGGCCGAGGAGGCGAAACGCCATTACGAGCGCGCCGCCGCCTACCCGATAGCCTATTACGGCCAGCTCGCACGGGACCGGCTCGGACATGCCCCGGTGGAGTTGCGCCGCCCCGAGCCGCTCAACGAAGTCGCACGCGCGGCCTTCCACGATCTCAGGGCCGTCAAAGCCCTGAAGCTCCTGCATGCCGTTGGCGCCGACGATCTCGCACTGGGGCTCTACGCCGAACTCGCGCAGAAGCTCGCGGACACGACTCCCCTCGACGCGCTCGGCGCGCTCGCCGTGGAGCACGGCAACCCCCGCGCGCTCCTCGTGGTGGGAAAGACCGCCGTGCAGCGTGGCTTTCCTCTCGACACTCACGCCTATCCGGATTTCGGCGTCCCGAGCTTCCCGACCATCGGGGATCCGGTCGAGCAGGCGATGGTCTACGCCATCACCCGCCAGGAGAGCGCGTTCAACGCCAAGGCACTCTCGAGCGCGGGAGCAAGGGGCCTGATGCAGTTGATGCCGGCCACCGCCAAGCGGACGGCGAAGCGCTTCGGGGTCGGTTTCGACGTGAAGCGGCTCGTGGAGGATCCGGCCTACAACGCCAAGATCGGCGCCGCGCATCTCGGCGAGCTCATGGAGGATTGGCGCGGCTCCCACATCCTCGCCTTCGCGTCCTACAATGCCGGCGGCGGCAACGTGTCGAAATGGATCAAGGCATACGGCGATCCGCGCTCGCCCGGCGTCGATCCGGTCGACTGGGTCGAGCGGATCCCGTTCTCGGAGACCCGCAACTACGTGCAGCGGGTGATCGAGAACCTGAAGGTCTACCGACACCGCCTGGACGACCGCAAGCCGGAGGACCGGAAGCTGGCCGACCGCGCGCCGCATCAGAGCGGAGTCGCCAGGGCCACGGCCGCCTCCGCGGATGCCGATCTCGCCGCAAGGCCCTGATTTCCCGATCGGGACATGGCCGCTCGGCCGCTCGCGCAGGCGACTGTCCGAGATTTCACTGGAGCCCACCGGGCCGTGTTGCGCCGCGATCTTGAATGGTCGGCGGGTCGAGCCGCATGCGCGATTGCGCCGATGTCGCAGGCGCGGCGCCTCGGGAGCGATGCGCTTCCCGCGTCGAGACCTCACGGCGTGCCGGCATGATTCTTTGGTCGGTGCGGAGCGGACGGAGCGATGGACCCCGCCGCTCGCGCCGTCGATTGGCTGATCGATGCCCTGCCTGCAGCACGACGGCCCGGCTCCTCGGCCGTCCTGCCACGACCCGCAGGGTCGCCCCGTTCGGATACGAGTTCCCGCCCGACCCGCGGGCTCTCCCGTGCACCGCTATGGGGCTAGGATAGCGGGACACGGTCACCCTGCAGCCTGACGTCCTGCGGACTGGGGAACCGGTAAGCTGCGCTCCGCGGGGCATCCCCTGAGGCAGCGGCGATCGAGCCGGCCGGGCAGCCGGCGCCGGAGCAGTCACCGCGAACCGGTGTTCTCGTACCTCTTCGTGCTCCCATGGCGAGGCCGGTCGCAGTCCTGCCGGCACAACCGGAAGCTGCTCCGAGGGATGGCTCCGGACGGCGTATCCCGCGGTGCCGAGGTCGGATCGAGCAAACGCCACGAGTGCCGCCCGGCCGCAGACCTGCGCATGATGCCGGCAGGCTATCCCGGGTCCCTAGACCTTCACGCTTCCGACAGCGGAGTCTTCGCGTGCTCGTGACGCGGGCCGGCCGGCCGCGATAGCGGTATGCACGCGTGGGGCCGGCCCGTCCCTGATGCGCTGCAGGCGGCACGCATCACCAGTCTCCAAAAGAGAAAAGCCCCGGTGTTTCCACCGGGGCTTTCCGAACCAATCAGCCGAGCTGATTAGAAGTCGCGCTGGATGCGGAGACGGCCTTCGATGAAGTCCTCGTCTTCCGTGAAGCGGACGCGGCCGAGGCGAGCGCCGACCGTCGGGGTGCTGAGAGCAAACCGACCACGCTGAGCCTCGAGGTTCGTGTAGAGAACCTCGACACCCATCTGGAAGCCGGAGACCGGACGCCAGATCGCGTTACCACCGATGCGCATCTCTTCGAGATCGACGAAGCCGACGCGACCCGCGCCAACCAGACCGGCGCGGTCAGCGCCCGCCGGGTAGTCGATCCGCATCCACGAACCGAAGAGGTTCGTCTCGAAGGTGGGGGCCCACATGTGAGTGAAGCCACCGGCGATCGAGAAGCCTTCGGTCGTGTCGATCTCGCCACCGGCGCCGCGCAGGCGGACCGTAGCGTCGACGAACGGGAAGAGGCCGCCGTTCAGGGCACCGAAGCCACGGCCAACCTGCGAGTTGCCACCCGAGCCGGCGCGGATGCCCGCGTTGCCGCCCGAGAGGTACGCGATGGCGCCGTCGGCGTAGGTCGCCGCCAACCACACGGCGTCGCCAGCAGCGATCATCGGCAGGTTCACGCTGAGGTAACCGGCAACCGCGAAGCCGATCTCGTCGTCAGCCGCACGACGCGTCACAGCGACAGGAGCGCCGCCGCTCGTGCCGAGGTCGGTGATCTGGTGCACCGCACCCGAGATCTGCGCCGTACCCCAGGTGCCAGCGTACTTCACGTTACCCACGAAGTCCGGGAACTCGTAGCCGCCCTGGTTCACAGCGCGGAAGGGGTAGCCGAGCGGGATGAACGCGCCACCGATCGGGCCAGCCGCCGCAAAGGCCGGGATGAAATCGCGGTCCTGCGGGTCTTCAGCCGACACCGAGATGGAGAGGCCGTTGCCCACCGAGTAGGTGTAGGCGAGCAGGTTCACGTCCGGGGCGTCGTCGAAGCGCAGCGTGCCGAAGTGACGGGTCGGCATGTCGGGGTTCGAG
>DATAGO010000018.1:0-27910 GCA_036263675.1 Microvirga sp. | reverse complement strand
CCGACTTCGAGATCCAGATCCTCGGCACCTTCGCCAAGGGCGACGTGCTGCTCTAGGCCGGACCTCGGACGGACAAAAGCCGAGGCCGAAGCGTCAAGTTAGGCAAACCCCGCCCGGATGACACAAAAACATCCGGGCGGGTTTTTGTTGAGAACGTTGCGCAGGGCGCGGGCGCAGAAGTCCAATCCTGCTGCCGACCTGATCTAAGGACAGACATGAAGGCGTCCAATCCAGCAGAAAACCTGCAGAAGCGGGTCCTCCACGTCGGCTGCGGTGCCGCAACTCTGGCAAAGTTGCCGAGAGGCTTTCAGGATGGAAGTTGGAGCGAGGTGCGCTTTGACATCAACCCGAACGTCAGGCCGGATATCATTGGAACCATCACGGACATGGTGAGAGTGCCGAGCGGATCGGTGGACGCTGTCTACTCGTCACACAATATCGAGCACGTTTACGCTCACGAGGTGGTTCCGGCCCTCCAGGAGTTCAGGCGCGTCCTAAAGGACGGCGGCTTCGCCGTGATCACCTGCCCGGATCTCCAGGCCGTGGCTGAGCATATGAGAGATGGCAATCTGTTCGATCCGATCTACTCTTCGCCGGCAGGCCCGATCTCACCCGTCGACATCCTCTACGGCCATCGGGCCTCGATTGCGCGCGGCGAAACCTACATGGCTCACCGGACCGGTTTTTCGCTCAAGACGCTGACGCGCTGCTGCGTTGAAGCCGGGTTTGGAAGCTTTTTCGGCCGGCGCCACGTGTCTCGTCTTGCCCTGTGGCTCCTAGCTACAAAGCAGGTGACGCCTAGCGCGGATCTCAAGCAATTGTTCGCCGCATACGCCTCGTAGGCGGACTGCCTCCTCCATTGGCCCGGGAGATCATCGCCCGATCCGAGAGGTATGTCCTTCAGGCTGGGATCCCTGATGACATCAGGGGTCCGGTGCGAATGGCGAGGTGAACCCCGCCGATCGATGCTCCTCTGGCTTCCGCCCCGCGCTGGAGCTAAAGAGATTTGGATGCGGTCGTGACGTGCGCCAGACATCTGACGCCTCTCCGGTTGCGGCACCTCGACGGCCTCGCGTGCCAAGCGCAGGATTTAGTCGTGACGTTTTGTTCCCACCTCGCACATGGAGCCACCGCGTGGCGAAGGATCGGCCCGGTTCCACTCCGCCAGAAGCCAGCGCTGCAATCATTTTCGAGCCCGACGGCTATGTTCTGTCAGGCCCTAAACTCATGGGGCGGCAGGCGGCTGGGCACAGCTTTCTCCGGGCGGCCGTCGACAGGGCCAAAGGTCGAGACCTGTGGTGTTGCACCCCATCCCGACAGTCCGCTGAAGTGTTCAAGCAGGTTGTTCTTGACCTCGATCCCACGGTTGCTCCTCGATGGTGCAACCCCGGTCAGTTCGACATTCTCAAGACGGTTGGCGCGATTTACTATCCAGGCCCCAACATCAACGACGCGGCACGCTTGCGACTGAGGGCCGGCGCCGACGCCTATAGCCTGTGTGGTGTGACGCACACGACCGCCTCGCACCTCGCTATGGACTCGATTGCCGATCTGCTCACGGCGCCTGTGATGCCATGGGACGCCTTGATCTGCACCTCCAAGGCCGTGGTTGAGACTGTCAATACCCTTCTCGAGGCTGAGCGCTCCTACCTGCAATGGCGCTTGAACGCGCCTGTGAAAGTTGACCTCCCGCAACTGCCTGTGATCCCGTTGGGCGTTCACTGCCAGGACTTCAACTTCGAGGAGGCGGAGCGCGCTGCGGCTCGTGAGGCACTCAACGTCGCGGACGACGAAATCGTTGCCCTGTTCGTTGGGCGCCTCTCCTTCCACGCGAAGGCGCATCCCCATCCCATGTATGCCGCTCTTCAGGAGGCCGCCAAGCGATCAGGTAGGCGTGTTTGCTTGATCATGTGTGGGTGGTTCTCGAGCGAGAACGCAGAACAGGCATTCAGGGAGGGCGCAACGCAGGTGTGCCCGGATGTGCGATGCATTTTTACTAATGGCAAGAAGGAAGCAGACCGCAAGCAGAGCTGGGTCGCGGCTGACGTTTTTGTATCGTTGTCGGACAACATCCAGGAAACGTTTGGCTTGACGCCCCTTGAAGCCATGGCGGCAGGCCTTCCGGTGATTGTCACAGACTGGGATGGCTACAAGGAGACAGTTCGAGACGGCATTGATGGGTTCCGCATCGCGACATGGATGCCTGCGGCGGGTGCAGGCCAGCAGATCGCCAAAGCCTACGAGGCTGCCACGATCAACTATGACACGTATTGCGGATTGTCGTGTCAGACGATCTCGCTGGATGTCGATACTCTGACGGCGCGGCTGTGTGATCTCATCGTTGACCCCGCATTGCGGAGACGACTAGGCGACGCTGGGCGAAAGCGCGCCCGCGAAACGTTCGACTGGTCTGTTATATACAAGCAGTATGAGGATCTTTGGGTAGAACTCGAGCGGATCCGTCACGCTGCCCCGGCTTTTGCAAGCGTCAAGACGATGCTTGCAGAGGCCCCGAACGCAGCTGCCAGCAGAATGGACCCTTTCCGCAGCTTCAGTCATTATCCGAGCAAAACCATTAACTTCAACACGAAAGTCGAACTCAGACCGGGTGCCACTTTCGAAGCCTATAGATCAGTCGCTGTTATGAAATATTATAAGCCTATGGAGAAAATGCACCCCCGGCCTGAATTGGCTCAAGCAATCTTCGAGGCATTGAAAAATGCACCTAAACAGCATGGCGCAATGACAGTCGGCAAGCTCGCCTCAGAAGTTCGAAAGAGGAATAACATCGAAGTTGTTCTGGCCGTTGCCACCTTGAGCAAAATGAACATGATCGACTTGGGTTAATAGGAAACCTTCAGTCTATTGCTGCGATTTGGTAGGATTGGGCGGTCTCAAGATGATGCCTTGCCCACTCCACGGCTCCAATTGGGCCTATCGAACCTGTCCATCGCCGGCATTGCCTCGCAGAGGCGGGCAGTAGATTAGGCGATGTCGCACCTGCTTCGATAAAGCGAGCACGCGGTAGGGGGGATCCTACAGCGTCTTGCGTTGTTATACATTCGTTTGGCACGCGGTCACCATCGATGTGGGCCCTACGAGGTCGCCCCAGGGCGGCCATGCGCCGATCAATGAAGTAGGAAGCGCGAGACGGGTCAAAAGCGTGACTGATAATCAACTTAGGCTGCGGATACCCATTGCATGTAAACTTGGGAACACATGCGAGATCCAAAATTATGTTGATCATGATGCCGGGCCAGGGGCCGAAGAATACACCGGCGGCGGTCGGACCTACGATCAGCATAACGGGACAGACTTTCGCCTGCCATCCCTCACGTCCCTCCGCAATGGCGTTGCAGTCGTGGCAGCCGCTGGCGGACGGGTCACAGCTGTTCGTGAGAGCGTCGAGGATGTATCCGTCAAGGAGCGCGGCCGGGCTGCGGTTGCCGGCGTCGAGTGCGGAAACGGCGTGGTGATCGATCATGGCAACGGATGGCAGACGCAGTACTGCCATATGGCCAAGGGCAGCATTAAAGTGCAGCCTGGCGATAAGGTTCTTGTTGGGCAGCCCATCGGGGCGGTCGGAATGTCGGGTCTATCAGAGTACCCCCACCTCCACTTTACCGTCCGCTCCCATGGACAGGTGGTTGATCCATTTGCGCATAGTCCAACCGGTTCTGTGCCAACACAATCGCTGTGGGCTGCTGCGGCTCAGCCAGCCATGGGATACCGCACTCGAATCATTCTAAATCAAGGCTTTGCGAGCCGGCCAATCACCAACGACATGATCGAAGCCGGTACGCTCGAGCATGAACCTCCTACCCGAGAAAGTCCTATGCTCGTGGCATACGTGAGGCTGATCGGGGTTCGGGAGGGTGATCTCGCAACACTGATGGTCCACAGCCCAGAAGGCCGCGTTATCGCCGAGAACGCCGGCGCACCGCTTGAAAGGGGCAAAGCGCAATTGATCATCTTTGCCGGGCGAAAGGCTCCGATTGGGGGATGGCCGGAGGGGAGCTACGAGGCTACGTGTTCGGTTACAAACAACGGAAGGCTCGTCCAGGAGCACCGTTTTCGCCACCGGATCGGTAGCCGTCCTGACTGATCCGTTTAGGATCTGAGGTATCCTGCCGATCCCGACAGGCTCCAAGACTCCTCCCCCGGTACATCCGCACTGTAAGCTGGTTAACCGCGCCGGCTGGAGGTAATTCTCGGACACCCGCAGTTGCGGTAAGCTCGCCCCGGAAGCCCGAACGGGTCAGCCGAGGTGACATGCGCTATTCCGACTCCGACCGGCACGCCAAGGAACGCCTGCGCCGCGCCCTGCGGGGCGGGCGCATCGTGGCCTGGGAATGGGACCTCGGCACCGGCGGGCTCGCCTGGACCGACAACGTGCACGAGGTTCTCGGCGGCGCCTTCGACCTGCAGGGCGCGTTCGAGCGCTGCATCCACGCGGACGATCAGGCACGCCACCGCGAGGCGCTCGAGCGCACCTTCGCGGAGGGCGTCCCCTACGATCTCGAGTTCCGCTTCCGGCGCCCGGACGGCCCGGTGATCTGGATCCAGGACAAGGCGGAGATCCAGACCGACGAGGACGGGCGGCGCACCCTCTCCGGGATCACGATCGACATCACGGCCCGCAAGGAGGCCGAGGCGGCCGCGCAGGCGAGCGCCGACCGCTGGCGCGGCCTGTTCGATTCCATGCACGAGGGCTTCTTCGTCGGCGAGGCGATCCGGGACGAGGGGGGCCGCATGCGGGATTTCCGCTTCGTCGAGGTGAACCCGGCCTTCGAGCGCCTGACCGGCATGCCGCTCGCCGACATCACCGGCCGCACCGTGCGGCAGGTCGGCCCGCGCATCCGCGAGCGGCTCGTCCCGGTCTACGAGCGCGTCCTCGACACCGGCGAGCCCGTGCAGTTCGAGGTCCAGGTCCCGAACTTCGGAGGCCGCTGGTACGAGGTCCGGGCCCGCGCCGCAGGGCCGGAGCGCTTCGCGGTGATGTTCCAGGAGATCACCGCGCGCAAGCGCGCCGAGGCCGAGGCGCGCGAGAAGAATGCGGTCCTCGAGGCCACCCTGCAGAACATGGACCAGGGCCTTGTGATGCTCGATGCCGACGGCCTCGTGCAGGTGTTCAACCGCCGCGCCGCCGACCTCCTCGACCTGCCGGTCTCGCTCCTGGCGCGCAGGCCCTCCTACCAGGAGGTGCGCGAGATCCAGTTCGCGAAAGGCGAGTTCGCCCGCAGCGACGAGGCCTTCCGCCGCTGGGTCGCGCAATGCGACCTCGACGACACGCGCGATGCCTACGAGCGCGTTCGGCCCGACGGGTCGGTGCTGGAGGTCCGGACCGTGCGCCTGCCGGCCGGCGGGCAGGTCCGGACCTATACCGACATGACCGCGCGCCGGAAAGCCGAGGCCGCGCTGCGGGAGAGCGAGGAGCGCTTCCGCACCCTCACCGAAGCCATGCCGGTGCTGGTCTTCGCCTGCACCCGCGACGGCGAGAACGAGTACGTCAATCACGGCTATCAGGTCTTTGCCGGCCGCTCCGCGGAGGAGCTCCTGGGCGACCGCTGGATCGAGCTCCTGCATCCGGACGACCGCGACCGCACCCTGCGGATCTGGGAGGACGCGAAGCGCTTGGGCAAGCCCTACGAGCTCGAGTACCGCCTGCGGCGCGCGGACGGGACCTACCGCTCGTGCCTCACCCGCGGCGTGGCCCTGAAGGACGCCAACGGCGGCGTCGAGCGCTGGCTCGGCGTCTGCATCGACATCCATGACCAGAAGCTCGCGGAGGCGGCCCTGCGCGAAAGCGAGGAGCGCTACCGCACCCTCGCCGAGAACACCGTCGACCTCGTGATCCGGTCCGACATGGAGGGCGTGCGGCTCTACGTTTCGCCGTCCTCGGCCGACCTTCTCGGTTATCGCCCCGACGAACTCGCCGGATCGAGCACGCTCGCCTTCGTGCACCCGGAGGACCGGCCGGCGCTGACCGACAAGCTCGTGCGCCTGCGCATGAGCCAGACGGCGGACCGGGACATCAGCACGCACCGCCTCCAGCGCGCGGACGGCACCTGGATCTGGGTCGAGGCGACGTTCCGGCTCGTGCGCGACCGGGACGGCGCGCCCAAGGAGGTCGTCACCGTCATCCGCGACGTGTCGGAACGGCGGCGCCTCGAGGAGCGGCTGCGGCAGTCGCAGAAGATGGAGGCGGTGGGTCAGCTCACGGGCGGGATCGCCCACGACTTCAACAACCTCCTCACCGTCATCCTCGGCAACGCCGAGATCCTGGCCGACGAGATCGCGGATCCGCAGTTCCGGCCGCTCGCGCAGATGATCCAGCTCGCCGCCGAGAAGGGCGCGCTGCTCACCCAGCACCTCCTCGCCTTCGGCCGGCGCCAGACCCTCAAGCCGCAACGCCTGCGCCTGCGGGAGGTGGTGCTCGCCGTGGCGCCGCTGCTCCGCCGCACCATCGGCGAGACGATCGAGGTCGCCACCGTCACGAGCCGCGACAGCCGCCTCGCCCTCGTGGACCGCACGCTGCTGGAGAGCGCCATCCTGAACCTGGCCGTGAACGCCAAGGATGCCATGCCGCAGGGCGGCACGCTCACGATCACCTGCGGCGAGGCGGTGGCGGGTCCCGACCAGGGGGCGCTGCCGATCGGGCAGGACGTGGTGTTCGTCACCGTCTCCGACACCGGGCGCGGCATGTCGCCCGACGTGCTCTCGCGGGTGTTCGAGCCGTTCTTCACCACCAAGGAGGTCGGCAAGGGCTCGGGGCTCGGCCTCTCCATGGTCTACGGCTTCGCCCAGCAATCGGGCGGCCACGTCGCGATCGAGAGCCGGCCCGGACAGGGCACCGCCGTCACCATCCTGCTGCCGGCCGTGACCTCGGTTGCGGCGGTGGTGCCGGTGCGCGAGCCGGACCGTCCGACGATCCCCGGGCGGGAGCGCGTCCTGCTCGTCGAGGACGAGCCGCAGGTGCTGCAGTTCGTGTCGGCGCAGCTCGTCGGCCTCGGCTACGACGTGACCGCGGTGTCGGCGGGTCCCGACGCCCTCGACCTGCTGCGGGAGGATTCGCGCTTCGACCTGCTCTTCACCGACGTGGTGCTCCCCCGCGGCATGAGCGGCGTCGAGCTCGCGTCCCAGGCCCGGCAGATCCGGCCGGGCATCAAGGTGCTCCTCACCTCGGGCTACCCGGAAGAGGTGTTCGAGCACCACGGCAGCCCGGAGCGCGGCACCCTGCTGCTGCGCAAGCCCTACAAGCGCAAGGACCTCGCCGAGACCCTGCGCAAGGTGCTCGACCCGCAGGGCGCCTGAGGCCCCGCCTTTCGCGGCCCGTCCGTCGCGACCCTCGGCCGCTGCCGGCGCCGCGGCCACGTCCTGCCAAGCCCAGCCCGTCGCGACCCTCGGCCGCACGCCAGGCGCGTGGCACATTCCCGCGGCTTCGCGGTTGACGTCCCGCCGACGCCAGCCCCCGGGAGCCCATGATCCTCGCCCCCATCGACGACGTCCCGGCCATGCGAGCCCCGGGGACCCCATGACCCTCGCCCATGTCAACCGCATCGGGACGGCCGTCCCGGACCACGACGTGCACGGGTCCTTCATCGGCTTCGTCGACGGAATGCTGCCCGACGAGCGTTCCCGGCGCCTGTTCGGCCGTATGGCCAAGCGCGCCGGCATCGAGCACCGCTACTCCCATTTCCTGCCCGGAGACCGGCTCGACGCGGCCGCGGACGGCGAGGGCTTCTACGCGCGCGGGCGCTTTCCCGGCACCGCGGCCCGGATGGCGCGCTTCGAGCCCCACGCCCTCGACCTCGCCAGGCAGGCGGTCGCGGCCCTCGACCTCGACGACGGCGGCACCTCGCTCACCCATCTCGTCGTCGCCTCCTGCACGGGCTTCTCGGCGCCGGGCCTCGACCAGCAGCTCGTCGCGGCGCTCGCGCTCGACCCTGCGATCGAGCGCACGCTCATCGGCTTCATGGGCTGCTCCGCGGCCGTGAACGCGCTGAAGGTGGCGCACCACATCGTGCGCTCCGAGCCCGCAGCCCGCGTCCTCGTCGTCAACGTGGAGCTCTGCACCCTGCACATGCAGGAGACCGGCGACGTCGACCGCAACCTCACCGCGCTCCTCTTCGGCGACGGCTGCACCGCGGCGCTCGTCACCGCCGATCCCGTCGGCGTCGCCCTCCTCGACTTCAAGGCCGCGACGATTCCCGACACGAGCGGCCTCATCACCTGGGGCGTGGGCGACACCGGGTTCGAGATGCACCTCTCGGGCGAGGTGCCGGGCCAGATCGCCCGCGCGCTGCGCTACGAGGCCTCCCGCAACGACGGCGGGATCTTCCGCGGCACCCGGCCCGGGGACGTGGAGCTCTGGGCCGTGCATGCGGGCGGGCGCACCATCCTGGATGCGGTCGAGCAGGGGCTCGACCTCGACCCGGACGCCCTGCGCTGGTCGCGCGGGATCCTGCGCGAGTTCGGCAACATGTCGTCCGCGACCCTGATGTTCGTGCTCGACCGCATCATGCGGGCCGCGCGAGCCGGCGCCGCCGGGTTCGGCATGGCGTTCGGGCCCGGCCTCGTCGCCGAGACCTTCCGCTTCCGCACCGCGGGCTAGACCATGGATTTCGCGGAGCGCTCGACGGCGCCGGAGCTCATGGACACCGAGTCCGTGGGCTTCGAGGAGTTCCGCGCCTGCCTGCGGGATCTTGCCGTCGTCAACACCCTGACGCTGGCGCGCCCGCCGACGCTGGCTTGGCTCGCCCGCGCGACGAAGGGGTTCCGGCCGGGCGACCGGGTCTCGCTCCTCGACGTCGGCTTCGGCCACGGCGACATGCTGCGGGCGATCCACCGCTGGTGCGGGCGCCGCGGCCTCGTCCCGGACCTCGCGGGCGTCGACCTCAATCCCTGGAGCGCGGCCTCGGCGCGTGAGGCGACGCCGCCCGGGATGGGCATCGCCTATCACACCGGCGACGTGTTCGACTTCGCGCCCGCGCGGCCGCCGGACTTCGTGGTGAGCTCGCTCTTCGCCCACCACCTCGCGGATCCGCAGGTCGCCGATTTCGTCGCCTGGATGGAGCGCAACGCCGCACGCGGCTGGTTCGTCAACGACTTGCACCGGCACCCGCTTCCCTACCACGCCTTCCGCCTGATGGCCGATGCCGCGCGCTGGCACCGCTTCGTGCGGCACGACGGCCCGGTCTCGATCGCACGCGCCTTCCGGCGGGAAGATTGGCGGCGGCTCGTGGCGGCGGCGGGGCTCGAGCCGGGGGCCGTCGAGATCCGCTGGCACGTGCCGTTCCGGATCTGCGTCGGGAGGCTGAAATGACGGACGGCCGTCCCGTGCAGGAGCGGCGCATGCCCCCCGGGCGGCTGAAATGACGGATGACGTCGTGATCGTCGGCGGCGGTCCCGCGGGGGCCTCCGCGGCCTGCCGCCTGGCGCGGGCCGGGCGGGCGCCGCTCGTGATCGAGCGCGACCGCGCCCCGCGCCACCGCATCTGCGGCGAGTTCCTGAGCGTGGAGGCGCAGGCCTACCTGCGCGATCTCGGCCTCGACCCGCTCGCGCTCGGCGGCGCGCCGATCCGGCGGGTGCGGCTCGCCTGCGGGCGCGACCTCGTCGAGGCGGCGCTGCCCTTCGAGGGCGTCGGGCTCACCCGGCGGACCCTCGACGCGGCCCTCCTGCGGCAGGCGGAAGCCTTCGGCGCGCGGGTGCGCCGCGGGCCGGTCGTGCGCGCCGTCTCGGGAGAGGGATCGGGTCTGCGGGTCGATCTCCGCGACGGCGAGGCGATCCGCGCCTCTACGGTTCTCCTCGCCACCGGCAAGCACGACCTGCACGCGCCGCGCCGGCCGGTTCAACGCCACCGCAACGGCCTCGTCGGCTTCAAGACCTACCTGGCGCTCGATCCCGCCGAGCGGGCCCGGCTCGGGGACGCCGTCGAGGTCGCCCTGTTCGAGGGCGGCTATGCCGGGCTCCAGGCCGTGGAGGGCGGCCTCGTCAACCTCTGCCTGCTCGTGCGGGGCGACGTCTTCGCGCGCGCCGGCCGCGACTGGCCCGGCCTCCTGCGCCACTTCGCCGAGGCGAGCCCGCATCTCGGCGCGCGGCTCGCGGGCGCCCGCGACCGGCTCGCGCGGCCCCTCTCGATCGCGGGGGTGCCCTACGGCTTCGTCCACCGCGACGAGGGGGAGGCGCCCGCGGGCCTGTTGCGCCTCGGCGATCAGATGGGCGTGATTCCCTCGTTCTCCGGCGACGGCATCGCGATCGCGATGCATTCGGCGGGCGTCGCGGCTGCGACGATTCTGGAAGGGGGCAGCGCCGGCGCCTATCACGCCCGCATGCGCGCCGACATCGGGCGCCCGATCCGCCTCGCCTGCGCGCTCTCCGCCCTGAGCGCGGCCCCCCTCGGCCGCGGGCTCCTCCTCGCGGCCCTGCGCCTCGAGCCCCGGCTCCTGCGGATGCTCGCGGCCTGGACCCGCATCCCGGCGCCCCGCCTCCGCAGCGGCCGGGCGGCCGGGCCCGCCCCTGTGGCGGCGTCGCCTCTTGATGGCCTGGCCCGATAGGGCCAAGGTTTCGTCCTCTTCGGAGGATCCGCACCATGCATCGTCGGCTGAAAGGCCTCCTGCCGCTCCTCGCCGCCCTGGTCGTCGCCTGGCCGTCGCTCGCCTTCGATCCGGGCGCCGACCCCTACGCCGAGCTCAACAAGGCGGCCCGCGAGGCTTACGCGGCCGCCAAGGCGCAGGCGTTGCGGCCCGAACAGCCGGTCTTCCTCGTCGGGCGCGACATCACCCTGATGAAGGACGGCAAGCGCTGGACGAAGCCGATCGCGCCAGCGCTCTACCGGGACCTGAAATCCCTGTCCCACATCCCGCTCGGGATCTTCGCGGCGGCGACTGCCTGGGAGGGGGCGCCCGAGGACCCGCAATGGGCGAAGCGCCTCGTGACCTTGCGCGGCCACGCCGAGGCGGCCCTCGCGACCCTCGACCGGGTCGGGCTCTCGGACGTCCAGCAGGCGCGCCAGCGCGAGATGCTCCAGCGCTCGATCGCCTATGTGGACGCGCTCGGCGAGCAGAAGCCGGACCCGGCGGCGCTGAAGGCCTACGCGGCCGCCGTCGGCCCCGCCACCCTCGCGAACGCGACCGACGCCGCCAAGGCAGGGATCGAGGAGCTGCACCGCGCCGTCACGGAGCTGCGCGCCGAGCTCGCGCCGGGCGACTGGGAACGCGCCTACGTGCTGATCCTCGCGCCCAAGACCCCGCGCGACGGCAACCTCGCCTACGCGTATTTCGTCAACGCCATGGGCCGCGCCGCTGAAGGCCAGCGCCTGATCTACGCCGAGAGCATCTTCGACCCGCAGATCGCGCTCAACCTGCTCCGCACCCTCGTGATCGACCGCAAGGTGGGCGAGGCCTTCTACGGCGATGCCGGGCGCATGGAGCGGGACCTCCTCGCCGACGGCGCCACCGCGGCGCTGCTGCAGATGTTCGGGCGCCTGGGGCGCTGAGCGCGTTCCGCGGACGGGCCTCCGGCTCAGGCGAGGTCGCCGCCGGTCGCGACGAGGCTCCCGGCCGGGTCGAACTTGCGCCAGCCGCTGCGGCGCGCGCCCGAGGCGGTCACCTCCTCGAAGCTCTCGTAGCGTCCCACGCGCGCGCCGGACGCGTCGTATTCCTCGTGCTCCCAGTACTGCCCGGAGACCGGCCCGCCGCGGCTGCGCGAGCGCACCGCCAGGAGGCGATGGGTGGCGGGAATCCCGAAGACCGCCTCGAAATTGGGGACGTCCTCGACCAGGGCGAGGGGCCTCGCGGAGGAGGGCGGTCCCAGATCGGGCTCGACGGGGGTCGTCATGCGCGGTCTCCGAGCGGACATCGTCACCAGATTGTCACTCTTGTTGCGTTGCAGCAAGAGCCCCGACAGAACCGTCTTCCCGCGTGGATCGGCTGAGGGCGTGCACCGCGGCGACGATCGCGGCCGCAGGCGTGGGCTTCCCGACGCAAGTTTCGCCGGCCCGTGCCGGAACCGGGCTCCCCGTCCGCGGATCGCCGGAATGCATGACGACGCGGATGCCGCGCGCCCTCAAAGTGGCGAGGAGGGCGGGGCAGAGCCCGTCCGCGAGGGCGGGGTCCACCACTGCGACGTCCGGCGTGAAGCGCTCGAGCCAGCGCGCCGCGTCGCGCCCCGAGCGGAACGGGCCGGCGACGGCGCAGCCCGCCGCTTCGAGGGCATCCGCGAGGTCGAGCCCGGTGCGCGGATCGTCCTCGACGACGAGGCAGAAGAGCGGGCGGCAGGAATCGCGCATGCGCCTCGACCGAGCCGGGCGGGGCACCCGGACGGGTTCGGTCAGGCACGATCCGGGCCAAGAGGATGCGCCCTCTCAGGCCTGTGCGATTGTGGGCGCGCCTTCAGCAGAAGTCGAAGTCGCAGCCCTCGTCGGCCTCCAGCACGCTGCGCAGGTACAGGCCGCGATAGCCGCGCGATTCGTCCCTCAGATGCGCCGGCGGCTGCCATTCCGTGGCGCGGCGGGCGAGCTCCGCCTCGTCGACGAGGAGGTCGATGCGGCGTCCCTCCACGTCGAGGCGGATGAGGTCGCCTTCGCGCACGAGCCCGAGCGGCCCGCCGGTGGCGGATTCCGGCGCGATGTGGAGCACGATGGTCCCGAACGCCGTGCCGCTCATGCGCGCGTCCGAGATCCGCACCATGTCCTTGACGCCCGCTTGCGCGAGCTTCCTCGGGATCGGCAGGTAGCCGGCCTCGGGCATCCCGGGCGCGCCTTTCGGCCCGGCGTTGCGGAGCACCAGCACGCTGTCGGCGGCGACGTCGAGGGCGGGATCGTCGATGCGGTTCGTGAGGTCCTCGACCGAGTCGAACACCACCGCGCGGCCGGTGTGCTGGAGAAGCTCGGTCGAGGCCGCGGAATGCTTGATCACCGCGCCGCGCGGGGCGAGGTTGCCGCGCAGGACCGCCATGCCGCCGCTCGTCTTCAACGGATTGGCGCGGGTGCGGATGATGCCCTGGCCTGGAATGTCCTCGGCCGCATCCGCGATCTCGCCGATCGTCGCGCCCGTGATCGTCGGGGCTTCGAGGTCGAGGTTCTCGCGCAGTTCGCGCAGGAGGCGGGGCACGCCGCCGGCCCAGTGGAAATGCTCCATGTAGTTGGCGCCCGAGGGCTTGAGGTCGATCAGCACCGGGACCTCGCGGCCGATGCGGTCGAACTCTTCGAGGTCGATGGTGATGCCGCGCCGCCGCGCGATGGCCGCGAGATGCACGAGCCCGTTGGTCGAGCCGCCGATCGCCTGCAGCACCACCATGGCGTTGCGGAACGCCGCCTCCGTCAGGATCTCGCTCGGCCTCGGGCCGCCCTGCGCCAGCGCCACCGCCTGGCGCCCGCTCGCTTCCGCGGCGCGGATGCGGTCCGCGTGCGTCGCGGGAATCGAGCCGGTGCCCGGAAGCGCGAGGCCGAGGGCCTCCGCGAGGCAGGCCATGGTCGAGGCGGTGCCCATCACCATGCAGGTGCCCAGCGTCGGCGCGAGGCGCCCGCTCACCACCTCGATCTCGTCCTGGTCCATGGCGCCGGCGCGGTGCTGGCCCCAGAGGCGCCGGCAGTCGGTGCAGGCGCCCAGCATCTCGCCGCGATGGTAGCCCACCAGCATCGGTCCGGTGATGAGCTGCACCGCGGGCACGTCGGCGCTCGCCGCGCCCATGAGCTGGGCCGGCACGGTCTTGTCGCAGCCGCCGATCAGCACCACCGCGTCCATGGGCTGGGCGCGGATCATCTCCTCGGTATCGATCGCCATGAGGTTGCGCAGGAACATGCTCGTGGGGCTCGCGAACGATTCGTGGATCGAGATCGTCGGGAATTCCATGGGCAGCCCGCCCGAGAGCATGACGCCGCGCTTCACGGCCTCGATGAGCTGGGGCACGTTGCCGTGGCAGGGGTTGAAGTCGCTGAAGGTGTTGGTGATGCCGACGATGGGCCGGTCGAGGGCGTCGTCGGAGAAGCCTGCCGCCTTGATGAAGGCCTTGCGGAGGAAGAGCGAGAAGCCGGGATCGCCGTAGCTCGTGAGTCCCTTGCGCAGGCCTTTGGTCATGGGGCGTCTCCCGGCTCGATGTCGCGTTCCGGACGAGCGTTACCGGGCTCGCCTCCCGGGATCAACGAGACGCCTGGGAGAAAAGCCGGAAAGCCCGATCAGGCGCGGGCGGCGCGGGCTCCGGCGGGCTTCGCGATGCGGCGCCAGCCGCGCCAGGCCAGCAGGGTCGCGATGATCGCAGCATAGATCAGCGGCTCGAGCGGCCAGGACTTCACGACGAGCAGATAGTGCAGCGCGCCGCCGGCCGCGGCGAGGTAGACGAGCGTGTGGAGCCGGTTCCACGCTTGCGCCCCGAGCCGCCGGATCGAGGCGTTGTTGGAGGTGAGCGCCAGCGGCACCAGCAGCACGAAGCTCGCCATGCCGATCGTGATGTAGGGCCTTTTCACGATGTCGGCCCAGATCGCGGCCCAGTCGAGCCCCTGGTCGAGCACCAGGTAGGTCACGAGGTGGAGCGTCACGTACCAGAAGGCCAGGAGCCCGAGCGCGCGCCGGAAGCGCAGGAGGCTCAACCCGAGGAGCTGGCGCAGGGGCGTCACGCACAAGCCCGCGATGAGGAAGATCAGCGCCCATTCGCCGAGCTCGCGCTCGAGCACCTTCATGGGATCGGCGCCGAGCTCGTCCATCACCCCGAGGGCGAAATACGCCACCGCCGGGATGAACCCCACCGCATAGACGAGCCACACGGGCACGCGCTGAAGCGCGCTCGTCAGGCGTTTCGCCGTGCCGGGGGCCGCCGCGCCGCGAGGGGGGGCGGGTGCGTTCGACAGGCGCTTCGCCGTATCGGCCATGGGCAGGCGTCCGCGGCCGGTCCTCAGTAGAACTTCTTCAGGTCCATGCCGGAATAGAGGCTCGCGACCTGTTCGGCATAGCCGTTGAAGAGCAGGGTCGGCCGGCGCTTCACGAACAGGCCGCCGCCCTCGCCGATGCGCCGCTCGGTCGCCTGGCTCCAGCGCGGGTGGTCCACGGCCGGGTTCACGTTGGCGTAGAAGCCGTATTCGGAGGGCTGCGACAGGTTCCAGGTGGAGGGCGGCTCCTTCTCGGTGAGGCTGATCCGCACGATCGACTTGATGCCCTTGAAGCCGTATTTCCACGGCACCACGAGGCGCAAGGGAGCCCCATTCTGGTTCGGCAGGGTCTCGCCGTAGAGGCCGACCGCCAGGATCGTGAGCGGGTTCATGGCCTCGTCGAGGCGCAGGCCCTCCCGGTAGGGCCAGTCGAGGATCTTGTAGAGGCTGGCCTGGCCGGACATCTCTGAGGGGCGTACCAGCGTCTCGAAGGCCACGTACTTGGCGCTGCCCTGCGGCTCGGCCCGCTTGATGAGCTCGGCGAGGGAGAAGCCGACCCACGGGATCACCATGGACCAGCCCTCGACGCAGCGCATGCGGTAGATCCGCTCCTCGAGGGTCACGGTCTTGAGGATGTCCTCGAGCCCGTAATCGCCCGGCTTGCCGACGAGGCCGTCGATCTTGACCGTCCAGGGCTTGGTGGTGAGCGGACCCGCGTTCTTGTGCGGATCGTCCTTGTCGGTGCCGAACTCGTAGAAATTGTTGTAGGTCGTGACGTCCCGGAGGCTCGTCTTCTTCTCGTCGGTCGAGAACGGGCTCGGCGCGGCCGCGAGCGGGGCGGCGAGCGCGCCCGGGGCCGCGATCCCGGCGAAGCCGGCCGCGGCGCCGGCCAGCAGGGTGCGCCGGTTCAGGTAGATGTCCTTGGGCGTAATCTCGGACGGCTTCAGGTCCGGGGCATGGCGGATGAGCATCGGGGCGCCTCGCGGGTCGGTCTCGCGGGGAGAATACACCTCCCCGCGGCGTTTGGATGCCTCACGATCAAGTCATTTTGCGGGATCGAATGGTCTCAGGGGCGCACGGACGCTCGCCTGAGCAGGCCGAGCCGGTCGAGGAGCGTCACGCGGGCGACTTGGGGCGTCCGAGCAGGCCCGGAAGCGCCAGGAGCGTCACGAGGGCGGCGGCCGCGAAGGCGAGGTCGAAGCGGCCGGTCGCGGCGACCAGCGCGGCGAAGAGGGCGGGCCCGAGCACGTAGCCCAGGAAGACCAGGAGCGTCGCCCCCGCGGCTGCCTCGCCGACGAGGCCGGGCGGGGCGTGCCGGGCGATCTCGGCGACCTGGAGCCCGTTCCAGCTCGACACCGTGACCCCGGCGACGCCCGCGAGCGCCACGAGGGCGGCGGGCGGCCAGGCCGGGGTGGTCGCGGCGAGCGCAAACGTGGTGGCCGCCGAGGCCGCCGCGGTGACGGCGAGCACGGCCCGCCCCGAGCCGAGGCGATCGGCGAGCCAGCCGAGCGCGATCCGCCCCGGGATGCCGACGCCCTGCATGACCGCGAAGACGAGCCCCGCCGCGGGCAGCGACAGGCCGAGCCGCAGGACGAGATAGGTGATCAGGAAGGCGAACCAGGCGCCCTGGCCGACCGCGAGGCACGCCCCGACCAGCCCGAGCCGGGCGAGGCCCGGGGTCGTGCGCAGCACCGAGAGCGGCAGGGTGAGGTTGCGCAGCGCGAAGATCGCAGCGGGCTTCAGCGACTGGGCGGGATCGCGCCAGGCATCGGTGCGGGCGCGCAGGGGCTGCACGGCCGCCATCGTGGCGCACGCGACGGCGACCACCGCGGCAAGCGTCCAGGCCCAGCCGCCGCGCTCCAGCACGAAGGGCAGGAGGATCCCGGCCAGCACGCCGCCCGCCGGCACCCCGGCCTGCTTGATCGAAAAGACGAGGTTGCGGTGGGCCGGCGGCGCGAAGCGCTGCAGCACGTCGCTGCCCGCGGGCGAGGAGGGGCCGTAGCCGATGCCGATGAGCACGCTCGCGAGTGCCGCCGCCGCGAGGCTCGGCCAGGCCAGCAGCAGGGTCCCGAGGGCCGAGAGCACGAGGCCGGCCTGCAGCGCCCGCACCGGGCCGACCCGCCGGATCAGGGGCGTGCCCGCGACCAGGAAGGCGATCGAGCCCGCGGTGCCGAGCCCGGCGAGGTAGCCGACCGCCGTCTCGCTCCAGCCGTAGGACGCCGTGAAGGCCGGCGCCAGCGTCGGGATCACCCGCGACAGGAAGGCGGCCGTGGCCTGGAGCATCACCGTGGCGGCGAGCGGTCCGAGCCAGGACCCGGGGCTGAGCGGTGGATCGGGAGCGGGCACGGGCGTACCATCGGCGGGTTGAGGGGCGGCGGCCGCGGGCCGGCCTCCTCCATCGGCGATTTGCGCCGGGTTGGCCAGTGACCCGGGCGCAGACCTCGCACCCGCCACTTCCCTTGGCGCGGGGTGGGCCAGGGCCTGGGCGCAGACCTCGCGCCCGCGGCCCGGTGCGAACTTTCCCGCACCCCCCGCGTTGCCGCCCTGTGAAGCTTAAGACGGGAGGCCGGGCATGGGTCTGTTCAAGTTCATCAAGGAAGCGGGCGCGAAGCTGTTCGGCGGCGGGAGCGCCCAGGCCGCCACGCCCGACGCGCTGAAGAAGAGCGTGGAGGGGCACGGCTTCGACGCGGGCAAGCTCGGCATCGACCTCCAGGGCGACCGGGTGAAGCTCTCGGGCCAGGCCATGACCCAGGAGGAGGCCGAGAAGATCATCCTCTCGATCGGCAACACCATCGGGGTCGCGGAGGTCGACACCAGCGAGCTCCAGGTGCAGCAATCCGCGCCGCAATCGACCATGTACACGGTCCAGAAGGGCGACACCCTGTGGGAGATCGCCGAGAAGCATTACGGCAAGGGTAAGGGCGCCAAGTACACCGAGATCGTGAAAGCCAATTCCCCGCCCGTGAAGGATCCCGACATGATCCAGCCCGGCTGGGTCCTGCGCATCCCGCCGCTCGCCTAGAGGGCCAGCCGTCATGGGGCCCGGCGAGACGGCCGCCGCGGGCTCGCCCCTGCGCGAGAGCATCGACCACGTCCTCGAATGGATCGCGACCGGGATCGAGGTCACGGGCGTCGCGATCATCGTGATCGGCGCCGCGGTCGCGACCGCGGCCTTCGTCCGGAGCGGCCTGGCGGCGGCGGGCTGGCCCGCGGCCTACGACCGCTACCGTGCCAATCTCGGGCGCGGCATCCTGCTCGGCCTCGAACTGCTCGTGGCGGCCGACATCATCGGCACCGTAGCGGTGACGCCCTCGTTCGAGAACCTCGCGATCCTCGGCCTCATCGTGCTGATCCGGACTTTCTTAAGCTTCTCGCTCGAAGTCGAGATCGAGGGCCGCTGGCCCTGGCGCCGCGGCGGGTCCGAGGCGGCCCGCTCGCGCGAGGAAGGTCGAAGCTGATCGTCCCGCGGGACGTCGCCCATAGCGCGAATCTCCCCAGGCCTAGCGCTGGCCGAAGCTCGCGCCCTTGTAGAGGTCCTTGAACTCGCGCGGCTGCGAGCGCCAGTACTGCTTCGGCGCGTTCACCTGGGCGCCGAGCCTGGCGGCCGCGTGCCAGGGCCAGCGCGGATCGTAGAGGATCGCGCGCGCCACCGAGATCGCGTCCGCTTCCCCGTTCGCCACGATGGCCTCGGCCTGCTCGGGTTCGGTGATGAGCCCGACCGCGATGGTCGCGATCCCGGCCTCCGCCTTCACTCTTTGCGCGAACGGCACCTGATAGCCGGGTCCGAGCGGGATGGCTTGAGCGGACGAGACGCCGCCGGAGGAGACGTGGATCGCGGCGCAGCCGCGCTCCTTCAGGATCCGCGACAGGGCGATCGTGCTCTCCAGATCCCAGCCGCCCTCGACCCAGTCGGTGGCCGAGAGGCGGATCCAGACCGGGCGATCCGCCGGATAGGCCGCGCGCACCGCATCGAAGACCTCGAGCGGGAAGCGGATGCGGTTCTCGAACGAGCCGCCGTACTCGTCCTCGCGCCGGTTCGAGAGCGGCGACAGGAACTGGTGCAGGAGATAGCCGTGCGCGCCGTGGATCTCGATGCCCTCGATCCCGAGCCGCGCGGCGCGGCGCGCCGCTTGCGCGAAGGCGTCGCGGACGCGGGCGAGGCCGGCTCGGTCGAGGGACGCGGGCGCATCCTCGGCGGCGTTGTGCGGGACGGCCGAGGGCGCCACCGCCTTCCAGCCCTGCGGCGCGTCGGGTCGGATCTGCTGGCCGCCGTCCCAGGGCGCCTGGCTCGACCCCTTGCGGCCCGCATGGGCCAATTGCACTGCCACCGGCATCGCGGAATAGGCCCGCACCGCCTTCAGGGTCCGGGCCAGCGCGGCCTCGTTCTCGTCCGAGTACAGGCCGAGATCGCCGGGCGTGATCCGGCCCTCCGCCTCGACCGCGGTGGCTTCGAGGATCAGGAGGCCCGCGCCCGAGAGCGCGAGATGGCCGAGATGGATCAGGTGCCAGTCCGTGGCGTTCCCGTCCTCCGCCGAGTACTGGCACATGGGCGCGATCAGGATGCGGTTCTCGAGCGGGAGCGATCCGAGGTGGAAGGGTTCGAACAGGCGGCTCATCGGCATGGGCTCCCGGGGCGGATCGGAGACGAGGGGCCGCCGTGACGGCGCGGCCGTGTCAGGAGGTACGACCCGCATCGCGGCCGTGCAACCGGCGTGGAACGATGCGCCGGTCTGTGCGCCCGGCATGGATGCGCCTGGCGCCTCCGTCCGGGTCGGAACGCGTCGAGGATCGTGCAGGCGCTTGCGTCCGGGTCAGAACGCGTAGCGGACCGTGCAATAGGGCATGACGCCGGCGAGAAGGTCCTGGAAGCGCCGGAGCCACGTCCGCTTCCAGACCGCGCGGTAGCGCAGGTTCGTCATGCCCCCCTCCGAGCGCTTCGTTTCCTGGAGGTCGGGGCGCCAGAGCAGCTCCTCGGCCTTCGGGTGCCAGGCGAGGTTGACCTCGTGCAGGGCGGCGTTGTGGGTGAGGAAGATGATCTCGGCCTTGAGCTGCGCCTTCGCGGCCGGCGACAGGCCCGCATCCACCGCCTCGAACAGGCGCCGCCAATCGGCCTCCCAGCCCTCGTAGAGGATCACCGGCGAGAGGTTGAGGTGGACCTCGTAGCCCGCACGCACGAAGTCGTCGATCGCCGCGATCCGCTCCGCCACGGCCGCGGTGCGCACGTCCACGACGCGGGCGATCCCCTCCGGCATGAGCGAGAAGCGGATGCGGGTCTTCCCCTGCGGATCGTAGGCGAGGAGATCCCGGTTCACGGCCTTGGTCGCGAACGAGCCCTTGGCGTTCGGCAGGCCGCGGAAGAGGGCGACGAGGTCGCGCACGTTGTCGGAGATCATCGCATCGACCGAAAGGTCTCCGTTCTCGCCGAGATCGTAGACCCAGGCGCGCTCGTTGATCGTGTCCGGCTCGGGCAGCGGTCCCTGGCGCTCCGCGTGGCGTATGATCGCCCGCGCGATCGCCTCGTTGTTGACGAACACGCTGATCGGGTTGGCGTAGCCCTTGCGGCGGGGGACGTAGCAATAGGCGCAGGCCATGGCGCAGCCGTTCGACGAGGACGGCGCGATGAAATGGGCGCTGCGGCCGTTCGGGCGCATCGCCAGGCCCTTCTTGACGCCGAGCACCAGCGTGTCGCGCTTGATCCGGACCCAGTCCTCCGCGCGGCCGGCGTTGCCGTGCAACTCCGGAATGTTCCAGTGCGAGGGGACGGGGATGCGCTCCGCATCGGGAAAGCGGGCCAGGATCTCCCGCCCGCGTGAATAAGTCTCGACCGTGGGTTCGAGATAGATCGTCCTGATGTCGAGAAGCTGCTTCGGCAGGGCCATGGGAATCGCAACGCACCGGTCCATCCGTGTACGGCGTCCGTGCCCCTCCGGATGCGGCGCGCGCCCGGCGCGGAGTGTCGCGGCCGCGCGCTATTCCCCAAACCCCGGCGGCGCATCGCGGCCGCAGCGGAACCGCCGCGCTTCTCCGTCCGCGATCCGGCGCGCCTGCGCGTTGGCGTCGGGCGAGCGGCCGTCGAGCACCGCCGCGATGCAGGAGCGCGCCGGATCGAGGCGGTAGACGACGAGCACGTCGTGCCGCTTCGCGCCGATCGAAGGCCCCTCCGTGACCCGGAAGCGCAGGATCGCGGCGCGAGGCTCGATCCCGCCGCGCCCGCGCGGGCCGCGCCACTCGACCGTATCGCCGGCCTCCGCGAAGCGGCGCACGAGAAAGGGCGTGGAGGCGACCTCGCCCGCCGTCCCGATGCCGACCAGCACGGAATGCTCGTCGATCTCGTAGCTCACGGGAATGCCGCGGTGGCCCGTGCAGCGATGCGTCCGCCCGGTCTCGTGTTCGCGCACCACCGGGCAGCGCCCGGGATCGTGTTGCGTATAGACGCTGTCGGGCGCCTGCGCGGCGGCCGCGAAGGACAGCGCGAGGGTGGAACTCGCGGCGAGGGCCCGGAGGACGTTGCGGATCCGGCGCATGATCTTGGCTCCTCGGTGGACGGAGACGGTCGGGTCACACCGGCACCGGACGGACGCTGCGGGAGACGGTGTCGGCTCCTCGAAGACGGGAGGCGGTCACGCCGGTCCCGCACCGGGCGGGCGCTCCAGCAGGCAGTGGATGTCGGTTCGCCCGACTTCCGCGAAGCCATGCCGCCGGTAGAGCGCGCCGACGGGGTTCCATTGCAGATGGCGCAGCCGGACCGGAAGGTTCAGCGCGTCCGCGCGGGCGAGGCAGTGCCGCAGGATCGCGCTCCCGATGCCCCGGCGGTGCCAGGCCGGGAGAAGATAGAAATCGTCGAACAGGATATGGTCCGGGTAGCGGGTCAGCGCGAGGGTGCCGACGGAGACCCCGCGGTGCGCGATGCGGAAGAACGGCTTCTCATCGAAGCGCCGCCGATGGAAGTCCCGCTGAAAATCCTCGTCCCAGCCCCAGCGCGCGACGATGTGGGGCCCCATGGCCGCACGCTTCACCGCGAACGCGAAGTCGAACGCGTCGTCCGTGCGGGGAAGACGCTCGAACCGAAGGTCGGGCGGCAGGTCCGGCAGGTCGAAGGCGCTGGCATCGTCACGCATCGGGCGCTCCGCATCGGGCTCAGGATGGGATCGGGGCTTGATAGCATCGCCGCAGGCTCATGGCCGCGGTTCGGGCCTGATCCCATCGCCGCACCGGACCGGGATGCGCGCCGGGAGGTCTCCAGGAGCATCGCGGCACCGGACCGCGATCAGCGCCGGCAGGCCGCGACCCGCCACAGGCCCTCGGGCGGCAGGGGGCGCTCGCGGCCGTCGCGCAAGGACAGGGCATAGGAATGGCTCCACAGCCCCTCGAAGAAGGCGAAGGCCACGGGCGTGGCCTGATCCGGCGCCACCGTGCGGAGGTCCGGCCCGAGCAGCACCGCGCGGCCGAGCGGCTCGGCATCGCGGGCTGTGGGCAGGAGCGCGGGCAGCGCGGAATCCGGCCGGCGGACGAGCCTGTAGCGCAGGCGCTCTCGCGCGCCGCGGACGCGAAGCTCGAAGGCGACGTCCCGCCCGGCGGCGCTCGCCTGCAGCGTGAGGCCGGCCGGTCCGTCCACCGGCGCGAAGGCGGCGCGGGCGAGGGGGCAGCCGATCGGGGCGGCCGCGGCCGGACCCGCGAGGGCCAAGCCGGCGAGAGCGCCCGCCAGGAGAGCGGCCACGCGGGTCACGGCCGCTCCTCCGCGCAGGCCCGCACCACCCAGAGGCCCTCCGCCGGCAGCGGCCGCGCCGGGCCGGCCTTCGCCTTCCGGGCGAGCCCGTCGCGCAAGCCCGGCAGCAGGACGTAAGCCGCGAGCCGGCGCCCCGGATTCTCGATGGCGCGCGGCAGGTTCAGAGCCGAGAGCCCGGCGTCGAACACCTCGGCGCGGGTCTCGACCGACTCGCCCCCGCTGCTCTCGGGCTGCTCCTCGACCAGGATCGTGTGGCCGTTGCCGCTATGGGAGACGGTGCCGAATTCGACCGTGTGATCCGTGCCCTCCCAGGCGAGGCGCCAGACCGGGCCCTGCTCGCCGTCCCGCACCGTGAGCGCGAGGCCGGGCGGGCCTTCGAGCGGCGCGAAGGTCGCGGCCGTGAGCGGGCAGCGGCGCGGCGCCGCGCCGGCACCCGGGATCGCCGCCAGCGCGAGGCCCGCGGCCGCGAGGATGCCGCGTGCAGACCATGGCCGCGAATGCCGGCGTCCGCCCGTCACGATCGGATCCCTCAATTCGCCGGCGCGACCATGCGGATCGCGCCGGAGCGCGCGCGCAGCGCCTCGAGCGCGCGGCCGTATTCCGCCGCGGTCAGCGCGCGCTCCGACACGCGCAGCCGGTACAGGCCGCCGGGCATCGGGCCGCCGACCACCGAGGCGCCGCTCTCGAGGAGCGCGCGGGTGACCGCGTCCGCGCTCGCCTCGGGCGCGAAGGCCACCAGCGCGAAGGCGCCCTCGGCCGGGGTGCCGCGGCCGGGGCCGGAGGCGGTCTCGTAGGGGCGCTCCTCCTGGACCAGGGTCGCGACGAGGAGGCCGCCCTGGAGCACGATCGCGAGCGCCGCGGCGGCGGTCGAGACGGCGAGGATCCGCGGCGAGAGCGCGGCGAGCGCGGCGCCGATGCGGTCGAGCCAGTCGCCCGCCTCCCGGCGGGGCCGGCGACCCTCGGCCGCGATGCGGGCGAAGAGCGCGTCGCGGGCCTGGACCCGGGGCGCCCCGAGGGCTTCGTTGAGCGCGACGGTCTCGGCCCGCTCCTCCTCGACCCGCGCGAGGCTCGCCCGCAGGGCAGGATCGGCGGCGAGCGCGGTCTCGACGCGGGCGCGTTCGTCCCCGTCGAGCAGCCCCGCGGCGTACCAGGGCAGGAGGGCGTGCAGCTCGTCGCCGGGGGACAGGGGCGCGGGATCGCTCGAAGTTGGGGTTCCGTTCGTCACCGGTCGCCGTGGATCCCGGCGGGACGGTTCGCCGTCGCCCTGGTTCGCCACCGGTCCCGGGGAACCCCGGCGGGACGGATCGTTGTCGCTTTCGTTCGTCATGGCCATCCACGGTCGATCCCGGCGGCGCGCAGGAGCTCGGAGAGGCGCTTGCGCGCGTAGAACATGCGCGTCTTCACGGTGTTCTCCGGAATCCCCAAGATGCGGCCAGCCTCCTCGACGCTCCTCTCGTGATAATAGACGAGGTCCACGACCTCGCGGTGTTCGCGGCTCAGGGCCCCGATGCAGGCCTTCAGCTTCTCGGCCTTGTCGGCCTTCTGGACCGCGACCTCGGGCGTGTCGGCCTCGTCCTCGATCGCGTCCGCGACCTCCTCGTCGAGGGCGGCGTGCGGCCGGCGGCGGAGCGCGGAGAGCGCCTTGAAGCGGGCGATGGAGAGGAGCCAGGTCGCGACCGCGGACCGGCCCTCGAAACGGTGGGCCTGCTGCCAGACATCGAAGAACACATCGCTGATCAGCTCCTCTGCGCTCGTGGCGTTGCGTGTGAGCCGCAGCAGGAACCGGTACACGCGCACGTGGTGGCGGGCGTAGAGGGTCTGCATGGCGGCACGGTCGCCGGACGCGATGCGCAGGATCAGCGCTTCGTCCGAGGCCGTGTCCATGCCGGTGCTGCCTGGGCTCTGCATGTTGGTCGCGCCACGAGGGGAGAAGGTTCATCGGCCATGCGGGAAAAGGGCGAGGGGCGGCGGACCGCGCCCCGCGGGCTCACTCCGCCTCCGCCTTGGCGGGGCGCACGAGGCCCGGGTCCGGGTCGACCCAGCGGGCGGTCGCGGGCGCGGCGGCCTTGACGCCGGCGAGCGCGTCCGAGCGCCCGGCGCCGAACTCCGGATCGGGGCCGGCGGGCCCGAGGTCCTGGGCGGTGCGGGTCAGGATGCGCCGCACTTCGTCGGGCCCGAGCGCGGGGTTGCGCTCGAGGAGGAGCGCCGCGAGGCTCGTCACGAAGGCGGCCGCCATCGAGGTGCCGGACTGGAAGCCGTAGGCGCCCGCGGGCGCCGGCGCCAGGATGTCGACGCCGGGCGCCGCGAGGCCGACATGGGCGCCGCGGCTCGCCGCCGGATAGAGCCGGTCCTCCGCATCAGTCGCCGTGACCGCGATCACGTTGGGATCGAGGGCCGGGAAGCTCGGGGCGGCGTTCGGCCCGCCGTTGCCGGCCGCCGCCACGTAGACCGTGCCGCGCTCGCGCCCGGCCTGGAGGACCTTGGCGACCATCGGGTCGCGCGGCCCCGCGAAGCTCAGGTTGACGACCCGCGCGCCGCTCTCCTGGGCCACCGCGAGGGCGCGCAGCACGTGGGCGCTGGTGCCGGCGGCGCCGGGCCGGGCGGCCTCGCCCGAGAAGGCCCGGATCGCGACGATGCGGGCGCGCGGCGCCCCGCCCGTGAGCATCCCGCGCGCGCCGATGATCCCGGCGATCGCGGTGCCGTGCGGGTGCGGCTTCGCCTCGCCCTCGAGCAGGTTGATCGAGGCCGTCACGGCGCCGACGAGCTCGGGATGGGCGGCGTCGACGCCGGAATCGATCACCGCCACCGGGACCGCGGCGCCGGTCGCGAGCTTGTGGGCCTCGTCGAGGTGGAGCTTCGGCAGGGCGTATTGCGCGGCGGCAAGCCCGGCCTGCGCGGTGCCCTGCAGGCGGAAAACGTAGTTGGGCTGCGCCGAGGCGATGCGCGGATCGGCGCGAAGGCGGTCGATCACCGCGGCGACCGGGCGGCGGTCGACGATGCGGTAGCGGTAGAGGGTCGAGCCCGTCAGCGCGAGGCGCTGGGAGGAGAGCGGCGCGAGGCCGTAGCCGCGCGCGATGCGCTGCACCGCGGCTTCCGGCACGTCGCCGCGGATCTCGCACAGGACCTCGCCCGGCACGATGTCGGGATCGGGGGAGGACGCCGCCAGGACCGGGCGCGGCGGGCGCGCGGCGGCCGGCGGCGGCGCCTTCACGGGCGGCCTCGGGGCCGCGGGCGCCGCCGCCGCGACGGGCGCGGGCAGCGGACGCGCCGCCACCCGCGGCCTGACCGGCTGAGGCAGCGGCCGCGCGGCCGGGCGCGGTCGCGCGGCGGGGCGGGGGGCGGGATATTCCTCGACGCTCTCGTAGACCACGTCCTCGTCGATCTCCGGATACGGATCGACCACGATCCTCCCGGGGCCGATCCCGACCGGCCAGCGCTGCGGCCGCCCGTGCCAGCCGGGGCGGATCGGGCCGGGGCGCGACGGAAGGGGCCGGTCGCCCATCACCGGGCCGGTTGGGGGGCGGCCCGCCACGATGCGGCCGCCCTCGCCGGAACCGCCGAGGCGGACGGCCCCGCCGCCCCAGCGCTCGCCGGCCGCGGCGGGGCCGTGGAGCGCGAGGGCGAGCACCGGCAGGACGAGGCAGCCGGTCCCGATCAGGCGCTCGGCGAGTCCGGTGCGGGTCGGTCGGGAGAGGGGCATGGCGGGCCTCCTGCGGTCTGGGGCGGGCCGGCCTCCGCGTGGGGCGGCCCATGATCGGCCAGTCTGTCGGGCTCGTCCGGCCGGGTCTGTGCCGTGGCGCACGCGCGTTCGCGGGCAGGACGCCGCGGCGGGAACGCGGATGCTCCGGGCCGCGAGGCGGCCCGGAGGTCCCGGGAGCGGCGCGCTCGCCGCAGTCCCGTCAGTAGCAGCGCTTCTTGATGATCAGCGAACCGTCGAAGCGGACGAAGCGCTTGGTGTAGCAGCCGCCGTAGACGACCGGGTAGGCGCCGTAGCTCACGAAGGTCGGGCCCCAGTGGCGGCGACCCCAGCCGCCGTGCCAGCCGTGCCCGTGATGCTTGCCCCAGCCGCCGCCGTGGAAGCCCTTGGCCGCGGCTTCGCCCGACGAAAGGGTGGCGCCCCCGAGGGCGGCGATCCCGAGCGCGAGCGCGGTCATGGCGGTGCGCAGGTTGAGACGTGACATGGTAGATCTCCTGAAGGACCTGGACGCGACCCGCCCGTTGCGGCTCGCACGTCCATGGGTCGCGTCAGGGGCCTGAGAGGTTCACGGGCCGCAGCGGATTTTTTCGGGCGGCCGGCGACGGCTCAGTCGCGCGTTTCCCACCAGCGCTGCGGCGCCTGCGCCGCGGCCGAGGCGGAACGCGAAACGGGCCGGGCGGGGCTGCGCGCCGCCGTCGCGGCGGAGACCCCGTAGAACCCGCCCCGGACCGGCAGGTCCGCGGCGGCCGCGGCACGGCTGTACACGCGGCTCGCCGGATCCTGCGCGGCAGCCGCATTGCGGCCGAAACCCCCGCGGGCCACCGGCCCCGGCGGGAGGATTTCGCGGCCGAAACCCCCTTGGGCCACCGGCCCCGGCGGCAGGACGATGTCGCGGGCGGATCCGCCGCGCGCCACCGGGCCGGGCGGGAGGACGATGTCGCGCCCGACGACGCCGCGGCTCGCGGCCGCGAAGCTCTCCCGGGCCGGCGGGCCCTCCGGCTCCGGACGCACGGCTTCCGTGGCGGCCGTGAGCCGGGCGAGCCATCCGCCTCCCTCGGCCGCCGCCAGGCTGTCGCGGAGCGCCAGCGAAGCCTCGCGGCGCAGGGGCGGGACCGCCGTCGCGGGCAGGCGCGCCGGCGCCGCGGCGGGATCGGGCGGCGCGGCGGCCGCCGGGGCATAGGCCTGGGATTGCGGCACCGGACCGGGCGTCCCGCCCGGATGCGGCGCGGCCGCGCTCCCGGTCGTCAGCGGGATCTCGCGCCCCGCATGGGCGATGGCCTCGGGTTGGCTGATGTCGCCGAGATCGACCCCCTGCCGCGCCAGGAGCCGGAAGATCGGATGCTGGCCGCCGTCGACGTAGGTGGTGCGCACCGCCGGATGCCCCTCCCGGATCAGGGCCGCCATGCGCGCGTCCTCCTGCCGGCGGTGGGAAGCCGCCTCGGCTTCCCGGTCGGGATCGGGATAGGGAAAGAAGGCGTATCGCCCGGCCCTGACGGTGACGAGGGGCTCCTCGCCCGTGGCCTCGAAGCGGTCGGAGCCCTCCTTGAGCTGGCGCCAGAAGCCGATGTTCGGGTCGAGCCGGTGGCGCACGAGGTTCTCAGGCGTCATGCGGAAGGGAAATGCC
>DATAGO010000017.1:0-102961 GCA_036263675.1 Microvirga sp. | reverse complement strand
CTGGGGGCGGTTGCGGTCGGCGATGATCGAGGCGAGGCGCTCACGATCATCGGAGGTAAGGATCACGCAGGAGGTCTGGGCCATCACCCCAGACTCGCACGATCCCGCTCGTGAATCCTCAGAATGCGTCACTGCACTAGAGCAGGTTCTCATAGTGCTGAACATGAAACGTCAATGGATGCGGTCGAAGGGGTAGAAGCCGTGATGACGAAATGCGAGCCGGGCCGCTCGTTCACGAAAGCCGACTGGTACTGTGCTCGCTTGTTGGAGATTGCCTGCAAATTCCCACCGGGGGCTGCGGATGAATGGCGGAAGCGACAGGCGCTCTGGGACGGCGCAGTAGAAGTCCGGCCTGTCGCTGCGCCGGAAGAGGTTGAGGTTCTCGGGGGGATATTGGGCTGCTGCCATTCCACATTCCTTCAGCAGGGCATCCCAATTAACCCATGTTAAGGAGATTGGTTGCAGTCCATGGCTGCGAAAGTGCTGTGTAGCTATGAGAACGGAGATTGCGGTTGCCCGCCGGGCCTGTGTGCAGGCGAACCAGAAGCCACGATCCGGGGCGAGGTCTACCTGGCAGCCGAGAAGGTCATGGAAGCGATAAACGACACGGCCTTGGTCCTGACCGGGCGGCGGGACCACTTCTGGCTCAAGGGACACTGAGAAGGCCGCCAGACGCTGTTGTTCTGTTCCCCGGGGCGTGACATCCTCTAGGCATGGGGATATCGGGACGGGAGGACACAATGGGCCAGCGGTCATCAGGCGCCGTCGGATTGTTGGCATTGGCTTGTGTGCTCGCGTCGGGAGGTGCGACCGCGCAGGATACGCTTTCCGTTGCATCCTATGGCGGCGTCTATCAGGAAGCGCTTCGAAAAGCTTTCTACGACCCTACCGAGAAGATCCTTGGGCTGAAGATAAAGGAACATACGCTGACGTCTATCGTCGACATTCGCAAGCAAGTGCAGGCGAATGCGGTGGAGTGGGACATTGCAGAGCTTTATTCAGGCCAGTGCCAGCAGGCCGCGCACGAGGGCCTCATTGAGCCGCTTGACTACAAGGTCATCACCAACACCAAAGGCATCCCGCACGAACTCGTGAAGCCGCACTGGGTTGGGTTCACGGCGTTTTCGACGGTCCTCGCCTGGAATAAGAACGTCTACAAGACGCCACCTCAGAACTGGGCCGACTTCTGGGATACAAAGAAGTTTCCGGGCAGCCGGGCGCTGAGCGGCTACGGCCTGCAGGGGAACGCCGAGATTGCCCTTCTGGCGGACGGAGTGACTCCAGACAGGATTTACCCCCTCGACATGGATCGGGCTATCAAGAAGCTTGAAGCGATCAAGCCGTCGGTGGTGACCTGGTGGACATCCGGCGCCCAGGCTACGCAGCTTGCCAAAAGCCAACAGGCCGACATGCTCTCGATCTGGGTCGCGCGCATTGAGGATGCCGTGAAGCAGGGCGCTCCTTACGAATTTACCTATGACCAAGCTCTGATGGACATCGAGTGCCTTGTGGTGCCCAAGGGCGCGCGGCACAAGGAGCTCGCCATGAAGGCCATCAACAGCTTCCTAGACCCGTCGTTGCAGGCCGACATCTTGAAGTACGTGTCTTACGGCCCCGTCAATCAGCAGGCCTACGAGACTGGGAAGGTTTCGAAGGAGATGATCGAACGCTCCAACACGTCACCCGAAAATTACAAGAAACAGGTAATGCACAACAAAGAGCACTGGACCGAGCATCACCATAAGTTTGTGGAGCGTTGGGATCAATTTTTTCAGAAAACGAAATGAAATAGCAGTGCCCAAAACCTTAAGGTTTGCTAAGTACTGCCAGGGCTTATTCGACTATTAGACATCAGCCTGTCATTGGCAGGCGCAGCCTGAGACTGCGGGCCTGATGGCCCCGCCCTTCGGGAGCATCTCGAAGGGTGAGCCTTCCCCTCGCCTTGTGTCACGCGGCCCGGTTCTGCGCCACACTGGCCGCGACGAATTCCCCGACCAGGAGCCGGCCCGCCTCCCCTGCCCTGAGATGCCAACACGCTTCCACGTCGGCTGCGATGGCGGCGGAGCGCTCCTCGTCCGGCCGGCCGGCGTGCCTCGGTATCGTCGCGGCCAGTTCACGTGCCAGGCTGTAGAGACCCGCACCCCAAAGGAACTGCTCAGCGGTGCGTCTCTGGCATGGTGCGCCGTCGCTCATTCCAGTGGAAGACATAGAACCCCTGGACCGAGCAGGAATAGGCGGCAGCGTCCTCATTGAAGCCAGGCGGCCTTATCTCTCCCCTCTCCAGCACCTCCGCGACTGCCCACTCATTCGGGCTCATTGCCGGTGGAAGCTCATGCCCCTCCAGCGCCGCGCAGCACAGGCTGCTGGTCGAGGAAGTGTGATCTACATCACAGTTCTCCCAGGCCATCAGTGCCATCCTGATCACGTCCCAAGCAATGGACTGAACGGGAGAGCGGCATGGCCCTCAACAATGGCAAGTGGAAGTTCGGCACCGCGGGCGACAATCACTTCGACATGATCGCCGATCAGCTGAACCCGTTCGACGTGGCGGATAACTACAGTTCAGGTGCCGGCGACGATACGGTCTTCGGCAGCTTCGTCGACAACGAAATCCTCCTCGGCTCGGGCAATGACTGGGCCAATGGTCGCTGGGGCAACGACAGCATCTATGGCGGGGACAATAGCGATACAATCTACGGTGACGCTGGTATCGACTGGCTCTACGGGCAGGTCGGTCGCGATACCCTCCGCGGCGGCGACGACAGTGACCATCTCTTCGGCGGCTCGGAGAACGACGAGCTCTCCGGCGATGATGGCGTCGACGCACTGGACGGCGGTACCGGGAGCGACAAGCTCTATGGCGGCAACGACGCGGACAAGCTCAGCGACGGCTCCTCTGATGGGACCTTCGATGTTCTCGATGGCGGAGCCGGGGCTGACACCCTGACAAGCTCTGGTGGCGGCGACCAGATGGCTGGCGGCAGCGGCAGCGACCTCTTCTCCATTGGAGACGGAGCAGCATTCGCTGCTGCTGGAGGCACCATCTCGGGCGGCACAGAGACCGACACACTGGTGCTGCGCAGCCTGACCGACATGTCGAGCTTCTCATTCGCCATGAGCATCGAGAAGTTCAATCTGCAGGCCGCCAGCTCGCAGACTCTCAGGTTCGACTTCGACGAGGTGCGCGACCTCTCCAGCACCGACAAGCTGCTGATCTTCGGCGGCAGCGAGGACCGGATCGTCCTGGACAACAACGTGGCGGGCGATGCTCTCGACGGCGGCCGCTGGGTCAGCGGAGCTCTCGGCAGCCCGGACAGCAACGGACAGCAGCTCCAAACCTGGAGCTACCGGGATGCATCGGGGGACTACACCGGGATTGAGATCACCTTGCACAGCCACATCGACGTCGATCTGATTTGATCACTGTCCTTCCTGCATGGGAAACACTCCCGCTCTCGCCCCCTCGGGTAAGCCCCGCCGGCCCAAGCCGCGCGGGGCTTTCTTCTCCTTCAAATTCGCTGGTGCTGCCGAGCGTCAGCCCCTCGTAGAGCCGCGCCAACAGGTGGAAAACAATACGTCGGCATAGGTCAGTTCTCTTCACCTATTTGCATTGACACAAATTCAGAAATCTGTGTTCCTCCGCCGATAAAACGCCACCAGAAAGTTACTGATATCCAATTGCTTCGCTTAAGCGTAAGATGATACTGGTCAGCTCCTCTAGGGGGAAACCATGGCAGTCCTTACAGTTACGACACGCAATGATGTAGTCGCAAATGATGGTGTGGTTTCCCTGCGCGAAGCCATCGCTGCCGCAAACTCTGGAGACATCATTGCCTTTGAAGAAGCGCTCGGCGGTCAGAGCATCCGGCTCACGAGTGCGCTCACAATCGGTGCGGGCGAGAACTTCACCATTCAAGGCGACGTGGACCGGGACGGCAGGGCCGACATCACGATTGATGGGCAGAATGCCACTCGACTGATGAATGTTCAGGTAGGAGCAACAGTCGCTCTCGACACTATCATCTTGGCCAACGGTAACGACGTTGGAAGTACAGGCGCAGCGGGCGGCACAGGCGGAAATGGTGTAGCGGGTATCCTGAATGAAGGCGCCCTGACGCTCACTCACGTACTGTTCTCCGGGAACACCGCCACTGGCGGTACTGGTGGTGATGGAGGCAATGGGGTGGCAGGCGCTCCAGGGTCTTCTGGCGGCTTCGGCAATGGTGGCCCCGGAGGGTCTGGAGGCTCCGCTGGCAATGGCGGAGCGGGCGGACTGGCTGCTTCGGCTGTGTTCAATAGCGCCGGCGCACAGTTGACCTTGATTGACAGCGCCTGGGTCGATCAGACCATCAACTATGGCCAGGGTGGCAAAGGCGGCAATGGCGGCCCAGGCGGAGTTGGCGGGATCGGTGGTGAATTTGGCTCGGGCGGCAATGGTGGCGCGGGAGGTGCTGGCGGGGACGAAGGCGCTCAGGGAGCAGGCGGTGCCATCGTCAATCTCGGGAACATGACTGTCTCAGGTGCGGTGGCCGGGTTTGGTTCGACTATCATCGTCGGCGCAGGTCGCGGGGCCGGACTCGGAGGAGCCGGAGGAGCGGGAGGAACGGGAGGGATACGCCCAGGCTCTCCTGGCGCTAATGGATCAGCAGGCGATGAGGCACCGACCCCTGTGCAGCAGCCTGAGCTTCTTAACCTCGGCACATTGACCGGGTTCTCGGTTCTGAGCACCTCACTGGCCTACCTGGCTGCGCCAACGCTGTCACAGGCAGAGGGCACCGGCGGTGCCGTGACGAACTACACCTTCACAGTTGTCCGCTTGGGCGACATAAGTGCGGCCGCCGCCGTCGCCTTCAGCATCACAGGCGGAACCGCAGACGCCCTCGACTTCTCAGGTGGCGTGACGAGCGGCACCGCCAGCCTTATAGCTGGCAAAAATGCCACGGCCTTCACGATTGGAGTGGTTCAAGACCAGGTGATCGAGGCCGATGAGACCTATACGGCGTCCATCTCGTCCAATACGTCAGGTTTAGATATTGGGGCGAGATCCAGTCTCACAGCTGCCATCATCAATGATGATGTGAGGGAAATATTTACGGTTTTGACCAAGAAGCCGGTCACCATCATCGATGATTTCGACACGAGAGTTGACTTAATCCAGCTTGAGGACCGAGTCTTCAAGAACCTGCTGGGCAACGGCCCCCTCAAGAAGAAGAGCTTTACCGCCAACGGTGATGGTGAAGCTACAAAGGCTGTCGCGCAGATCATCTACGACACGGACAGTGGGCGTCTCCTCTACGACCGCGATGGCACGGGCAACAAAAACGCCGTGCATTTCGCGACCCTAGAGGGCAGTCCTAACCTGTCGCGCTTTGATTTTGACCTGATCTGAGGCTCGCCTGTTGAAGATAGAGGCCCTGCCGGCTGCTCAGAGCCGCGCGGGGCTTCTCTTTAATCTGAGCCCCTCTAGGTCAGGGCAGGACGGCACCCAACGGGCCACCGTCACTGGCTCCACGAACTCACCCACTTGGGGCCGCTCAAGGCCCGGCGGCTCGGCCCCGCCGGGCCTTTTGCTTATCCGTTGTGAACAGGCCAGAAAAGCAAGAGAGGCCCGGAGCCGAGTGACGGCTACGACAGGCCTCTCCCCCTCCCCCAGAGGATTGCTCCACGGGGGAGAGTCTCAGAACATCACCTTGGACCGCGGGAGGTAAACGGTTCATCAACATGCCTGGGAAGAGCGGGAGGCGCGACGCGTCCTATCCCACTTCCTTCCAGAGATTTTCCAAGTAAAGTTCTGCTGCCCGGGTGGTTTCAGGGCGGAGGAAATCTCTAATGTACGGACGCATTTTCACAGCTGTGGCCTTTCTCGCAGGGTCGACAGGCTTCGCCATGGCACAGCCGATGCAGGTTCTTAAGCAGGAGCCGGGTCCAGGGCAGCTACAGAGGGGGCAAGTTGCGCTGGTCGATGACGGCACCTGCCCCAAGGGGCAGATCAAGCAGGTGACCGGTGGGGGCAATATGGGCACCAACATGGGGGCTGTCCAAGGAGGAGGTGGCCGGCAGAAAGCCTGCGTAAAACGCCCGTAGACGACTGAATATGCGTACGCAGATGGGGCATGGCAGAGGCGCTGCGACCCAGTTGCGTACCAAAGACGGGGCCGAGCGCGGATGTACCGCCGGCTCCGTTTCTTACGGAATTTAGCCCTCGTCAAAACAGTCCCGAGACATAGAAGGAAATACCATCCTCATCGCTGATGATGATAAGTTCTTCCGGATGGCACTGCGGACCATCCTACCCACGACCATAGAGGGCGTTCAGATCCTGGACACGTCCTCGCTTGATGAGGGACGCTGTCGCCCTCCTGCTTCGCCCTGTCACAGCTTGTCGACTACAGCAGGAAATCGCTCTTGAGAACGGCGTCAGTGCGGCTCAGGTAGATCAACAGGTCAGCCTTCTCGTCCCCGTCTACGTCCGCCTCAATAAGGGTTGTACCCTGGTAGGAACGGGCAATCAGGTCTCCAGGTCTGCCCGTAAAAGTGTCTCCGCGGTAGCTGAACGCTTGGTTTCCGGGAGAAAGTGCATCTGCATCGATGGCTCGCAGGTTGAGTATGTCGACGCCGCTACTGAAGTCCGTGATACTGCTCCGTGCCACAGTGTCCCCGAGCGCGCTGAAGACGAACATATCCTCACCCGACCCGCCTGACATCAGGTTGTTGCCTGTGCCCCCAGCAAGCACATCTTCGCCATCCCCGCCTCGCAGATCATCGTTGCCCTCTCCTCCGAGCAGCACGTCGTCGGAGCGCCCGCCGATCAGGCGATCCGCGCCCTCGCCGCCCCACACCCGCCCGACGATCAGGCCCTCTGAGCCGTTGAACGTGTCTCTGCCGGCCCCGAGCACAACATTGCCTGTAATGGAGCCGCTGTTGACCACTCTCTCGCTGCCAGCACCGCCGATGAGGCCGATCACTCCAGCCAGGATTGATCCGGTGTTCACGACAGAGTTCGTCGCCCCCGCCTCTGAAATGACGCTGATCCCGTGACTGCCAGCGCCTCCTGTAGCGGTGACGGTCCCTGTGTTGACGATCCTATTGTCACGGCCCTCCACAAGTATGGCTTCGCGTGCGGCAGTGATTTGACCAGAGTTGACGATGTGATTGGCGCTTCCCTTGGCAATGATACCGCTCCCGGAAGCCAGGACTTGGCCGCTCGTCACGACCTCGTTTCCCCCTCCTGTGAGGTAGATGCCATCTGCCTCAAAAGACCTGACGGTGCCCTCATTGAAAATGACGTTACCTTCGCCGAAGATTTGTATTCCATAGGAGTGTGCGGACACGATGCCGGTATTGCCGATTGCGACACTGTTATAGCCGTCTGGCGGCGCACCATCAGCGCTCAGCAGCACACCGGTCGAGTAGGTGGAAAAGACATTGCCGTAAATTTCTACCCTGTTACCACCCAGGCCTGAAATACCTACTGCGCCCGCGCCAGCAGCCAGCACGGTCCTAGTGCTGAGGACATATGCGTAGTCGCCATTGGCGAGATCAACAGTGTTGTCTCCCGCGTCTGTCGTGGTCGTGTCTGAGGAAATAACAGGCATAGGCCCCTCGCGCTGGTTACTTTTTCCCCTCCCAGAAAAGGCGCTAGCCTTTCCTCGGAATTCGATGCTAACCCGCGTAGGAGGCCAAGTAAATCGAGGCGCTGACTTTCCGCGCTGATCGCTTTAGGATCAGCGGCGGCGTGCGCGAATGTACCGCCGAACCCGTTTTCTTTCGCTCGTTAGATGAGGAGCAGGTCCTGGTTCTCGCGCAACATGTTCAAATCGACGTTGCTGAGGATCACCTTGTCACCCGTGTCGAGGACGAACTTCACATGTTCGCCCTTCTGCAAGGCATCCGCTAGAAGGGCTCTCACGGAGGCATAGCCGAGCGCCGAGAAGTCGAGTTCATCACCATCGCTGGCTCTGAAGTCCGCCACGCGGTCTCGTCCGGTGCCCGACGTAAAGACGAAGGTGTCGGCGTCCTCGCCGCCGTGCAGCCGGTCGTTGCCAGCATCGCCCCGCAGGGTGTCGCTTCCCTCGCCTCCCTTGAGGATGTCGTTCCCCCTGCCTCCCCTCAAGGCGTCGTTCAGGTCACCACCCACCAGGGTGTTGTCGCCCGCGTCGCCCCCGACGTTCTCCGGGTCCTCGTTCGCGACCACGACCGTGAACTTCTTCACGTCCGAGTGGCCGTCGCTGTCGGTGACCCGCACCCGGATGGTGTGGCTCTGGTCCTGCTCGTGGTCGAGCAGCAAGCCGTTGCGCACCGTGATCTCGCCCGTGCTGCGGTGGATGGCGAACCGGCCACCGGCATCATCAACCAGCGTGTGGATCAAGGAGGCCACACTTTCCGCTTCGGCACCAGCCGCGACCTTGGCTTGGGCGGAACTGGAGGTCTGCGCCGTGCTGACCGTGCCGACCGTGGTCCCTGTCGTGCTGTTCTCGGTGACGGAGTACGTCGTGACCGGACCCGTCGTGAGCGTGAGGGTTGTGCCCTTGGTGGCGCTGTAGGTGGCGCTCCAGACCTTGCCCGAGATGGGGCCGGTCAAGCCCATCGTCTTGCCGTTGGGGAGCGTGAGGAGAAATGAGGCGGCCTGCCCGTTGAAAGCCGAGAGGTTGCCATCGGTAACGATAAGGGTGTCGCCAACTGAGAAGTCCGCGATGGTGTCGTAGGAAAGCTCGTCCACCGTGCCCTTGAAGGTGTCGGCGCCAGTCCCACCGATGAGGTTATCAGCGCCGGACCCACCAATCAGGGTATCGTTGCCGTTCCCAGCGTCGAAGATGTCGGCGTCAGCCCTACCGTTCAGAGTGTCGTTGCCATCCTCGCCGAACAGGAAGTCGCTGCCAGCATTACCAGTTAGGGTGTCGTTCCCACTGCGCCCGTAGAGAACGTCGTTTGCATTGCCGCCGACGAGCAGGTCTCCGTAGTTTCCACCGTAGAAAGTCGCTACCGTACTTGCTCCAGACCAGTCGAAGTACAATCCACCGGATGACGCGTATATAAAATTCTTCTCATCCATTATTAACCGATAATCAGTGACTTTATTAGTACCGTAGCCATTATAAATAATCCCGAAATTCTCTGAGTATCCGGTGTTGCTTGCTATAATATCTTTCACCAGTCCGATTGTTATCGGATAATCATATGACGCGAACCCGTAAAGATATTCAATAGCTTGAATATCGGAGTCAGTCCATTCCACCTTGAAGTCTGATAGAACTCGAAAATAATTGTATGTGCCGTAGTCTGCATTAGGAGTGTAAAAAAAGTCACCTGACATCGCACACTCCCCATCCGACTTTTAAGCTGTGCTACTGGAGCAAATTATACCAATTACTAAAGGTATCTAGTGTGTCTTGAACCTTGCGATCTGTGGCATCGGCCATGTCGGACACTGACAGGCAGTTTGGTGGGCCAGACCACAACCTCTTCAGGTTAAAGGTCTGCCACGGCGGGCTCTGGTTCGTCCTGCGCTATAAGGCCCCGACGATCCAGCCGGGTACGCCAGCGGATCGAGGAGCTTCATCCGCCGGACGGGCTAGACTACCGCGCCGTCAGAGAGGCGTTCACCGGCAGCCGCTCTGATAGCCGCGACGGACCTTCTGACGCTCCAAGGCGACCATAGCAGCGAGTGCAGCCCCCTCCCCCGGATGCTCTCGAGCCGCACTCGCACAGCCGTGCCGATCCTCCCCCACCGCCGCACGAGCACCACGCGCCCGAACAGGTCGCGCTCGAGATCGAGGGAATAGAAGCGCCGCATATTCCGAGCCGGGTCCACGCGCCGGAGGGCGACGGAGAACAGCGGCAGGGCGAGTTGCAGCAGGTCGAAGGAGGACCGGGGCCGGTGGTGCATCGCAGTCACCCGACGCGGACGTGTTCAGTATGATACCGCAGGGTGCCTGAAAACGTGCAACAGAGCGTGCAACAGAAAAATAGCCACACTCGGCTAGTATATTGTTTGAAAAGATCTTTTTCTAAATCTGGTTCTAGATTGGCTCTCACCCCTTCCGCCAGAATTTGCGGCCATGCCACGGTATCAGCTGTCATTTTTAGCTGGACCCCCCTGCCCTGCCTTACTTTGTGCCCTGGCAGGAACGCGGCATTGCGCGGTGCCGGCCCGGCCGCGTGAGCAGCGGGCCCGGTAGGTGGGGCGGCGCTCTCTGCCGGCCGCTGCCGCCCCTCAGGGGTCGACGCCGTACCGCCCGTCCGGAAGTCCCGGGGGCCATTCGGGCACCGGGGCCCGGCGGGATGCACAGCCGACAAGGCGTATGACCGCCGCCGCTGGTAGGACCCGGCGAGCCATGGCAGGCTTGATCGTCCTGGCACAGGACGAACCCGGCTGTCAGGATGCCCGACGGTTCGTATCGGGCCGGGTTGTGGTATGGTCGTCTCTGACGGGCGTGACGGTACCCTGTACGGCGGGAGCCCAGCCATGAGCGAAGCCAGTCCCCTTCTCGCCACCTTGCGCCAGTCAGCGGACCCGAATGTCGTCGAGCACATCGATGACCTTATTGCCAAGGGCTCGGATCGCGACTTGAACCGCATCAACACCCTGGCCTTCGCGGCTGCTCACGGCCTGGACGAGGAGAAGACCATTGGCGCGTTCCTCCATGCTGCTCGCATCGGCGCCTTTGACATGTCCTGGAACGTCCTTTGCCCCGGATGTGGTGGGGTGCTCGACTCCAGCACGACCCTGAAGTCGGTCGATAAGGACCAGTATCACTGTTCGTTGTGCGCTGCTGGATATGAGCCGACCCTCGATGAGATGGTGGAGGTCACCTTCACGGTCAGCCCTCGCGTCCGCCACATCGCCGCTCACAATCCCGAAACTCTTTCGCCCTTCGAGTACTACCGGCAAATCTTCTGGAGTTCAGGGGTGTCCTTGCCAGGCGATCTTGAGGATCGGTTCGCGTCCGTCATCCTCGAGATGATCGAGCTTGCTCCAGGCGAAAAGGCCTTCCTGTCCCTTCAGCTTCCCGCCGAGTTCGTGATCATCTTCGACGCGGTGACCCATTCGACGCAGTTCATCGACGTGAAGGGCGAGCCCACGCGAGAACGCCAGAACCTGACGATGGTGATAAGCCGAGGACACACCCCGAACGAGACCCTCACCTTGCGACCCGGGCCGCTGAGGCTCGCTTTGGAGAACCACACGGATGTCCGGGTTCTCCCGAATGTCTGTGTCGCAGGGGACACCCTGCACGACATCCTGGGGCATCGCCGACCCTTCCTCACGGCCAAGCGCATCCTGACGAACCAGACCTTCAGGGACATCTTTCGCACGGACACCATCGACATCGATCAGCGCCTGAAGATCACCAGCCTCACCTTCCTGTTCACGGACCTGAAGGGCTCAACCCAACTCTACGAGCGTGTGGGGGACCTCGCGGCCTTTGATCTCGTCCGGTCGCATTTCCGTGTCCTGCAGGAGATCGTGGCCTCCGAGGCCGGGGCGGTCGTCAAGACCATCGGAGATGCCGTCATGGCGACTTTCCCGACGCCGGACCGTGCGCTGGCCGCCGCATTACGAATGCGGGAAGCCATGCGCCGCCTCAACATCGAGCGCGGGCGTGAGGATCTGATCCTGAAGATCGGCATTCACGAAGGCCCCTGTCTCGCGGTGACCCTGAACGACCGCCAGGACTACTTCGGCCAGACGGTGAACATTGCCTCCCGCGTTCAGGATCTTGCAGTCTCGCAAACAATCTTCGCCACGGGAGCGGTCGTGGGAGACCAACGCGCCGCGACCATACTCAAGGAGAGCGCCATCGACCCGGTGCCCCAGCAGGCGCTGCTGCGAGGCATCGATCGCGAGGTGCCCGTCTACGAGCTTCCGTAAGGCGCACACAGAGGCGAAACGTCGGCTGGCTCGACCGGAGCCGCAGACCCGACGTCGTCTCGCTGCGATCCTCTCGGCGGTTTCACCTGAATCCGACACGGGTCTGGAAAGCACTCCGGCGAAAGCGGGTCTTCATCCGAATCCCCTCGCCGCACGAGCAATCATCTCCTGGATCGACGGGGTCTGGGCCATCATGATCAGGCCGATCATGAAGGTCGCGACGTAGACCAGTATCCAGAGATGATGCAAACGCATTGCACTGATTTTTGGCCAACTCTCCTTGTGATACTTGCGGAAATTGGAATTTATGTCCGCCATGCCTGACGTCAGCCCTTTCTGAAGCGCCGCTCGGAAGCCGCCGAGAATGGTGCGGTGCATGACATCACGCTCGTGATGCTTGATGTTCAGAAGAAGACCCAGAACACTGATCCCGCAAATAAGGAATCCGCTTAATGGAATTTGGGTTTGATTTGCACCCGCATAGGCGAAGATGCCGGCGATCAGCGAGACAAATATGGTTGCGACGGTCGCATGGAGCGTCTCATGCTGTCGCGCATGCTCCGCGTGCTCCTGATACATGGCGATCAGGAAAGAGCGGTCTTTTTCGTCCTGAGGGGTCGGTACGTCTGGCTTCTGTGGCTTGGTCATCGGGCCGGCGCCTATGGTAATCGTTGAGTGAGACGCCATGATACGACTTATCATTGAGTGTCTTCATTGGCCGAACCGCCTGCTGCAAGGGCTTCTTCCGATCGTCCTTGATGAAATCTGGGTCGCTTGGCGTCCGAACCCCTCCGGGCACGCTTCCTGACCGATTGACTTCATGTGCCCCGGGGCTCGGCCAAGCTGCCGTTCGGGTCCGCGTGACCTGTCGGCAACGGCGATGCCCTTGCTCGCGGCAGCCCAGGAACCGACACAATCCGTCCGCACTTCGTCCAGTCGGGAGTCCGGCACCCGACCGGACAGAAAACGAGGTCCTCCGATGCATAAGATCGTCACTGCCGCGACCCTCGCCCTTGCCCTCGCGGGGGCGGGCTGCACCACCACCGAGCAGAGCGCCGGCGCGGGCGCCATCGTGGGCGCCTCGACGGGGGCGGCCATCGGCGCGCTCGCGACCGGCCGCGCCAGCGGCGCCCTCGCGGGGGCGGCCATCGGCGGGGCGAGCGGCGCCATCGTGGGCGCCGCCTCGGCACCGCCGCCCGGCACCGTCGTGGTGCAGCAGCCCGTGGTGGCGGTCGCGCCCGGCTGCCGCATCGTCGTGCGCAACCGGGTGCGCCCGGACGGCAGCGTGGTCCAGGTCCAGCGGCAGGTCTGCTGAGCCTCGCCGTTCCCTGCGCGACGGGCCGGCCTCCTCCCTGGGGCGAGGCCGGCCGCCTTCTGCGGGTGACCGCTCCCGCTCACGGTTCGAGCCGCATGCGTTCGCCGGAGCCTGGGGGCGGCGCCCGCCATCTTGTCGCCGCCATGGTCCGGCATCATCTGTCCTGAACCGGTGTCTCGGCCTTGCGCCTTGTTCCGGCGCCTGCCGCAAGCTATGCGGCGCGCTCGAGCCGGTCGGACGGATTTTTCCTCTGTCGTGAGCCTCGACGCACGGGTCGCGCCCCGGCCGCTTCCGTCGCGGGCGCGAGGCCACGCAGTATCGATTGGACGTGTCGCGGATGAATGCTCTCGCCCCCAAGGTCTCGTTCGTGTCGCTGGGCTGCCCCAAGGCCCTGGTGGATTCCGAGCGCATCATCACCCAGCTCCGGGCTCAAGGGTACGAGCTGACCAAGAAGCACGACGGCGCCGACGTGGTGATCGTCAACACCTGCGGCTTCCTCGACAGCGCCAAAGCCGAGTCCCTCGACGCCATCGGCCAGGCCATGGCCGAGAACGGCAAGGTGATCGTCACGGGCTGCATGGGGGCCGAGCCGGAGCAGATCCGCGACCGCTTCCCCAACATCCTGGCGATCACCGGTCCGCAGGCCTACGAGAGCGTGGTCTCGGCCGTCCACGCGGCCGCGCCGCCGGCGCACGACCCCTTCCTTGATCTCGTGCCCGACCACGGCGTGAAGCTCACGCCGCGCCATTACGCCTATCTCAAGATCTCGGAAGGGTGCAGCAACCGCTGCTCCTTCTGCATCATCCCGAAGCTGCGCGGCGACCTGGTCAGCCGGCCCGCCGGGGACGTGCTGCGCGAGGCCGAGAAGCTCGTGAAGGCAGGCGTCAAGGAGATCCTGGTCATCTCCCAGGACACCAGCGCCTACGGCGTGGACGTCAGGTACCAGCCGAGCCTGTGGCAGGACCGGGAGGTCCGCACCCGCTTCTTCGACCTCGCCCGCGAGCTCGGCGACCTGGGCGCCTGGATCCGCCTCCACTACGTCTACCCCTACCCGCACGTCGACGAGGTGATCCCGCTCATGGCGGAGGGCAAGATCCTGCCCTACCTCGACATCCCCTTCCAGCACGCCTCCCCCAACGTCCTGAAGGCCATGCGCCGCCCGGCCCACCAGGAGAAGACGCTCGACCGGATCCGCAAGTGGCGCGAGATCTGCCCGGATCTGGCCATCCGCTCGACCTTCATCGTCGGCTTCCCCGGCGAAACCGAGGAGGATGTCGATTTCCTCATGGACTGGCTCAAGGAAGCCAAGCTCGACCGCGTCGGCTGCTTCCGCTACGAGCCCGTCAAGGGCGCGCCCGCCAACGAGCTCGGCGCCCCGGTCCCGCCGGAGGCCAAGGACGCGCGCTGGCACCGCTTCATGAAGACCCAGCAGGAGGTGAGCGCGAAGCTCCTCAAGGCCAAGGTCGGCAAGCGGCTCCCCGTCATCATCGACGAGTCCGGCTCCACGGTCGCCAAGGGCCGCTCCAGATACGACGCCCCCGAGATCGACGGCAATGTCTACGTGGCCTCGCGGCGCCCCTTGCGGGCCGGCGACATCGTGACGGTCAAGATCGAGCGCGCGGACGCCTACGATCTGCACGGCATCGCGGTCTGAAAGCAGGACGTCCAGAAGCACGACCCCGGAACGCCTCTGCTTTCCGGGGTCGTCTCGTCTTACGGGCGATGTCGGTTCACCGTCAGGCCGAGATCCCCGCCGCCATGGTGCGCTGGACGCCGGCCGCGTTCATGTCGGACCAGGCCTTGGCGAGCGAGCCGCCGGTGTCGATCCCGCGGCTCGCATCCTCGATCACGAAGGTCTCGAAGCCGGCCTTGCGGGCGTCCAGCGCCGTCCACGCGACGCAGAAATCCGTGGCCAGCCCGGCGCAGAACACCCGCTTGAAGCCGCGCTCCTTGAGGTAGCCCGTCAGCCCGGTCGGGGTGGTGCGGTCCGCCTCCATGAAGCCCGAATAGCTGTCGATGGCGGGGCGGTAGCCCTTGCGCACGATCATCTGCGCCATTGGGACGTCGAGTTCCTTGGCGATCTCGGCGCCGCGGGTGCCCTGGATGCAGTGGTCGGGCCAGAGCACCTGGGTGCCGTAGGAGAGCTGCGTCGTCTCGAAGGGCTTCTTGCCCGGATGGCTCGATGCGAAGGAGGCGTGCCCGGCCGGGTGCCAGTCCTGCGTCAGGACCACGTGCTGGAAACGCCGGGCGAGCGCGTTGATCGGCGCGATCACCGCGCCCCCGTCCGGCACCGCAAGCGAGCCGCCGGGCAGGAAGTCGTACTGCACGTCCACGATGACGAAGACGTCGTCCGCATTGGGCTTGATCGCCATGGTCTGTCCCCGGGCAAGTGTCGCGACGCTCATGGGTGCAACGGCGGCGGCTGCGCCCGCGGCCATGTGCTTCAAGGTATCGCGCCGGCTCGGTCTCGTGTCTGGTGTGTCGTCCATCGCAACCCTCCTCCTGGTGTCGAGAAGAACCCTTTGAACGCCCGGCGGAGCCGACCCTCGGGCCGGCCCCGCCGCTCACTCGATTATTGCGGCAGCTTGTCGCCGATGCCCTTCGCGGAGAAGTTCATGCCGAGGATCTGCTCGTCACTCGGTCATTGCGGCAGCTTGTCGTCGATGCCCTTCACGTAGAAGTTCATGCCGAGGATCTGCTCGTCCGAGAGGGCGCCCTTGCCCTTGCACTCGATCTCCTTGCCGTCCTGGCCCATGATCGGGCACTTGAACGGGTTGAGCGCGCCGGACTTGATCGCAGCCTCCGTCTCCTGGGCGAGCTTCTTCACGTCGTCGGGCATGTTCTTGTAAGGCGCCATGACGACCATGCCGGAGGCGAGGCCGCCCCACACGTCGCCGGACTGCCACTTGCCGTCGAGGGCCGCCCGCACGCGCTCCACGTAGTAGGGCGCCCAATCGTCGATGATCGCGGTGAGCTGGGCCTTCGGGGCGAAGCGCTCCATGTCGGAGGCCTGGCCGAAGCCCCAGCGGCCGCGCGCCTCCGCGGCCTGGATCGGGGCCGGGCTGTCGGTGTGCTGCGCCAGCATGTCGACGCCCTGGTCGAGCAGCGCCTTGGCGGCGTCGCCTTCCTTGGCGGGGTCGTACCAGGAATTGGCCCAGACGATCTTGATCTTGACGTTCGGGTTCACCGACTGCGCGCCGAGGAAATAGGCGTTGATGCCGGCCACCACCTCCGGGATCGGGAAGGCGCCGACATAGCCGATCGTGCCCGACTTGGTCATCTTGCCGGCGATCTGGCCGATGATGTAGCGGCCCTCGTGGAACTTCGCCGCGTAAGTGGCAAGGTTCGGAGCGCGCTTGTAGCCGGTGGCGTGCTCGAACTTCACGTTCGGGTACTTCCGCGCGACCTTCAGGGTCGGCTCCATGAAGCCGAAGGAGGTCGTGAAGACGAGGTTGTGGCCGGTGCGGGCGAGCTGCTCGATGGCGCGCTCGGAATCGGCCTCCGGCACGCTCTCCACGAAGGTGGTCTCGACCCGGTTGCCGAACTCCTTCTCGATGGCTTTCCGGCCGACGTCGTGCTGGTAGCTCCAGCCGTGGTCGCCCACCGGGCCGACATAGATGAAGCCGACCTTCAGCTTCTGCTGCGCTTCCGCGGCGCCGGCCGACAGGGCCAAGGCCACCGCACCCGCGAAGGCTCCCGCTAGTTTCAGAGTCATGCTGACCGCTCCCTGGTTTGGATTGGCTCTATTCGTTGCAGGTCTCGTTCCGTCCGGCAATCCGTCTTGTGCGGGACGCTGGGGAATAGCGAGAATCGTGCCACGCCGGCGCGCGGCGGGCTATCAGCGGTCCGGCACGAAGGGGCTTCCGAGCGAGCCCGGGGCCCCGATGGCGCGACCGTGGCGGATCGAGAGCAGGAGCAGCGCCAGGATCGTGGCGACGTAGGGCACGGCGGAAAGCGCCTGCGAGGGCACGCCCCATTGGGCGGCCTGGGCGTGGAGTTGCAGCACGGTCGCGGCGCCGAAGAGATAGGCGCCCGCGAGCAGCCAGCCGGGCCGCCAGGCCGCGAAGACCACGAGGGCGAGCGCGATCCAGCCGCGGCCGGCCGTCATGCCGGGCGACCAGAACCGGGTGTAGACCAGCGAGAGATAGCCGCCCGCGAGCCCTGCGCAGGCGCCGCCGAACAGGATGGCGAGGAGCCGGGTCTTCAGGACGGGCAGCCCGAGGCCGTGGGCGGAGGTGTGGTTCTCGCCGACCGAGCGCAGCATCAGGCCGGAGCGGGTGCGGGTCAGGTACCAGGCGACCGCGAGCGTGAGCACCAAGGAGGCGTAGACGAAGGGGTCCTGTCCGAACAGCACCCGGCCCACCATGGGCAGGTCGCTCAGGCCCGGGATGTGGAGCGCGCCGACGGGATCGCGCCTGGCGCCCACGAAGGGCGCGCCGATGAGGCCGGACAGGCCGAGGCCGAAGATCGTCAGCGCCAGGCCCGACCCGACCTGGTTGGCGGCAAAGCCGAGGACGACGAGGGCGAAGAGGGCCGCCATCAGCACGCCGGCCAGGATCCCGCACAGCACGCCGAGGATCGTGGAATCGAACGTCACGGCACCCGCGAAGCTGCACACGGCGCCCATGACCATCATGCCCTCGACGCCGAGGTTGAGCACGCCCGATCGCTCGGTCACGAGTTCGCCGATCGACGCGATGAGGAGCGGCGTCGATGCGGTGATGATGGTGAGGAGGATGGCCTCGAACGTGGTCACGGGCGCCCTCCCCGATCTCCTGCCCGGCCAGCACCGGTCCGGAGCGCATCAAAGGTGGTCACGGGCGCCCTCCCCGGCTGGTTCCAATGGCAGTCATGCGGTCATCGGCCGTCCGACGACCCGCAGGCGGTAGGTCACGAGGGCGTCCGCCGCGAGCACGCAGAGCAGCAGGATGCCCTGAAAGGCGTTGCTGAGGTCGAGCGGCAGCTTGAGCAGGATCTGCGCGCTCTCGCCGCCGATGAAGGTGAGCGCCACCACCAGCGCCGCGACCAGGATCCCGAGCGGATTGAGCCGGCCGAGGAACGCCACCGTGATCGCGGTGAAGCCGTAGCCCGGCGAGATCGAGGGCTGCATCTGGCCGATCTGCCCCGCGACCTCGCTGATGCCGGCGAGCCCCGCAAGCCCGCCCGAGATCGCGAAGACGGCCAGCGTGGTGCTGCGGGCGCTGAAGCCCGCGAAGCGCGCGGCGCGGGGCGCATCGCCCGTCAGCTTGAGGCGGTAGCCGAAGAGGGTCCGCCCTACCACGATCGCGGTGACGAGGATCGCGAGCATCGCGAAGACGAAGCCCCAATGCACCCGGCTCCCCTCCAGGATCGGCGGCAGGGTCGCGGCCGGATCGAAGGTCACGGATTGCGGGAAATTGAAGCCCTTCGGATCGCGCCAGGGGCCGCGGGTGAGATAGTCGAGGACGAGTTGCGCCACGTAGACGAGCATGAGGCTCGTCAGGATCTCGTTGACGCCGAAGCGCGTCTTGAGGAAGGCGGGGATCAGCCCCCACAGTGCGCCGCCGGCGACGCCAAGCAGCATCATGAGGGGCAGCACCCAGAATCCGGCTTCCGTGCCGTGGGTCTTGAGCGCGAGCCAGCTCCCGAAGATCGCGCCCATGATGAACTGGCCTTCGGCGCCGATATTCCACAGGTTGGCGCGGAAGCAGTAGGACAGCCCGATCGCGATCAGCGCCAGCGGCGTCGCCTTGACGAGAAGCTCCTGCAGCGCCCAGGGGTCGCTCAGGGGCTGGGTGACGTAGACCTCGAAAGCCGCGAGCGGCGAGCGCCCCATGAGCCAGATCACGAAGCCGGCGATCAGGAACGCGGTGAGGAACGCCACCACGGGCGCCACCGCCCGCATGACCGGCGAGACGTTGGCGCGGGGGACGAGCTCAAAGCGCATGGACCCCCCCGTCCGCAGCGAAACCGCCGGGGGCTCGATCAGGCCGCATCGCGCGTCCCCAGCATCTCAAGCCCGATGGCCTCGCGCGTCCACTCGGCCGCGGGCCGCAAGGGGCTCAGGTGTCCGTCGTGGATCACGGCGAGGCGGTCGGCGATCTCGAACAGCTCGTCGAGGTCCTGGCTGATCACCAGCACGGCGCTCCCCTCCCGGGCGAGGTCCACGAGCGCCTGGCGGATGAGCCGGGCGGCGCCGGCGTCCACGCCCCAGGTCGGCTGGTCCACCACGAGGAGCTTCGGCCGCTTCACCATCTCGCGGCCGATGACGAATTTCTGCAGGTTGCCGCCGGAGAGCTGCTTCGCCCGCGGGTCGCCCGCGGGCGCGCGCACGTCGAAGCTCTGGATGATCGAGCGCGCGAGCCGCCGCGCCGCATCGAGCACGATGAAGCCGGAGCGGTTCACGTCGCCGCCGCCGTGATGGGACACCAGGGTGTTCTCGCTCAGGCGATGGGTCGGAGCGGCGGCGTGCCCGAGGCGCTCCTCCGGCACGAAGGCGCCGCCGAGCCGCCGCCGCGCGTCGATGCCGAGGGTTCCGCAGGCCCGGCCCGCGATCGCGATGGCGTCTGCGGTGCCGCTCGTGCGCTCCCCCGAGAGCGCCGCGAAGAGCTCGCTCTGCCCGTTGCCCGCGACGCCCGCGATGCCGACGACCTCGCCGGCCCGGACCGTGAGGTCGATGCCGACGAGCGCCTTGCCGTGGAGCCCCGCCGGCGGCAGGGACAGCCGGGACACGCGCAGCACGTCGGCGCCCGGCGCATCGGCCGAGGCCGCCCGCACCTCGCCGACCTCCGTCCCGACCATGAGCGCCGCGATCTCGCGCGCGCTGCGCTCCCGCGGGTCGAGGGTGCCGACGACCCGTCCGCCGCGCAGGACGGTGGCCCGGCGGCAGAGGCGGCGCACTTCTTCCAGCTTGTGCGAGATGTAGAGGATCGCGCAGCCCTCGGCCGCGAGCTTGTCGAGGGTCGTGAACAGGTGCTCGGCCTCCTGCGGCGTCAGCACCGAGGTGGGCTCGTCGAGGATGAGGAGCTTCGGATTCTGGAGCAGGCAGCGCACGATCTCGATGCGCTGGCGCTCGCCGGCCGACAGGGTCCAGACCGCGCGGTCGGGCTCCAGCGTCAGGCCGTAGGCGCGGCTGACATCGGCGAGCTTGGCGCGCACCTCGCCGAGGCTCCACTCCTCCGAGAGCGCGACCGCGATGTTCTCGGCCACCGTGAGCTCGTCGAAGAGCGAGAAGTGCTGGAACACCATGCCGAGGCCGAGCGCCCGCGCCTGGACCGGCGAGCCGATCGTGACGGGCCGCCCCTGCCAGCGGATCTCGCCGGCGCTCGGCTCCACGACGCCGTAGAGGATCTTGACGAGCGTGGACTTGCCGGCGCCGTTCTCGCCCAGAAGCGCGTGGATCTCGCCGGGTTCGATCGCGAGATCGATGCGGTCGTTGGCCAGCAGTTCGCCGTAGCGCTTGGTGATGCCCCTCAGCTCGACGAGGGGCTGGGCAGCTGCGGTGCCGGACGCCACGCGGGAGACCTCGTTTACGGGATCAGGACGGTGGCGCCGGTGGTCTCGCGGCCTTCGAGCGCCCGGTGCGCGTCCGCGGCGTTGGCGAGCGGCACCCGGGAATGGACCGGGATCTTCACGTGCCCGCCCGCCACGACCGCGAACAGGTCGGCCGCCATGTCGAGGAGCCATTCCCGCTTCATCGTGTAGGTCGCGAGCGTCGGGCGCGTGGCGAAGAGCGAGCCCTTCTGGGCCAGGATGCCGATGTTGAAGGCATCGACCGGGCCGGAGGCGGAGCCGAAGCTCGCGAACATGCCGAGCGGCTTGATGCAGTCCAGCGAGGCCGGGAAGGTCGCCTTGCCGACGCCGTCGTACACCACGTCGCAGAGCTCGCCCTTGGTGATCTCCTTCACGCGGGCCGCGAAATCCTCCTCGCGGTAGCGGATCACGTGGTCGCAGCCGGCCTCGCGGGCGAGGGTCTCCTTGTCCCGCGTGCCGACGGTGCCGATCACCGTCGCGCCGAGATGCTTGGCCCATTGGCTCACGATGAGGCCGACGCCGCCGGCCGCCGCATGGATCAGGACCGTGTGGCCCGGCTTCACCGGGAAGGTGCGCCGCAGCAGGTACTGCGCGGTGAGGCCCTTCAGCATCATCGCGGCGGCGGTCTCGTCGTCGACGCCGTCCGGGATCTTCACCAGGGCGGCCGCGTCGATCGCCCGCTCCTCGGCGTAGCTGCCGATGCGCATCGCGTAGGCGACCCGGTCGCCCGGCTTGAACTCGGTGACGCCGTCACCCACCGCCACCACTTCGCCGGCCGCCTCGTTGCCGGGCGTGAACGGCATGCTCGGGGCCGCATAGAGCCCGGTGCGGAAATAGACGTCGATGAAGTTCACGCCGACCGCGCGCTGGCGCACCAGCACCTCGCCGGCCTTCGGTTCCGGCGTCGCCACGTCCTCATAGGACAAGACCTCCGGCCCGCCATGGGCATGGATGCGTATGGCCTTCCCCACTTGAACGTCCTCCTCGTGATCTGGAACCGGGAGGGATGCGGGCGCCTCGCCCGCGTCAATTTCTCCCTGCGAAATTGATCATAGGGAGTCGCTCGACCGGTCGGCAATGGCGAATCCATGCATTATTGTGGGCCGATACCACTCGGTCTGGATGTGAATTAAGTGCCTAGCGACAGCCTCGCCCCTCCCCGCCCCAGCTTCCGTGACCTGTTCACGCCGAAGCTCCTCACGGTGCTGCGCGAAGGCTACGGCGCGGCGCAGCTCCGCACGGATGCCGTCGCGGGTCTCACGGTCGCGATCGTGGCGCTGCCGCTCTCGATGGCGATCGCCATCGCCTCCGGCGCCTCGCCGGAGCGCGGGCTCTACACCGCGATCGTCGGCGGCTTCCTGATCTCGCTCCTGGGCGGCAGCCGCTTCCAGATCGGCGGGCCGGCGGGCGCCTTCATCGTGCTGGTCGCGGCCACCATCGAGCGGCACGGCTTCGACGGCTTCCTGCTCGCCACGTTCCTGGCCGGCCTGATCCTGATCGGGATCGGCTTCCTGCGGCTCGGCGCCTACATCCGGTACATCCCGCATCCCGTGATCGTCGGCTTCACGTCCGGAATCGCGGTCATCATCATGGCGAGCCAGCTCCGCGACCTGTTCGGCGTCACGCTGCCGGGCCGCGAGCCCGCCGCCTTCCTGCCGAAGCTCCAGGCGCTCGCCGGCGCGGCCACGACCGTCAACCCCGCCGCGATCGCGGTCTCGGCGGGAACGATCGCGGCGATCCTCGTGCTGCGGCGCCTGCGTCCGACCTGGCCGGCCTTCCTGATCGCGGTCGTCGCCGTGTCGGCGGCCGCCGCCCTCCTGTCGCTGCCGATCGAGACCATCGGGACCCGCTTCGGCGGCGTGCCGGACCGCCTGCCTGACCCGGCCCTGCCCGCGATGAGCCTCGCGCGGATCGCGGATGTCCTGCCCGCAGCCGTCGCGATCGCGCTTCTCGGCGGCATCGAATCGCTTCTCTCCGCGGTCGTGGCCGACGCCATGAGCGGGCGGCGCCACCGCTCCGACATAGAGCTCGTCGCGCAGGGCGTCGCCAACGTCGGCGCGGCCCTGTTCGGCGGAGTCTGCGCCACCGGCACCATCGCGCGCACGGCCACCAACATCCGCTCGGGCGCGGTCGGGCCGGTGGCCGGCATCCTGCACGCCGCCTTCCTCCTCGCGTTCATGCTGTTCGCGGCGCCGCTCGCCTCCTACATCCCGCTCGCGGCGCTCGCCGGGGTGCTCGCGGTGGTGGCCTGGAACATGGCCGAGAAGCAGGAGTTCCTCGATCTCCTGAAACGCTCCCGGGGCGAGGCTTTCGTGCTGCTCGTGACCTTCGGCCTCACCGTGTTCCGCGACCTCACCGAGGGCATCGCGGCCGGCGTGGTGCTCGGGAGCTTCCTGTTCATGCATCGGATGGCGCAGTTCGTCGCGGTCGAGACCGGCACGCCGCTCCCTGCGGACGACGAGGCGGATCCGCGCGAGGAGCTGAGCCGGGCCGCCTCGGACGCCGACGTGATGGTCTACCGGGTCTCGGGCCCGCTGTTCTTCGGCGCTTCCTCGACGGTCGGGGCGACCCTGGAGCGGATCGGCAGCTTTCCCCGGGCGGTCGTCCTCGACCTCTCCGCGGTGCCCTTCGCGGATTCGAGCGCGGTCGGTTCGCTCGCGACCTTCGTGGCACGGGCGCGCCGCAACGGCGCGGAGGTCTACGTCGCCGGTGCACGGCCGGCCGTGCGCGCCGCGCTGGCGCACGAGGATCTCGCGATCCCGGAATCCCACTTCATCCGCGACGTGGCCGCGGCCGAGCGCCGGGCCGGTCTCCAGGTGCGGGCCGCATGAGCGCGGACCGCTTCGACATTGTGGTGGTCGGCGCGGGCGCCGCCGGGCTCTGCGCGGCGCTGGCCTTTGCCCGCGACGGCTTCTCGGTAGCGCTCGTGGGCCCGGCGGACGCGCGACGGGACGGACGCACGGTGGCGCTGCTGCACGGCTCCGTGCGTCTCCTCGAAGCGCTCGACATCTGGCCTGCGGTCGCGCGGCAAGCCGCGCCGCTCGTCACCATGCAGCTCGTCGACGACACGGGAAGCCTGTTCCGCCCGCCGCCGGTGGCATTCCGGGCGGGCGAGATCGGCCTCGACGCCTTCGGCTGGAACGTCGAGAACGCCGCCCTCGTGGAACGCCTCACGGAGGCCATGCGCAGGATTGCCATCGAGCACCGGCCAGTTCCCGCGACCGGATTCGCGGTCGAAGGCGCGGATGCGATCCTGACGCTTGCCGACGGGGAACCGATCCGCGCCGCTCTCGTGGTCGCGGCGGACGGACGCAACTCGCGCTTGCGCGAGGCGGCCGCGCTGCCGACGCGGACCTGGTCCTATCCCCAGATCGCCCACACCACGATCCTGGCCCACGACCGCGACCACCGCGAGACCTCGACCGAGTTCCACACCCGGCACGGCCCCTTCACCCTCGTCCCCCTCCCCGGCCGGCGCTCGAGCCTCGTCTGGGTCACGAGCCCGGCGCGGGCCGAGGCGCTCGCCGCCCTCGACGATGCCGCGCTCGCCCGCGAGATCGAGCGTCAGGCGCAGTCCATGCTCGGCGCGATGCGGGTCGACGGGCCGCGCGGCGCGGTGCCGATGAGCGGGCTGTCGGTCGACCGTTTCCAGGCTCCGCGCCTTGCCCTCGTGGGCGAAGCCGCGCACGTGTTCCCGCCGATCGGCGCGCAGGGGCTCAATCTGGGGCTCCGCGACGTGGCGGCCTTGCGCGACGCGGTGGTGGACGCGCGCGACGCCGGTGCGGATCCGGGCGGCGACGCGGCGCTGCGAGCCTACCAGCGCGGGCGCGATCTCGACGTCCGCCTGCGTACGGCGGCGGTGGACGGGCTCAACCGGACGCTCCTGTCGGGCCTGCTGCCGGCGGACTTCCTGCGCGGCGCCGGTCTCCTGGCGCTGTCAGGGATCGGCCCTCTGCGCCGTGCCGTCATGCGGGAGGGCGTGCTGCCGCGGGTCGGCGCGCCGCGGCTGATGAGCGGCGCAGGCCTTTAAGAGCCCGTCACGGCCGCGGCGGCGGAGCGGGGCCGCGGGGCGAAAGGGTCGGGCGACGGACCCTGGGCGCGATCGGCCTTACAGCCAGAGCCGGAACACCGCCTCGCCGTGCAGGTTCACGCCCATCGGCTGCCAGCCTTTGGCCGCGTAGAAGGCCTCTGCTTTCGTTCCGCGACCGGTCGAGAGGAATGCCTGCCGGTGGCCTGCCTCTCTCAACCGCGCCATGGCGGCGTCGAGCAGGCCGGTGCCGTGCCCCCGGCCCTGGGCCCCATCGATGACGAACAGGGCCCAGACATAGCCTGTCTGGTGATTGACGCAGGTAAACCCCTGGACCGCTTCGGCGTCCTCCGAAACGAGGAAGATGGCCTCGTCCAGATACCAGGCGACCTCCTCGCTTGTGACGAGCGCCGGGTTCGTCAGCCGGTTCTCCGCCGTTCCATGACGCACCTCGTGGATGCGCGGCAGGTCGGCGCGGGTTGCGGCGCGTATGCGGAGCGGAGTCATTGCCGGACCCTATGAGCTCTCGATTCCGATGGAAGGTCCGCCCCGGTCGCGGCGCAGCGCGTCCGGCGGACCTGCAGGGCTTTCTCGGACGTTCGGACGATCACGGCTACTGACGGTTCGCCCTCGCGAGCACCGCCTCGGTGTGCTCGCCCACGCCTGCCACGCGGCGCGGCACGTCCGGCCCCGCGCGGAATGCGGGCGCGATCGGCAGCGCCGTCAGCGGGATCGTATCACCCGCGCCGCCCTGAGCCCCGTAGGCCAGGAGCCCGCGCGCCCGGAAATGCTCGTCCGCGACCGCCTCGTCGAGCGAGGCCACGAGGGTGCAGCAGCAGTCGAGCGGTTCCAGCACGGCGCGCCAGCCGGCCCCGTCCCGCGAGGCCACGATCGTCGTGACGGCGGCACGCGTCGCGGACGGATCGCGGCGGTCGTCGCGCAAGTCCGCGGGCAGGCCGATGCCTTCGCAGAACGCATCCCAGAATTTCTGCTCCAGGGCACCGACCGCGAGCACCTGCCCGTCCGCGGTGGGATAGAGCCCGTAGCGCGGGCTGCCGCCGGTCAGCATGTTCTCGGCCGCGCCCGGCATCCGCCCCTTGGCGTGCCCCTCCGCGAGGCCGAACCACGCGAAGGTGAACATCGCGTCCGCCATCGCGACGTCGAGGCGGCAGCCCGCGCCGGTGAGGTCGCGCTGGCGCAGCGCCAGCAGGATGTTCATCACGGCCGGCATGGCGCCGCCCGCGATGTCGGCCACGAGCGCCGCCGGCATGGTGGGCGAGAGCGAGAGCAGGCCCGTGACGGCCTGGTAGTTGAGGTCGTGGCCCGCCTCGCCGGCGCGCGGCCCCTCCTGGCCGTAGCCCGTGACCGAGCAGTAGATCACGCGGGGATTGATCCGCCGGACCGCCTCGTAGCCGAGGCCGAGGCGATCCATGACGCCGGGGCGGAACTGCTCCACCACGATGTCCGCGCGGACCAGGAGAGGTTCCAGGAGGCGGCGGCCCTCCTCGGTCTTGAGGTCCGCAACGACGCTCTTCTTGCCGGCGTTCAGCACCGCATAGGGTGCGGATTCGGCGCCGATCTTCGGGGGAAAGCGCCGCATGTCCTCGCCGCCGGGCCGCTCGACCTTGACGACCTCGGCGCCCGCTTCCGCGAGCATCAGGGTCGCGAGCGGGCCGGGCAGGAGGGTCGAGAAATCGAGGACGAGCAGGCCTTCGAGCGGCAGGGGCATCGGGTCACCGGACGTGAGACCCTCCGGTCATGGCACATCCGGCCCGCCTTGCGGAAGACTGTCTGCCCCTTCAGGGGAACAGGTCGTGCGGCATCAGCCCGGTCTTGATGACGTAGAGAAAGGCCGTGAGGGTCGCCATCGAGACGACCGTCCCGAGGAGCACGCAGGCCGAGGCGCGCTCGACCCCGACATTGTACTGGGTCGAGATCACGAAGATGTTGAGGGCCGGCGGCAGGGCCGCCATCACGACGGCCGCGTAGGTCCAGGGGGCACCGAAGTCCCCGAGCGCGGAGAGCACCGCCCAGACGAGCAGCGGGTGCAGCACGAGCTTGATGATCACGAGCGCCGGCACCTCGCCCGGGATGCGCTCCAGCGGGCGCAGGGCGACCGTGACGCCGAGCAGGAACAGCGCGCACGGGGCAGCCGCGCCCTGGAGCCAGACGACGATCTTGTCGAGCGCCTGCGGCAGTTCGAGATGGGTGTAGCTCGCGAGCACGCCCGCGACGGTCGCGAGGTTGAAGGGGTGGGTGACCACCTTCCAGACGATGTCGCGGATCGTGGCGGCGAGCGACCGCTTCTCGACGCCCGCCACCGCCATCAGGAGCGGCACGAGGGAGAACAGGAACAGGTTGTCGAAAACGAAGATCAGCACCACGGGGGCACTCGCCGCCGGGCCCAGCGCCGAGAGGATCAGGGGCGGGCCCATGTAGCCGATGTTGGAATAGGACCCGGCGACGCCCTGCATCACCGATTGCGGCATGTCCCGGGTGTGCCAGAACCCGGCCGCGTAGGAGAGCACGAAGGCACAGGCCGTGCAGAATGTGGTGGCGATCACGAAGGGCCAGTTCGTGAGCTGGTCCAGGGGCTTGTCGGCGATGAGCTTGTAGAACAGGCACGGCAGCGCGACGTAGATCAGGAAGAACTGCATCCAGGCGAGCCCGGCTTCCGGGCGCCGCACCACCTTGCCGCAGAAGAAGCCGAGGCCGATGAGGCCGAAGAACGGGGCGAGCAGGTTGAACAGCCCGACGAGGTCGGACATCGCGGTCTCCCGGGCCGGCGGGGCGGGTGTCCGGCCTTGTTGCAGGCTTTGCCGGCTCGAGCAACGCGCCTGCCGGGCACCCTGCCCTCCCCCGGGCGCAGGTCTTCCGGTCCCGATCGCGGTCCGGCCCGCCTGGCGCGGGTCTTGCTCCCCTCCCCTGGACGCGTCGGCCGCAATTCGCCTATCGCTCGGGACCGATTGAGGAGACGTCCATGAAGCTGCCGCGCCGTTTCTTCCAGCCCCTCGCGGCCGGTGCCCCGACGCCGCTGCGCGAACTGCCCGTGCGCCTGGAACGCATGATCCACTTCGTGCCGCCGCATCTCGAGAAGGTCCGGGCGAAGGTCCCGGACCTGATCCCCCAGGTCGACGTGATCCTCGGCAACCTCGAGGACGCGATCCCCGCCGACATGAAGCTGGAGGCGCGCCGCGGCTTCATCGCGCTCGCCAAAGCCGGCGATTTCGGCGCCACCGGCCTCTGGACCCGGATCAACGCCCTCAACAGCCCTTGGGTGCTCGACGACCTCACCGAGATCGTCGGCGAGGTCGGGGACAAGCTCGACGTCGTGATGCTTCCGAAGGCCGACGGCCCCTGGGACATCCACTACATCGACCAGCTCCTCGCCCAGCTCGAAGCCCGGCACGGCCTCACGAAGCCGATCCTGGTCCACGCGATCCTGGAGACCGCCGAGGGCGTGAAGAACGTCGACGCCATCGCCTCGTCCTCCCCGCGCCTGCACGGCATGAGCCTCGGCCCCGCCGACCTCGCGGCCTCGCGGGGCATGAAGACCACCCGGGTCGGCGGCGGGCATCCCGAATACAAGGTCCTGGAAGACCCCGCGGAAGGCCGTCCGCGCGGGAGCGCCCAGCAGGACCTCTGGCACTACACCCTGGCCCGCATGGTCGATGCCTGCCTCGCCAACGGGCTCAAGGCCTTCTACGGCCCGTTCGGAGACTTCTCCGATCCCCTCGCCTGCGAGACCCAGTTCCGCAACGCCTTCCTGATGGGCTGCGCCGGGGCGTGGTCGCTCCACCCGTCGCAGATCGAGATCGCGAGGCGCGTCTTCACGCCCGATCCCGCGGAGGCGGCCTTCGCGCAACGGATCCTGGAGGCGATGCCCGACGGCACCGGGGCCGTGATGATCGACGGCAAGATGCAGGACGACGCGACCTGGAAGCAGGCGAAGGTCATCGCCGACCTGGCGCGGCTCGTCGCCGAGAAGGATGGGCCGGCGGGAGGGCCCTGAGGCTCCCCCGGCCTCGCGGAATCGTGCGGGGACCGATGGCCGCGCCCGCTTGAGCGCCCCGAAGGCCTATTTATATGCTCGCCATGGAGTATCGAGCCATGAAGCCGCGTACAGCCAAGTTCGCGATCGGCCAGGTCGTCAAGCACCGGGTGTTTCCGTTCCGCGGCCTGATCTTCGACGTGGATCCGGAATTCGACAACACCGAGGAATGGTGGCTGTCGATCCCCGACGAGATCCGGCCCCGCAAGGACCAGCCGTTCTACCACCTCTTCGCCGAGAACGCGGAGACCGAGTACATCGCCTATGTCTCGGAGCAGAACCTCCTGCCCGACACCTCGGACGAGCCCCTGCGCAACCCGATGATCGGGGAGATGTTCGAGCGCACGGCCTCGGGGGCCTACCGCTCGAAGGTCAGCGTCGCGAACTGAGCCTTGACGACCGGAAACGAAAACGCCGGGCTCGAGGGCCCGGCGTTCTGCATTCCGGATGGCGACCCGATCAGGGCTTCGGCGCCGCGTTGGCGCTCGGGGCGGCGGCGGCGCCGCTCTGCTGCTCGAGGCGCTTGCGGAGCTCGTCGCTCTTCTTCTCGAGCTCCTCCTGGAGCCGGCGCTGCTGGTCGGCCAGCACCTTCGGGTCGATCGGCGCGCCGTCATAGGCCTTGCCGAAGCCGGCCGCCGGAACCGCGAAGGTGGCCTCGCGGCCGCCCTGGCCCTGGACGCTCACGTTGAGGATCGTGCCCTTCTTGAGCGCGGCCACGAAATCGTCCTTCACCTGCGCCTCGGCGAAGCACCCGTTCGGATAGCAGATCGCGTAGCGGCCGGCGGCGGCCTGGCCCTGGTCGACCGCAAAGCGGATGCCGGGCGGGAGCTGCAGGCCGATCGGCAGGAAGAAGCGCACGAACTTCTGGGGCTGCGCCGCCTTGACGTCGTAGACCGCGACCGCCAGCACGGGCTGGCCCTGGTCGGACACGAAGTCGCGGGTGGTGTAGCAGATCTCGGCGCCGGCGGCCTCGTCCTTGCCGCACACCTTGGTCCAGTCCGGCTGGGACGGCTCCGGCTTCACCTGCACGACGAGCGGGCCCTGCTGGCCCTGCGCCTGCGGCGCACCCTGCGGAGCGGCGGGCGCAGGCGCGGCCGGCTGAGCCGGGCGCGGAGCGGCGGGACGGCTGGGAGCCGGGGCGGTCTGCGCCAGAGCCGGGGCGGCACACAGCGTCAGCAGCATGGCCGTGGCCAGGCCACGGGTGCCCCGCGAGCTCGCGAGTCGGGTCGCGAATTGCATTGCGTCGGTCCTCTTCCAGTCAGTGTGCTGCCATGCCCGATGGCCGGCCTTCTGCGCGTTCGGCGTCTTGGTTTGGTCGTGCGCTGCATCGTCACCGAATAAGGCGAACACATGACACGCGGGCCGATTCTTTAGCGGTTCGCCCGTGGCCTTACCAGTCGTTGGTTAGGACTTTCTCGGGCTAGATGGCGCGTCCTCCGAATCACACCATGGCCCGCCGCTCTCCTCCCCTGCACCGTTTTCTCGCCTGTCTCGGCCTTCTGCTGGCAGCCCTGATCGGCCCCTCGGCAGCCGGATCCGAGCCCGTGAAGGCCCGGCACGGGATCGCCATGCACGGGGAGCCGGCGCTGCCTCCGGGCTTCCCGCACTTTCCCTACGTGAACCCGCAGGCGCCGCGGGGCGGCCGGCTCGTGCTCGCGCTCCAGGGCAGCTTCGACAGCCTCAACCCCCTCGTCGTGCTCGGCGTGGCGCCGGACGCCGCGACCCGCTACGTGCTCCAGAGCCTGATGGTGCGCTCCCTCGACGAGCCGTTCTCGCTCTACGGCCTCGTCGCCCGCAGCGTGGAGATGCCGGACGACCGCAGCTCGGTCACCTTCAACCTCGATCCCCGCGCCCGCTTCGCGGACGGCCGCCCGCTCACCGCCGAGGACGTGCGCTTCACCTTCGAGCTTCTCAAGCGGTTCGGGAAGCCGCTCCACCGCACCACCTTCGGGCAGGTCAGGGCGGTCGCGATCGAGTCCCCCCACCGCATCCGCTTCGATCTCGGCGGGCAGGACCGGGAGGTGCCGCTCATCGTCGCCCTGATGCCGATCTTCGCCGCCCATGCCACGGACCCGGAGCGCTTCGACCGCACCACGCTGGTCCCGCCGCTGGGGTCGGGGCCCTACACGATCGTCGAGGTCAAGCCGGGCGAGCGCGTGGTGCTGCGGCGGCGGAGCGACTACTGGGGCGAGGACCTCCCCGTGGCGCGCGGGCTCTTCAACTTCGACGAGATCCGCTACGACTTCTACCGCGACGCCAATTCCCTGTTCGAGGCCTTCAAGGCCGGCCTCTACGATTTCCGCTTCGAGGACGACGCGAGCCGTTGGGCCGGCGGTTACGATTTCCCGGCGCTCCGCGAGGGCCGCGTCCGGCGCGAGACCTTCCCGATCCGCACGCCGAAGGGCATGAACGGGCTCGTCTTCAACACCAGGCGCCCGCTCTTCGCCGACATCCGCGTCCGCGAGGCGCTCGGCCTGATGTTCGATTTCGCGTGGGTGAACCGGAACCTCTATTCCGGCCTGCTCCAGCGCAATGCGAGCTATTTCCACGGCTCGGAGCTCTCCGCGCACGGCCGGCCCGCCTCGGAGGCCGAGCGCGCGCTCCTCGCCCCCTTCCCGGGCGCGGTCCGGCCCGACATCCTGGAGGGACGCTGGTCGCCGCCGGAATCGGACGGCTCGGGCCGCGACCGGGACCTGGCGCGTCGGGCGCTCGACCTCTTGGCGAAAGCCGGTTGGACCCTGCGCGGCGGGGTCCTGCGCCGGACCGGATCCGGCGAGCCCTTCGCCTTCGAGATGCTCGCCAACACCCTGTTCCAGGAGCGGCTCGCCCTCAACTACGCCCAGAGCCTGGCCCGGATCGGCGTGACCCTGCGGATCCGCAGGGTCGACGAGCCGCAGTACTGGCGCCGCCTCTCCGGCTTCGACTTCGACATGATGCAGCGGACCTGGGCGGTGAGCCTGTCGCCGGGCGCCGAGCAACGCAACCGCTGGAGCGCCCGCTCGGCCGGGCAGGAGGGTTCGCTCAATTATGCGGGCGCCCGCTCGCCCGCCATCGACGCCATGATCGACGCCCTGCTGTCGGCCGAGGGCCGGTCCGAGTTCGTGACGGCCGTGCGCGCCCTCGACCGGCTGCTCCTGTCCGGCTTCTACGTCGTGCCCCTGTTCCACGTGCCGGATTACTGGCTCGCATTCGACGCCGCCCTGCAGCACCCGCCCGTCATGCCCCTCCTCGGCCTCTCGATCGACACTTGGTGGCGGGAGACGCGCTGACCCGATCCGTGGGGTGGGATCCTGAAGGTGCCGCTCTGACCCGATCGGCAGGCCGCGAGAGGCTTGGAGATCGACCGGAGGTCTTCTCCGGCGCCTTCCCCGCCGGTAACGGAGCCTTCGTCATAGGGGCAAAGAAACCGCTCCGGTCGCGCTTTGTTGAGCGACGGTTCAGCTTCGGGATGAAACAAGTTCCCCCCGAGAGCGTTACTAGCCAGCGCTGCCGCGCCCGCACGCGGCGGCTGCCACAGGACATCAGTGATGGACGGTTTTCAGAAGGTCGTCGTTGTCGACAACGGTGACCGGGGCCAGGATTTTGCGCTGTCGGCGGAGCTCGCCGAGATGGGCTTCGCCAGCGTCACGACTCCGGTCGAGACCGCCGACGACGTGCTCGCCATCGTGCGCAGCCCCGCCGCCATCGTCCTCCAGATGCCGAACCGCGCTGGCTTCGCCGAGCGCCAGCGCTTCATGGCGCTGGCCGACCGGCTGCGCGAAAGCCAGCGCGGGACGGGCGTCCCCGTGATCGTCATCGGCGGCCCTACGGGCGCCACCGCGGCCATGCTCCAGAACGAACTCGGGACGCGGGTGCTGTCCAAGCCGGAGCTGTGATCGGATCACCCTGAGTGTCGTCCCCGGCCGGACGCCTGGGTCTTGACAGACCCTCGTTGTCATCCCCGGCCGGAGCCCGTCAGGGCGCACAGGAAGAGGATCCAGTACAGTGAAGTTGCCGCGAAGCGGCTCCTTTCGATCCCTGCCTGCCAAGAGAGGGTGCTCGGGCACCGTTCAGCTCATCCGACCAGCCCCTCACCCCAGCCCTCTCCCCGCATGCGGGGAGAGGGGGTATGCTGGATCCCCTTCCCCTGCGCACTTCGTGCTCCGGCCGGGGATGATACGGTGGGTCCTCAATTTCCCTTGACTATGCGTTCGGCGCTCCGGCAGGGATGACACTGAGCCCCTTGTCCCCAGCAGCGGCCGCCCTCACGCCGCCTTCTTCTCCGCGATCCGCACCAGGTTGCGCAGGATCGTGGTCGTCGCCTTGAGGCGGTCGTTCGGGTCCTCGACGTCGCGGATGAAGACGATGCGCATGTCGGGGCGCACCTTGGCGAAGGAGGCCTGCTCCGCCACGTAGGCGACGAGGCCGGTCGGGTTGGCGAAGGAATTGTCGCGGAACGAGACGATGATGCCCTTCGGGCCGGCATCGACCTTGTCGATGTTGGCGCGCCGGCACAGCACCTTGATCGACATGATCTTGAGGAGCTGCTCCACCTCCGTGGGCAGCGGCCCGAAGCGGTCGACGAGCTCGGCCCCGAAGGCGTCGATCTCGGCGTCCGTCTCGAAGGTGGACAGACGCCGGTAGAGCCCGAGCCGCACCTGCAGGTCTTCGATGTAGGTCTCGGGGATCATCACGGGCGCGCCGATCGCGATGTTGGGCGACCACTGGTCCTCGGCTGGCTCCTCGATGCCGGCCTTGAGCTGGGCGACCGCCTCCTCCAGCATCTGCTGATAGAGCTCGTAGCCCACCTCCTTGATGTGACCCGACTGCTCCTCGCCGAGCAGGTTGCCGGCGCCGCGGATGTCGAGGTCGTGCGAGGCGAGCTGGAAGCCGGCCCCGAGCGTGTCCAGCGATTGCAGAACCTTGAGGCGCCGCTCCGCCTGGACGGTGAGGGTGCGGTTCGCCGGCACCGTGAAGAGCGCGTAGGCCCGGGTCTTGGAGCGGCCGACACGGCCGCGGAGCTGGTAGAGCTGGGACAGGCCGAACATGTCGGCCCGGTGCACGATGAGCGTGTTGGCGGTCGGAATGTCGAGGCCCGACTCCACGATCGTGGTCGAGAGCAGCACGTCGTACTTGCCCTCGTAGAACGCGGTCATCACGTCCTCGAGCTGGCCCGCCGCCATCTGCCCGTGCGCCACCGCCACCTTGGCCTCTGGGATCTCGCGGTCCAGGAAGGTCTTGACCTCCGCGAGGTCGTCGAGGCGCGGCACCACGTAGAAGGCCTGGCCGCCGCGGTAGCGCTCGCGCAGCAGCGCCTCGCGCACGAGGAGCGGGTCGAAGGGCGTCACGAAGGTGCGGACCGCCAGGCGGTCGACCGGCGGCGTGGTGATGAGCGAGAGCTCGCGCACGCCGGTCAGCGCCAGTTGCAGGGTGCGCGGGATCGGGGTGGCCGAGAGGGTCAGCACGTGCACCTCGGCGCGCAGCTCCTTCAGGCGCTCCTTGTGGCCGACGCCGAAATGCTGCTCCTCGTCGACGATCACGAGGCCGAGGTCCCGGAACTTGATCGTCTTGCCGAGCAGCGCGTGCGTCCCGATCACGATGTCGATCGAGCCGTCGGTCAGTCCCTCCTTGACCTTCTTCATCTCGGCCGCGGGCACGAAGCGCGAGGCCTGGGCGACGTTGAGCGGCAGGCCCTTGAAGCGCTCCGAGAAGGTCTTGTGGTGCTGGCGCGACAGCAGCGTCGTCGGCACGATCACCGCGACCTGCTTGCCGCTCATGGCGGTCACAAAGGCGGCGCGAAGCGCCACTTCCGTCTTGCCGAAGCCGACGTCGCCGCAGACGAGCCGGTCCATGGGACGCCCGGCGCCGAGATCGTCCAGCACCGCCTCGATGGCGTTGAGCTGGTCTTCCGTCTCGTCATAGGGGAAGCGCGCCGCGAACTCGTCGTAGAGGCCTTCCGGCGGCACGAGGCGCGGAGCCTCCTTCAGCACCCGCGCGGCCGCGATCTTCATGAGCGCCCCCGCCATCTCGCGGATGCGCTGCTTCATGCGCGACTTGCGGGCCTGCCAGGCGCCGCCGCCGAGCCGGTCGAGCTGGACCTCCGTCTCCTCCGAGCCGTAGCGGGTCAGAAGCTCGATGTTCTCGACGGGCAGGAACAGGCGGTCGCCGCCGGCGTAGTGCAGTTCGAGGCAGTCGTGCGGCGCGCCCGCGGCCTCGATGGTCTTCAGGCCCACGAAACGGCCGATGCCGTGGTCGACATGGACCACGAGGTCGCCCGGGGTCAGCGCCGCCACCTCGGTGAGGAAATCCTGCGGCCGCTTCGACTTGCGCTTCGCCCGCACGAGCCGGTCGCCGAGGATGTCCTGCTCGGACAGCACCGCGAGGTCGCCGGCCTCGAACCCGGATTCCAGGCCCCAGACCGCGACCGGCACTTCGAGCTTCGGCAGCGCGAGGGCGTCGACGAGCCGCGACACGGGCTTGGTCTGGCGCAGGTCGTGGTCGTTGAGCACGTGGCAGAGGCGCTCGCGCGACCCTTCCGACCACGCCCCGACGACGACCCGCCTCCCCTGCCCCTGGAGATCGCGGATGTGCTGGACCACGGCCTCGAAGACGTTGCCGCCTTCGTCGGCCCGTTCGGCGATGAAGTTGCGCCCGCGCCGGGCCTCGAGGTCGATCACGGTCTTGCCGGCCTGCTCGGGGACCGCGAAGGGCGTGAGCCGGGCCAGCGGGATCTTGGCGGTGCGCTCGGCCCATTCCTCAGGGGCCATGTAGAGCGCGTCCGGCGGCAGCGGCTTGTAGGGCGCGATGCCGGGTTGCGGCTGCGTCAGCGCCGCGTGGCGGGCATCGAAGTAGTCCTTCACTTGGCTGAGGCGCTCGGCCGCCGCATCGTCGGCGAGGGAATCGAACACGACCGGAATGCCCGGCAGGTAGTCGAGGAGCGTATCGAGCCCCTCGTGGAAGAGCGGCAGCCAGTGCTCCATGCCGGGGTAGCGCCGGCCCTCGCTCACCGCCTCGTAGAGCCGGTCGTCCCGGCTCGGCGCCCCGAAGGCCGCGACGTAGCTCTGGCGGAAGCGCCGGATGCTCTCGGTGGTGAGCTGGACCTCGCTCATCGGCACAAGGTCGAGCGCCCGCATCTGGCCGATGGTGCGCTGGGTCTCGGGATCGAAGGAGCGGATCGATTCCAGGGTGTCGCCGAAGAAGTCGAGCCGCACCGGGTTCGGCTGGCCGGCGGGGAAGAGGTCGATGATGCCGCCGCGCACGGCGTATTCCCCGGTGTCGCGGACCGTTCCGGTCCGAAGAAACCCGTTGCTCTCGAGCCAGGCGACGAGCTGGTTCGTGTCCACCATGTTGCCGGGCGCGGCCGAGAAGGTCTCGGCCGCGATCCGAGCTCGGGGCGGGACCCGCTGGACGAGGGCGTTCACGGTGGTGAGGAGAACGCGGGGCTTCTCCTCCGAGGTCTTCGAGCGGGCGAGGCGCGCCAGCGTGGTCATGCGTTGCGCCGTGACCCCGTTGTTGGGCGAGACGCGGTCATAAGGCTGGCAGTCCCAGGCCGGGAAGCCGAGCACCTCGATCTCGGGCGCCACGAACTGGAGCGCGTTCTGGAGGTTCTGCTGCCGCAGCCCGTCGCGGGCCACGTGGACCAGCACCGCCGGGCCCTCGATCGCCCCGGTGAGGCCGCGGGCGAGGTCCCCGACCACGAGCGCGTCGAAGCCCTCCGGCACGCCGGCGAGGGTGAGGCTCCCGCCTTTCTTCAGGGCGGCGAGGGCGCGGGTCAGGGCTGGTTTCATGGGTCGCGAATCGAGAGTGAAGGGGAACGCCGGGGCCGCGGCCGGGTTCGCCCGGGGCCTGGAGGCCGGCGCCGGATCAGGTGTGGATCGGCGCCGCGTGGGTGTGGAAGCCCTTGAGGCGCCGGAAGACGGGGCTGTCGTAGTTCTCGGGCGTCGGATCCTCGCCGGTGATCCAGCGGAACAGGTCCCGGTCCGGCACCTCGATCAGGCGCTCGAACTCGTCGAGCTCGGGCCCCGTCAGGGTGCCGATCTCCGCGTCGGCGAAACGGCCCATGATGAGGTCCATCTCGCGGATGCCCCGGTGCCAGGCGCGGAACAGGATCCGCTTGCGGCGGGAATCGAGGTCGGCGCTCGTGCGCTGGGTGCCGCTCATGAAAAGCTCCGGAAAGGCGAGGCCGGCCGCGTCGCGTCGGGGCCCGGGAGTGGCTATATAGCGATCATGCCCGCCGTCACCAACCGGACCGCCTCCCCGCCCGTGCCGCGCCCGATCGAGGACGCGGAGGCCCTGCTGCTGCGCCCTGCCCTGCTCAACCCGCTCTTCGCGCCTGCGGCCACGCTCCCCGGGGTCGGCCCGCGGATCGCGCCGCTCCTCGACCGGCTCGTGGGCGAGCCCGGCCGCGCGGCCCGCGTGATCGACCTCCTGTTCCACCTGCCGCAGGGCGGGGTCAGCCGGGAGCTGAAGGGCTCGATCGCCGATGCGCCGATCGGCGAGCCCGTGACGCTCGCGGTCACCGTCACGGCCCACCGCCCCGGGCCGCCCGGCCGCGCCAAGGCGCCGTTCCGGGTGCTGGTCGAGGACGAGACCGGCGACGTCACCCTCGTCTTCTTCAACGCGCCCCGGGCGCGGATGGAGAAGCTCCTGCCGCTGGGCGCCCGCCGCTACGTCTCGGGCAAGATCGAGCTCTGGGACGGGATGCGCCAGATGGTCCACCCGGACCGGATCCTCGACGAAAGGGGCCTTGCCGACCTGCCCTCGGTCGAGGCGGTCTACGGCCTGACGGAGGGCCTCTCCTCGCGCATGGTGGGCAAGTTCATCGGCGCCGCCCTGGAGCGGGTTCCGCCGCTTCCCGAGTGGCAGGAGCCCAACTGGCTGCGCCAGCAGGGGTTTCCCGCGTTCGACGAGGCCCTGCGCGCCCTCCACCGCCCCGGCAACGCGGCAGAGCTCTCGGAAGAGGCGCTGATGAAGAGCGCCTTCCGCCGCCGCCTCGCCTACGACGAATTGCTCGCCTCGCAACTGACCCTGGCCCTGGTGCGCAGCCGGATGCGGCGCCAGCCCGGCCGCGTGAACGCGGGCGACGGGCGGCTGGTGGCGTTGCTCAAGCACAAACTCCCCTTCCCGCTCACGGCTGCCCAGGAGCGCGCGGTCGCGGACATCCGGGGCGATCTCGTCGCCGACAAGCGCATGCTGCGCCTGCTCCAGGGCGACGTCGGCTCGGGCAAGACCGTGGTGGCGCTCCTCGCCATGGCGAGCGCCATCGAGGCCGGGCGGCAGGCGGCGCTCATGGCCCCGACCGAGATCCTGGCGCGCCAGCACTACGAGCGCATCGAGCCGCTCGCCCGCGAGGCCGGACTCACCACCGCGCTCCTGACCGGCCGCGACCGCGGCGCCGAGCGCCGGGCGGTGCTCGCCGGCCTGGCCGACGGCAGCATCGACATCGCGCTGGGGACCCATGCCCTCTTCCAGGAGGGCGTGCAGTTCCGGGACCTCGGCATCGCGGTCGTGGACGAGCAGCACCGCTTCGGCGTGCACCAGCGCCTCGCGCTCGGCTCCAAGGGCGAGGCAGTCGACATCCTCGTCATGACCGCGACCCCGATCCCGCGCACCCTCGCGCTCACCTATTTCGGCGACATGGACGTCTCGGTGCTCGACGAGAAGCCCGCCGGCCGCAAGCCCGTCGCCACCAAGGTGATCTCGGTCGACCGCATCGACGAGGTCGTGGGCGCGCTCGGCCGCGCCATTGCGGCCGGCGACCTCGTCTACTGGGTCTGCCCGCTCGTGGCTGAATCCGAGACCATCGACCTCGCGGCCGCGGAGGAGCGCTACGATCTGCTGAAGCAGTTCTTCGGCGACGAGGTCGGCCTCGTCCACGGCAAGATGCCGGGCAAGGACAAGGACGCCGCCATGGAGCGCTTCTCCAGGGGCGAGACCAAGATCCTCGTCTCCACCACGGTGATCGAGGTCGGGGTCGACGTGCCGCAGGCGGCCGTGATGGTGATCGAGCACGCGGAGCGCTTCGGCCTCGCGCAGCTCCATCAATTGCGCGGCCGCATCGGCCGCGGCTCCCGCGCCTCGACCTGCCTCCTTCTCTACAAGGGGCCGCTCGGCCCCACCGCGCGTGCCCGCCTCGACATGATGCGCGAGACCGAAGACGGCTTCCGCATCGCCGAGGAAGACCTGCGCCTGCGCGGTGAGGGCGAGGTGCTCGGCACGCGCCAATCCGGCCTTCCGGGCTTCAAGCTCGCCCGCCTCGACTCCGACGGCAGCCTCCTCGCCGCCGCCCGCGACGACGCGCGGCTCATCGTCGACCGCGACGAGAACCTGGAAGGCGCGCGGGGCGAGGCGCTGCGGCTGCTCCTGTATCTCTTCGAGCGCGACGCCGCCGTGCGCCTGCTGCGGGCGGGATAGGCCCTACTCCGCCGTCTCCAGGGTCGCGGCCTGCCGCGGCCCTGCCCCGGCGGCGGCCTGCGCCATCATCTGGAGCCGCCTTTGCGTCTCGTCCGGCTGGATCACGCCGGCCGACATCACGAGCTTGGCGGCGTCGTCGACGCTCATGGTGAGCTCGATCACGTCCCGCCGCGGCAGGTAGAAGAAGAAGCCGGTGGTCGGGTTCGGGGTGCAGGGCAGGAAGACGCCGATGTGCTCGTCGCCGCCCGGGATGCTCTCGTTGACCTCGATTCCCGCCGGGTTCGAGATGAACACCACGGACCAGGTGCCCTTCACCGGGAATTGAACGAGCCCGACCGTGCGGAACGAGGTCCCGGTGGTCGAGAAGATCGTCTCGAAGACCTGCTTCACGCCCTTGTAGATGCCGCGCACGACCGGCATCCGGTTCAGGATCACCTCGCCGAACTCGACCATGGAGCGGCCGACGAGGTTCGCGGTGAGGAATCCCAGCATGGTCAGCGCCGTGAAGGCGATCACGAGGCCGAAGCCCGGGATCGTGAACGGCAGATAGGCCTCGGGCAGGTAGCGGGTCGGCACGAAGGGCTTCACCCAGCCGTCGATCAGGGTGATGAACCACCAGGTGATGTAGGTCGTGATCGTCAGCGGGCCGGCGACGATGAGGCCGGTCAGGAAGTAGTTCCGCACGCGCGTGCGGGCGCTGGTTCGCAGGCGGGGCGCGGCGGCCTCGCCGCCCAGGGGCGGGACGGGATCGAGCGGCGTCATCGCGGGCAGGATGGGATCCGGCGGGTGGCGGGACCAGGCGAGGGTGAGTTCATTGCTGTCCTGTCGCTGCCCCGCGGGCGGCGGGCGCCGTCCGGAGGGAAGTCATCGCTTTCCCATCCGGCCCGGATGGGCTAGGTGGCTCCAGTGGTATTGGAGGCCGGCGCGCACCACAAGCACCGGCCGCTGCATCCAAAGGACGAGATGAGGGCGCACCGGCCCTCCGGCAAGGCCGCTCCACCGCACCTCTCGGACGTGACCCCATGGCCGGCCCTCCCGACCCTTCCGATCCGCGGGCGTTCGATCCGCCCGCTTGGCGCCGCGCCGCCGGCGCGGTCTGGCGCCCGGCCTTGTTCGCGCTCGGATGGCTGTGCGTTGCTCTCGGGGTCGCCGGACTCTTCCTGCCGCTCCTGCCCGGAACGCTCTTCCTCATCCTCGCGGCCGCCTGCTTCACCCGGTCATCGCCGCGCTTCGAGGCCTGGCTCCTCGACCATCCCCGCTTCGGCCCTCCCGTGCGGCGCTGGCGGGAGACCGGCGCGGTCCCCCGCTCGGCGAAAGCCTTCGCGGTCGCGAGCCTGGCGGCGAGCGGCGTCATCGTGGTGCTGAGCGACGCGCCGGACGCCGTGAGGATCGGCTGCCCGGTGCTGTTCGCCGCCGTGGCGGCCTACGTGGCGAGCCGGCCGCCGGCGTGAGCGGTCGTGCCGCGCACTTCATTCCACCGTGACCGGCTCGGCGAGGTTCCACGCCGGCCGACGTCGCCGGGACGATTCACTCCACCGTGACGGACTTGGCGAGATTGCGGGGCTGGTCGACGTCTTTGCCCATGAAGACGGCGGTGTGGTAGGCGAGCAGCTGCACCGGGATCGCGTGCACGATCGGCGCCACGGTCGGGTGCACGGACGGCATCACGATCGTGGCCTCCGTCTTCAGCCCCGTGGATTGCGCACCCTTGTCGTCGGTGATCAGGATGATGCGCCCGCCGCGCGCCGCGACCTCCTGCATGTTCGACACCGTCTTCTCGAACCACGGGTCGTGCGGGGCGATCACGATCACGGGCATCGCCTCGTCGATGAGCGCGATCGGCCCGTGCTTGAGCTCGCCCGCCGCATAGCCTTCCGCGTGGATGTAGGAGATTTCCTTGAGCTTCAGCGCGCCCTCCATGGCGAGCGGATAGGAGGTGCCGCGCCCGAGATAGAGCACGTCCTTGGCCTTGGAGAGCTCCTTGGTAAGCGCCTCGATCTGCGCCTCGCGCTTCAGCGCCTCGCTGATCAGCCCCGGCACACCGATGAGTGCGTCCACGATCTCCTTCTCGGCCTCCGCCGAGAGGGTCCCGCGCGCCCGGGCCGCCGCGAGCGCAAGGGCGAGCAGCACCGTGAGCTGGCAGGTGAAGGCCTTGGTCGAGGCGACGCCGACCTCCATGCCGGCCAGCGTCTGCGCGACCACGGTGCTCTCGCGCGCCATCGTGGAGGTCGGCACGTTGACGACCGAGACGATGTGCTGGCCGTTCTGCTTGGCGTACCGGAGCGACGCGAGAGTGTCGGCGGTCTCGCCCGATTGCGAGACGAAGAGCGCCACGTTGCCGGGCTCCATCGGGGCCTCGCGGTAGCGGAACTCGGAGGCGACGTCGATCTCGACCGGCAGCCGCGCCAGGCGCTCGAACCAGTATTTCGCGATCAGCCCCGCGAGGTACGCCGTGCCGCAGGCGGAAATCGACAGGCGGTTCACGTCCTTGAAATCGAACGGCAGCTCGAACGGCAGGGCGACGCGGCCGGCCGTGAAGTTGACGTAGTGGCCCAGCGTCCGGCCCACGACTTCGGGCTGCTCGTAGATCTCCTTGGCCATGAAGTGGCGGTGGTTGCCCTTCTCGGCCATGAAGGAGCCGGTCTGGATCCGCTGGCGCTGGCGCTTGACCGGGCGGCCGTCCGCGTCGCGGACCTCGGCGCCGTCGCGGGTCAGGATCGCCCAGTCGCCGTCCTCGAGATAGCCGATCTCGTCGGTGAACGGGGCGAGCGCGAGGGCGTCGGAGCCGAGATACATCTCGCCGTCGCCGAAGCCGATGGCGAGCGGCGCGCCGTGGCGGGCGCCGATGAGGAGGTCCTCCTCGCCCGCGAACAGGAATCCGAGCGCGAAGGCGCCGCGCAGCCGCGGCAGGGTCGCGGCCACCGCCTCGACCGCGGAGCGCCCCTGGCGCATCTCGTCGGTGACGAGCTGGGCCACGACCTCGGTGTCGGTCTCGGTCTCGAAGCGCACGCCCTTGGCTTCGAGCTCTTCCTTCAGCTCGCGGAAGTTCTCGATGATGCCGTTGTGGACCACCGCGAGCCGGTCGGTGGCGTGGGGATGGGCGTTGGTCTCGTTCGGCTTGCCGTGGGTCGCCCAGCGGGTGTGGCCGATCCCGATGGCGCCGGACAGCGGCGCCTCGGAGAGCTTGACCTCCAGGTTCCGGAGCTTGCCCTCGGCACGACGACGCTCCAGGCGACCGTCTTCGAGCGTGGCGACGCCCGCGGAGTCGTAGCCGCGATATTCGAGGCGCTTGAGCGCCTCCACGACCTGGCCTGCGACCGACGCCTTACCCAGGATTCCGACAATGCCGCACATGAGCCCTCTGACCTCGTGACACCTGCTTCAACGCTCAAGCTCGCATTTCGGCTATGCGGCGGATCGCGCCCCAATCGGCTCCCGCAACCGAATGTGACCCGGAGGCTATTTCTTCTTTTCCGCCTGCATGCGCTCGCGGAAGGCTTGCGCCCATTTCTCCTTCACGGCCTGGCGGCCGCGGGCGAGGCCGAGCGCGTCGGCCGGCACGTCCTCGGTGATGACCGAGCCCGAGCCCACGAAGGCCCCGGCCCCGATCGTCACCGGCGCCACGAGGGCGGAGTTCGAGCCCACGAAGGCCCCCTCCCCGATGACCGTCCGGTACTTGCGGAAGCCGTCGTAATTGCAGGTGATGGTGCCGGCGCCGATATTGGCCTCCGCCCCCACCGTGGCGTCGCCGAGATAGGTCAGGTGGCTCACCTTGGCGCCTGGACCGACGTCCACGTTCTTGATCTCGACGAAGTTGCCGACCTTGGCCTTCGGACCGATCGCCGCCCCGGGGCGCAGACGGGCGAACGGCCCCACATTGGCGCCCTTCGAGACCCGCGCCCCCTCGAGATGGCTGAAGGCGTGGATCACGGCGCCGTCCTCGACGACCACATTCTTCCCGAAGAAAACGTTCGGTTCCACAACGACATCGCGACCGAGCTTCGTATCGTAGCTGAAGAAAACCGTCTCGGGGGCCTGCAGCGTCGTGCCCCCCGCCATCGCGTCGTTCCGCAGCCGCTCCTGGATGGTACGCTCGGCCCGGGCGAGCTGGGCCCGGTCGTTGATGCCCTGGATCTCGTCCTCGGTGGTCACCGCCGCGACGGCCGAGAGGCCCTGGGCTGCCGCGACCTCGACGGCGTCGGTCAGGTAGTACTCGCCCTTCGCGTTGGCGTTGCCGATCCGGTCGAGGATCGCGAGCGCCTTGTCGCCCCGCAGCGCCATCAGGCCGCCGTTGCAGAGCGTGATGCGCCGCTCCTCTTCCGTCGCGTCCCGGTGCTCGCGGATCGCGGTCAGCCGACCCTCCGACCGGAGGAATCGCCCGTAGCCCGTCGGGTCGCGGGCCTCGAAGCCGAGCGCCACCACCGCGGCGCCTTCGGCGAGCGGCGCGCGCAGCGCCTGGAAGGTCTCGGGCGTCACGAGGGGCGTGTCCCCGAAGGCGATCACCACGTCGTCGACGCCCTGCTCGAGGGCGGCGCGGGCGCTCAGGACCGCATGGGCGGTGCCGAGCCGGTCGCGCTGCACGAAGATCTCGGCATCCGGCAGCACCGCACGGGCGGCCCTCGCGACATCCTCCCGGTCCGGGCCCACGACGACGGCCACGCGCTCGGCGCCTGCGGCCGCGACGGCAGCCATCACGTGGCCCAGAAGGGACCGCCCGGCGATCTCGTGCAGCACCTTCGGGAGGGCGGACTTCATCCGAGTCCCCTCGCCGGCGGCGAGCACGATCGCGAGGCAGGTGCGGGTGGCAGTCGGGGGTCTGTCTGTCATGGAGGATCGATCCGGAGCCCTGGAGCACCTATCCGACGGGGCTCCCCTTCGCAACGCGCAAGACGCCGCCCGCGATGCGCGGGCCGGCCGGAGGCTCCCGCCTGCGGAACCGGGCCGGCTGACCGAAGGGAAGGAGAAACCTGTGCATCCGCTCGCACAGCGCACCGGAACCGTGTTAAAGCTGTCGAAGCGCCGCCAGAAGACGGCTTTTCCGCCAACGATGAGCACGACCGTGCCGGTTCAGCCGGACTTTCCGACCTTATCGGGCCCGTCCGGGCCCCATCGCCGCGCCGTTCTGGGTTATCTCGGGGCGTCCGCCGCCGGTGCCGTCCTGGCGCCGCGCGCCGCCCTGGCTCAGGCGCAGACGCCCCAGGCCGTCATCCATGCGGCGCTCGGAGAAGGACTGCGCTTCGATCCCGCCACCGTGGTGGAGGTCGCCCGCCAGCTCTCGCGCCGTCCGTTCGCGCCGCCGCCCACCGACCTGCCGGAGGCGCTCGCGAACCTCACCTACGAGCAGTATGTGGCGATCCGGGCGCAGCAGCCCTCCCTGATCTGGAGCGGCGAGGGCCGTGGGATCTCCGTCGAGCCGCTGCATCGCGGCTTCGTCTTCACCAATGCGGTCGGCCTGTACCTCGTCGAGGACGGCAGCATCCGCCGTGTGGCCTATGACCGCAGCCGTTTCGACTTCGGGCGCATCAACGTCCCCGCGAACGTGGGCGACGTCGGCTTCTCGGGGTTCAAGCTCTACTCCACCTTCGGCAACGGCCAGCCGATCGACTTCGCGATCGTCCAGGGCGCCACGTTCTTCCGGGCGATCGCCCGCGGGCAGAATTTCGGCGTCGTCGCCCGCGCCCTGACGCTCAAGCCCGCGGAGGTCCGCGGCGAGGAGTTTCCGCTCTTCCGCGCCTTCTGGATCGAGCGCCCGGCGCCCGGCAGCAACACCGCCGTGGTGCACGGGCTGATCGATTCCGAATCGACCACGGGCGCCGTGCGGATGACCTTCCGCCCGGGCGAGGTCACGATCGTGGACGTGGAGACGACCCTGTTCCCGCGGGTGAACCTCGAGCATGTGGGCCTCGGCGGCATGGCCTCGACCTTCCTGTTCGGCCCCAACGACCGCCGCAACGTCGACGACGCGCGGCCGGCGGTCTACGAGTCGTCCGGCCTCCAGATGCTCAACGGCCAGGGCGAGTGGCTGTGGCGGCCGCTTCACAATCCCGAGACCCTGCAGATCTCGGCCTTCGTCGACCAGTCGCCCCGGGGCTTCGGCCTGCTCCAGCGCGAGCGCACCTTCGAGGCCTTCCAGGACGACGACCAGCGCTTCGAGCGCCGGCCGAGCCTGTGGATCGAGCCCCTCGGGGATTGGGGCCAGGGCACGGTCCAGCTCCTCGAGATCCCGAGCGATTCGGAGGTCAACGACAACATCCTGGCCTATTGGCGCCCCCGCGCCCCCATGGCGGCGGGGAGCGAGGTGCCGATCGCCTACCGGCAGTACTGGTCCTGGGTTCCCCCGGAGCGCCCGCCGCTCGCGACCGTCGGCGCGACCCGGGTCGGGCGCGGCTCCACCGGACGCCGGCGGCGCTTTTTCGTCGATTTCAGCGGCGGGGCCCTCGCCGAGAACCCGCCCGCGGATCTGAAGCCCGTTCTCACCGTTGGTCCGGGGTCGATCCAGAATCTCAGGCTTTGGCCGTATCCGGAGCGAAAGGCGGTGCGGGTCGCCTTTGAGCTTGACCCCGGCAACGAAAACGCGTGTGAGATGCGGCTTGTGCTGGAGGCAGGCGGGAGACCGGTCAGCGAAACATGGCTTTATCGTTGGACACCCTAGGCGCCACCGATCCCGCCGTGGCCGCGCTCCAGCGGCCCGAACCCGCCATGCCGCCCGAAAGCCACCTCGACATGCCGACCCAGTCGCTCCGGCGCTGGTCGCGGTCGGAGGAGCGCCCGCTCGCCGCCCCCCATCTCTACAAGACGCCGTGGTTCGCCCGCCTCTTCGTCTTCGGCGGCGCCCTGGCGCTGACGGCCTACGGGGCCTACGAGATGTATCAGGTGGTGTCGGTGAGCCGCACCACCATCCTGCAGTGGCTCCTGCTCCTGCTCTTCACCCTCAACTTCTCCTGGATCGCGCTCGCCTTCACGAGCGCGCTGCTGGGCTTCGCGGTGCTGCTGCGCCGCCCGCGCGCGCCCGAGCCCCTGCCCCCCTCCCTCCAGGGGCGGACCGCGGTCGTGATGCCGGTCTACAACGAGTCGACGGCGCGGACCTTCGCGGCCCTCGAGGCGATCCGGGAATCCATCGAGGCGACGGGGCTCGGCCGTCACTTCGACTATTTCATCCTCTCGGATTCCACGAACCCGGACGTCTGGGTCGCGGAGGAGCGCGCCTTCCTGGCGCTGCGGGAGCGCCTGGGCCCGGGCGCGCGGCTCTATTACCGCCACCGGCCCAAGAACCACCACCGCAAGGCCGGCAACATCGCGGATTTCGTCAAGCGCTGGGGCGGGTCCTACGACCACATGCTGGTGCTCGACGCCGACAGCCTCATGACCGGCGAGTGCATCGTGCGCTTGACGATCGCGATGGAGGCCGATCCGGACGCGGGCCTGATCCAGACCCTGCCCCTCATCATCAACCGCAACACCTTCTTCGCCCGCCTCCAGCAATTCGCCGCCAAGGTCTACGGCCCGGTGATCGCCACCGGCCTCTCGGCCTGGATGGGCCGGGACGGCAATTACTGGGGCCACAACGCGATCATCCGCACGGTGGCCTTCGCGTCCCATGCGGGCCTGCCGGACCTGAAGGGCAAGCCGCCGCTCGGCGGCCACATCATGAGCCACGACTTCGTCGAGGCGGCGCTGATCCGGCGCGCCGGCTGGACGGTCTACATGCTGCCCGATCTCGGCGGCTCCTACGAGGAGAGCCCGCCCTCGCTCATCGACATCGCGGCCCGCGACCGGCGCTGGTGCCAGGGCAACCTGCAGCACGCGCGGGTGATCGGCGCGCGCGGCCTCAAATGGCCGACGCGCCAGCACTTCGCCACCGGGATCATGGCCTATCTCGCCTCGCCGTTCTGGCTGTTCCAGCTCATCGTCGGCATCGCGCTCGTCCTGCAGACCACCTACATCCGTCCGGAATATTTCAGCCGCGACTTCCGCCTCTTCCCGGTCTGGCCGCGGTTCGACCCGGAGCGCGCGCTCTGGCTCTTCGCGGTCACCATGGGGATCCTCATCGCCCCGAAGGTGTTCGGGCTCGTCCTGATGCTGCTGAGTCCCCAGGGGCGGCGGGATTGCGGCGGGGGCTTGCGCCTCGTGGTCTCGGCCGTGATCGAGATCGTGCTCTCGGCGCTGCTCGCCCCGATCCAGATGCTGATCCAGTCGGGGTCCGTGTTCCAGATCCTGCTCGGGCGCGACACCGGCTGGCAGCCGCAGCGGCGCGACGACGGCTCGATCCCGATCCGGGATATCGTGCGCCGCCACCGCTGGCACACCGTGCTCGGCGTGTTCGCCGGCATCTCGGCCTTCATGATCGCGACATCCCTGTTCCTGTGGATGTCGCCCACGATCGTCGGTCTCCTTCTGGCGATTCCGCTGTCCTGGCTCAGCGGCCAGCTCGGCGTCGGGCTCGCCCTCAAGCGGCTCGGCCTGCTGCTCACCCCCGAGGAGCGCCGTCCGCCCGCGATCGCGACGCGCGCGAACGAGCTCCAGATCCGCAACGCCACGGCCGCGATCGACGACGCCGACGGGCTCCTCGCCCTCTACGGCGACCCGCACCTCCAGGAGCAGCACGAGGCCATGCTGCCGCCGATGCCCTCGCGCCGGCGCGGCGAGATCGACCCCGAGCGCGCGCTTGCGGAAGCCAAGATCGTCGAGGCGGAGACCATCGACGAGGCGGCCCGCTGGCTGAAACCCAAGGAACGCATGGTCGTCCTCCACGACCGCGCCCTGCTGCACCTCACCATGCGCCTCAAGGGAATGGACGCCCAGGCCGAGACCAAGGCGGCCGCGGAATAGGCCGAAGGGGAGGCGCCTCCCGCGCGGAACTGCCCTGCTGCCTCGGGACTTACCCCAGGAGTCTCGGCACTGACCCGGCGAGGAGGGACGGATGAACACCTATCGGCTGAATCGATGGGGCGGCGTGGCGCTCCTGGTTTTCGGGATCGCCGTCGTGGTGATCGCCTTCGGCTGGTACCCGGGCTGAGCCCCCGCGGCGTCCCGCATCCGGACGCCAGCCCCCGCCGTCCGGCCTGAGCGGGCGCGGCCTCCCAAAGGACGGCCGCGCAGCGTCAGTCCGATGCCTGGAGCACCTCGGTCGCCTGGCCGAGCGCCTTCGCGAACACCTCGAAGAACTGGGACAGTTCGCGGGTGACCGCCTCGCGGGCCGGGCCGTCGAGGGCGTCGTTGTGCGGCAGGTCCGACAGCCGCTGCAGGGCCGGCAGGGTCTCGTTCAGGGCGGAGGCGGCGGCGAGCAGGCGCTGGTTCGCGGTGCGTGCGTTGGCCATGCCGTAATTGAACAGGTTCGCGGCGACGCTCGCGAGGTCGTAGGCGCCGTCGGGCTCGGGCTTCAGCACCGCCGCCTCGTGCAGGGCCTCGAAGAGCTCCGGCGACAGCCCGAAGGCCTTCACGACCCCCTCGCGGGTCAGGGAGATGTGGGAGACGGTCGGTCCGATGGGGGCTCTCCTCGGGCAGGGCCGGGACGATGGCGGCCTGTGGGCTCCTATTATGGGGAAACCGGGCCGGGGAGAGAAGCGGGATTTGCACTCCAAGCCCCGCCTGCGGGGGCGCGGCGGATCCGGCGCCGCGCGGACCGGGGCCCCTTGTTGCCGTGGCGGCCGAGACCTATTGATCGGCGCTGCCCGGCCCTCCCCGGGCGTCTGCGCCGGGAGCCCCCATGACCACCGATCTGCTGGTGATCGAACGCGACGCGAGGGTGGCACATCCCTCCTACGCCAAGGCCGGATACGTTCTCCTGAGGCCGGGCGCCACCACCTTCCGGAGCGCCGACTTTATGCGCTGCGATGCCGACGCGGTCGTCGAATGGTGCCGGGCGCAGGGGTGCGAGATCGTGCCGCTCGTGGACCCGAACCCCGCCCACCGCCGCGTGCGGCGGGTGCGCTTCTCCGATCCCGCCCTGGTCGAGGCCTTCGCGGTCCGGTTCGGCGCCGCCGCGCGGAAAACCTGATCCCGCCTGTGTTTTTCTCGGGGTCGGGCCGCCGCACGGGCACGAGGGGGCTCGTCGCCTCGCCTGCTCTCGATTATAGCGGGAGCATGGACTTGATCACGACCACCGACGCCCTCGCCGCGGCCTGCGCCCGCCTGGCGTCCCACCCCTTCGTCACCGTGGACACGGAATTCCTCCGCGAGACCACCTATTTCCCGAAGCTGTGCCTGATCCAGATGGCCTCGACCGAGGACGCCGTGCTGGTCGACCCGCTGGCGCCGGGCATCGACCTGGGGCCGTTCCTGGCGCTCATGGCCGACACCCGGGTCGTGAAGGTGTTCCACTCGGCCCGGCAGGATCTCGAGATCATCTGGAACATGGGCCAGCTCGTGCCCGCGCCCCTGTTCGACACCCAGATCGCCGCCATGGTGTGCGGCTACGGCGACAGCGTCTCCTACGAGCAGCTCGTCAACGACCTCGCCAAGGCCCGGGTCGACAAATCCTCCCGCTTCACGGACTGGGCGCGCCGCCCGCTCACGGAGGCGCAGCTCACCTACGCGCTCTCCGACGTCACCCACCTCGTGAAGGTCTACGAGAACCTCATGGGCGAGCTCGAGGCGAACGACCGGCTCTCCTGGCTCGACGAGGAGATGGCGATCCTGACCTCGCCCGAGACCTACCGGGCCGACCCCGACAACGCGTGGCGGCGTCTGGCCGGCCGCCTGCGCAAGCCCAAGGAGGTCGCCGTCCTCATGGAGATCGCGGCCTGGCGCGAGCGGGAGGCGCAGAGCCGCGACGTGCCCCGCGGGCGCATCCTGAAGGACGATGCCCTGATCGACCTCGCGGTCTCGGCCCCGCGCAGCGTGGAGGCGCTGGGACGCCTGCGCTCGATCCCGAGCGGCTTCGAGCGCTCCCGCACCGCGTCCGACATCCTGGCCGCGGTCGAGCGCGGCGTCGAGCGCGACCCCAAGAGCATCCCGATGCCGGAGCGCTCCCGCCGCAGCGGCGCCGCGGGCGCCATCGTGGAGCTCCTCAAGGTGCTCCTCAAGGCGGTGGCCGAGCAGGAGGGCGTCGCGCCCAAGATCATCGCGACCGTCGACGACCTCGAAGCGATCGCGGAGGACGATACGGCCGACGTGCCGGCCCTGCACGGCTGGCGCCGCACGCTGTTCGGCGAAAAGGCCCTCGCCCTGAAGGCGGGCCAGCTCGGCCTGTCGGTGGAGCGCGGGCGGGTCGTCGTCCGCCACGTGCCGTCCGGATCCGAGGAGAGCTGACCCGGCGGGCGGGATCCCGAGCAAGCCGGGCCCGACCGGTCAGCCCCCGGTCCGTCAGGCGACCTCGATCTTGGCCTCCAGGCCGATCACCTTGCTGAGCTGGCGCATGCGGCCCATCAGGCGCTCGCTCGCCAGCGCCTCCTTCTCCTTCGGCAATTGCAGCACGACCCGGCCGTCGCGGCCCAGCAGCGGGCATTGCGGCAGCACGTTCTCCATGGCGACCGAGATCGGATAGGCGACGCGCATCAGAGCGCCGAGCAACCGGGCCCGTTCGAGCAGGCGCGGGCCCGTGATGCTCCTCAGCCGGGGGCTGACGTTGTCGAGGGAGATGCCCTCGTGCCGGAAGAACACCGCCAGCGCGAGATAGGCCCGGCCGGGGTGGTCGATCCCCACGAACGCCGCGTGGGCGATGATGTTGAGGCTCTGCTCCCCGCGGTAGTCCGGATGCGCGCGCCAGCCGACATCCGCCAGGAGGCAGGCGGCATGGCGGTAGCGGCGCTCGTCCTCGCTCTCGGGCAGCCCGACGGTGTCGACGAAACGGTCCGTCCAGTCGATCAGCTCCTCGCCGTGGTGCGGCGAGCGCGAGCGCAGGAGGTTGAGTTCGGCCGCCGCCGCGATGAGCGGGTCGTGGCGGCGCGTCGCCTCGTCGAGCTTCTCGAACAGGAGGCCCTCGCGCACGCCGAGCGCCGAGACCGCGATCTCCCTCGGCTGCCCCATCCGGATGATCTGCTCGAGCAGGATCGCCCCGTAGGTGAGGAGCGGCCGGCGCGCCTCGGAGACCTGCTCGATGTCCTTGAGGGACTTGGCGTCGACCTTCTCGACGAGTTCGAGGAAGTCGAGACCGTCCGCCGGGCTGATCGTGTAGCCGTGCATCACGTGCAGGGGGTAGTCCCGGGTCGCCTGGTGCAGCTTGGCGAGCGCGCGCCAGGTGCCGCCGACGGCGTAGAAGGTGCGCCCGCGCAGGCGCTCCAGGTGCCGCGGCGCCCGGGCGAGCGCCTCGCGGACGATCTTCTGGGCCTTCTTGGGCGAGTTGCCGCTCAGATCCTGGAGCGCGAGGCCGCCGAGAGGGAGCGTGATTCCCTCCCCGATCGTGCTGCCCAGCACGTCGACGAGTTCGAGGCTGCCGCCGCCCATGTCGCCGACGATGCCGTCCGGGCGGTGGAAGCCGGAGACCACGCCGAGGGCCGAGAGTTCCGCCTCGCGGTGACCGGACAGGAGCTGGATCTTCGAGCCGCAGGCCCGCTCGGCCGCCTCGAGGAAGGCGGGGCCGTTGACGGCGTCCCGGGCCGCCGCGGTCGCGAGCACGAAGGTCTCGGAGACCCCCATGGTGTCGCAGAGCACGCGGAAGCGCACCAGCGCCTGCAGCGCCCGGTCGACCGCATCCTGCGGAAGGCGGCCCGTCGTCGCCACGTTGCGGCCCAGCCCGCACAGGATCTTCTCGTTGTAGAGCGGCGTCGGCGCGCGGGTCAGGCCTTCATAGGCGACGAGGCGCACCGAGTTCGACCCGATGTCGATGGTGGCGACCGGTCGGCCGACCTTGAGGCGCCCTTGCGCCTCCCGCCGCGCGGAGCCGACCTCAACGGTGTCCGCGTTTCGGGAGAGACTTGGGACTGGAGTTCTTAACGGATTTGCCACGGCCCGACAGACTTGGGTTCGTCATGAAATACTTGTGCGCGTTGAATGGTTCCTCGCCTTCCGGCGGCACCACCCGCTGGCTCGCGCCGGTGGGTAGTACGGTCCAGCTCTGCTGGTTGTCGAGGAAATTCGCCATCATGATCTGATCGAGCACCTGCTGGTGCACGGTCGGCGTGAGGATCGGGAGCAGGGCCTCGACTCGCCGGTCGAGGTTGCGCGACATCAAGTCGGCCGAGGAGATGTAGAGGTGGGCCTTGGGGCTCGGCAGCCCCTGGCCGTTGCCGAAGGCGTAGATGCGGGTGTGCTCCAGGAAGCGCCCGACGATCGACTTGACCCGGATGTTCTCCGACAGGCCCGGGATTCCCGGCCGCAGGCAGCAGATGCCGCGCACGATCAGGTCGATCTGCACGCCGGCGGAGCTCGCGTCGTAGAGCGCGTCGATGATCTCGGGATCCACGAGGGAGTTGCACTTGGCCCAGATGGCGCCCGGCCGTCCGGCCTTGGCGTGGGCGGTCTCCTCGTCGATGTGGCGCAGGATGCGGGATTTCAGCGTGACCGGCGACACCGCCATGCGCTCGAGCTCGGCCGGCTCCGCGTAACCGGTCACGAAGTTGAAGATCCGCGAGACGTCGCGGGCCATCACCGGGTCGGCGGTGAAGAACGAGAGGTCCGTGTAGATGCGGGCGGTGATGGGGTGATAATTCCCGGTCCCTACGTGGCAATAGGTGATGAGCTGGCCGGCCTCGCGGCGCACCACCATCGAGAGCTTGGCGTGGGTCTTGAGCTCGATGAAGCCGAACACCACCTGGGCGCCGGCCTTCTCGAGGTCGCGCGCCCAGCGGATGTTGGCCTCCTCGTCGAAGCGCGCCTTCAGCTCGACGAGGGCCGTGACCGACTTGCCCGCCTCCGCGGCCTCCGCGAGCGCCGCCACGATCGGCGAATCCGACGAGGTGCGGTAGAGCGTCTGCTTGATCGCGACCACGTTGGGGTCGCGCGCGGCCTGGCGCAGGAACTGGATGACCGCGTCGAAGGATTCATAGGGGTGGTGGACCACGAAGTCCTTCTGGCGGATCGCGGCAAAGCAGTCCCCGCCGTGCTCGCGGATGCGCTCGGGGAAGCGCGGGTTGTAGGGCTTGTACTTGAGGTCGGGCCGCTCCAGGGCCACGAGCTGGCTCAGCTCGTTGAGGGCCAGCATCCCCTCGACGACGAAGAGCTCGTTGTCGGCGATCTCGAGCTCCTCCATCACGAAGGCGCGCAGGTCCTCGGGCATGGCGGCCTCGACTTCGAGGCGGATCACGATGCCGCGACGACGCTGCTTCAGCGCCGTCTCGAACACGCGCACCAGGTCCTCGGCCTCCTCCTCGACCTCGATGTCGGAATCGCGCACGACCCGGAAGGCGCCCTGCCCCTGCACCGTGTAGCCCGGGAAGAGCCGGCTCGTGTAGCGCACGATCACCTGCTCGAGGGCGATGAAGCGCATGGCTCCGGTCTCGGCGAGATCGGGCAGGCGGATGAAGCGCTCGACGTTCGAGGGAAGGCGGATGAGCGCGTTGCGCAGCTTGCCGTCGCTCTGGCGCGCGAGCTTCAGGGCGATCGAGGAGCCGAGATTCGGGATGAAGGGAAACGGATGGGCCGGGTCGATGGCGAGCGGCGTCAGGACCGGGAAGACGTAGTGGAGGAAGTGGTCCTCGAGCCAGGCCGATTCCGCCTTCGTGAGCTCGGGCGCATCGATCAGCACGAGGCCCTGGTGGAGGAGGTCGTCCTTGAGCTCGCGCCAGCGCCGCTGCTGGTCGGAGGCGAGGCTCGATACCTCCGCGCCGATGCGGGCGAGTTGCTCCTGCGGCGTGAGGCCGTCCTGGGACAGGGTCGCGACGCCCGAGCGCACCTGGCCCACGAGGCCGGCGACGCGCACCATGAAGAACTCGTCGAGGTTGGCGGCCGAGATCGACAGGAAGCGGAGCTGCTCGAGGAGCGGGTGGTTCGGGTTCGCGGCCTCTTCCAGGACCCGGCGGTTGAACTGGAGCCAGGAGATTTCCCGGTTGATGAAGCGCTGCGGGAAGCGGCGCAGGGCCGCCCCGTCGAGGTTCGGCTCGGCGACGGGCGCGATCTCCGGCGTCTCCACCAGCGGCTCCATCGCGTCCACCACCAGCTCGGTCCGGGCGCTGGCCGCGCTTTTCGGCTCCGTCTTCATGATCTCGGGTCTCGTCGGCTCCGTTGCTTTGACAACAGTTTCACGACGTTTCGATGATGTCGACTTCACGCAACTCCACCCGCTCCGTTCGCCGCCCCGGCCGGGGCCTCACTCCGTCTCGTCGGCCTCGGCCGTGGACCCGAGCACCCGCGCCGCCATCGGCCGCGTGATCCGCCGCCCGAGGCTCAGGGCCTCCCGGTCCAGCGCGGCCACGACCTCGGCGGCCCGGGCCAGGGACCGTTCGATCCTCAGGCTGATGTAGTCCACCACGCTCGTGTCGACCACGAGCTGCCGGTCGAGGAAGAGCTTGACGAGCACGGCCTTGAGGAGCGCGTCGTCGGGCGACTCGAGGCGGACCGCGGGCGCGAGGCGCAGGCGCGAGAGGAGATCGGGCGTGCGCAGGCCCCAGTCGTCCGCGGCGGAGGCGCCGGTGAGGAGCACCGAGCCGCGCCGCTCGCGGGCAACGTTGAGGAGGTGGAACAGGGCCGCCTCGTCGCGCTCGCCCCGGTCCATGTCCTCGATCACGAGGGCGCCCTTCGAGGCGAGATGGGGCACGGCCTCGGCCTTCACCTCGTTGGCCTGCACCCGCCAGCCGTTGGCGTCGGTCGCCCAGATGGCGGCGAGATGGCTCTTGCCGCTGCCGGGCGGACCTTCGAGCCGCAGGAGCGGGTCGGGCCAGTCGGGCCAGGTCTCGATGAAGGCGTAGGCCCCCTCGTTCGAGGGACTGACGAGGAAGTCCTCGCGACCGTAGCGCGGGTCGAGGGGCAGGTCGAAGGCGAGCTGTTTCGGGAGGTCAGGCATCGGGATCCGACCAGGCCAGCTTCTTCGGGGCGTCGGGCATTTGGCTCCCTGCGGCGAGGCCGTTCGGCGCGTCAAGCATCGGTCTCGGGCCGGGCCGGGACCACCACCGTCCCGCCGTGGTACAGCGGGCTCGCGAGGTAGCGCCGCAGGGCATGGCGGGCGATCACGCCGGCCGCGGCCGCGAGCGGCACCGCGAGCAGCAGCCCCACGAAGCCGAACAGCGTCCCGAAGGCGAGGAGCGCGAACATCAGCCAGACCGGGTGCAGGCCGACGGAGGCGCCGACGAGCTTCGGCGACAGGATGTTGCCCTCCACGAACTGGCCGAACACGAAGATGCCGAGCGTCGCCAGGATCCAGGTCCAGTCGGGCCAGAACTGCACGATCGCGACCCCGACCGAGAGCAGGAGGCCGGTGAGCGAGCCCACATAGGGGATGAAGCTCAGGATCCCGGCCGTCATGCCGATCAGCGCCCCGAAATTCAGGCCGATGAGCGACAGGCCGATGGCGTAGAAGGTGCCGAGGATGAGGCAGACGCTCGCCTGGCCGCGGATGAAGCCTGCGACCGCCTCGTCGATCTCGTGGAAGATGGTGCGCACCGTCCCGCGGTGGTTCACGGGGATCCAGGTGTCGACGGTCGAGACCATGCGGTCCCAGTCCACGAGAAGGTAGAAGGCGACCACCGGCGAGACCACGAGGAGCGCGAAGACGCTCAGGATCGCCTGTCCGCCGGACCACAGCCCCTGGAGGAAGCGCCCGATCCAGGCGGCGCCCTGCGTGACCAGGTTGCCGATCGATTGCTGCATCTCGTCGAGGGCCCCGGGCCCGCCGATGCGCTCCACGAGCGGCCCGCCCTGCTGCGCCACCAGTTGCTGCAGCCGGGCCACATAGGAGGGCAGGCGCGACACGAAGGCGGCGATCTGGTGCCCGGCCAGCGGCGCGAGCAGCACCAGGGCCAGGATGAAGGTGACCACGAAGAGGACGAGGATGAGGAGCGTCGCGGTGAGCCGGCTCAGGCCCCACCGCTCCAGGCGGTCCGCCAGCGGGTCGAGGAGATAGGCGAGCGCAAATCCCGCCACGAAGGGCAGGAGGATGTCGCGCAGGATCCACAGCGCCAGGATCGCGACCGCGCAGGCCGCGACCCAGAACCCGATCTGCCGTTGCACCGTCATGGGCGAAGCTCAGCCGGCATGGGTCAGCCTTCCTTGCATCGGGAGATCGATCACCGGCGGGGCCGTCTCCCGGCGACAGGCCGCATCGGGGGCCATGAGGGACGATCCCGCCATCAGCCGGCCATGTGCCGCATCCAGCCCGCGAGATAGGCGCCCGCGGAGGCGACGGTCAAGGCGGCGAGCACCAGCATCAGGGCGTCGTCGAACCCCGCGAGGTCGACCCCGAAGGCCCGGGTGGACAGAACGAGCGCCGCGAACCCGATCTGGGCGGCCGTGTTGAGCTTGCTCAGCAGGAGCGGCTTGATCGCCACGGGCCGGGACATCACCCAGGACAGCATCACGCCGGCAACGATCATGACGTCCCGGAACACCACCACGACCGCGAGCCACGCCGGCAGCACGCCGACGACCGCGAGCGTCACGTAGATCGAGACCAGGAGGGCCTTGTCGGCGAGCGGGTCGATATAGGCGCCGAACTCGCTCCGCATGTCGAAGCGCCGGGCGATGAAGCCGTCGATCGCGTCCGACACGCCCGCGACCACGAAGAGCACGAACGCGGCGGGCCACCGCCCCTGCAGGATCATCACGATGACGATCGGGACGATCAGGAGGCGTCCGATGGTGATGAGGTTCGGGATGGTCATCCGGCAAGCTCCGGCCCCAATCTAATAGCGGGACCTCGGCCTTGCGAGGGCGCAGGCCTCTCTGCCCACCGACCGTTGCGGCTTGCGGCACCTTGCCTCCGCCGGCGGTCGGCCTTACTGCCCCTGGACCAGCCGAGCCGCCGGCGGGCCTGAGCCCCCGGCGCGCCCTTGCGAGACGGGACTCGAGGCGCATGACGGACCCCAAGCCCAACGGCCTGACCTACGCCGAAGCCGGCGTCGACATCGATGCCGGCAACAGCATGGTCGAGGCCATCAAGCCGCTGGTGCGCGCGACCCGCCGCCCCGGCGCCGACGCCGAGATCGGCGGCTTCGGCGGCCTGTTCGACCTCAGGGCCGCGGGCTTCACCGACCCGATCCTGGTCGCGGCCAACGACGGGGTGGGGACCAAGGTCAAGATCGCGATCGACACCGGGCTGCACGAGACGATCGGCATCGACCTCGTGGCCATGTGCGTCAACGACATCATCGTCCAGGGCGCGGAGCCCCTGCTTTTCCTCGACTATTTCGCCACCGGGAAGCTCGCCCCCGAGGTCGGCGTCGCGGTCGTGAAGGGGATCGCGGCGGGCTGCCTCCAAGCGGGCTGCGCGCTCATCGGCGGCGAGACCGCCGAGATGCCGGTGCTCTACGCCCGGGGCGATTACGACCTCGCGGGCTTTGCGGTTGGGGCGGCGGAGCGCGGCACCCTGCTCCCGAAGGCGGTCGCCCCCGGCGACGTGCTGGTCGGCCTGCCCTCCTCCGGCGTGCACTCGAACGGCTTCTCGCTCGTCCACAAGATCCGGGAGGTCTCGGGCCTCGGCTGGGACGCGCCGGCGCCGTTCGCTCCCGAGAAGAGCCTCGGCGAGGCCTTCCTCGAGCCGACGCGGATCTACGTGAAGCCCGTGCTCGCGGCACTGAAGTCCTCCGACGGCATCAACGGCATCGTCCACATCACGGGCGGCGGCTTTCCCGACAACATTCCGCGCGTCCTGCCCGACGGCGTCGGCGTCAGGCTCGACCTCGACGCCATTCCCGTGCCGCCCGTGTTCGGCTGGCTCGCCCGCACCGGCGGCGTCGCCGAGGCCGAGATGCTGCGCACCTACAATTGCGGCGTCGGCCTGATCCTCATGGTGGCGCCGGAGGCGGTCGATGCGGTGACCGCAAGCCTCCGGGCCTCGGGCGAGAGTCCGCTGCGCATCGGCGAGGCTGTGGCGTACGAAAGCGGTGCGCGGGTGAAGACCACCGGGCGGCTGCGGCTGTGAGCCCGGCCCGGCAACGCGTCGCCATCCTGATCTCGGGCCGTGGCTCCAACATGGTCTCGCTCATCGAGGCTGCCCGCGCGCCCGACTTCCCGGCCGAGATCCGCCTCGTCCTGTCGAACCGCCCGGACGCGGGCGGCCTCGCCCGCGCCGCGGACGCCGGGATCGAGACCCTCGCGATCGACCACAAGGCGCATCCCGACCGGGAGAGCTTCGACGCCGCCGCCGATGCCGCCCTGCGCGAGCGCGGGATCGACCTCGTGTGCCTCGCGGGTTTCATGCGCGTGCTGACGCCGGGCTTCGTCGAGGCCTGGGCCGGCCGAATGATCAACGTCCACCCGTCCCTCCTGCCGCTCTTCCGCGGCATCCGCACCCACGAGCGCGCCTTGGAGGCGGGCGTGCTGGTGCACGGCTGCACCGTGCATTTCGTGGTGCCGGAACTCGACGCCGGCCCGATCGTCGCCCAGGCCGCCGTGCCGGTGGTGCCCGGAGACACGCCCGACACGCTGGCCGCCCGCGTGCTGGCCCAGGAGCACGTCCTCTACCCGCAGGCCCTGCGGATGATCTCGGCGGGCGAGGCGCGCCTCGACGGCGGACGGGTGGTTTTCCGCCGGGGATGGGACACGGCCGTGTCGCTCCGCTCGCCCGGCTGAGGGCATGAAAAAGGGGGCCCTGCGGCCCCCTTGATCGTGTCAGGACGGAGCGTCGAGGGTCACTCCTCGCCGCCGCTCTCCGCCTCTCCGGTCTCGGCCTCCGCGGCGTCCTCGCCCTCGATGTGCTCCACCGAGACTACGCGGTCGCCGTCGGTCTTGAACACTGTGACGCCCTGCGTGGCGCGGCCCGCGATGCGGATGTCGCCGACCGGCACGCGGATGGTCTGGCCGCCGTTGGTGATCAGCATGATCTGATCCTCGTGGCCGACCGGGAAGGACGCCACGAGCGGACCGTTGCGCTCGTTGACGGCCATCGCGACGATGCCTTTGCCGCCGCGGTTCGTGATCCGGTACTCGTAGGACGACGTGCGCTTGCCGAAGCCGCGCTCCGAGAGGGTGAGCACGAACTGCTCCACCGCCCGCATGGCGCCGGTCTTGGTCTCGTCGAGGTCGATGGCCGGAACGGCGTCCTCGGCCTCGGCGTCCATGGCGATCACGGTCTCCTCCGCCCCGGCCTCGCCGCCCCGCCGCTTCTTGAGGTAGGCGGTGCGCTCCTCGGCCGTGAACTCCACGTGGTGGAGGATGCCCATCGAGATCACGCGGTCGTCCTTGGCGAGGCTGATGCCGCGCACGCCGGTGGAATCGCGGCCCTTGAAGACGCGCACGTCCGTGACCGCGAAGCGGATGCACTGGCCCGCGGCCGTGGTGAGGAGCACGTCGTCGGCCTGCGAGCAGATCTGCACGTCGACGATGTGGTCGCCCTCGTCGAGCTTCATGGCGATCTTGCCGCCCCGGTTCACCTGGATGAAGTCGGAGAGCTTGTTGCGCCGGACCGTGCCGCGGGAGGTCGCGAACATCACGTCGAGCCGGTCCCAGGACGCCTCGTCCTCGGGGAGCGGCATGATCGTGGTGATGCGCTCGCCCTGCTCGAGCGGCAGCATGTTGACGAGGGCCTTGCCCTTGGCGTTCGGGGCCGCGACCGGCAGGCGCCAGACCTTCTCCTTGTAGGCCTGACCGGCCGAGGAGAAGAACAGCACCGGGGTATGGGTGTTGGCCACGAACAGCCGGGTGACGAAATCCTCGTCCCGGGTCGCCATGCCGGACCGCCCCTTGCCGCCGCGGCGCTGGGCCCGGTAGGTCGAGAGCGGCACGCGCTTGATGTAGCCGGCGTGGCTCACGGTCACGACCATGTCCTCGCGGGCGATCAGGTCCTCGTCGTCGACGTCCGAATCCCAGTCGACGATCTGGGTCCGCCGCGGGGTCGCGAAGGCCGTGCGGATCTGCGTCAGCTCGTCCTTGATGATCGTCATGATGCGGACGCGCGAGCGCAGGATGTCGAGGTAGTCCGAGATCTCGGCCGCGAGCCTGGAGAGCTCGTCGCCGATCTCGTCGCGGCCGAGCGCGGTGAGGCGCTGCAGGCGCAGATCAAGGATCGCACGCGCCTGGGCCTCCGAGAGCCGGTAGGTGCCGTCGTCGTTGATCTTGTGGCGCGGATCGTCGACGAGCGCGATCAGAGGCGCGATGTCCTGGGCGGGCCAGTCGCGGCCCATGAGGGCCTCGCGCGCCGCGTTCGGATCGGGCGCGGTGCGGATGAGGCGGATCACCTCGTCGATGTTAGCGACGGCGATCGCAAGCCCGCACAGCACGTGGGCGCGCTCGCGCGCCTTCATGAGCAGGAACTTGGTCCGGCGCGACACGACCTCCTCGCGGAAGTCCACGAAGGCGCGGATGAGGTCCTTGAGCGTCAGGAGCTCGGGGCGGCCGCCGTTCAGCGCCACCATGTTGGCCCCGAAGCTCTGCTGGAGCGGCGTATAGCGGTAGAGCTGGTTCAGCACCACGTCGGCCACCGCGTCGCGCTTGAGCTCGATCACGATGCGCATGCCGTCGCGGTCGGATTCGTCGCGCAGGTCCGAGATGCCCTCGACCTTCTTCTCGCGCACGAGGTCCGCGATCTTCTCGACGAGCGTCGCCTTGTTGACCTGATACGGGATCTCGTGGACGACGATCGCCTCGCGTTCCTTCCGGATCTCCTCGATCTCGGTCTTGGCCCGCATCATGATCGAGCCGCGGCCTGTGGTGTAGGCCGAGCGCACGCCCGAGCGGCCGAGGATGAGGCCAGCGGTCGGGAAGTCGGGGCCGGGGATGATCTCGATCAGGTCTTCCGTCGAGATGTCCGGATTGTCGATGAGAGCGACGCAGCCGTCGATGACCTCGCCGAGATTGTGGGGCGGGATGTTGGTCGCCATGCCGACCGCGATGCCGCCGGCGCCGTTGACGAGGAGGTTGGGGAAGCGGGCCGGCAGGACGGACGGCTCTTCCTTGGACTCGTCGTAGTTCGGCGTGAAGTCGACGGTGTTCTTGTCGATGTCCTCGAGCAGCGGCATCGCGGCCCGGGCCAGCCGGGACTCGGTGTAGCGCATGGCCGCCGGCGGATCGCCGTCCACCGAGCCGAAGTTGCCCTGCCCGTCCACGAGCATCAGGCGCAGCGAGAAGTCCTGCGCCATGCGCACGAGCGCGTCGTAGATCGCCTGGTCGCCGTGGGGGTGGTACTGACCCATCACGTCGCCGACGATGCGCGACGACTTCACGTGCTTCTTGTCGGGCGTGTAGCCGCTCTCGTGCATGGCATAGAGAATGCGCCGGTGCACGGGCTTGAGTCCGTCGCGGGCGTCGGGCAGCGCGCGCGCCACGATCACGCTCATGGCGTAATCGAGGTAGGAGCGCTTCATCTCGTCGACGATGGAGACGGGCTTGATGTCGCTCGCCGGCTGGTCCCCCGCGGGGCCGCCGGAGCGGATGTCGTTCGGATCGGTCAAGGTCGGTCTTTCTTCTGGCGCGGGACCCTAGGAGCCGGGCGCCGGAGGCGGAAGGTCTGAAGGGGACGGGCGGGCATCCCGAATCTGAGTGAAATCAACTCCTTAGATGGGGGAGAACGCCTCCGGTTTCAAGCCGGACGGCCGCCGGCTCCGGGCCCCGGACGGACATCACTCTGCACCGGGAACGTTAACGTTTTCAGCACCTTGCCGGGACCGACGGAGGAGGCCGTCGGGCAGGCCGCCCTCTCGCTCCCGGATGCGACACCGCGGCAGCGGCCGCGGGCCGGGCGGGAGCCCTCGCGGAAGCCGCGTCCGGGCCGGCGGTCCAGCCCCGATGGAGGGCGTCCGGGCGCTCCCGGCCCGCGGATCGAGCCGAGCGGCGGATGCCTCGCGCCGAACGAAAACGGCGCGGGAAGATCCCGCGCCGCCGTCCTGACCGATCCCGGCCGGATCAGTAGAAGTTCCGCCGCACGACCGTGGTGGTGCGCGGCCGCTCCAGCACGACCCGACGGGTCACCGCCTGGGGCTGGCGGACCACCACGCGGCGCGTCACCACGCGGGGCGAGCGCACCACGACGCGGCGGGTCACCACGCGGGGCGAGCGGTCGACGTAGCGGACCACCGTGCGGGGCTGCACGTAATAGGTCGGCGCCGTGACGACGCGGCGGGTCACCACGGTCGGCCCGTAATAGGCGGGATAGTAGCCGCCATAATAGGCGGGACCGAAGCCCACGCCGGCATAGGGGCCGCCGTAATATCCTCCGTAGCCGCCGCCGAATCCGACCGAGAAGCCGACCTGGGCCTGGGCCGATTGCGGAGCGGCGAACAGCGCGGCGCCGGCCGCGAGCGCGCCGGCGATCGTCAGAGCGAGAGTTCTCTTCATCGCGGTTCCTCCTCGGGAGCAGGCAGGCTGCTCCCTCTTGCGATGAACGATCAACCCGCGCCCGGCGTAAACGTTTCCGAGCAAACTGTCGCAACTGGACAGAGCTACCCGTGTCGTTTCAAGGTCTTGCGAGAATATCCTCAACACGATGAACAGATGTTCAGGTTGATCGGCTCACAAGTGCTTGAGCAGGGTTCAGCGCAGCGTCTCCAGAAGCTTGAGCATCAGGGCGCGGCGCGGAGCGAAGGACGAGATCGTCGCGTATTCGTGCAGGGTGTGGGCGCCGTCGCCGTCGGAGCCGAGCCCGTCCAGGGTCGGCACCCCGATGGCCGCCGTGAAGTTGCCGTCCGAACCGCCGCCGGTGCGGGGCACGTCCTCGAGGTCGAAGCCGATCTCGGCCGCGCAGGCCCTGGCGTGGTCGAAGAGGCGCGCCACGCCCTCGGTGCGCTCGTAGGGCGGCCGGTTCATGCCGCCCTCGACCGAGACCCGCACGTCCGGGTCGTGCGGCGTCAGGCCGAGCAGCGCCGCCGCGAAGCCCTCCCCGTCCGCGACGGTCTCCACGCGCAGGTCGACCGAGAAGCGGCAATGCTGCGGGATCACGTTCATGGCCGTGCCGCCGGTGACCAGCCCGACCGTGGTGGTCACGCCGCGGCTGTAATCGGTCATGTTCTCGATCTTGAGGATCTGCCGCGCCGCCTCGCGGATGGCGCTGCGCCCCTCCGGGTGGCGCGCGCCCGAATGGGCGGGCCGGCCCTCCACATGCACGTCGAAGCGCCCGACGCCCTTGCGCGAGGTCACGATCTTGCCGCCGTCGCGGGCGGGTTCGGTCACGAGGGCGTAAGCCGAGTTCCGGCCGAACTCCTCGATGAGCGCCCGCGTGGTCGGGCTGCCGATCTCCTCGTCGGGCGTGACCAGGAACACGAGCGGCAATGCCGCCCGGCCGCTGCGGGCGGCGTCCTTGAAGGCCTGGAGCGCGAGATAGGCGCCGGCCTTCATGTCGTAGACGCCCGGACCGTAGAGCCGGTCGCCCTCGACCCGGAGCGGCAGGTCGTGGTCGATGGTGCCGAGGGGGTGCACCGTGTCGAGGTGCGACATGACGAGAATGCCGGGCCGGTCGCTTTGCGGGCCGGCGCGCAGGATCAGGGTGTCGCCGAGGCCCTGCTGGCCCGGCACGCGCTCGACCGCGACGGCCGAGTCCGCGACGTCGGCCGCCACGATGTCCATCATGGCGTTGACGCCGGCCCGGGCATGGGTCGGGCTCTCCTGCCGGACCCAGGCCGAAATGCCCTCGATCATCGCCGCGCTCGCCTCGTCCGCCATGCCTTCGCCCCGCCGTGCTGATCCATCCGAGGCGGCAGGCGTGGCGCGATCGGGCGGGCGCGTCAAGCGCCTCGCCTTCCCGGGGGCCTCACACGAGGGCGAGCCGGGCGTAATGGTAGCGGTAGGATCGCCCGCCGAAGGGGACGTCGCGGCTCTCGACTCCGGCGACCCGCACGGGAACCGGCGCCCGGAAGCCGGGGCCGTCGGTCAGGAAGGTGTGGAACTCTCCGTTCTCGCCGCAGGAATCCACCCCCTCGGGCAGGTCGGCCAGGAACGCGGCGTCATAGGCGCGGCCCGCGAAGGCGGGCCCGAGCCAGCGGTCGTCGGTGCAGACCACGACCGGACGGAAGCCGAGGGCCAGGATCTCGCGGGCGAGCGCCGCGCGGGGCTCCTGCCACAGGGGCAGGTGAGCCCTGACGCCGGCCGCGGCGCAGACCTTCTCCTCCCATTCCCGGTGCGGGGCGAGATCGATGTCGCCGAACACGACGTCCCGGATGCCGCGCTCGCGCAGGCCCCGAAGGGCGTCGACGAAGGCGGCCTCGTAGCCCGCCCAGGATGCCGAGAGAGCGACGAGGTCGAGTCCGAGCGCCGCCGCCTGCGCCTCCATGACGGTCCGGGGGATCGCATGCGAGCGGGTGCGCTCGCCCGTCTCGTCGAACACCGCGACGAGGGCGCGGACCGCCATCCCCGCGGTGCGGGCGCGGTGGAGCGCGAGGCCGCAATCCTTGCCGCCGCTCCAGGAGATCGCCGCTCCTGAAACCGCCGCGCTGGTCCCGACGTTCATAAAGACGCCCCGATTTTCCCGTTGTGGGGGAGCATGTATCGTCCGGCCGCCTTTCTGCGGAAAGCGTTTCCCGCCGCGCTCGCGAGCCTGGCGCTCGGGGGCTGCCTCGGCACGCTCTCGTCCGCGGACTGGGGCGGGCCGGATCTCGCGCGGCTCGCCGAGCAGGGCGCGGGCGTTCTCGTGGCCCACACTTCGCTTCACGACGAAGGCTGCCGCGAGGTCACGGCCACGCTCGCCAAACCCGTGGTGAGCGGCCGCGTCATCGGGATCGGCCGCACCGTCACGCTCAAGGGCCGCGCGGATCCGGCGGCCGCCCCGGGCTATGCGGTTCTGCCGGCCGGCGAATACGGCATCGTGCGCTTCGCCTGCGAGGGGCGTGGCGCGGCGCGGGTCTATGCCGCCGAGACCGTGGAGGCCGGCAGCGGCGACGGCATCGGCACGGTCTACGCCGCCCCGCTCGTCACCTTCCGGATCGGGCCGGGCGAGATCGTGGATGCGGGCAGCGTGCAGCTCGCGGGAGAGCCGGACGGCCGCTTCGCCGTTTCGGTGGCGCGCCTGCCGGAAGCCTGGCTCCAGAACCTGCCCGGCGCCTATGCCGCGCTCGCCGGCACCCGCGTGGTGCGCCCCATGGCGGTGCCGGGCCGCGCGGCCCGGGCCGAGGCCACAGCCCCGCCGCGGCTGTAACGGCCCGGCGCACCGCCACCTCAAAGAAAAAGCCGCCCGGAGGCGGCTTTCCCAGGATCCCTAGAACGGGATGTCGTCGTCGAGGTCGCTGTAGCGCGACCCGCCGCCTGCACCGCCGCCGCTGGAGGCGGCCGCCGGGCGGCGCTCCATCGGAGAGGAGCGGCCGAAATCGCCGCCGCGGCTCACCCGGCCGCCGTCCTCGTCGTCCGCGCCGGCCCCGCCGCCGCGGCTGTCGAGGATCGCGAGCTCGCCGCGGAAGCGCTGCAGCACCACTTCCGTGGACTTGCGCTGCTGGCCTTCCTTGTCGGTGTATTCGCGGGTCTGGAGCTGCCCCTCGATATAGACCTTGGAGCCCTTCTTCAGGTACTGCTCCGCGACGCGGCCCAAATTCTCGTTATAGATTACGATATTGTGCCACTCGGTCTTCTCTTTGCGCTCGCCGGAAGTCTTGTCCTTCCAGGACTCGGACGTGGCGATGCTGAAGTTCACCACCGGGTCCCCGGACGACAGCCGCCGAACCTCGGGGTCGCGCCCCAGATTGCCGACCAGAATGACTTTGTTGACGCTGCCCGCCATTGATCTCTCCTTCGCTTGCTACGCTCTCATGGGCAACAGACCGGTTCATCGAAGACCGGCCACCGGCCACGCTCACGGGTCCCGGATTGCATCAGATCCCGCCCTGGCTGGCAACGTTTGTTCTATCTTTGTTCTCAGTGGAAAGCAAGGATAAAGCCGCTCGTCCACAGGAGGAGCGGTGCGGCTCGCTCACTCCCTCTCCCCGCAAGCGGGGAGAGGGTCGGGGTGAGGGGCGGGTCGGTGGAACTCAGCGCATCCGTGTCCGGCTGGGCTCGACCTTCCCACCCCGTCTCGAAGGCCGCATTGCATATCGATCCGGGTGGTGCTCATCGGGTCGAGATCGCCGGGTCGAACCCGGCCATGACAGGCGTGCGGTGGACGCATCGTGCTTTTCCGACCGGCCCCTCACCCCAACCCTCTCCCCGCAAGCGGGGAGAGGGAGTGCCCCCGCGGCACGTTGCCCCCGTACATGCTTTGTTCTAGGCTTCCTGCGCGCGAATCCGGTGCAAATCCCGCGCGCGCGACTTACCTAACGCAGGCCGGCCCGGATCCCGGGCTCCTCCTCCAAGCTCGGGCAGACCATGGCTTCCAACCTCGACGAGTTGTTCGACCGCGCGCGGGCGGGCGATCCGAACGCGCGCGTGATCTCGGTGCGCGGCGCCCGGGAGCACAATCTCAAGAACGTCGACCTGATGATCCCGCGCGACAAGTTCGTGGTGTTCACGGGGCTGTCGGGCTCGGGAAAATCGTCGCTCGCCTTCGACACCATCTATGCCGAGGGCCAGCGGCGCTACGTCGAATCGCTCTCGGCCTATGCGCGCCAGTTCCTCGAGATGATGTCGAAGCCGGATGTCGACCAGATCGACGGCCTCTCGCCCGCGATCTCGATCGAGCAGAAGACCACCTCGAAGAACCCGCGCTCCACGGTCGGCACCGTCACCGAGATCTACGACTACATGCGCCTGCTCTGGGCGCGGGTCGGCATCCCCTACTCGCCCGCCACCGGCCTGCCGATCGAGAGCCAGACCGTGTCGCAGATGGTCGACCGGGTGCTGGAGCTGCCCGAGAAGACGAGGCTCTATCTCCTCGCGCCGGTGGTGCGCGGCCGCAAGGGCGAGTACCGCAAGGAGATCGCCGAGTTTCAGAAGAAGGGCTTCCAGCGCCTGAAGGTCGACGGCGAGTACTACGCCATCGACGAGGCCCCTGCCCTCGACAAGAAGTTCAAGCACGACATCGACGTGGTGGTGGACCGCATCGTGGTGCGCGGCGACATCGCGGCGCGGCTGGCGGATTCGCTCGAGACCGCGCTCGATCTCGCCGACGGCATCGCGGTGATCGAATACGCCGACGAGCGCGAGGAGTCGGGCGAGCCGAAGCGCATCACCTTCTCGTCGAAGTTCGCGTGCCCGGTCTCCGGCTTCACGATCTCCGAGATCGAGCCGCGCCTGTTCTCGTTCAACAACCCCTTCGGGGCCTGCCCGACCTGCGCGGGCATCGGCCACGAGATGCGCATCGACCCCGACCTCGTGATCCCGGACGAGACCGTGTCCCTGAAGCGCGGCGCCGTGGCCCCGTGGGCGAAGTCGACCTCGCCCTATTACCTCCAGACGCTGGAGAGCATCGCCAGGCACCACAAGGCCTCGATCACGGCCAAGTGGCAGGACCTGCCCGAGGCGGTGCGCAGCACGATCCTCTACGGCTCCGGCAAGGAACCGATCCGCATGGCCTACGACGACGGCCTGCGCGCCTACGAGGTCAAGAAGCCGTTCGAGGGCGTGATCCCGAGCCTGGAGCGGCGCTACAAGGAGACCGAGAGCGACTGGGCCCGCGAGGAGATCGGCCGCTTCATGGGCGAGACGCCCTGCGCGGCCTGCGGCGGCAAGCGGCTGAAGCCCGAGGCGCTCGCGGTCAAGATCGCAGGCTTCGACATCGCGGATGCCACGGCCCTTTCCGTGCGCGATGCCAAGACCTGGTTCGGCGATCTGCCCGGGAAGCTGAACCAGAAGCAGACCGAGATCGCCGGCCGTATCCTCAAGGAGATCCGCGACCGCCTCACCTTTCTGGTCGACGTGGGCCTCGAATACCTGACGCTCGCCCGCGCCTCCGGCACGCTCTCGGGCGGCGAGAGCCAGCGCATCCGCCTCGCCTCGCAGATCGGCTCCGGGCTGACGGGCGTTCTCTACGTGCTCGACGAGCCGTCGATCGGCCTGCACCAGCGCGACAACGAGCGTCTGCTCGGCACCCTCAAGCGCCTGCGCGACCTCGGCAACACGGTGATCGTGGTCGAGCACGACGAAGACGCCATCCTCCAGGCTGACTACGTTTTCGACGTCGGCCCCGGCGCGGGCATCCACGGCGGCGAGATCGTGGCGGAGGGCACGCCCGAGCAGGTGATGGCGAACCCCGCCTCGCTCACGGGCCAGTACCTCACCGGGGCGAAGACCGTGAAGGTGCCGGGCAAGCGGCGCACGCCGCAGAAGGGCAAGAGCCTCAAGCTCGTGGGCGCGCGCGGCAACAACCTCAAGAACGTCACGGCCGAGATCCCCCTGGGCACCTTCACCTGCATCTCGGGCGTCTCGGGCGGCGGCAAGTCCACCCTCATCATCGACACGCTCTACAAGGCCGTGGCGCGCAAGCTCAACGGCGCGCTCGAACACCCGGCTCCGCACGACCGCCTGGAAGGCCTGGAGCATCTCGACAAGGTCATCGACATCGACCAGTCGCCCATCGGCCGCACGCCGCGTTCGAACCCCGCCACCTATATCGGCGCCTTCACGCCGATCCGCGAATGGTTCGCCGGCCTACCCGAGGCCAAGGCGCGCGGCTACCAGGCCGGGCGCTTCTCCTTCAACGTGAAGGGCGGGCGCTGCGAGGCGTGCTCGGGCGACGGCGTCATCAAGATCGAGATGCACTTCCTGCCGGACGTCTACGTGACCTGCGACGTCTGCAAGGGCAAGCGCTACGACCGCGAAACCCTCGAGGTGAAGTACCGCGACAAGTCGATCGCGGACGTGCTCGACATGACGGTCGAGGAGGCGCGCGACCTCTTCAAGGCGGTGCCGACGATCCGCGAGAAGATGCAGACCCTCGCCCGCGTCGGCCTCGACTACGTCCATGTGGGCCAGCAGGCCACCACGCTTTCGGGCGGCGAGGCGCAGCGCGTGAAGCTCTCCAAGGAGCTCTCCAAGCGCGCCACGGGCCGCACCCTCTACATCCTCGACGAGCCGACCACCGGCCTGCACTTCCACGACGTCGCCAAGCTGCTCGAGGTGCTGCACGAGCTCGTCGACCAGGGCAACAGCGTGGTGGTGATCGAGCACAACCTCGAGGTCATCAAGACCGCCGACTGGGTGATCGACATGGGCCCCGAGGGCGGCGACGCCGGCGGCTTCATCGTGGCTGAAGGAACGCCCGAGGACATCGCCAAGACGGAGGCGAGCCACACCGGCCGGTTCCTGCGCGAGGTTCTGGCCCGGCGGCCTCTGAAGACGGTGGCCAAGGCCGCGAACGAGGCGCCCAGGAAGGCTGCAGCCCAGGCCGGGCAGGCGGCACCTGCGAAACCGGCGGCCGAGACCAAGGGGGCGCCGAAGGAGGCGCCCAAGAAGGCGGCGGCCAAGAAGGCCAAACCCGCGAAGGTGACGCGCCAGGCGGCGGAGTAGGGCTGCCTGGCCTCAGCCCTAGCGGAGGAGTGCGCGGCGGGTGGCAGAGTAGCGCTGCCGCCTCCCCTCCTCAGAGGCGGAGCCGGCTGACGGGTGGCGGATGACACCGCAGCCCGATCCCGGTATGGCGTGCCGCGACAGATCGGAGCCCGCCCCATGAATCTCGACCCCGCCATCGCCGACGCTCTGCGCGCCACCACCACCGCGACCCTCACGACCGTGCTGCTCAAGAAGGGCATCCGGCGCTGCTGGATGCGCGGGCCGATGCCGCGGTTCAACGCCGGCGAGCGGCTCGTCGGGCGCGCCTTCACCTTGCGCTTCGTGCCGGCCCGAGAGGACCTCGCGACGCCGGAATCCTGGTCCTCGCCGCGCTCGACGCGGGCCGCCATCGAGGACATGCCCGAGGGCTGCATCGCGGTCGTGGGTGCCATGGGGGTCGAGGATGCGGGCATCTTCGGCGACATCCTGGTGGCGCGGATGAGGAAGCGCGGCGTCACGGCGCTCGTCACCGACGGCGTGGTGCGCGACGGCGAGGGCGTCGAGGGCGCGGGCCTCCCCGTATGGTGCTCGGGCGTCGCGGCGCCGGCGTCCGTCGCCGGCCTCACCTTCGTGGGCTGGCAGGAGCCGATCGGCTGCGGCGGCGTCGCGGTGTTCCCCGACGACGTGATCGTGGCGGACGGGGACGGCGCCGTCCTGATCCCGCAGGCCCTCGTCGAGGATGTCGCGAAGGCGGCCGTCGACCAGGAGCGGCTCGAGCTCTGGATCATGCGCGAGGTCGAGAAGGGCGTCCCCCTTCCCGGCCTCTATCCCCCGAACGCCGAGACCAAGGCCCGCTACGAGGCCGAGACGCGCCAGACTTAAGCGCGCGGCGTGTTCTACTACGTCTCGAAGATCGCGTGGTTCTTCGCCACGCCGTCGAACCTGCTGCCGGCGCTGGCGCTCGTCGGGCTCCTCGTCGCGCTGCACGGACGAGCGCGGCGGCTCGGCATCGGGCTCGCGCTCGCCGCGACGGTCCTGACCTTCGCGGCCGGCCTCTCGCCGGTCGCGAACTGGCTCATCCTGCCCCTCGAGGAGCGCTTCCCGGCCTATCGGGACGACGGCGCGCCGATCGCCGGCGTGATCGTGCTCGGCGGCGCCGTGCAGGGGGACGTGTCGGAGGGGCGGGGCACGCTCCAGCTCAACGAGGCGGCCGAGCGGGTGGTGGCGCTGGCGGACCTCGCCCGCCGGCACCCGCAGGCCAGGATCGTGTTCACGGGCGGCGGTGCCGCGCTGATCCAGGACGAGCCGGCGGAATCCGACATCGTCGCGCGCTTCGCCTCCACGCTCGGCGTCGCGCGTGAGCGGATCGAGTTCGAGAACGCCTCGCGCACCACCGCCGAGAATGCGAGCCTGACGCGGCGGCTCGTGGAGCCGAAGCCCGGCGAGCGCTGGCTTCTCGTGACGTCGGCCTGGCACATGCCGCGCTCGGTCGGCACCTTCCGGCAGGCGGGTTTCACGGTCACGGCCTACCCGGTCGACTACCGGACGAGCGGGCCCGGCGACCGCTGGCGCGTCTTCGCCGCCGCCTCGGAGGGGCTGCGGCGGCTCGATCTCGTGGCCAAGGAATGGGCGGGCCTCGTCGGCTACCGCCTTGCCGGGCGGACGGACGCGCTGTTCCCGGCGCCCTAGCCGTCCGCGTCGTCCGCCCCCTCCCCGTGCCCCGGCAGGGCGATGCGGTAGACGCCGCGAAAATCGTCCGGGTCCACGGGCCGGCCCTTGCGCAGGAGCACCACCCGGCCCTGCTGCATCAGACGCACCGCGACCCGGCGGATCGGCTGCATCAGCGGGCCCCAGTTGTCGGGATGATCGCCGCCGATGGCGCGCGCCACGTCCATGGGGCCGAGGGTCTTGCCCGGGCCGCGCGCATCGAGAAGAGCGAGGAGGCGCTCCTCGATCGCGGCCAGGTTGGGTCCGGGTCTGCTCATGCCGCTCTGTCACCCTCCAGCCACGCCGCACGCGTCCGAGGCGAACCGACGACGCCCCGTGACGCCTCTCACGATGCCTTGTCGCCGTCCAGCAGCGCCAGCCGCGCATCCGAGGCGAACTGGCGCCGCCACATCACGTAGAGCACCGCCGCGGTCGCGGCCATGAAGACGTAGGCGCTCACGAACCAGCCGAGATAGGCGAGCGCGAAGAAGAAGGCGCGCTGGCCGCGGTTGAAGTGCCGCCCCGCCACCACGTTCATGGCGCCCGCGAGCCTGGCGCCGGCGAGCGCTTCCGCCGGGTCGGTGCCGCTCTTCAGCACCGGCACCGACCCCACCAGGATCGCGACGTAGTTGAAGAGCCGGTAGGACCAGGCGAACTTGAAGAAGGCGTAGACGAAGATCACCGCGAGCCCCATCACCTTGATCTCCCAGGCGAACCGCGTGGTCGCGAGCCCGAGCGGCAGTTCGGCGAAGAGGCCGAGCACCGTGTCGGTCGACTGAAACAGGGCGAGCACGCCGCCGACCGCGAACAGCGAGGTGGAGGCGAAGAAGGCGGTGCCGTTCTGGAGCGAGGCCAGGATCGTGGTGTCGACCACGCGGTTGTCGCGCACCACCATCTGCTCCATCCAGCGGTGGCGGTATTCGTTCATGAGCGGGTTGAGCCCGCGCCGGCCCGCGGTCCAGAACTCGACGGCCGCATGATAGGCGAGCCAGGCGAGCGCGAAGAACGCGAGGCCCACGTAATCGACGACCGAAAATCCCGCCAACCGCCCCTCCCGGCATGCGCTCCGTTGATCTCCGCCGCGCCGCGGTTCAAGCTGGCCCGCACGGCAACGAGGCGCACCATGCCCCAGACCATCACCCGCGGCTACAAGGCCTTGGTCGACGACGCCAATGCGCGGATCGAGACCCTGCCGGTCGCCGACGCCATCGGCCTGCACGGGCGTGACGACGTGGTGTTCGTCGACCTGCGCGACCCGCGCGAACTCGACCGCGAGGGCCGGATCCCCGGCGCGTTCCACTGCACGCGCGGCATGCTGGAATTCTGGATCGACCCGGAGAGCCCCTACCACAAGCCGGTCTTCGCCGCGGACAAGCGCTTCGTGTTCTTCTGCGCCGGCGGCATGCGCTCGGCGCTCGCGGCCGCGACCGCGCAGGACATGGGACTGAAGCCCGTGGCGCATGTGGAGGGCGGGTTCGGGGCCTGGAAGGAGGCCGGCGGGCCGGTCGAGGCGCCGGCGCCCAAACCCGCGCGTTAAGCGGTCGGCAGCACCTCGAATCGGCCGGAGCCGGGCTGCGCGATCAGCCCCTCGTCGCCCGGGCTCACCGCGACGTCCTCCACGTGGCCCGTGCGCGGCCCCTGGCGGCACGCGTCGAGCATGGCATCGACCGCATCGCCCGGCCCCGAGAGCAGGGCCTCGACCGCCCCGTCGCGCCGGTTGCGCACCCAGCCCTCAAGGCCGCGCAACTGCGCCTGATGCTGGGTCCAGGCGCGGAAGCCCACGCCCTGGACGCGGCCGCGGATCACCACATGGACGATGCGGGGCTGCATGGCTCCTCCCCTTGCTTCAGCGGGTGACAACGCCCGCTCGCGGCGCCGGGTTCAGCGGGCGCGCCGGACCGAGGACGGCGCCGCGAACAGGGGCCGGACCGTCGGGGCCGAGGCCGCGGGCCGGTCCGCCGGTCGCAGGCCGGGAAGCCAGCCTTCGAGCTCGCGCCGGTAGTCCTCCGGGAGGCCGGCGGCTTCGGCCGCGGCGACCACGCCCTCCATGTAACCCGCCTCGGGCCGGCCGGGACGGGTCGCACGGGCGACGTAGAGAATCGCGCGGCGCGGTCCCTGCGGGGTGAGAACCGGCTGCACCGTCTTGGCGTAGAGGCCGGTCGAGAGGCTTTCCCAGCGGTCGAGGGCCGGCACGTCGCCGAGCGCCAGGTCCCACAGCAGGCCCCACACCGCCCGGCGCGGATCGCGGATCACGGAGGCGTAGCCGTCCGTGGTGACGACGAAGCGATGCCGCACGAGGCGCGCCACTCCCACGGACTTCGAAGCCGGGCAGCGCGCGCCCATCGCGGCGAGGTCCATGTTGGAGCCGTAGGCGAAATAGAGAGGCATGGGCACCAGTGTTACCCCCTCTCCCCGTTTGCGGGGAGAGGGCCGGGGTGAGGGGCTGGTCGGAGAAGCGAGCGGGCTCCGCGAGGTCTCCCCTCCCCCTTGCGGGAAGGGGCTGGGGGTGGGGGTTGGCGTAGGACTGATCGCCGAGGTGCCTCCGGCACCACCCCCACCCGGCCGGCTGACGGCGTCCACCCTCCCCGCAAGGGGGAGCGTATTCCGGATACGCTGAGATTCACCGACCCGCCCCTCACCCCAACCCTCTCCCCGCAAGCGGGGAGAGGGAGACTCCTCCGTCACGCGAATTCCAGAATCACCGCGTCGACCGCGAGGCTGTCGCCTTCCTTCGCCGCGACGCTCTCGACGGTGGCGTCGCGCTCGGCGCGGAGCACGTTCTCCATCTTCATGGCCTCGACGATGCAGAGCGGCTCGCCCGCCTTCACCTCCTGACCGGCCTTGACCAGGATCGCCTTGACGAGGCCGGGCATCGGGCACAGCAACTGCTTGCCGGTGTCGGCCTCGACCTTCTCGGGCATCAGCGCGGCGAGTTCCGCCTCGCGGCGGGTGTAGACGCGCGCCTCCGCGGATGCGCCCGCATGCGCCAGAATCCAGCCGTTCAGGATCGGGCGCACCTGCACCGCGATCGAGGCGCCGCCCACCTGCCCGGTCCAGACCGGATCGCCGGGATGCCAGCCCGACTCGACCGGCCAGGCGGTGCCGTCATGGAACAGTACCGCGATGCCGCCGTCGGTGTCCTCGACCACGACCTCATGACGCTCAGGCCCCAGCAGCACCACGCGCCGCCGGTCGAAGCGCAAGCCGCCGGGCTCGCGCATCTGGCCCGTGATGGCGCGCTTGCGCTCGTTCTGGAGATGGTCGATCGCGGCCGCGACCGCCGCCATGCGGGACGCCACCTCGCCCGCAGGCGCCGGCGCCTTGAAGCCCTCCGGGAACTCCTCCGCGATGAAGCCGGTCGAGAGCCGTCCCTCGCGCCAGCGCGGATGCTGCATGAGCGCCGACAGGAACGGGATGTTGTGGCGGATGCCGTCGACCGCGAAGGCGTCGAGCGCGGTCGCCTGCGCGTCGATCGCCTGCTCCCGGGTCGGCGCATGGGTGACGAGCTTGGCGATCATCGGATCGTAGTAGATCGAGATCTCGCCGCCCTCCCCGACGCCGGTGTCGTTGCGCACGCTCACGCCCCCGCGCTCGCCCTCGCGCGGGGCACGGTAGGTCACGAGCCGGCCCGTGGAGGGCAGGAAGTTGCGGGTCGGATCCTCGGCGTAGACGCGGCTTTCCACCGACCAGCCGTTCAGCCGCACGTCGTCCTGCGTGAGCCGAAGTCGCTCGCCGGCCGCGACGCGGATCATCTCCTCGACGAGGTCGATGCCGGTGACCATCTCGGTGACGGGATGCTCGACCTGGAGGCGGGTGTTCATCTCGAGGAAGTAGAACGAGCGGTCCTGGCCCGCCACGAACTCTACGGTGCCGGCGGAGTCGTAGCCGACGGCTTTCGCGAGCGCGACCGCCTGCTCGCCCATCTTCCGCCGCGTGGCCTCGTCGAGCAGGGGCGAGGGCGCCTCCTCGATGACCTTCTGGTTCCGGCGCTGGATCGAGCATTCGCGCTCGCCGAGATAGATCACGTTGCCGTGCTTGTCGCCGAGCACCTGGATCTCGATGTGGCGCGGATCGGTGATGAACTTCTCCACGAACACGCGGTCGTCGCCGAACGAGGACGCGGCCTCGGATTTGGCGCGGGCAAATCCTTCTGCGACCTCGCCGGCCGAGAAGGCGATGCGCATGCCCTTGCCGCCGCCGCCGGCCGAGGCCTTGATCATGACGGGGTAGCCGATCTCGTTGGCAATCCGGACCGCGTGCTCCGGGCTCTCGATGATGCCGAGGAACCCGGGGACCGTGGAGACGTTCGCGGCCGCGGCGGCCTTCTTGGATTCGATCTTGTCGCCCATGGCCGCGATGGCGTGCGGGTTCGGGCCGATGAAGGTGACGCCGGCCGCCGCGAGCGCCTGCGGGAAGGCCTCGCGCTCGGAGAGGAAGCCGTAGCCGGGATGCACCGCCTGCGCGCCCGTCTGCCGGCAGGCTTCGACGATCCGGTCGATCACGAGGTAGGACTGGGCCGCGGGCGCCGGTCCGATCGGGACGGCCTCGTCGGCCATCTCGACGTGCAGGGCGTCGCGGTCGGCGTCGGAGAACACCGCCACGGTCTTGATGCCCATCCGCCGGGCGGTCTTGATGACGCGGCAGGCGATCTCGCCGCGATTGGCGATCAGGATCTTGTCGAACATGGGCTTTTCGGCTCGCGCGCCTGAAGGGGGTCACGCCTTCTAGCGAGGCCGGGCGGTTGGCGTCTACGCTCATTTTGCCGGCGTCCGGATGCGCGCCGAAGCGCCCTGCCCCGCCGACGTCCGATCCCGAGCCCCGCGGGCGGGGCTCGGGATCGGCATGGCATCTCAAGCCGCGAGGCTCGCGACGGCCGAGGTGCCGCGGCGGGCGAAGAGAAGGAGGTCCACGTCGACCTCCTGGGCCTCCGCCGCGATGGCGCGGGCGATCCGCACCGCGTTGCCGGTAGGTTCGCCGCAGGTGAAGGCGGTGACGAGCCAGGCGGCCGTCTCGGCCGGCACGCGTCCCGTCGGGCGCGTGCCCCACACCACGTAGTCGACCATCATGGCAGTCAGGAACTCGCCCCAGGCCGGGTCCGTATCGAGGGTGCGGTCGAGCGCGAGGAGCGCATCGGCCTCGTCTCTCGAACCGATGCCGTCCTCCATGATCTCCGTCTTGAGATGCTTCACGTCCTCCGCAGTGATCCGCTTGTTGTCGATGACCTGATTGATGAAATTATGGAGTTCCGCAGTGAACATCTGTTTGAGCCTCCCGAGCGAATACGCTGCCGGTTCCTGTCCTGTTGTCAGAAGCGGCCGGCTGTTGTTGGCGCCGGCTCGTGTCTTGCTGACGGGATCAAGGTGCCACGTGGGACAGGTCTAAAAAGTTAACGCGGAGGTCTGAACGGACGTTCAGGTTAAGCAAGGTTGAGACTCCGTGGTTGCGGGATCCTTGCGGTGGGGTCGGATGCCCTGCTCACGCGCGCAAGAAGTCAAGCGCCACGTCACCGATTATCTTGCGCGCGCGCAAACTGGTCTTGCCGAGCTTCTGCTTCACGGCGCGCCGCTTATCTCGCATGCAAGGACGGCGGGGGGCCTACACCCCAGCCCCGCCCCAAGGAGGGTTTCCCATGCTGCGCCACCCTGGCATCCACCACGTGACCGCGATCGCCGGCCCGGCCCGGCGCAATCTCGGGTTCTACACCCGTACCCTCGGCCTGCGCCTCGTGAAGCGCACCGTGAACTTCGACGATCCCGGCACCTATCACTTCTATTACGGCGACGAAGCCGGCGCGCCCGGCACGATCCTGACCTTCTTCCCCTGGGAGCACGTGGCGGCCGGCCGCCTCGGCATCGGCCAGACGCTCGAGACCGCGTTCCGCGTGCCGGAGGGCTCGATCGGCTACTGGACGCACCGCTTCGTCGAGAACGGCGTGCCCCACGAGGCACCGGAGCGCCGCTTCGGCCAGACCGTGATCGCCTTCAAGGACCCGGACGGCATGAGCCTCGCGCTCGTGGGCGTGCGCGGGATCGAGGGCGAGCCCGCCTGGACCGGCAGCGCGATCCCGGCCGAGCACGCGGTGCGCGGGTTCTTCGGGGTGACGCTGCTCCTGGAGGATGCCGGCCCGACCGGGGCGATCCTCGCCGACGTCATGGGCTTCGCGGAGGGCGACCGCGAGGGCGCGCTGCACCGCTTCACGGCGCCGTCCGTTCCGGGAGGGATCGTGGACATCCGCGCCGCCAAGGGCTTCCTGCCCGGGCGGCAGGGCGGCGGCTCGGTGCACCACATCGCGTTCCGGGCCGGCGACGACACGGAGCAGGCCGAGATGGTGCGGCGCCTCGCCGAGAACCACCACATCCGCGCCACCGAGCAGCGGGACCGCAACTACTTCCGGTCCGTCTACTTCCGCGAGCCCGGCGGCATCCTGTTCGAGATCGCCACCGACGACCCGGGCTTCGCGGCGGACGAGAGCCTCGCGACGCTCGGCGAAGCCCTGAAGCTCCCCCGCTTCCTCGAGCCGCGCCGTGGCGAGATCGAGGCCGTGCTGCCGGAGCTGGCGTAACGCAGGCGCCCTCTCCCCTTGAGCGGGAGAGGGTGGCCCCGCTAAGCGGGGTCGGGAGAGGGGCTGTCGGACGTCGGACACAACGATGCCGGAAGGAGGACCTCCCTCCCCTCAGGGGAGGGCGACGCGGCGACAGCCGCGCGGGGTGGGGTGTTGCGCGTAAGCGCATCCGGCTGCACTGGGCCAAGAGCTCGCCTTCGGCGAACACCCCACCCGTCGCCCTGCGGGCGCCACCCTCCCCTGAAGGGAGGGAGGATGCTGTGGCAGCGGAGACGTTGTGGCTCACGAGAACGGCCCCTCTCCCGGCTCGCTCCGCTCGCCACCCTCCCCCGCAGAGGGGGGGAGGGTCACGCGCTTCCACCTCCGGCCAGGAGCAAGAAAGGACCACCCATGCCCACCCTCTCCTTCACGCACCGCTTCGTGCCCGCAACCGGGCCCGGCCGTCCGCCCGTGCTGCTCCTGCACGGCACCGGCGGCGACGAATCGGATCTGATCCCGCTCGGGCAGGCCGTGGCGCCGGGCGCGGCGCTCCTGTCGCCCCGCGGCAAGGTGCTGGAGAACGGCATGCCGCGCTTCTTCCGCCGCTTCGCGGAAGGCGTGTTCGACGAGGCCGACGTGACCGCGCGGGCGAACGAACTCGCGGGTTTCATTGCCGAGGCGCGGGACGCCTACGGCCTCGAAGCGCCGGTCGCGCTCGGCTTCTCGAACGGCGCCAACATCGCGGCGGCCGTGATGCTGCTGCGGCCGGAGGTGCTCGCCGGCGCAGCCCTGCTGCGCGCGATGGTGCCGCTCGCTGCGCCCCCCGCGGCCGATCTCGCGGGCAAGCGCGTGCTGATACTCTCCGGCGCCATGGACCCGATCGTCCCGGCCGAGAACGCCGCACGCCTGGCGTCCCTTTTCCAGGGAGCCGGCGCCGCGGTGGAGCACCGCGCCCTTCCGACTGGGCACAGCCTGTCCCAGGCGGACGTCAACCTCGCACGCGCCTGGTTCGACGGAGCCTGAGGACCGGTGCGTTGCCCGCAGCCGGGCCGCGCCTTATGATAGCATCGTGCTATCACGGAGGCCGCCATGGGACAGGTCCTCGTCCGTAACCTCGACGATGCGGTGATCGCCCGCCTTAAGGCAAAGGCCAAGGCGGAGAAGATCTCCGTCGAGGAGCTCGCCCGCCGGACCCTGCGGGACGCCGTGCGTCCCACGAAGGAGGAGGCTTGGGCGGAGATCGACCGGATCCGGGAGTCGATTGGTCCCGTCGATTGGGACTCGACCCCCTTCATCCGCGAAGGACGGGACCGTGGCTGGTCTCGTGATTGATGCCTCCGTCGCGGCCAAATGGTTCCTCGCCGAAGATCGGAGTGCGGATGCGCTGGAGATTCGCCGGACCGGAGCCGACCTGATCGCTCCCGATCTGGTCGTGATCGAAGTCTTCAACTCGATCTGGGCGGCCGCGCGAAAAGGGCGCCTTGCAACCGCACAACTCGCGCAGATCGAGCCGATGCTGCCGCTCGCCTTCTCCATGCTGGTTCCGGTCCTCGAGCTCTACCAGCCCGCATCGAACCTCGCCCGACGTCTGGAGCACCCGATCTACGACACCCTGTTTCTGGCACTGGCGGAACGCGAGGGGCTGCCGCTCGTCACCGCCGACGAGCGCCTCTTCGCGGCCGGCCGCAAGGCCAAGATTCCGGTCCAGCTCCTGTAGCCTAGAGCGGAATGTTGTCGTGCTTCTTCCAGGGCTGCTCGGTCTCCTTGGAGCGCAGCATGGCGAGCGCGCGGGCGATGCGGCGGCGCGTGGAATGGGGCCGGATCACCTCGTCGATGTAGCCCCGCTCCGCCGCCACGAAGGGCGACATGAAGCGGTCCTCGTATTCTTTGGTGCGGGCCGCGATCTTCTCGGGATCGCCGATGTCACCGCGGAAGATGATCTCGACCGCGCCCTTCGCGCCCATCACCGCGATCTGCGCCGTCGGCCAGGCGTAGTTCACGTCGCCGCCGATGTGCTTGGAGGCCATCACGTCGTAGGCGCCACCATAAGCCTTGCGGGTGATCACTGTCACGAGCGGCACGGTCGCCTCGGAATAGGCGAACAGGAGCTTCGCCCCATGCTTGATGAGGCCGCCGTATTCCTGCGCGGTCCCGGGCAGGAAGCCCGGCACGTCCTCGAAGGTCACGATCGGGATGTTGAAGGCGTCGCAGAAGCGCACGAAGCGCGCGGCTTTGCGCGAGGCGTCGGCGTCGAGCACGCCCGCGAGCACCATGGGCTGGTTCGCCACGAACCCCACCGTCCGGCCCTCGATGCGCCCGAAGCCCGTGATGATGTTCCGGGCATAGGCTTCCTGGATCTCGAAGAAGTCGCCCTCGTCCGCGACCTTCAGGATCAGCTCCTTCATGTCGTAGGGCTTGTTGGGATTGTCGGGCACGAGCGTGTCGAGGGACTCGTCGACCCGGTTCGGGTCGTCGAAGGAGGGGATTTCGGGCACGCCCTCGGTGTTGTTGGCGGGCAGGAAATCCATGAGGCGCCGGACCTGCAGCAGGGCCTCGACGTCGTTGTCGTAAGCCCCGTCCGCCACCGAGGACTTGGTGGTGTGGACCTTGGCGCCGCCGAGCTCCTCGGCCGTCACGGACTCGTTGGTGACCGTCTTCACCACGTCGGGTCCGGTGACGAACATGTAGGAGCGGTCGCGGACCATGAAGATGAAGTCCGTCATGGCGGGCGAGTAGACGTCGCCGCCCGCGCACGGACCCATGATGACCGAAATCTGCGGGATGACGCCGGAGGCGATGACGTTGCGCTTGAACACCTCGCCGTAGCCGCCGAGCGCCGCCACACCCTCCTGGATGCGGGCGCCGCCGGCGTCGAACAGGCCGATGATCGGCGCGCGCATCTTGAGCGCCATGTCCTGGATCTTGGTGATCTTCTGGGCATGGGCCTCGGAGAGTGAGCCGCCGAAGACCGTGAAGTCCTTGGCGAAAACGAAGACCGTGCGGCCGTTGACGGTGCCCCAGCCCGTCACCACGCCGTCGCCGGGGATCTTCTGGTCCGCCATGCCGAAATCGGTGGAGCGGTGCTCGACGAACATGTCGAACTCTTCGAACGAGCCCTGGTCGAGCAGGAGTTCCAGGCGCTCCCGGGCGGTGAGCTTGCCGCGGGCGTGCTGCGCCTCGATGCGCTTCGCGCCGCCGCCGAGCCGCGCCTGTGCGCGGCGCGCTTCGAGCCGTTCGAGCATGTCTTTCATAGGGCCACCCGCTGAATCCGGCCGATAGGCCGGGCCAAGAGAAGCGTTGCCCTTAGCACGCGGATTCCGCCGCGAAAATCGGCGCCGCGGCTCAGGCCTCGACGGACAGGTGGTAGACCTGCGAGGCCGCCATGAAATCCGCTTCGCGGGTCCGGCGGCGCGCCTGCGCCTCGGCGTCCTCGCCCCAGACGCTCTCCTGATAGAGCTCGTCCGCATGCGCCGCCGCCCAGGCCGCGTCGGCGTCGAACCGGCCCTCCGCATGAGCGAGCGCGATCAGCACCGAGCCCGTGAGCGTCGTCATCACGTGGAGCCCTGCCAGCGCGAATGGCGAGCGGATGCGCTGCACCCGCTCCCGCACCGCCGCCATCGCGTCCGCGGGCTGGGCGACGTGCATCACGCCCTCGGCGAGCGAGAAGCGGGCGCCGAGCGATTCCCTGGCCCAAGCAATCACCGGGTCCCAGGCCGCGCCCTGCTCCCGGGCCAGGCGCTCGGGCTCGCCGGCCCGGTAGCAGGTGAGGTCGGAGCCGGCATACTTGGCGATGTCGTCCACGACTTCCTCGCGGCGCGCGCTGACGCCGTCGATGGCCGAGTTGACGATGCGGGTGACCGGCATGGTCGTCGGGTCGACCGTCTCGCCCTGCCGGGCCCACTCGGCCGCGACCGCCTCGGCCAGCGCCCGGGTCGGCAGGGCAAGAGGATGGCGGGCCGGCGTGCGGGCGTGGCGGCCGTCGAGGGCAAGATGGAACGCGCCCTCGCGCTCGTCGACGCCGGCCTCTTTGTAGAACCGCTTCGGCAGCGGGTTCTTCATGCCGGCCTGGGCCGCGCGCATGGGGTTCGGCTCCTCCGCGGAGGGGAACCAGTCGGTCGGAACGGTATCGGTCATGGCGCTAAAATGGGGTTCGGAACGCCCTTCTTCGAGGGGCGGACGACTGGATCCAGCTCGAAAGGGCCGTCAGGCCGGCGCCTTCGGAGAGGCGAGCAGACGGTCCAGAACCTCCCCGAGCTCGGGATAGGACTCCACGATCACCGCCGCGCCCGCCTCCCTGACCGCCGCGACCGGATGATAGCCCCAGGCGACGCCGATCGGCGTCGCGCCGGCGGCGCGGGCCATCTGCATGTCGAAGGTGGTGTCGCCGATCATGAACGTGTCGGCCGGCGCCGCGCCGGTCTCCGCCATCGCCTGGAGGATCATGCCGGGATCGGGCTTCGAGGGCGCGTCGTCCGCGGTCTTGATCACGGTGAAGAACCGCTCCCACGCATGGGTGTCGATGAGGTGCGCCACGCCGCGGCGGGACTTCCCCGTGCAGATGCCGAGGCGCACATCCGTGCGGGCGGCGAGGCGCGCCACAACCTCGGCTGCGCCGGGAAAGAGGGGCTCCGCAAAGGCCGGGTCCTTCCGGAGCTCGTTGAAGGCCTGCTTGTAGGTCTCGGCGATGGCCTCGGCCGGCGCCTTCGGGCCGGCCAGCACCGCCATGGCCTGGACGAGGGTGATGCCCACGATCGAGAGCGAGCGCTCGCGCGAGGGCGGCTCGAGCCCATGGGCCTCGAAGGCCGCGCGCTGCGCCGCCACGATGATGTTCTGGCTGTCGACGAGCGTGCCGTCGACGTCGAAAAGGACAAGCTTCATGTGCGAACGATGCTGCCGAGGAGAGTGCTGTCGACATCGAAAAGGACAAGCTTCACGCGTCTATTCTTCCGGCGCCTCGACGATCGGGTCGTACTGGCTCGTGTCGAAGCCCAGCAGGTTGAAGCTTTGCAGCATGTGCGGTGGCAGCGGTGCCGTCACGTCGATGGGCTTGCCCGTGCGTGGGTGCGGGATGACGATGCGCCGGGCGAGGAGATGCAGCCGGTTCTGGATCCCGCCGGGCAATTCCCAGTTCTCGATGTCGAAATATTTCGGGTCGCCGATGATCGGGTGGCCGATATGGGCCGCATGCGCCCGGAGCTGGTGGGTGCGGCCGGTGACGGGCTTCAGGGACAGCCAGGCGAGCTTCTGGGCCGAGTTGTCGATGACCGCATAATAGGTGAGCGCGTGGCTCGCGCCCTCGTCGCCGTGCTTGGCGACCTTCATGCGCGAATCGCTCTCCCCGCCCTCCTCCTTGGCGAGGTAGGTCGAGATCCGGCCCTGGCGCACCCGCGGGACGCCGGAGACGAGCGCCCAGTAGATCTTGCGGGTGGCGCGCGACCGGAAGGATTTCGCCAGCGTCGAGGCCGCGAACCGCGTCTTGGCGATCACGAGGCAGCCGGCGGTGTCCTTGTCGAGCCGGTGCACGAGGCGCGGCTTCTGGCCCTCGTCGTCACGCAGCGCATCGAGGAGCCCGTCCACGTGCCGCTTCGTGCCCGAGCCGCCCTGGACCGCCAGGCCGAACGGCTTGTTGATGATCAGGACGTCCTTGTCCTCGTAGAGCGTCACCGATTGCAGGAAGGTGCGGTCGTCCGCGTCCTTGGCGGCGGAGCGCCCGACGGGCCGCGGCTGGTCGAGCTTGAGCGGCGGGATCCGCACCTTCTGGCCGGTCTGGAGGCGGTCGTTCGGCTGCGCCCGCTTGCCGTCGACGCGCAGCTCGCCTTTGCGGACGATGCGCTGGATGTGGGTGAAGGCGAGCTGCGGGAATCGGGCGTTGAGGAAGCGGTCGACCCGCATGTCGGCCTCGTCGGCGTCGACCACCAGGGTCTGGACGCCGGTCGCCAGCACCTCGGTAGTCGCGGCCCGGGCCTCGGCGCGGGTCGGGGCGCGTGGGGCCTCCGCCGCAGGGCGGTCGCTCGCGGCGGCCCGAGGCTTCGACGGAGCCGGCGCGCGCTCGCGCGCGGGGCGCGCGTCCGCCTTCGAGGGGCCGGAGGTCCGGGCGGCGTCGCCCGCGCGGGAGCGGCCGATCGCGGGCTTGCCCCGGCCGCCGCCTTTCGCCGGCGGCCGCGCCGGCCCGTCGCGGAGGTTTCGCCCGCCACCCGGGCGCCCGCCCTTGGCCCCGCCTCGTCCTGAACTGCCCTGTTTCATGGGTCGCTCGTAACACCCTGCCGTCGCAGCGGCAACGAGGAGGGGACGCCTGTGGTTCAGGCGGGCCTCAGGAGGTCGCCACCCGGACGAGAGTGAGGCCGCCCGCGAGGGCGGCGAGGGACAGGGCGACCGACGCCGCCACGTAGGCGGCGGCCGCCCCGCCCTGACCGCGCTCCCACAGGAGCACCGCATCGAGCGAAAAGGCCGAGAAGGTCGTGAAGCCGCCGAGGATCCCGGTGGCGAGGAACAGACGCACCGGCTGGGTCCAGCCCGCCCCCGCTTTCAGCGCCAGCCACCCCGCGAGCGCCCCCATGGCGAGGGAGCCGACCACGTTCACGGCGAGCGTGCCCCAGGGGAAACCCATCCCGAAGAGCCGCATGGCGGCGAGATTCACCCCATGCCGCAGCACGCCGCCGATGCCGGCGCCGAGGAAGACGAGGAGAGTGGCGTTCATGGCGTGGGGTTCACGGTTGCCCATCATGAGGAGCGGTGCGGAAGGCTCCCCGTGCCATCCCCGGCCGGAGATGACACGACGGGCGGCCCGGATAGGCTATTCCTCCCCTCGCCGCTCCCGCCTGAGCTTCTCCCACCACTCCATCCGCCGTCCGATCTCGCGCTCGAAGCCGCGGTCCACGGGCTCGTAGAAGTGCTGGCGCCCGAGCTTCTCCGGCCAGTAATCCTGACCCGAGAAAGCGTCCGGCTCGTCGTGGTCGTAGGCGTAAGCGGCGCCGTAGCCGATCTGCTTCATGAGCTTCGTGGGCGCGTTGAGGATCGTCTTCGGCGGCGTCAACGAGCCGTGCTCCTTGGCGGTCCGGGTCGCGGCCTTGTAGGCGGTGTAGATCGCGTTCGATTTCGGCGCGGTCGCGAGGTAGACGGCGGCCTGGGCCAGCGCGAGCTCGCCCTCGGGGCTGCCGAGGAAGTCGAAGGCGTCCTTGGCGGCGTTGGCGACCGCGAGCGCCTGCGGGTCGGCGAGCCCGATATCCTCGATCGCCGCGCGCACGAGGCGGCGCGCGATGAAGAGCCGGTCCTCGCCGGCGTCGAGCATGCGGCAGAGGTAGTAGAGCGCCGCGTCCGGGTCCGAGCCGCGGATCGTCTTGTGCAGCGCCGAGATCAGGTTGTAGTGCCCCTCCTGCCCCTTGTCGTAGATCGGCGCCCGGCGCTGCACGACCTCCTGGAGCTTTTCGGCATCGAAGACTTCGCCGGCCCTTGCCGAGCGCCAGATCTCCTCGGCGAGCGTCAGCGCCGCCCGCCCGTCCCCGTCCGCCATCCGGACGAGCGAGGCGCGGGCCTCTTCGTCGAGCGGGAGCGGCCGCCCCGTGACGGTCTCGGCCCGGGCCAGGAGTTGCCCGACCGCCGCGTCGTCGAGCGCCCGGAACACCAGCACCCGGGCGCGGGAGAGGAGCGCCGCGTTGAGCTCGAAGGACGGGTTCTCGGTCGTGGCGCCGACGAGCGTGATCGTCCCGTCCTCCATGACGGGCAGGAAGGCATCGAGCTGGGCGCGGTTGAAGCGGTGGATCTCGTCCACGAAGAGCAAGGTGCCCTGGCCCGTCAGGCGCCGCTGGCGCGCGGCCTCGAACACCTTCTTGAGGTCGGCGATGCCGGAGAAGATCGCGGAAATCTGCTCGAAATGCAGGCTGGTCTCGTGCGCGAGGAGCCGCGCCACCGTGGTCTTGCCGGTGCCGGGCGGCCCCCAGAAGACCAGCGAGCCGAGCGAGCCCGAGGCGATCAGGCGCGTGAGGATGCCCTCGGGGCCGACGAGGTGGTCCTGGCCCACGACCTCGGGGAGCGTCGTCGGGCGCAGGCGGTCGGCGAGCGGCCGGGGCGCGCCCTTGTCGAGGCCGGCGGCGGCGAAGAGGTCGCTCATCGGCGACGCCCGAGGCCGGATCGGGCGTGGCTCAGCCCCCGATCGCCGTGGTGAAGACGCGGCCGCCGCGGTTGACCGTGATCTCCCAATAGCCGCTCCCGCTTCTCGCCATCAGGCGCTCGGCGTCCTTCGTGGTCGCGAGGCGCTGCCCGTTGACCGCGAGGATCTGGTCGCCCTTCTGGAACCCGACCCGCGCCGCGGTGCCGGTCTCGTCCAAGTCTGCCACGACGACCCCGTCGATCGAAACATCGATCTGGAACTCGTCGGCGACCGCGGGCGACATGTTCACAAGCGTTGCGCCGCCGAGCGGCGAGCGCGAGCGGATCCGCACCGGATCGCGCGGGCGCGTCTCGGGCGGGGTCATGAGCTTGACCGCAACGGTCTCGCGCTTGCCGCCGCGCAGGACGGTGAGGTTCGCCTCGCCCTCGACGCCGCGGAGCGCGAAGCGGTAGCCGAAGGCCTCGGGGCTGTCGATCGGCTGGTTCTCGACCGCGAGGATCACGTCGCCCCGGCGGATGCCGGCGCTCGACGCCGGCCCCATGTCGTAGATCGAGGTCACGAGCACGCCGGTCGGGCGCTCGAGCCCGAGGCTCTCGGCGATCTCGCGCGTCACCCCCTGCAGCCGGGCGCCGAGCCAGGGCCGGCGCACCGTGCGGCTGCCGCCCCTGGCGGATTCGATCACCGCCCGGACCATGGTCGAGGGGATCGCGAAGCCGATGCCGTGGCTGCCGCCGGAGCGGGAGAAGATCGCCGTGTTGATCCCGACGAGACGGCCCTCCATGTCGACGAGGGCGCCGCCCGAATTGCCCGGGTTGATGGCGGCGTCCGTCTGGATGAAGAACTGGTAGTCCGAGATCCCGACCTGGGTGCGGGCGAGCGCCGAGACGATGCCTTGCGTGACGGTCTGGCCGACGCCGAACGGATTGCCGATGGCGAGGACGATGTCGCCGACCTCGAGCGCCTCCGAATCGCCGAGGTCGAGATGCGCGAGGTCCCGGGCGTCCTTCAGGCGCAGCATGGCGAGGTCGGTGCGGGGATCGCGGAGCACCACCTCGGCCTCGAACTCGCGTCCGTCGGGCAACGCCACCCGGACCTCGGTCATGCCCTCGATGACGTGGTGGTTCGTGACTGCGAGGCCGGTCGGGTCGACGATCACGCCGGAGCCCACCGAGGAGGCCGAGCGCCCGCGCGGGGTGCCGGGGCCGTCGTCGCCGAAATAGCGGCGGAAGAACTCCTCCATGGTGGCGTTCTGCCGGCTCTGGCGCGCGGCACCGTAGACGTTCACGACCGCGGGCGAGGCCTTGCGGACGACGGGCGCGAAGGAGAGCTGGACCTGCGCCTTCGATTCCGGAACCACCCGGATGTCCGGGGTGATGCGGCCCGGGCGGACCGGCTCCGGCGCAGGCCTGGTCTGGGCCGCGGCGGATCCGGCCGCCACGGCCAGGATCACGAGGGACAGGCGCAGCGCGCGGGGAAGAGCGGAGAGGCGCATGGGCGAATCCGGTGCAGCGGGAGGAGCCTGGATAAAGCGCGCCCGAGGAAAGGCCTAGAGTGGGGCACGAGAATGGCTGCCTCCCGGGCCCTGCAACCCTCCCGGGCCGCGGCGGTCCGGGCCTGCCCGGGAGGGATACGGCGCAAAAAAGAAGGGCGGCCGGAAGCCGCCCTTTGACGATCGAGAGACAATTGCCTGCGCGGCGATGCGCCCGCGGCGCTCCCGACCACTTCTCGTCGGAGCCGGTCCGCGGGCGTTACGCCGCGGCGCTCTCCTCGGCCGTGTCGTCGTTCTGCGACGGGCCGGAATCCTGGCCGCGCGCATTCTCGTCGCGGTCCACGAACTCGATCACCGCCATCGGGGCGTTGTCGCCGTAGCGGAAGCCGGCCTTGAGGACGCGGGTGTAGCCGCCCTGGCGGGCCTGGTAGCGCGGCCCGAGCACGTCGAAGAGCTTCTTGACCATGCCCTCGTCGCGGATCTGCGCGATCGCCTGGCGGCGGGCATGCAGGTCGCCGCGCTTGCCGAGCGTGATGAGCTTCTCGACCACCGGACGCAGGTCCTTGGCCTTCGGCAGGGTCGTGACGATCTGCTCGTGCTTGATGAGGGCGGACGCCATGTTGGCGAACATCGCCCGGCGGTGCTCGGGGGTGCGGTTGAAGCGGCGACCGCGGAATCCGTGACGCATTGGCTCTCTCCTTGATGTTGCGGCCGCCGTGCCAAGGTACGGCCGTCTCTCTTCATTGGCGAATGGCGAATGGTGAGTGGCGAATGGAGGACACGACGGCGTGGAGGTCTTCCATTCGCCATTCGCTCATCGCCACTCGCCCCTCAGTAATGCTCCTCGAAGCGCTTCGCGAGATCCTCGATGTTCTCCGGCGGCCAGCCGGGAACGTCCATGCCGAGGTGCAGGCCCATGGAGGCGAGCACTTCCTTGATCTCGTTGAGCGACTTGCGGCCGAAGTTCGGCGTGCGCAGCATCTCGGCTTCCGACTTCTGGATCAGGTCGCCGATATAGACGATGTTGTCGTTCTTCAGGCAGTTCGCCGAGCGGACGCTGAGCTCGAGTTCGTCCACCTTCTTGAGCAGCGCCGGGTTGAAGGGCAGCTGCGGCGCGGCCGAAGCGGCTTCCTCCTTGCGGGGCTCCTCGAAGTTCACGAACACCGAGAGCTGGTCCTGGATGATGCGGGCCGCGTAGGCGACCGAGTCCTCCGGCGACACGGCGCCGTTGGTCTCCACCGTCATGGTGAGCTTGTCGTAGTCGAGAATCTGGCCCTCGCGGGTGTTCTCGATCCGGTAGGACACCTTCTTGACCGGGCTGTAGAGGCTGTCGACCGGAATGAGTCCGATCGGCGCGTCCTCGGGCCGGTTGCGCTCGGCCGGGACGTAGCCCTTGCCGGTGTTGACCGTGAACTCGATGCGGATCTCGGCGCCCTCGTCGAGGGTGCAGAGCACGAGGTCGGGGTTCAGGATCTGGACGTCGCCCACCGTGTTGATGTCGCCCGCCGTCACGGCGCCGGGGCCGGTCTTGCGCAGGGTCATGCGCTTGGGACCGTCGCCCTGCATCTTGATGGCGATCGTCTTCACGTTGAGGATGATGTCGGTCACGTCCTCGCGGACGCCCGCGATGGACGAGAACTCGTGCAGCACGCCGTCGATGTGCACGGCCGTGACCGCCGCCCCCTGGAGGGAGGACAGCAGCACGCGGCGCAGGGCGTTGCCGAGCGTCGTGCCGAAGCCGCGCTCGAGCGGCTCGGCCACCACGGTCGCGACCCGCTTCGGATCGTCGCCGGGCGTGACATCGAGCTTGTTCGGCTTAATCAGCTCTTGCCAGTTCTTTTGGATCACGTTCCACCTCTAAGGTGAGAAGGCAGGAGCGAATGGCGAATGGCGAGTGGCGAATGGAGGACGCTGCCCTTCCATTCACCACTCGCCACCCACCACTCGCCAATTCTCAGACGCGGCGGCGCTTGCGGGGGCGGCAGCCGTTGTGCGGGATCGGGGTCACGTCGCGGATCGAGGTCACCGTGAAGCCGGCGGCCTGCAGCGCGCGGAGCGCGGACTCGCGGCCCGAGCCGGGGCCCGACACCTCGACCTCGAGGGTGCGCATGCCGTGCTCGCTCGCCTTGCGGGCGGCGTCCTCGGCGGCCACCTGGGCGGCGTAGGGGGTCGACTTGCGCGAGCCCTTGAAGCCCATGGCGCCGGCGGACGACCACGAGATCGTGTTGCCCTGCGCGTCCGTGATGGTGATCATCGTGTTGTTGAACGAGGCGTTCACGTGCGCCACGCCGGAGACGATGTTCTTGCGTTCGCGGCGGCGGACGCGGGTCGCTTCTTTAGCCATTCTGTTCAGGTCCTTCAGGCGCGCCCGTCATGCCAGGCGCTCGGGATGTATCGGGTCGGGTGTCGCGGCCGGGCTCGACCCGGCCGTCTCGTGCAGGAAAGGGCAACGCCCTCGTCCCGGGATCCTCGGATCTCCGCGCCGGCGGCGCTCCGTCCGAGGATGATCGTGGGCGCGCCGGGCGCGCTCAGGATTACTTCTTCTTGCCGGCGATCGGCTTCGACTTGCCCTTGCGGGTGCGGGCGTTGGTGTGGGTGCGCTGGCCGCGGACCGGCAGGCTGCGGCGGTGACGCAGGCCGCGGTACGCGCCGAGATCCATGAGCCGCTTGATGTTGATCGAGACGTCGCGGCGCAGGTCGCCTTCCACCATGTAGTCGCGGTCGATCGTCTCGCGGATGGACAGCACCTCGGCGTCGGTGAGCTGGTTGACGCGGCGCTCGGCCGGGATCCCCACCTTCTCGGTGATCTCCTGAGCCTTCTTGGCGCCGATGCCGTGAATGTACTGGAGCGCGATCACCACGCGCTTGTTGGTCGGAATGTTGACGCCAGCGATACGGGCCACGTCTCGTCTCCATGTCGTCGGAGCTGCATCGAGCCCCGATGGGTTGTTGTTCGCGCGTCCGGTGGAGGCCGGCCCCTGCGCGGTTGAGATCCCTGTCCGCGGTCGCCCGCGATCCGGAGAACTTACGCAAACATGACGAACCCGGGGCGACTTCTCGCGAAGCCATCCAGGGCCGTCCGGTCTTGTGCAAGAAGGGGCGCCATAACGCGTTCACGCATGCCGGTCAACCCCCGACAGGATAATTCTCCGGCCAAGCTGGCGGCGGGGCGCCTGGCGCTCCGGAGCCTCTCCCCCGCTCAGCGGCCGAGGATGCCCCGGACCTCCTCGGTGACCTCGTCGATCGGCCGCATGCCGTCGACGGTCCTGAGGCAGCCGCAGGAGGCGTAGTAGGCCGACAGCGGCGCGGTCTGGGACTTGTAGGCGTCGAGGCGGGTCTTGAAGACCTCCGGGTTGTCGTCCTTGCGGACCGGTTCGCCCCGGGCTTCCATCTCCTTCGCGCGCCGCACGATGCGGTCCACCAGGGTGGTCTCGTCGACCTTGAACTCGATCACCGCGTCGAGCCTGAGGCCCCTCTCGCCGAGCATCCGGTCGAAGGCCTCGGCCTGGGCGACCGTGCGCGGGAACCCGTCCAGGATGAAGCCCGGCTTCGCGTCCGGCTCCTCGATGCGGTCCGCCACGATCCCGACCACCACGTCGTCCGAGACGAGTTCGCCCCGGTCCATGATGGCTTTCGCCTTCAGGCCCACCGGCGTACCGGCGGCGACCGCGGCCCGCAGCATGTCTCCGGTCGAAAGCTGCGGAATGCCGAGCCGCTGCACCAGGCGCGTCGCCTGCGTGCCCTTACCAGCCCCCGGCGGCCCCAGAAGGATGATTCTCATCGACGCTTTGCCCCTCCCCGTCGCGAGTCTCTTAAGACCGTTCCGGCGTCTGCGGAACCGGGTCCTGCGCGTTCTGCCCGGTTTTCGTGCATTCGGGCCGGGAAACGGCGCCGCTAGCGGCGCCGCGCCCCTTTCAGCTTGGCCTTCTTGACCAGGCCCTCGTACTGGTGCGCCAGCAGGTGCCCGTGCACCTGGGCGACCGTGTCCATGGTGACCGACACGACGATCAGGAGCGAGGTGCCGCCGAAATAGAACGGCAGGGCCGCGTAGGAGACCAAGAATTCCGGGATCAGGCAGATGATCACGAGGTAGGCGGCGCCGATCACCGTGATCCGGGTCAGGATCGTGTCGATGTAGTCCGCCGTCCGCTCGCCCGGCCGGATGCCCGGGATGAAGCCGCCGTGCTTCTTGAGGTTGTCGGCGGTCTCCTGCGGGTTGAACACGATCGCCGTGTAGAAGAAGGCGAAGAACGCGATCAGCGCCGCATAGAGGAACATGTAGGCCGGCCGGCCGTGGCTGAGATAGGCCGTGAGCGTCGCCACGAACCCGGTCCCGCCCTGGTTGGCCTGGAAGCTCGCGACCGTCGCCGGGAGCAGCAGGAGCGAGGAGGCGAAGATCGGCGGGATCACGCCCGAGGTGTTGAGCTTGAGCGGCAGGAACGAGGTCTGGCCCTCGTACATGCGGTTGCCGACCTGGCGCTTCGGGTAGTTGATCAGGAGCCGGCGCTGCGCCCGCTCCATGAAGACTACGAAGTAGATGATCGCGATCGCCATGACGATCACGAGCAGGATCAGCCCGGTCGAGATTGCGCCCTGGCGGCCGAGCTCGAGGGTGCCCGCGATCGCCGAGGGCAGGTTCGCCACGATGCCCGCGAAGATGATGAGCGAGGTCCCGTTGCCGATCCCGCGCGACGTGATCTGCTCGCCGAGCCACATCAGGAACATGGTCCCGCCGGTCAGCGTGATCACGGTCGAGATCACGAAGAACAGGCCGGGCTGCTGGACGATGGACCCGGAGCTCTGCAGGCCGACCGCGATGCCCCAGGACTGGAACAGGGCCAACGCCACCGTGAGATAGCGGGTGTACTGGTTGAGGATCTTGCGGCCGGACTCGCCTTCCTTCTTCAGCGCCTCGAGGGTCGGCAGGACCGAGGTGAGGAGCTGAACGATGATCGAAGCCGAGATGTAGGGCATGATGTTCAGGGCGAAGATCGCCATGCGCTCCACGGCGCCGCCCGAGAACATGTTGAAGAGGCCGAGCACGCCGCCGGAGGCGTTCTGGAAGCTCTGGCGCAGGGCTTCGGGATCGATGCCCGGGAGCGGGATGTAGGTCCCGAGCCGGTAGATCACCAGCGCGCCGAGGGTGAACCAGATGCGCTTCTTGAGCTCTTCGGCCTTGGCAATGGCGCCGAAATTGATGTTTGCCGCGAGCTGCTCGGCTGCTGAGGCCATGGTGCTGTCCCCGAAGGTGTCTCGAAGGCCCGCCCTGCTCCCGCTGAGGTCGGGCGGGGCGCCCTGGAAAAGAAAGCCGCGCGACGGCGTCCCGTCACGCGAACGGCGGCCACGCGATCATTCGCGGGCCGCCGCTTGGATCATGCCAGATATGGACGCGCCGTCACGGCGATGCAACGGCGCCCAACGTCCCCGCGAAGGGGTTACGCCTGGGCAACGGCGTCCTGGGCAGCGGCCCGGCCGACGATCGTCACGGAGCCGCCGGCCCGCTCGATCGCCTCGACGGCCGACTTCGACGCGCCCGCGACCTCGAAGGCGAGCTTCGTGGTGAGCTCGCCGACGCCGAGGATGCGCACCCCGTCCCGGGGCTTCGAGACGAGGCCCGCCGTCACGAGAGCGTCGACGGTGATCGGCGCAGCCTGGTCGAGCTTGCCGGCCGCAACGGCCTCCTGGATGCGGCCGATATTGACCTCGTTGAAGTCGAGGCGGTTCGGCTTGTTGAAGCCGCGCTTGGGCAGGCGCCGGTGGAGCGGCATCTGGCCGCCCTCGAAACCCTTGATGGCCACGCCGGAGCGGGCCGTCTGGCCCTTGCCGCCGCGCCCGGCCTGCTTGCCCTTGCCGGAGCCGATGCCCCGGCCGACCCGCATGCGCGCCTTCGTGGCGCCTTCGTTGTCGCGAATGTCGTTGAGTTTCATCGCACCCTCCCTATTGCCCGTCGACGACGCGCACGAGGTGCTTCACCTTCTCGATCATGCCGCGCACCGAAGGGGTGTCGGGCAGGGTCGAGGTGCGGTTGAGCTTGTTGAGCTTGAGGCCGACCAGCGTCTGGCGCTGCTTGGCATCGCGGCGGATAGGCGAGCCGATCTGCTCGACCGTCAGGGTCTTACCCTCTGTAGCCATGGGTCCGACCTCCTCTTACGCCTCGGCGCCGGCGGCGTCGGCATCGGAGCCGGCGTCGCGACGGCGGCTCTGCAGCGCCGACACCTTCAGACCACGACGCGCGGCGACCGCGCGCGGGCTGTCCTCGTTCTTGAGCGCGTCGAAGGTCGCGCGGACGAGGTTGTAGGGGTTCGACGAGCCGAGCGACTTCGACACCACGTCCTGCATGCCCACCGCCTCGAAGACGGCGCGCATCGGGCCGCCGGCGATGATGCCGGTACCCTGGGGCGCGGAGCGCAGCACGACCTTGCCGGCGCCGTGACGGCCCTGGACGTCGTGGTGCAGGGTGCGGCCCTCGCGCAGCGACACGCGGATCATCGCGCGCTTCGCGGCATCGGTGGCCTTGCGGATCGCCTCGGGGACCTCGCGGGCCTTGCCGTGGCCGAAGCCGACGCGGCCCTTCTGGTCGCCGACGACGACGAGCGCGGCGAAGCCGAAGCGGCGGCCGCCCTTCACGACTTTGGCGACGCGGTTGATGTGGACGAGGCGGTCGACGAACTCGCTGTCGGCCTCCTTGCGGTCGTCCCGGCGCTCTCTGGGTTCTCTTGCCATCTTGCCTTCTCACTTGCGCGGGCGGCGGGGCCCGCTCGCTTTAAGGGTTGTCTCGGGCGAAACCCGCCGTCTCGGCCGCACGGGCCGGGCCGGCCGGGTCTCCCATGAAACCCGCCGTCTTGATTCTAGAAATCGAGGCCGCCTTCGCGGGCGGCGTCGGCGAGAGCCTTGACGCGGCCGTGGTAGAGGTAGCCCGACCGGTCGAAGATCACCTGCTTGACGCCGGCCTGCACGGCCCGCTCGGCCACGAGCTGGCCGACGCGCTTGGCGGCAGCCACGTCCGCGCCGGTCTTGAGCTCGCCGCGGAGATCCTTCTCCAGGGTCGAGGCCGCCGCGACCGTCACGCCGCGCTCGTCGTCGATGATCTGCGCGTAGATCTGCTTGGAGGAACGGAAGACCGACAGACGCGGGCGACCGTTCGCAGCCTTGCGGATCGCCCGGCGCACGCGCGCCTTGCGACGATCCTCGGCACCTTTCTTCTCAGCCATGGTGCGCCCCTTACTTCTTCTTGCCTTCCTTGCGGAAGATGAACTCGCCCGCGTACTTCACGCCCTTGCCCTTGTAGGGCTCCGGGCTGCGGAAGTCGCGGATCTCGGCGGCCGTCTGGCCGACGCGCTGCTTGTCGATGCCGGCGATGACCACCTCGGTCGGACGCGGCGTCGTGATGGTGACCCCCGCCGGGATCTCGTAATCCACGTCGTGGCTGTAGCCGAGCGAGAGCTTGAGCACCTTGCCGGCGACCGCGGCCTTGTAGCCGACGCCGTTGATCTCGAGACGCTTCTCGAAACCCTTGCTGACGCCTTCCACCAGGTTCGCGATCTGGGCGCGGGACATGCCCCACATGGCCCGGGCCGTCTGGGACTCGTCGCGCGGGTTCACCTGAACCGCGCCGTTCTCCATGGCGACCGTGACCTCTTCGGGCACCAGGAACGACAGCTCGCCCTTCGTGCCCTTCATCTTCACCGTGCGTCCGTCGACCGTGGCCGTCACGCCGGACGGAACGGGGACGGGCTTCTTTCCTACTCGAGACATTCTCGAATCTCCCGTGGTTGTGGTGCTGCGCTCCGCTAAGCCTTAGAAGACCTTGCAGAGCACTTCGCCGCCCACGTTCCTCTCGCGGGCCTCGTGATCGGCCATGACGCCCTGGGGCGTCGAGAGGATGGTGACGCCCAGACCGTCGGCGACGCGCGGCATGGCGTCGACCGAGGCGTACACGCGGCGGCCGGGCTTCGAGACGCGCTCGATCGAGCGGATCACGGGCTGGCCGTCGTAGTACTTGAGCTCGATGGAGAACTCGCTGCGGCCGTTGCCGAAATCCGTCTGCGAGTAATCCCGGATGTACCCTTCCGACTTCAATACCTCGAGCACGCGGGCGCGCAGCTTGGAGCCGGGGGTGGAGACCGTGCCGCGGCGGCGCATCTGCGCGTTGCGGATACGGGTGAGCATGTCGCCCAAAGGATCGTTGATCATCGAACGGCCTCCCTTACCAGCTCGACTTGACGAGGCCCGGGATCAGGCCCTTGGAGCCGAGCTCCCGGAGCGCGATGCGGGACATGCCGAGGGTGCGGTAATACGCCCGCGGACGCCCCGTGATCTCGCAGCGGTTGCGGATCCGGGTCGGGCTCGAGTTGCGGGGAAGTGCCGCAAGCTTGAGGCGCGCCTCGAAGCGCTCCTCCATGGGCCGGGACTCGTCGTTGGCGACGGCCAGGAGCCGCTCGCGCTTGCCCGCGAACTGCTTCACGAGCTGCTTGCGGCGGTTGTTCTTCTCGATAGAGCTTTTCTTAGCCATAGATTGATCTCCAGTGTCCGCGTTTGAGAGCGGGTGCCCTCACTGCCGGAACGGGAAGTTGAAGTGCTTCAGGAGCGCCCGGGCCTCGGCATCCGTCTTGGCCGTCGTGGTGATGACCACGTCCATGCCCCACATCGCCTCGGCCTTGTCGTAGTTGATCTCGGGGAACACCAGGTGCTCCTTGATCCCGAGCGCGTAGTTGCCGCGCCCGTCGAAGGACTTCGGGTTCAGGCCGCGGAAGTCGCGGACGCGCGGCAGCGCGATCGTGACCAGGCGGTCCAGGAACTCGTACATGCGCTGCTTGCGAAGGGTGACCTTGCAGCCGATCGGCATGTTCTCGCGGACCTTGAACTGCGAGATGGCCTTGCGGGCCCGCGTGATCACCGGCTTCTGGCCGGCGATGAGCGCGAGGTCGGCCGCGGCCACGGTCGCCTTCTTGGAATCCGCCGTCGACTCGCCGACGCCCATGTTCAGAACGATCTTCTCGATCTTCGGAACTTCCATGGGGTTCTTGTAGCCGAACTCCTCGATGAGCTTCGGGCGCACCACGTCCTCGTAGTGCTTCCGGAGGCGCGGGGTGTAGCCGTCCAGGGTGGCGGCCTGGGCCTTGCCGGTCTCGGCCTTAGCCTTGCCCTTGCCCTCGGCCTTGGTCTTGGTCTCAGCCATCGATCAGATCTCCCGAACGCTTGGCGAAACGCACTTTGCGTCCGTCGTCCAACATCCTGAAGCCGACGCGGGTCGGCTTGCCGTCCTTGGGGTCCGCCATCGCGATGTTGGACAGGTGGATCGAGGCCTCCTTGGAGATGATGCCACCTTCCTGGTTCGCGGTCTGGCGCTGGTGCCGCTTCACGAGGTTCACGCCCCGGACGAGCGCACGCTCCTCCTTGGGCATCACCTGCACGACTTCACCGGTGCGTCCCTTGTCGCGGCCGGTCAGGACGACGACCTTGTCGCCCTTCTTGATCTTCGCCGCCATTAGAGCACCTCCGGCGCCAGCGAGATGATTTTCATGTGGTTCTTGGCGCGAAGCTCGCGCGGAACGGGCCCGAAGATGCGGGTGCCGATCGGCTCCTTCTGATTGTTGATCAGAACGGCCGCGTTCTTGTCGAACCGGATCACCGAGCCGTCGGCGCGGCGGATGTCCTTGGCGGTGCGCACGACGACCGCCTTCATGACGTCGCCCTTCTTCACGCGGCCGCGCGGAATGGCTTCCTTCACCGAGACCACGATGATGTCGCCGACGGAAGCGTACTTGCGCTTCGAACCGCCGAGAACCTTGATGCACATCACGCGACGGGCGCCGGAATTGTCGGCGACGTCCAGATTCGTCTGCATCTGGATCATGGCTTTGATCCTTTCCTTTGTTTCAGACAGGTTTCCGACGGGCCCCATTGCCCGGCCGGACTACGCCTGATGGGGATCTGACGTCCCCTGCCCTTTTGACTTGGCTGCCCCAACCGGCCTCTGCCCTGGGGGCAAATGAATCAGGGGGCCGTTCAGCCCCCTAGCCATGAGTCGTTGGGATGCGGCCGTATAAGCCAGAACACCCCGGAACTCAAGCCTTTTCATGCGGAGGCGCCCGGGGGCGCCGCCTCAAGGCGGCGATCAGGCCCGGCTCCCAAGAGACCGGCGGGCTGCTCCGCTCCGGTGACCCGAGGCGGCGCGGCTCGGCTCAGAGGCCGACGAGCTGCTTCACCTTGGCGACGATGCCCTGGCCTTCGCTCGTCTCGGAGCCCTGCGCGCTGTCGACCAGCACCCAGGTCTTGAGCTTGGACATGGGCCTCGATTCCTCGATGAACACCGTGTCGCCGACCTTGGCCTTGTTGTTCTCGTCGTGCGCATGGTAGTTCTTGGTCTTGCGCACGGTCTTCTTCATGACGGGGTGGGTGAAGCGACGCTCCACCTTCACCACGACGGTCTTGTCCTGCTTGTCGCTGACGACAACACCCTGCAAAACGCGCTTTGGCATATCGGTATCCTTAAGCCTTGGCCTGCGCCGCCTTCTGGCGGGTCAGCGTCTTCACGCGGGCCACGTCCCGGCGGACCTCACGGATCCGGCCGGTGTTCTCGAGCTGCCCGGTGGCGCGCTGGAAGCGCAGGTTGAACTGCTCCTTCTTGAGCGAGAGAAGCTCGTCCTGGAGCTGGTCCGGCGTCATCGTCTTGAGGTCGGACAGCCTCTTGTTCGACTTCATGATCCTCTCCTCACTCGGCGATGCGCTGGATGAAGCGCGTCTTGATCGGGAGCTTGGCGGCTCCGAGACGCAGCGCCTCGCGGGCGATGTCCTCGGGAACGCCGTCGATCTCGAACATGATCCGGCCGGGCTTCACGCGCGCCGCCCAGAACTCGGGAGCGCCCTTGCCCTTACCCATACGCACTTCGGTCGGCTTCGACGACACCGGCACGTCCGGGAAGATCCGGATCCACACGCGGCCGGCACGCTTCATGGCACGGGTGATCGCGCGGCGGGCCGCCTCGATCTGCCGGGCGTTCACACGCTCCGGCTCCATGGCCTTGAGGCCGAACTGGCCGAAGTTGAGGTCCGTGCCGCCCTTCGCGGTGCCGGAAATGCGGCCCTTGAAGGCTTTACGGAACTTGGTCTTCTTCGGTTGCAACATGGCAAACCTCTCCTGGGCCTGTCAGAGGCTTCAAGCCGCCTGCTCGCGGCGGCCGGGACGGCCACCCTCGTCATTGCGGCGTCCGCCCGAACGGGCCCCTTCTTCGTTCATGCGCTTGTCCTGCGCCATCGGATCGTGCTCGAGGATCTCGCCCTTGAAGATCCAGACCTTGATCCCGCAGGTCCCGTAGGTCGTGTAGGCCGTCGCCGTGCCGTAATCCACGTCCGCGCGCAGGGTGTGCAGCGGAACGCGGCCCTCGCGGTACCACTCGAGGCGCGCGATCTCGGCCCCGCCGAGACGGCCCGAGCAGTTGATCCGGATGCCCTCGGCGCCGAGGCGCATGGCGGACTGCACGGCGCGCTTCATGGCGCGGCGGAAGGCCACGCGGCGCTCGAGCTGCTGGGCGATCGAGTCGGCGACCAGCGTGGCGTCGATCTCGGGCTTGCGCACCTCGACGATGTTGATCGCCACGTCGGCGTCCGTCATGCGGTTGACGAGCTTGCGCAGCTTCTCGATGTCCGCGCCCTTCTTGCCGATCACCACGCCCGGACGGCCCGAGTGGATGGTGACACGGCACTTCTTGTGCGGACGCTCGATGACGATCTTCGACACCGCGGCCTGCTTGAGCTGCTTCATGAGGGCATCGCGGATCGCCATGTCCTCGTGCATCAGCTTGGCGTATTCGCCGCCCTCGGCGAACCACCGCGAGTCCCAGGTCCGGTTGATGCCGAGCCGAAGACCGATCGGGTTAACTTTCTGACCCATCGGGTGCTCCTTAAGCCTGTTCAGCCACTTCGCGGACCACGATCGTGAGGTTCGCGAAGGGCTTCTCGATACGGGCGCCGCGGCCACGGGCGCGGGCGTGGAAGCGCTTCAGGACGAGCGCCTTGCCCACATACGCCTCCTTGACCACGAGATCGTCCACGTCGAGGTTGTGGTTGTTCTCGGCGTTGGCGATCGCGCTCTCGAGGCACTTGCGCACGTCGTGCGCGATGCGCTTGCGGGAGAACTCGAGATCGGCCAGCGCGGTCGAGACCTTCTTGCCGCGGATGAGCTGAGCCACGAGGTTCAGCTTCTGCGGGCTCACGCGGATCATCCGCGCGACGGCCTTCGCCTCGTTGTCCGGCAAAGCGCGGGGAGTAGCGGACTTACCCATCTTACTTCCTCTTCGCCTTCTTGTCCGCGGCGTGACCGTGGAAGGTGCGCGTCGGCGAGAACTCGCCGAACTTCATGCCCACCATCTCCTCGCTCACATGGACCGGGACATGCTTCTGACCGTTGTAGACCCCGAAGGTGAGGCCCACGAACTGGGGGAGGATCGTGGAGCGGCGGCTCCAGATCTTGATGACCTCGTTGCGGCCCGCACCACGGGCGGCCTCGGCCTTCTTGAGGAGGTAGCCGTCGACGAACGGTCCCTTCCAAAGCGAACGTGCCATGACGTGCCCTCTTAGCCCTTCTTCTTCCGGTCGTGCCGGCTCGAGATGATGAACCGATCGGTCCGCTTGTTCGACCGGGTCTTCTTGCCCTTGGTCGGCTTGCCCCAGGGGGTCACCGGATGGCGACCGCCGGAGGTGCGGCCTTCGCCGCCGCCGTGCGGGTGGTCGACGGGGTTCATGGCCACGCCGCGGTTGTGCGGACGCTTGCCGAGCCAGCGATTGCGACCGGCCTTGCCGATCGAGATGTTCATGTGGTCCGGGTTCGACACCGCGCCGACCGTGGCGAAGCACTGGCCGTGCACGAGACGCTGCTCGCCCGAGTTCAGGCGCACCGTCACGTAGCCCTGGTCGCGGCCCACGATCTGGGCGTAGGTGCCGGCCGAACGGGCCAGCGCGCCGCCGCGGCCGATCTTGAGCTCCACGTTGTGGATGATCGTGCCCACGGGCATGTTGCCGACCGGCATCGCGTTGCCGGGCTTGATGTCGACCTGCTCGCCGGCCGTCACCTGGTCGCCGGCCGTGAGGCGCTGCGGGGCCAAGATGTAGGCGGGCTCGCCGTCGGCATAGCGGATCAGCGCGATGAACGCGGTGCGGTTCGGATCGTACTCGATCCGCTCCACGGTCGCGGCGTCGCCCAGGCGCGCGCGGCGCTTGAAGTCGACGTTGCGCAGGGTCCGCTTGTGGCCGCCGCCGCGGAAGCGGACGGTGACGCGGCCCAGGTTGTTGCGGCCGCCCGACGAGCTCTTGCCCTCGGTCAGCGCCTTCACGGGCTTGCCCTTGTAGAGCTCGCTGCGGTCGACGATCACCAGCTGGCGCAGGCCGGGGGTGACCGGTTTGAATGTCTTCAGAGCCATCGGTTCACTCTCTCAGCCGTTCTTACAGGCCCGTCGTGATGTCGATGGAGTGCCCCTCCTGGAGGGTCACGACCGCCTTCTTCACGTCCGAGCGCTGGCCGCGGGTGCCGCGGAACAACTTCACCTTGCCCTTGGTCACGAGCGTGTTGACGCTCTTGACCTTGACGTCGAACAGACGCTCCACCGCTTCCTTGATCTGCGGCTTGGTGGCGTCGTTGCGCACCTTGAAGACGACCTTGTTCTGCTCGGACAGGGTCGTGGACTTCTCGGTGATCACGGGGCTGACGATCACATCGTAGTGGCGCGGATCCAGGCTCATTTGAAGCGCGCCTCCAGCGCATCGACCGCCGCGCGGGTGAGAACGAGGGTCTCACGGCGCAGGATGTCGTAGACGTTGATGCCCTGCACCGGCAGGACGTCGATGTTTGGGATGTTACGGGCCGCGCGCTGGAAACCGGCTTCCACCTCGGCGCCCCCGATGATGAGGGCGTTGGCGAGGCCGAGCTTGCCGAAGCGCTCCACGAGCACCTTGGTCTTCCCGTCCGGCAGGGCCACGTCGTCGATCACGACGAGCGACTGGCCCTTGGCCTTGGTCGAGAGCGCATGCTTGAGCGCCAGCGCCCGGACCTTCTTGGGCAGGTCGTGGGCGTGGGACCGCGCGACCGGGCCGAAGGCCTTGCCGCCGCCCCGGAACTGTGGCGCGCTCGCGGCGCCGTGGCGGGCCGAGCCGGTGCCCTTCTGCTTGTAGATCTTCTTGGTCGTCCGATCGACGTCGGAACGGCCCTTCGACACGTGGGTGCCGGCCCGGCGCTTGGCGAGCTGCCAGCGGACGCAGCGGGCGAGCAGGTCGGCGCGGGGCTCGAGGCCGAAGATGGCCTCGTTGAGCTCCACGGAACCCGCGGTCTGACCCTCGAGCGTGGTGATATCGAGCTTCATCACGCGTTCTCCTCAGAGGCTTCCGCGGCCGGAGCCGCAGCGCCGTCGCCCTTGGTGCGGAAACGGCCGGGCATCGGCACGTCCGCGGGGAGCTTCCGCTTCACGGCATCGCGGATGAAGATCCAGCCGCCGGCGACGCCGGGAACGGCGCCCTCGACGAGGATCAGCCCGCGCTCGGGGTCGGTCTGCACGACGCGCAGGTTCTGCGTCGTCACGCGCTCGACGCCCAGGTGACCCGGCATCTTCTTGTTCTTGAACGTCTTGCCCGGGTCCTGACGGCCGCCGGTCGAACCGATCGAGCGGTGCGAGACCGACACGCCGTGCGTGGCGCGCAAGCCGCCGAAGTTCCAGCGCTTCATGCCGCCCGCGAAACCCTTGCCCGTGGTCGTGCCCGTGACATCCACGAACTGACCCGGAATGAAGTGGTCCGCGGTGATCTCGGCGCCCACGGGGATGACGGCATCCTCGGTGACCCGGAACTCGGCCAGCTTCTGCTTGGGCTCCACCTGCGCGACGGAGAACCGCCCGCGCTCGGCCTTGGAGACGTTCTTCACCTTGGCCTTGCCCACGCCGACCTGCAGCGCGGTGTAGCCGTTCTTGTCCATGGTCCGATGGGCGACGACCTGACAGTTGTCGACCTTCAGTACCGTCACCGGGACGTGTTCGCCCGCATCCGTAAAGATGCGAGTCATCCCGACCTTTTGCGCAATAACGCCTGAGCGCATGTGCGTATCCTCTCGGCGTGCCTGTCCAGCACCCTAAAGCCGGCCGGCCTTAGAGCTTGATCTCCACGTCCACGCCCGCGGCGAGGTCGAGCTTCATCAGCGCGTCCACCGTCTGAGGCGTGGGATCGACGATATCGAGAACGCGCTTATGGGTGCGCATCTCGAACTGCTCGCGCGACTTCTTGTCGATGTGCGGCGAGCGCAGCACCGTGAAGCGCTCGATGCGCGTCGGCAGCGGGATGGGCCCGCGAACCTGAGCGCCGGTCCGCTTCGCCGTCGACACGATTTCCCGGGTCGAGGCGTCGAGGACGCGATGATCGAACGCCTTCAGGCGAATTCGGATGTTCTGACCGTTCATGGGTTGCCCCGTTCAAAAGAAGCGGCGCGACCGGCTAGGACCAGCCGCGCCTGCTGTCTCGAGTTTCTGATTAGTCCATGACCTGAGCGACGACGCCGGCACCGACGGTGCGGCCGCCCTCGCGGATGGCGAAGCGCAGCTTCTCCTCCATGGCGATCGGCGCGATCAGCGTCACCTCCATGGCGATGTTGTCCCCCGGCATCACCATCTC
>DATAGO010000016.1:0-37576 GCA_036263675.1 Microvirga sp. | reverse complement strand
GAGCCACCCCGCCGGAGCGCCGACGAGCCCTGGCCAGCGGGAGGCGTGGGGTCCTGCTCCCGGGCGGGCCTCCACCTTCCACCGCCGGCTCCTGCCCGGGAGCCGGGATCGCACGCCTCCCGCTCTCCCTCGCACGAGGAGGTCAGGAGACGAAAGCAGCCCCGGCCCGAGCAGGGCGCGGGGGCAGACGTGCTTGCATCGTCGCAACACGCTCCCTCGACCCGCGGGCGGGGACAGGGGGCTACTCCCGCCGCAGCGCTTCGATCGGGTCGAGCCTCGCGGCCCTCTGCGCGGGATAGAACCCGAAGAACACGCCGACCAGCGCCGAGAAGCCCACCGCGAGCAGGATGGCGTCCACGGAGACGAGCGAGGGCCAGCCGGCGAGGCGCGCGATGGCGTGGGCGGCCCCGACCCCGAGCATCACCCCGACCGCGCCCCCGAGCGTGGACAGCGCCGCCGCCTCGATCAGGAACTGGGCGCGGATGTCCCGCGGGCGCGCCCCGACGGCGAGCCGCAGCCCGATCTCCCGCGTGCGCTCGGTGACCGAGACCAGCATGATGTTCATGATCCCGATCCCGCCGACGAGGAGCGACACGCCCGCGACCCCCGCCACCAGGAGCGCCAGCGTGCCCGCCGCGGCGCCGGCCGTGTTGGCGATCTCGGTCAGGTTGCGGATCGAGAAATCATCCTCCTGGTCGGGCGACAGCCCGTGGCGCTGGCGCAGGAGCGCGCCGGTGCGCTCGATGCCGGGCGCGATGTCGGCCTCGCGCTCGAACTTCACGAAGACCGACATGACCGAACGATCCTTGGCGTAGTTGCGGCCGATCACCCGCCGCCGTCCGGCTTCGAGCGGCACGAAGATGGCGTCGTCCTGGTCCTGCCCGAAGGCCGACTGGCCCTTGGCCGCCATGGTCCCGATGACCCGGAATGGCACGTTTCGGACCCGAATGGTCCGGTCCAGCGGGTCGTCCTCGCCGAACAGCCGGCGCGCCACCGTCAGGCCGAGAATCGCGACGATGTCGCCCCGGCGCAGTTCCTCCGGATCGAAGCCGCGCCCTTCCGCGACCTCCCATTCGCGCGCCGCGAACCAGTCGAGGTCGACTCCGTAGACGTTGGTGTTCCAGTTCACGGCGCCCACCACGATCTGCGCCCGTCCGTTCACGAACGGCGCCGCCGCGACCACGCCCTCGATCTCGTCCCGGATCGCGTTCGCGTCCTCGTCGGTGAGGGTCGAGGCCGCGCCCGCGCCGAGCCGCGCGCCCCCTTGCGTGACGTTGCCGGGCGAGACGATCGCGAGATTGGCGCCGAGCGAGCGGATCTGCCGGTCGACGAGATTGCGCGCCCCGGACCCGATCGCCACCATGGCGATCACCGCCGCGACCCCGATCACGATGCCGAGCATGGTGAGGAGCGAGCGCAGGGCATTGGCCGCAATGGCCGAGAGCGCGGAGCGGATGGCCTCCGTTAATCTCACGCCGCCCGCTCCCGGAGCGCGTCCCGCGCGTCGAGCGGCACCTGGCGGACGTCCTCGATCAGATGCCCGTCGCGGAAGCGCACGAGGCGTCCGGCGTGGCGGGCGACGTCGGCGTCGTGGGTGACGAGCACGATCGTGGCGCCGTCGCGGTTGAGAGCCTGGAACAGGGCCAGGATTTCTTCGGCGGTGCGGCTGTCGAGCGCTCCCGTGGGCTCGTCGGCAAGCAGCAGGCTCGGGGCGTTCACGATAGCGCGGGCGATCGCGACGCGCTGCTGCTGCCCGCCGGAGAGCTGCATCGGGCGGTGGTGGGCCCGGTCGGCCAAGCCCACCCGCTCGAGCGCGGCGAGCGCCCGCTGCCGCCGCTCGCGCCGCGCCACGCCCGCATAGACCATGGGCAGTTCCACGTTCGCGAGGGCATCGACGCGGGGCAGGAGGTTGAACTGCTGGAAGACGAAGCCGATCTCGCGGTTGCGCAAAGTGGCGAGCCCGTCGGGGCCGAGGCTCTCGACCGCGTGGCCCGCGAGGCGGTAGCGCCCGCCCGTCGGCCGGTCGAGGCAGCCCACGATGTTCATGAAGGTGGACTTGCCAGAGCCCGAGGGCCCCATGACGGCCACGAACGCCCCGGCCTCGACCGTGAGCGACACACGATCGAGCGCGACGACCCGGCCGCCGTCGAGGTCGTAGATCCGGGTGAGGTCCTGGGTCTCGATGAGCGCCACCGGTTGCGCTCCTAGCGCCGCAGGCCGGGCGGGACCGCGGCCCCCCCGGGGCGGATTTCGACGAGCGCCATGCGCGTGACTCCTAGAACAGCCGCGGCCCGCGCGAGCGCTGGGCCGGCGAGGCGGTGCCGGGTTCGACGGGCTGAGCGGCGGGGCCGCGCGGTCCGCCGCCGATCACGAGCGCCGTGCCCTCCGGGAGATCGCCCGCGACGAGCTCCGTCGTGCTCCCGTCCGTGATCCCGAGCCGCACCGCGACCGCCTGAGGGCGCCCGGCGGCGTCGAGCCTGTAGACGCGGCCCGGGGTTCCGGCCTCCGCGGCCTCCGCCCGCCCGCCGCGGCGCCCTCCCGCGACCATGGCCTCGAAGCGCGAGCGCCGCTCCGGGTCGAGGGCGGCCGCGATCCGCCGCTGCAGGTCTTGGCGGGCTTGGCGCTGGGCGGAACGCCTCTCCTCGTCGGTCAGGCCGGGCTCCCGCCGCGGACGGGTCTCGCGCGCCTCGGCGAGGATGCGGTCGATGGCGGCGGCCTGCTCCGGCGTCGGGCGGATCTCGTCCGTGATGCGGTCCCGCAGGTCGCCCGCCGCGCGGCTGCGCGCGCCGCGGGCCGGGAACGGGTTGTCGTCCGGCGCCGGCGCCGCGACGGCCCGCTCCGCGAACGGGATCGGCGCGGCCGGCGGCAGCGCCACGCCCGCGGGCGGGCGGAAGCGGAGCGCCGCATTCGCGACCCGCAGTGCGTTGGGGCGCTCGTCGGTGACGATCTGGAGGTTCGCGGTCATGCCGGGCAGGAGCGCCATGTCGTCGTTGTCGACGCCGATCACCGCCGTGTAGGTCACGACATTCTGCACCGTCTGGGCGCCGAGCCGCACCATCCGGACATTGCCCGCGAAGCTGCGGTTCGGGTAGGCCCCGACCGTGAAGGTGACGCTCTGGCCAGCCTTCAGCCGCCCGACGTCGGCCTCGTCGATGTTGGCGTAGATGTCGATCTCGCGCAGGTCCTGGGCGATGGTGAAGAGCGTCGGGGACGAGAGGGAGGCCGCTACGGTCTGGCCGAGCTCGACCTCGCGCTTCACCACGACGCCGTCGACGGGCGCGCGGATCTCCGTCCGGGCGAGGTCGATGTCGATCTCGCGGGTCTTGGCCTCGCGCTGCTGGATCACGGCCTCGGCGGCGAGGATCTGGCTTTCGGAGAGCGCGATGTCGGCCTTGAGGCCCACGGCTTCCGCCGCGTTCGAGGCGATCTGCGCCTCCGCCGAGGCGAGCGCGGCGCGCTGGATCTCGAGCTGGGTGCGGGCTTGGTCGAGGGCGTTCTGGGTCCCGACCGCGCGGGCGTGGAGTTCCGCCTGGCGGTCGAGGTTGCGCTGCGCCTCTGCGAGGAGAGCGCGGGCACGGTCGCGCTGGGCGAGGAGGTCCTGGCCGGATGCCTCGGCGCGGGCGAGGAGCGCGCGCGCCTTGTCGCCCTGGGCGCGCCGCATGGCGAGGTCGGCGCGGGCCTGGGCGAGATCGGCGCGGGCAGCGTCCCGGCGCGCATGCAGCGTCTCGGGGTTGAGGCGCGCCACCACCTGGCCGGCCTTCACGGGGCTGTTGTAGTCGGCCGCGATCTCGATCACCTGGCCGGAGAGCTGCGAGCCGACGAGCACGGTGGTTACGGCGCTCAGCGTTCCGGTCGCGCGCACGCTCGCGGTGAGCGGGCCGCGGTCGACAAGCGCGGTGCGGTAGGGCGCCTCCGCCGATCCGGCGCTCCAGGGATTGAGGGCGGGATCGACCGCGACAGCCGCGGCCGCGCCGGCGAGCGCCAGCACCACACCACCCATCAGCCACACGCGGCGCACCGGATCCCGTCCATCCCTGCGAGAGACCGCAATCTCTCAAGGTCGATTGTGGCTGAATTGGCGGAGCGGGACGAGTGAACTCTTTGTCATGCGGTCGCAGGCCTCGCCGCGTTCCGCAGCCTGGGTCGTCCTAGAGACGTGGACTCCATCGCGCTCCGCGGCCCGCCTGCGTTCTATGGCCCCGGCCGCGCCGCGATGAGGTCGCGCAGGGTGGTGATCGTGGAGGCGTCCGCGACCCCGTCGACCCGCTCCGGCCGGAAATGGCGCTGGAACGCCGCCACGACCTTCTCGGTGTCCTCGTCGAAGATCCCGGTGATGCGCAACGCGTAGCCGTACATGGCGAGCATCGCCTGGAGCGCCTCCACGGGCATGCCGCGGTCGCCGCGGCTGAAGAAGCGCCCGTCGCGGATCGGCGCGGGCCGCGTCCAGTGGCCGACGCCTGCCCCGTGCAGGCGCTCCCAGGGGAAGCGCTCGCCCGGATCGACCTTGCGCCCCGGCGCCACGTCGGAATGGCCGAGCACCCGGTCGGGGCGGATGCCCCAGCGCCGGACGATGTCGCCGGCGAGCGCGGTCACGGCCTCGACCTGGGCCTCGGGATAGGGCGGCAGGCCGCCGGGATGGCCGGGATTGGCGATCTCGATTCCGATCGAGCAGGAATTGACGTCGCGGTCCTGGTCCCAGGCGGACACGCCCGCATGCCAGGCCCGGCGCGCCTCCGGCACGAGCTGGAGCACCTGGCCGTTCTCGAACACGAAGTAATGGGCTGAGACCTGCGAGATCGGGTTGCAGAGCCATTGCAGCGCCTCGCCCTCGGCGGCCAGCCCCGTGTAGTGCAGGATCACCATGTCGGGTCGGCGCCCGTCCTTGCGCTCCCCATGATTGGGGGAGGGGAACACCTTGGCGGCGACCGAGCTCTCCGGCGTGAGGCGCTCGCTCATGGCGGCGGCCTCCCGACCCGATTCCGACCGCCCATCGGCCCGAGACACGCGCTCATCGTCCGCTTCCGGCCCGCATGGTCGTCACCTGATCCCCCGCTCGGCCGCGACCTGCTCCCAGGCGGCGTTGATGACGGCGAGCCTTTGGGTCGCGATGCCGACAGCTTCAGGCGGCAGGCCGCGGGCGATCTCGCGGTCGGGATGATTCTCGGCGACGAGCCGCCGGTAGTGCCGCTTGAGATCGGCGTCGCTCATGGCGCGGTCGGCGCCGAGGATGAGATAGGGGTCGTCGGCGCGGCGCACGTGGCGCGCCGAGATGCGGTCGAAGTCCTTGCCTTCGATGCCGAAGATCGTCGCGACGGATTGCAGGTAGGCGAATTCCGCCTCGTGTACGGCGCCGTCGGCCTTGGCGATATGGAACAGGCCGTCGAGCACGTCCTCGAGCAGGTGGGGCTCGTCGCGCAGGAGTTCCGCGATCTGGCGGGCATACGCCTCGTAGCCGTCGGTCGTGCCCTTGGCGAGGTCGAACAGGGACTTGACCCGGGCGTGCTCGGAATCCGGCACCTCGACGATGCGCTCGAAGGCCTCGACCTCGTGGCGCACCACCACGCCGTCGGACTTCGCCATCTTGGCCGCGAGCGCCACGAGCCCGGTGGTGAAGACGAGGTCGCGCGGGGCCGGGCCGAACAGCGCCCCCTCGCGGTCGACGAGGACATGGCCTGCCATGCCGCCGAGCAGCGCCCCGATCGGCCCGCCGAGCGCCAGTCCGATCCCGGCCCCGCCGAGCTTGCCCCAAATCGAATGTGTCATGCCGACCGTGGTAGTCGCATCCGGGTCACCGTGAAAAGTCCCCGTGCGCCGGTCCCGTCCGGAAACCCGCAGAAGCCGGCTCTCAGCGGCAGTAGAGGTTGCCGGCCGCGTCGCTGTAGGTCCCGTAGGGGCACTGCGCGGCCGTCACAGGCGGCGGAGGCGCCGTCGCGGCTCCGACCACCGCGCCGCTCGCGGCGCCCGCCGCCGCACCCGCCAGGGCTCCGCCCGCGCGTCCGGTGGCGGCGGCGCCGACGGCCGCTCCCGTCAGGCTCCCGATCGCTGCACCGCCGGCGGCGCGCTCGGCGGGCGTGGTGCAGGCGCCGAGCGACAGCGCGATCGCTCCGGCCCCCCAGGCAAGCATAGCTCGTTTCATGGCATCCCCCCGGCAACGGGCCTTTTGCAGGCCTCTCCACAGCCTAGCTCGGGCCCTGCGAATCGCCAACACCGCCACCACCGCGGCAAGGCCGACACGATCTTCCGCAACGGCATGAAAACACCTGTTGGGGCCATGCGACAATTCGAACGCTGACCGCAACGCAAAGCCTGATCCGGCCAAGTTTTCGCCACGCCCGGGCAGGAGTTCGACTGGAATGCAGCCACATCTTCGCCGCATTGCGCCACCACCTGCCGCCGCCCCTTTCCGGAGCTTTGCTGGAGCGCACGCCGCATGAACTTGCACCTCTTCCTTCGCAGCCTTGCGGTTGCCGGTGCGGCGACGGCCGTGATCGCTCTGGCGACCGCGGCGCGTGCGGAGGGCGGTGAAGCCTCCGTGGTCCCGATCGAGGAGGTCCATCATGCGGTTCCCGCCGCGCCCGAGCCTGCCGTCGAGATCAGCGGGGCGCCGGACGAGCCGAAGCCCGCCAGGCCCGCGTCCCGCTCCCGGGCGGCAAAGGCCGCGAAGGCTTCACCCGAAATCCCGCCCGAGCCCCCGGCCGAAGCGCCTGCCGAGCCCCCTGCGGCAGCCGCCTCGGTGCAGCCCGCCGCGGAGGCTCCTGAGGCGCCGGCCGAGGTCGTCGAGGTGGAGGTTCCGGACGAGGCGGCCTCACCCCGGCGCCGCTCGCGCAAGCTCGACCGGACGGCTCAGGATGCCACCCGCGCCGCCGCCCTGCGCGCGCTCGTCGAGCATCACGCCGCCGAGGCCGGCGTGCCCTTCGATCTCGCCGACGCGGTGATCCGCATCGAGAGCCGCTACAGCGCCGGCGCTCGCAACGGGCCCAATGTCGGGCTCACCCAGATCAACACCCGCACGGCCCAGTCGCTGGGCTACCAGGGGAGCGCCGCGGGGCTCCTCGACCCGGAGACCAACCTCCGCTACGGCCTGAAGTACCTGGCCCGCGCCTACGCGCTCGCCGAAGGCGACACCTGCGGCACGATCCTGCGCTATCAGGCGGGCCTGCGGGCCCGGTCGATGACGCGCGCGGCGCGATCCTATTGCGGGCGGGTCAAGACCATCATCGCCAGCGCGCAGTGACGCGCAGCCGCCCCGCCGGATCAGGACCGTCATCGCGACTATACAGTGGCGCGCGGCCGCCCCGCCCCGGGTCAGGACCATCGTCGGGAGCACTCAGTGGCGCGGCCGCCCGCGCCGAAGGGCCGCCTTGACGACAGGGGCTGGTCAGGCCCACATCGCGCCCGTCAGCCGGCCGGGCGGCCGCTTCGGGTTTCGACCCGGAGAGGAAAGTCCGGGCTCCATGGAAGCACGGTGCCGGATAACGTCCGGCGGGGGCGACCCCAGGGACAGTGCCACAGAAAGCAGACCGCCGCCGGGCTTGCCCGGCGGTAAGGGTGAAAGGGTGCGGTAAGAGCGCACCGCGGACGCGGCAACGCGGACGGCACGGTAAACCCCACCAGGAGCAAAACCGAATAGGGACGACACGGCGCCCCCGCGGCGCCAGGCCGGTTTCCAGGCCGTCGTCCGGGTTGGTTGCTAGAGGCGGCCGGCAACGGCCGTCCCAGAGGAATGGCCGCCACGTCCGAAGCTCTGCTTCGGGCCCTACAGAACCCGGCTTACAGGCCGGCTGACACCCTCTCTCGCGCCGCGCCCACAGGCCCGCGGCCTCCCCTTCGTATCCGTTCGGAACCGTCCTCCGCCCTGTGCAAATCCGGGCGGCTCTTACGGTTCGTTAACCTAAAGGTTCTCTGATGCCCGGAGCCCGAAAAGGGCTGGTTAACCTTAGCCGTATCGTTGACGCCCATACTGTCCCATGATATCCCAAATCATCCCGTCTACGGCGCCTTCCGAGCCGGCGATCGAGGGTCGCGCAAGCGGCCTTGCCTTCGCCTGCATGGGAGAGGTGTGCACGTCGGGGAGGGGTGACGGCGGGGTCAACACCGCCGGGGGGCAGGCATTCGGAAGCGCGCGGGGTCATGGACCGCTTCGTGTCCAATTTCACCAACCGGTTGGACACGAAGGGCCGGGTCTCGATTCCCGCATCGTTCCGGGCGGTTCTCGCCCGGGACGGGTTCGAGGGCCTCTACGTCCATCCGGCGCTCGACGCGCCGGCGCTGGACGCCGGAGGGCACGGGCTTCTGAACGAAATCGATGCGTTTCTATCGACGCTGTCGCCCTATTCGGACGAGCGGGATCAGCTGTCGACGGCGTTGTTCGGAACCAGCGAGATCCTGAAGGTCGATCCGGAGGGGAGAGTCATCCTCACGGACACGGTGAAGGTCCATGCCGGGATCGCGGACGCGGTGACGTTCGTGGGCCTCGGCCGCAAGTTTCAGATCTGGGAGCCGAACCGCTTTCGCGCGCATCTGGAGGAGGCGCGCGCGAAGGTCAGGGACCTCAAGCGCGGAATCGGACACCGGATCATGGAACCACACGGACCGTACGAAAGCCCGCCAGGAGCGCGGGAGCGATGACGGGTCGCGGCGACGGCCAGGCCGGAGCCGCTGGCGGACCGACCCGTCACGTTCCCGTGCTCCTGGGGGAAGTCTGCGAGGCGCTCGACGCCGCGCGCGGCGGCACCTTCGTCGACGGCACCTTCGGGGCCGGCGGCTACAGCCACGCCATTCTCGACATCCATCCCGAAAACCGCGTGGTCGCGATCGACCGCGACCCGACCGCCATCGCGGCGGGTGCGGCGCTCGTGGCGGCGAGCGGCGGGCGCCTCGCGCTCGTGCCGGGCCGGTTCGGCGATCTCGAGACCATCGTTGCGGCCGAGACGGCGGGGCCCGTCGACGGCGTCGTCCTCGACATCGGCGTTTCGTCCATGCAGATCGACGAGGCGGAGCGCGGCTTCTCGTTCCGCCAGGACGGCCCCCTCGACATGCGCATGGAGCGCGCGGGATCGAGCGCCGCCGACATCGTGAACGACGCTCCGGAAGCGGAGCTCGCCGACATCTTCTACCATTACGGCGAGGAGCGCCGGGCCCGCGCTGTCGCCCGCGCGATCGTCGAGGCGCGCCGGAAGGAGCCGTTCGAGACGACGCGCCAGCTCGCCGACCTCGTCGCGGGCCTGATCCGGGCCGAGCCCGGCTTCCATCCGGCGACGCGCGTGTTCCAGGCGCTCCGCATCGCGGTCAACGACGAACTCGGCGAGCTGGTGCGCGCGCTGCACGCCGCCGAGCGCGTGCTGCGGCCCGGCGGACGGCTCGTCGTCGTGACCTTCCATTCCCTCGAGGACCGGATCGTGAAGCAGTTCTTCGCGGCCCGCACTGGCCGCGCCGGCGGCGGCTCGCGCCACCTGCCAACGGCATCCGCCGACGCCCCGAGCCTCCGGGCCGTCACCCGCGGCCCCGTGGTGCCGGGCGATGCGGAGGTCGCGCGCAACCCGCGCTCGCGCTCCGCGAAGCTGCGGGCGGGCGAGCGCACCGAAGCGCCCGCGCAGGAGCCGTTGAACACGCTCATGATGCTCGCCGAGCTGCCACGCACGGCGGAGCGCAGGGGAGGGCGGCGGTGATGCGCTTCTCCGTCGCTGCAGCGGCCAGACGTCCTAAGGCCTGGAATCCTGAAGGAGCGCCCCGGTGATCCGGTTTGTCCATATCGCGGCGATTTCGGCGCTCGTCGGCTCGGCAGGCTACGCCTACTCGATCAAGTACGAGACGCTCTATCACGCCGAGCAGGTCGCGAAGCTGAAGGCGAAGGTGCATCGGGAGCGCGAGGTGATCGCGGTCCTCAAGGCCGAGTGGCAGCTCCTCAACCGGCCGGACCGCCTGCAGGCTGCGGTCGAGAGCCACCTCGACCTCCAGCCCATCAGCGTCAACCAGCTCGCCCGTCTCTCCGACCTGCCGAACCGCCCCCCGCGGGAGGACACGATCGGCCGCAAGCTCGAGGCGCTGCTCGGGACCGAAACCCCGAAGGGCCGCGGCCAGGACGACGCCCGCTCCCCCAGCACGCAAACCCCGAAACGGTGATCCCCGTGCCCCTCGCGTTCCTGCCCGAGCCCTCGCAGCCGTCCCAAGACCCCGCCGGCAAGCCCGGCGTGCTCGGTCTCCTGCGCGAGCTGTTCCGCCTGCGCGTCGACAAGAGCATCGCGCGCGTCGGCCTCGTCTCGATCGTGTTCGCCGGCCTGTTCACCCTGATCGGAGGCCGGCTCGTGATGCTGGCGGTCGTCAAGGACGAGGACGGCACCGTGCGCCGCGCCGCCTCGTCCGAAATCTCCGCCGCCCGGCCCGACATCGTCGACCGCAACGGTGAGGTGCTGGCGACCGACGTGAAGACCGTCTCGGTCTTCGCCGAGCCGCGCAACATCATCGACAAGGACGAGGCGGTGGAGCTCCTCACCGCGGTCCTGCCCGACCTCGACGCGAGGGATCTGCGCGAGAAGCTCGGCACCAAGAAGGGCTTCGTCTGGGTCAAGCGCGAGATCACCCCGCGCCAGCAGGCGGAAGTGCACCGCCTCGGCATCCCCGGCGTCGGTTTCCTGCCGGAGAACAAGCGGGTCTACCCGAACGCCCACGCGGCCGCCCACGTGCTCGGCTTCGCCAATATCGACAATGTCGGCATCGCGGGCATCGAGAAGTACATCGACGGGCAGGGTCTGCAGGACCTGAACGGCGCCGGGTTCTCGTTCTCGGCCGCCGACCTCAAGCCCGTCCAGCTCTCCATCGACCTGCGTGTCCAGCACGCGCTTCGCAACGAGCTCGAGAAGGGGATGGAGAAGTACAAGGCCAAGGCCGCGGCCGGCGCCGTCATGGACGTGAACACCGGCGAGATCATCTCGCTCGTGTCGCTGCCCGACTACGATCCCAACAACCCCGTCGACGCCCTCGAGAAGGACCGGATCAACCGCATCAACGTCGGCGTGTTCGAAATGGGCTCGACCTTCAAGGCGCTCACGACCGCGATGGCGCTGGATTCGGGGCGCTTCACGATCAATTCCTCGCTCGATGCGCGCTCGGGCCTGCGCTACGGCAAGTTCACCATCGGGGACTACCACGCGACCCACCGGGTGCTGACCGTCCCGGAGGTGTTCATCCATTCCTCCAACATCGGCACCGCGCGCATGGCGCTCGGCATCGGCGTCGAGGGCCACAAGGCCTTCCTGCGCAAGATGGGCCAGCTCGACCGACTCAAGACGGAACTGCCCGAGAACGCGGAGCCCATCATCCCGCCGCGCTGGGGCGAGCTCAACACGGTGACGATCGCCTTCGGCCATGGCCTCGCGGTCGCGCCCCTGCAGGCGCTCTCGGCCGTGGCGGCGCTCGTCAACGGCGGCGCCATGATCCCGCCAACCTTCCTCAAGCGGGGCGAGGAGGCCGCCCGCCAGCTCGCCACGCAAGTCATCAAGCCCGAGACCAGCGAAGCGATGCGCTACGTCCTGCGCCTCAACGCCTCCCATCCCGAGGGATCCGCGTCGACGGCCGCCATCGCGGGCTATTTCGTGGGCGGCAAGACCGGCACGGCCGAGAAGGTCATCAACGGGCGCTACGCCAAGAACCGCAACTTCACGACCTTCACGGCAGTGGTCCCGGCCGACAAGCCGCGCTACGTGTTCCTGACCATCATGGACGAGCCCCAGGCGGTTCCGGGCACCTACGGCTTCGCGACCGCGGGCTGGAACGCCGGCCCCGTGACCGGGAACGTGATCGAGCGCGTGGCACCGATCCTCGGGATCCCGCCGCGGTTCGAGCGCCCGCAGCAGCCCTTCCCGCTGATGTCGCGGCTCGGCGCCTGGGGCGTGAGCAAGTGAGGGACCACCCGGGAGACCTCCCGGTCTCCCGGACGAGAGGTGAGATGACGCAGACGAGCCGAACCCTGGCCGATCTCTTCCCCGAGGCGCTCGGCACCCCCGACGCCTCGGTCGCCGTTGCGGGGCTCGCCTCCGACAGCCGCAAGGTCGTGCCCGGCGGCGTGTTCGTAGCCGTGCCGGGCACGAAGGCCGACGGGATGAGCTTCGCGCCCCAGGCGCTCGCGGCCGGCGCGGCCGCTCTGGTGGGGGAGGGCGGCCGCCCGGCGGCTGTCCCGGTCGGCACGGCTTACGTCCAAGTCGCCGACGTGCGCCGGGCGCTGGCGCTGGCGGCGGCGCGGCTTCATCCGAGGCAGCCCGAGCGGGTAGTCGCGGTCACGGGGACGAGCGGCAAGAGCTCGGTCGCGGATTTCTGCCGCCAGATTTTCGCAGGCCTCGGGCATTCCTCCGCGAGCCTCGGGACGCTCGGGGTCATCACCTCGGGCGGGGCGGCTTACGGCTCGCTCACGACCCCGGACCCGATCTCGCTCCACGAGACCCTCGACCGCCTTGCCGGCGACGGGATCGCCCGGCTCGCCATGGAGGCGTCCTCGCACGGGATCGAGCAGCGCCGCCTCGACGGGGTGCGCCTGTCCGCGGCCGGCTTCACCAATCTCGGGCGCGACCACCTCGATTATCACGGCACCACCGAGGCCTATGCCGCGGCCAAGCTTCGCCTGTTCGAAACCCTGCTCCCGGACGGGGCGCCTGCCGTCGTCAATGCCGACGGGCCCTTTGCCGACGCCTTCATGGCGGCGGCCGGCCGCCGGGGCGTGCCGCTCCTGACCACGGGCCGAGCCGGCGGGACGGTCCGTCTCGTCGAGGCGCGCTCGGAGGGCTTCAGCCAGCACCTCGCGGTCGAGGCCTTCGGGCGCCGCATCGCCGTGGACCTGCCGCTGCTCGGCGCCTTCCAGGTCGAGAACGCTCTGCTCGCGGCCGGCCTCGTGCTCGCGGTCGAGGGGGAGGGGGCCGCGGAGGCGACGCTCGCGGCGCTCGCCGGACTCAAGGGGGTCTCGGGGCGCCTGGAGCGGGTCGGCGAGGTTGGGGGCGCGCTCTGCATCGTGGACTACGCCCACAAGCCCGACGCGCTCGCCAACATGCTCGACGCGCTGCGGCCCTTCACGCCGGGCCGGCTCGTCTGCGTCTTCGGCTGCGGCGGCGACCGCGACCGCGGCAAGCGCCCGCTCATGGGGCAGATCGCGGTCGAGAAGGCCGACCTCGCCATCGTGACCGACGACAACCCCCGCTCGGAGGACCCCGCCGCGATCCGGGCCGAGGTGCTGAGTGGTGCAAAAGGGGCACGGGAGGTCGGAAATCGCGCAGAGGCCATCCGGATTGCCGTTTCCGAACTGAAACCCGGCGACGTTTTGGTCGTTGCAGGCAAGGGCCACGAGACCGGCCAGACGATCGGCGACCGCACCTATCCCTTCTCGGACCACGAGGAGGTCCGGGCCGCCATCGCGGCGCGGCAGGCGGGGAAGCAGGAATGACGGCACAGCCGAATCCGGGCGCGGCGGCGCCCCTATGGACGGCCGATGCGGTGGCCGAGGCCACCGGCGGGCGCATCGCGGGCGCTTTCGCGGGAGCCACGGGCGCCTCCATCGACACGCGCACCCTGGAGCCGGGCGACCTCTTCTTCGCGATCAAGGGCGATGCGCGGGACGGGCACGATTTCGTGCGCGCCGCCCTCGATAAGGGCGCGGTCGCCGTGGTGGCCGAGGAGCGGGCGGCAGAGTTCGAGGGTTCGGGGCCCCTCGTGATCGTGCCCGACGTGCTCGACGCCATGCGCCGCACCGGAATCGCGGCCCGGGCCCGCACGGACGCCCGCATCGTCGCGGTGACGGGCTCGGTCGGCAAGACCGGCACCAAGGAGGCGCTTCGCCTCGTGCTCTCGCGCCAGGGCGAGACCCACGCCTCGGTCGCCTCCTACAACAATCATTGGGGCGTGCCGCTGACGCTGACCCGGATGCCGCAGGCCTCCGCCTACGGCGTGTTCGAGATCGGCATGAACCACGCGGGCGAGATCCTACCGCTCACCGCCATGGTCCGCCCGCACGTGGCGGTCGTCACCACGGTGGAGCCGGTCCATATCGAGTTCTTCCCGTCGATCTGGGGCATCGCCGACGCCAAGGGCGAGATCTTCTCGGGGCTCGAGCCCGGCGGCACCGCGGTGATCCTGCGCGACAGCCCCTATTTCGAGCGCCTCAAGGCCCATGCGGGCGCCTCGCCCGCCGGGCGGATCGTCACCTTCGGGGAGCACGAGAGCGCCGACGTCCGCGCCGAGCGGATCGTTCTGCGCCCGGACGGATCCCTCGTCGAGGCCCGCGTGTTCGGTCGGCCGCTCACCTACCGGATCGGCACGTCCGGCCGCCACGTGGCGATGAACTCGCTCAGCGTTCTCGCGGCGGTGCATGCGCTGGGAGCCGACCCGTTCGCGGTGATGGGCGCACTCGCCGACCTCAAGCCGCCGGTCGGTCGCGGCGAGCGGACCCTGCTGCCGGTGGCGGGTGGCGAGGCGCTCCTGATCGACGAAAGCTTCAACGCCAATCCGGCCTCCATGCGGGCCGCGCTCGCCGTCCTCGGATCCCTCGACATGGCGCCCGGCGGACGGCGGATCGCGGTTCTCGGCGACATGCTCGAACTCGGGCCCGAGGGCCCGGAACTGCACCGGGGGCTTGCCGAATCGGTTCTGGCGAGCAAAGCCGACCTCGTGGTCCTGGTCGGCCCGCTGATGGCGAACTTGGCCGAGGCCATCCCTTCGGCGCTCCTCGCCGTCCATGCGCCGGCGTCGTCCGACGTCGTGGACCGGATCTGCGGCGAGATCCGTCCCGGCGATGCCGTGATGATCAAGGGTTCGAAGGGAACCCGCATGACGCCGATCGTCCAGGCCCTGAAGGACCGGTTCGGCCAGGGCGCCGGTCCGCAGGCGCTGAAAGGATAAGAGATGCTCACCTTTCTGGCGGAGTTCAGCCACGTCCTGAGCCCCCTCAACGTCTTCCGCTACATCACCTTCCGGACCGGCGGCGCCACCGCGACCGCGATCCTGTTCGTGTTCTGGTTCGGGCCCGCCATCATCTCGCTGCTGCGCCTCAAGCAGGGCAAGGGCCAGCCGATCCGCGAGGACGGGCCGCAATCGCACCTGCTCACCAAGCGCGGCACGCCCACCATGGGCGGGCTGATGATCATCACGGGCGTTCTTGTCTCGGCCCTGCTCTGGGCCAACCTGACCAATCTCTACGTCTGGGTCGTGCTGTTCGTCACCGTGGGCTTCGGCGCGATCGGCTTCTACGACGATTATCTCAAGGTCACGAAGCAGTCCCACAAGGGCTTCTCCGGGCGGTCGCGGCTCGCCATAGAGGCGCTGATCGCAGGGCTGGCCTGCATCGCGATCGCCTACATCTCCACGCCTTCGCTCTCCAACAAGCTCGCGCTGCCGTTCTCGAAGGAGCTCCTGTTCGATCTCGGCTGGTTCTTCGTGGTGTTCGGCGGCTTCGTGATCGTGGGCTCGGGCAACGCGGTCAACATTACCGACGGCCTCGACGGCCTCGCGATCGTGCCCGTGATGATCGCGGCCGGCACCTTCGGCTTCATCGCCTATCTCGCGGGCAACGCGATCTTCTCGAACTACCTCCAGATCCACTTCGTGCCCGGCACCGGCGAACTCGCGGTGATCTGCGGCGCGCTCATCGGGGCGGGACTCGGCTTCCTGTGGTTCAACGCCCCGCCGGCCCAGATCTTCATGGGCGACACGGGCTCGCTGGCGCTCGGCGGCCTCCTCGGCACGGTCGCGGTGGCGGCCAAGCACGAGATCGTGCTCGCGATCGTGGGCGGGCTGTTCGTGCTCGAGATCATGTCGGTGATCATCCAGGTCGCCTCCTTCAGGCTCACCGGCAAGCGCGTCTTCCGCATGGCGCCCATCCATCACCATTTCGAGCAGAAGGGCTGGAAGGAGCCGCAGGTCGTCATCCGCTTCTGGATCATCTCCGTGGTGCTGGCCCTCGTCGGCCTCGCGACCCTGAAGCTGCGGTGATCCGGATGACTCCCGTCACCTCGTTCGCGGGCAAGCGCGTCGCCCTCTTCGGTCTCGGCGGCTCGGGGCTCGTGACGGCGCTCGCCCTGAAAGCGGGCGGCGCCGAGGTGCTCGCCTGCGACGACAATCCGGCGAAGATGCAGGAGGCCGGCGCCAAGGGGATTGCGACCGGGGACCTGCGCGCCGCCGACTGGTCGGGGTTCGACGCGCTCCTGCTCTCGCCCGGCGTGCCGCTCACCCATCCCGAGCCGCACTGGTCCGCAAAGCTCGCCGGTGAGGCCGGCGTCGAGGTGATCGGCGACATCGAGCTCTTCTGCCGCGAGCGCGCGGCCGTCGCTCCCGGCGCGCCGCTCATCGCGATCACGGGCACCAACGGCAAGTCCACCACGACGGCGCTTATGGCCCACGTCCTGCGCGAGACCGGGCACGACGTGCAGATGGGCGGCAACATCGGGACCGCGATCCTGTCGCTGGAGCCGCCGCGCCCCGACCGCGTTCACGTAATCGAGTGCTCGTCGTTCCAGATCGATCTCGCGCCCTCCCTGAATCCCTCCGTCGGCGTGCATCTCAACCTCTCGCCCGACCATCTCGACCGGCACGGCACCTTCGAGAACTACGCCGCCATCAAGGAGAGGCTGATCGCGAAGGCCGACAGCGCGGTCGTTGGCGTCGACGACGAGGCGAGCGCGGCGATCGCCCAGCGGCGCATCGCGTCCGGCGGCAGGGTGATCCGCATCTCGGCGGAGCACGCCGTCGCCGACGGCTTCATGCGCGACGGAACCGCGATCGTGCGCGTCGACGAGGCTGGTGGCACGCCCGTCGCGGATCTCGCCGGCATCGGCTCCCTGCGCGGCGTCCACAACGCCCAGAACGCCGCCGCCGCGATCGCGGCCGTCACGGCCCTGGGCGTGCCGGCATCGCGGGTCCAGGATGCCCTGCGCAGCTTCCCCGGCCTCGCCCACCGGATGGAGGAGGTCGGGCGGATCGGCCCGATCCTGTTCGTCAACGACTCCAAGGCCACCAACGCGGATTCGACCGAAAAGGCGCTCGCCTCGTTCCGGCGGATCTTCTGGATCCTCGGCGGCAAGGCCAAGGAGGGCGGCATCTCGACGCTCGCCTCCTACTTCCCACGGATCGAGAAGGCCTATCTCATCGGCGCCGCGAGCGACGCCTTCGCCGGGGCCCTGGACGGCCGGGTGCCTCACGCCCGCTGCGAGACACTCGACCGCGCCGTCGCCGCGGCAGCGGCCGATGCGGCCGCGTCCGGCGGCGAGGACGCGGTGGTGCTGCTGTCGCCGGCCTGCGCGTCCTACGACCAGTATCCGAATTTCGAGCGGCGCGGCGACCACTTCCGCGACCTCGTCCGGGCCCTGCCCGGCATCCGTCTCAACAAGGGGGCCTGAGCGATGCTTCGCTCGGCCGTCCTCGACCCGACGTCCATCAAGGGGGCTTGATCATGGTATCGCGCGCGGAACGCTCGCTCGTCGGCGACTGGTGGTGGACGGTCGACCGCCTGCTGCTGGCGGCGCTGGCCGCGCTGATGGTGTCGGGCCTCGTCTTCCTGATGGCGGGCGGACCGCCGGTCGCCGAGCGGCTCGGACTCTCGACCTTCCATTTCGTGCACCGGCAGCTTCTGTTCCTCCTGCCGGCGGTTGCGCTCATCGTCGCGCTGTCGTTCCTCAGCCTGCGCCAGGTGCGGCGCGTGGCGCTCGGGGTCTACGCGGTCGGCATGCTCCTCATGGGGCTCGTGGCGATGAAGTTCGGCCCCGAGATCAAGGGCGCGCACCGCTGGCTTGTGATCGGCGGCCTTGGTATCCAGCCGTCCGAGTTCGTGAAGCCGGCCTTCGTGGTGATCTCGGCCTGGGCCTTCTCGGAGGGCGCACGGCGCCGCGACATGCCGGGCACGCTGCTCGCGTTCCTCCTCCTGCCGCTCACCATCGTGCCGCTGATCCTGCAGCCCGATTTCGGCCAGACCATGCTGGTCACGATCGTGTGGTGCGGCCTGTTCTTCACCGCCGGCCTGCATGTGCTCTGGGTCGTCGGCCTCGGCGGCGCGGGCGTGATCGGCATCGGCGCGGCCTACCAGTTCCTGCCGCACGTGCGCGACCGCATCGAGCGCTTCCTCTCGAAGGCGGGCGCGGGCGACGGCGCGGCCGCGTCGGGCAAGACCTATGACAACTTCCAGGTCGAGATGGCGATGGAGTCCTTCGCGCAAGGCGGCTGGCTCGGCAAGGGTCCGGGGGAGGGGAGCGTGAAGCGCATCCTGCCCGACGCCCACACGGACTTCATCTTCGCGGTCACCGCGGAGGAGTTCGGCATCCTGGTCTGCATCGGCCTGCTCGTGCTCTTCGCGACGATCGTCCTGCGCGGCCTCTCGCTCGCGCGCCGCAACGAGGATACCTTCTGCCGGCTGGCGGTGACGGGGCTGGTCATGATGTTCGGGCTCCAGGCCTGCATCAACATGATGGTCAACGTGCACCTCATGCCCGCCAAGGGCATGACCCTGCCGTTCATCTCCTACGGCGGCTCGTCCCTGTTCTCGCTGGCGCTCGCCATGGGCTTCCTGATCGCGCTCACCCGGCGCCGGCCGCGCTCCGAGGGCCTCGACCGCTTCACCGGAACCGGCCCGCGATGAGCGATCTCGTTCTCATCGCGGCGGGCGGCACCGGCGGGCACCTCTTCCCGGCCGAATCGCTCGCGGTGGCGCTCAAGGCCCGCGGCGCGCGGGTGGCGCTCGCGACCGACCACCGCGTCGGCGCGATCGCGGGCAGCTTTCCCGCCGAGGAGGTGATCGAGGTCCCGTCCGCGACCCCGTCCGGCCGCTCCGTGCCCCAGATGGCCCGCGCGGCGCTGCTGCTGTCGGCAGGCGTCGCCAAGGCGGTGCCGGCGCTGCGCCGCCTGAAGCCCACTGCGGTCGTGGGCTTCGGGGGCTACCCCACCGTGCCGCCGCTCGCGGCGGCCGCACTCCTGCGCCTGCCGGTCGTGATCCACGAGCAGAACGGGGTCATGGGCCGCGCGAACCGGCTCCTCGCCCGCTGGGCGACCCTGATCGCGACCGGCTTCCCCGAGGTTCGCGGCATCCCCGCGAATGCACCCGGCCGGCGGATCCACACCGGCAACCCCATACGCCCGGCGGTTCTCGAGGCCGCGCGCCGGCCCATGCCGGAGGTGCAGCCCGGCGGCGTCGTGAACCTCCTCGTCTTCGGCGGCAGCCAGGGCGCACGGGTGATGAGCGACGTCGTGCCCGCAGGCCTCGAGCGGCTCAGCCCGGAGCACCGCTCCCGCCTCGCCGTGGTCCAGCAGGCCCGCGAGGAGGACATGGCCCGCGTGCGGGACCTCTACACCCGCCTCGGCATCACGGCCGAGCTTCAGCCCTTCTTCAAGGATCTGCCGCGGCGCATGGCCGAGGCCCATCTGGTGATCGGCCGCTCGGGCGCCTCGACGGTCGCGGAACTGGCCGTGATCGGCCGTCCCTCGATCCTCGTGCCCCTGCCCGGCGCCCTCGACCAGGACCAGGCCGCCAACGCCCGCTCCCTCGAGGCGATCGGCGCCGCCACCATGATCCTCCAGGATGCCTTCACGCCGGAGCGCCTGGCCGACGAGCTGAAAACCCGCTTCGAGGACTCGTCACGCTTGACCAAAGGGGCCTCAGCGGCCAAGAGCGCCGGGATCACCGACGCCGCCGAGCGCCTGGCCGACGCCGTTCTGGCTTTGGGCGGGGCGCCGCAACCGAAGGGCTGACCCCATGAAGCTGCCGCCGAAACTCGGCCCCATTCATTTCATCGGCATCGGGGGCATCGGCATGTCCGGCATCGCCGAGGTCATGCACAACCTCGGCTATACGGTCCAGGGGTCGGACGCGTCCGACAACTACAACGTCAAGCGCCTGGCCGAGAAGGGTATCCGCACCTTCGTGGGCCACGAGGCCCAGAACATCGAGGACGCCGAGATCGTCGTGGTCTCGACCGCGATCAAGCGCGACAACCCCGAGCTCGCTGCCGCCCGCGAGCGCCGCCTGCCCGTGGTGCGCCGGGCTGAGATGCTGGCCGAGCTCATGCGCTTCAAGTCCTGCGTCGCGGTCGCGGGCACCCATGGCAAGACCACGACAACCTCGCTCGTTGCGACGCTCCTTGATGCCGCCGGGCTCGATCCCACGGTCATCAACGGCGGCATCATCAACGCCTACGGGACCAACGCCCGCATGGGCGAGGGCCAGTGGATGGTCGTGGAGGCGGACGAATCCGACGGCACCTTCCTCAAGCTGCCCGCCGACGTCGCGGTCGTGACCAACATCGACCCGGAGCACCTCGACCATTTCGGCTCCTTCGACGCCATCAAGGACGCCTTCCGCAGCTTCATCGACAACATCCCGTTCTACGGCTTCGCGGTGATGTGCATCGACCACCCGACCGTGCAGGACCTCGTCGGGCGCATCGAGGACCGGCGGATCATCACCTACGGCCAGAACCCGCAGGCCGACGTGCGCCTCATCGACGTGGAGCAGAAGGGCGCCCAGACCCGCTTCGGCGTGCTGATCCGCGACCGGCGGCCCGGCTTCCGCATGGAGATCACCGACCTGATGCTGCCGATGCCAGGCTGGCACAACGCGCTCAACGCCACCGCGGCGATCGCGGTCGCGACCGAGCTCGGCGCCACGCCAGAGACCGTCCGCAAGGCGCTCGCAGGCTTCGGCGGCGTCAAGCGGCGCTTCACCCGCACGGGCGATTGGAACGGCGTCGCGATCTTCGACGATTACGGCCACCACCCGGTCGAAATTGCCGCGGTTCTCAAGGCCGCCCGCGCCTCGACCGACGGCCAGGTGATCGCCGTGGTGCAGCCGCACCGCTACACCCGGCTCTCCTCGCTGTTCGATCAGTTCTGCACCTGCTTCAACGACGCCGATGCGGTCATCGTGGCGCCCGTCTATGCCGCCGGCGAGCAGCCGATCCCGGGCGCGGACCGGGACGGGCTGGTCTCGGGGCTGAAGGCGCGCGGCCACCGCAACGCCATGGCGCTGGAGAAGTCCGAGGACCTCGCGGGCCTCGTGAAGGGTCTCGCGCAGCCGGGCGACTACGTGGTGTGCCTGGGGGCCGGTAACATCACCCAATGGGCCTACGCGCTGCCGGGCGAACTCGAAGCCCTCGGCGAGAAGGCGGCCTAGGGGATGTTTGCGGACATCACCCCCGCGTTGCGCGCCCGCATGCCCGATCTGCGCGGGCCGGTTGAGGCGAACGCCCCGATGGCCCCGCTGTCGTGGTTCCGCACCGGCGGGGCCGCGCAAGCTCTGTTCACGCCGGCCGACGAGGGCGACCTCGCCTATTTCCTCTCGAATCTGGACCCGGACCTGCCGGTCTTCGTGGTCGGGCTCGGCTCGAACCTCCTCGTGCGCGACGGCGGCATGCCGGGGATTGTGATCCGGCTCGCCAAGGGTTTCGCCGACGTCGCGGTGGAGGGAGACCTGGAGATCCGCGCCGGCGCCGGGGCGCCGGACGTCAAGGTCGCGCGCGCGGCCGCGGAGGCGGGCATCGCGGGCCTGTCGTTCCTGCGCGGCATCCCGGGCACCATCGGCGGCGCCCTGCGCATGAACGGCGGCGCCTATGGCGGCGAGACCAAGGACGTGCTGGTCGAGGCGCGCGGCGTGCGCCGCTCCGGCGAGCGCGTCGCGTACGACAACGCCGGCATGGGCTTCACCTACCGCCACGCGGGCGTGCCCGAGGACATGATTTTCACGAGCGCCCGCTTCCGAGGCACGCCCGGTGATTCGAAGGCGATCCTGGCCGAGATGAACGCCATCACGGAGGCACGCTCGTCCACGCAACCCGTCAACACCCGCACCGGCGGCTCCACCTTCAAGAACCCGCCGGGGAAGAAGGCCTGGGAGCTCGTGGATGCTGCCGGCTGCCGCGGCCTGCGCCGGGGCGACGCGCAGGTGTCCGAGATGCACTGCAACTTCCTGATCAACCACGGCTCCGCCACCGCCGCCGACATCGAGGGCCTGGGCGAGGAGGTCCGCCGCCGGGTGCGGGAGCATTCGGGCATCGAGCTCGAGTGGGAAATCAAGCGGGTCGGGGTCCCATAGACTCTCCCGCCGCGTCGCGCCCTCTCCCCGCCCGCGGGGAGGGGGTTGTGGTGAGGGGCAGGTTGGTGGAGTGCGATGGATCCGGATCGTACCCTCCCCCTGAGCCGGGGAGGGTGCCCGAAGGGCGGGTGGGGTTGGTGCAGGAGGCACCTCGAAGCCCAATCCAGCACTAACCCCCACCCCTGGCCCCTCCCCACAAGGGCGAGGGGAACCGTCGCGGCAAGGTTCAGCTTTACCGACAAGCCCCTCACCCCAGCCCTCTCCCCGCCCGCGGGGAGAGGGGGTTAAGCCCCGGAGCGGGGCCGTCCGAGATGGAGACCACCATGGCGAAGCACGTTGCGGTTCTGATGGGCGGCTGGTCGGCCGAGCGGGAGGTCAGCCTGTCGACGGGCCGCGCCTGCTGCCGGGCGCTGGAGGAGGTCGGCTACCGGGTCACTCCCGTCGACGTGCAGCCCGACATCGCCACCGTGCTCGAGGCCGTGCGGCCGGACGTCGCGTTCAACGCGCTCCACGGCCGAATCGGCGAGGACGGCACGATTCAGGGCCTGCTCGAAATCCTGCGCATCCCCTACACCCACTCGGGCGTGCTGGCCTCCGCGCTCGCCATGCAGAAGGACCGCGCCAAGACCGTCCTGAAGGCCGCGGGCGTGCCGGTTCCGGAGGGGCAGGTCGTTAACCGAATCGACGCGGCCAAGAGCCACGTCCTCCCGGCCCCATACGTCGTCAAACCCGTGAGCGAAGGCTCGTCGGTCGGCGTCATCATCGTGCGCGAGGACCGCACCCATCCGCCGCAGGAACTCCTCCGGGAGGACTGGGCCTTCGGCGAGCAAGTCCTTGTGGAGAAATACATTCCCGGCCGGGAGCTGACCTGCGCGGTCATGGGCGACAAGGCGCTCGGCGTCATCGACATCCGGCCCGCCACCGGGCTCTTCTACGACTACGACGCGAAGTATGCCGCAGGCGGCTCGATCCACGTCCTCCCGGCCGAAATTAAACCGAATATTTACCAACTGGTCCAAGAGTTGGCGTTAACGGCGCATCAAGCTCTTGGGTGCCGGGGCGTGAGCCGATCCGACCTGCGGTACGACGACACCGAAGGCGGGACCGGCGACCTCGTGGTTCTCGAGGTCAACACGCAGCCCGGCATGACCCCCACGAGCCTGGTGCCCGAATTGGCAGCCCATGCGGGCTACCCGTTTGGAGAGCTTGTGCGATGGATGGTGGAGGACGCTTCGCTCAACCGCTGACGGCCGGATTCCCGGCCCGTGCGGCCGCGCGCGCCACGACCATCGACGCGTTCTTCCCCTCGTTCCCATCCCCTTCCGCCCTGCTGATGCGCGGCCTGCCGCTGCGCTGGCCGCGGGCCAAGCGCCGGCGCTCCGTCGCGGTCCCGATCGAATCGCGCGTGCCGCGCTTCCTCGGCACCGGGCTCACCCTCGGGTTCTTCGGTGTCGTGACGCTGGCGGGCCTCGCCTCCGGCGGCCATTTCTCCGCCTTGGAGGCGCAGTACGGCGCCCCGCACCATGCGCTCGCCCGGATGGCCGGTCTCGGGCTCGACCACGTGAAGGTCGCCGGCCTCAGCCAGTTGCGCGCATCGGAAGTTCTGGCGGCTGCCGGCATCGACGGCCGCACCTCGCTCGCCTTCCTGAGCGTCGGCGAGGTGCGCGAGCGCCTGGAGCGCATCCCGCTCGTCAAGAGCGCCGCCGTGCGCAAGCTCTACCCGAACGAGCTCGTGGTGACGCTGACCGAGCGCACCCCGCACGCCATCTGGCAGCGCGACGGCGAGCTCCTGGTGGTCGCCGAGGACGGCACGCCCCTCGACCTCGTGGAGGACGGGCGCTTCAACGCGCTTCCCTTCGTGGTCGGCGAGGAGGCGAACCGGCGCACGCGGGAATACGCGGCCCTCCTCGAGGCCGCGGGACCCCTGAAGGGCCGCATCCGCGCCGGCACTCTCGTCTCGGGCCGCCGCTGGACGCTCAAGATGGACAACGGCCTCGACGTGCGCCTGCCGGAACTCGGCGCGGCGGACGCGCTGGCGCGGCTCGTGAAGCTCGAGCGCGAGCAGCACATCCTCGACAAGGACGTGCTCGCCGTCGACCTGCGCATGCCCGACCGCGTCGTCGTGCGCCTCTCGGAGGAGGCGGCCTCGGCCCGGGCGGACGCCCAGAAGAAGAAGCCGACCCGCGGCAAGGGAGTCGACACGTGAGCCTGTCGCATCAAACCCTCACTCCGCGCCTGAAGCCGCTCTCCTCGCGCAGGAGCGCGACCCTGTCGGTGCTCGACATCGGCACCAGCAAGGTCGTGTGCATCGTGGCCGAGCTGCAGCCGGTCGAGATGCTCGAATCCTTGCGCGGCCGCACCCATCTGGCGCGCATCATCGGCATCGGCCACCAGCGCTCGATGGGCCTGAAGGGCGGCGCGATCGTCGACCTCGAGGCGGCCGAGATCGCGATCCGCCAGGCCGTGCATGCGGCCGAGCGCATGGCGAAGGTCGAGATCCAGTCCGTCATCCTGAATCTCACGGGCGGGCGGCTCGGCTCCGAGCATTTCGAGGCGCAGGTGCCCGTGCGCGGCACCGTCGGCAGCGCCGACGTGCATCGCGTGCTCGAGGTCGCGAGCAGCCACAACCTGCGCCAGGGCCGCTCCGTGCTGCACGCGCTGCCGACCGGCTACTCGCTCGACCAGCAGCACCACATCGTCGATCCCGACGGCATGATGGGCGAGACGCTCGGCGTCGACCTTCACGTGGTGACCTCCGACACGGCCGCAGCGCGCAACCTCATGCTCGCGGTCGAGCGCTGCCACCTCGGCGTCGAGGCCGTGATCGCGACCCCTTACGCCTCCGGCCTCTCGGCGCTCGTCGACGACGAGGCCGACATGGGCTGCGTCGTCATGGATCTCGGCGGCGGCACCACGAGCGTCGGCGTGTTCGCCAACGGCCATCTCGTCCACACGGACGCGCTCGCGGTCGGCGGCCACCACGTCACCATGGACATCGCGCGGGGCCTGGCGACCCGGATCTCGGCGGCCGAGCGCCTCAAGACGCTCTACGGCTCGGCGATCGCCTCGCCCTCCGACGACCGCGACATGATCGCGGTCCCCCAGGTCGACGAGGACGAGCGCGACATCCCGAACCACCTGCCGAAGTCGCATCTCGTGCGGATCATCAAGCCGCGGGTCGAGGAGATCCTCGAACTTGCCCGCGACCGGCTGAAAGCAGCCGGCTTCGGCGCCCAGGCGGGGCGCCGCGTCATCCTCACGGGCGGCGCGAGCCAGCTCGTGGGCTTGCCCGAGACCGCGCGCCGGATCCTGCAGGGGCAGGTCCGCGTCGGGCGTCCGCTCGGCATCAAGGGTCTCCCCGAGGCCGCGAAGGGCCCCGCCTTCTCGGCGGTGGTCGGGCTTCTCGTCTACCCGCAGGTCGCGCACATCGAATACTTCGAGCCGCGATCGAGGACGATGTTCGCGGACACCGGGACGGACGGGTACCTGCCGCGCGTCGCGCGCTGGCTGCGGGAGAGTTTCTAGGCCCGGGCCTCCGGACCGGAAGAGTTCACGTCGAGACCGCGTAGGGGGGCAGCGTGGCGGCTGCCGTCAGGTCAGAAAACACCATCAGCGCTGCCGGGCGCCACCAGGACAAGAGGCCACGAGAGGGCAACACGATCATGCCGATCAATCTGCAAGCTCCGGACATCCGGGAACTCAAGCCGCACATCACCGTCTTCGGCGTCGGCGGCGCTGGCGGCAACGCCGTGAACAACATGATCGAGTCGGGCCTGATGGGCGTCGAGTTCGTGGTCGCGAACACCGACGCTCAGGCGCTGAGCTCGTCGAAGGCCCAGCGCATCGTCCAGATGGGCCTGCAGGTCACCGAGGGCCTCGGCGCCGGCTCCCAGCCCGAGGTCGGGCGCGCCGCTGCCGAAGAGGTCATCGACGAGATCCGCGACCAGCTCTCCGGCTCCCACATGGTGTTCATCACCGCCGGCATGGGCGGCGGCACCGGCACGGGCGCCGCGCCGGTGGTGGCGCGGGCTGCGCGCGAGATGGGGATCCTCACGGTCGGCGTCGTCACGAAGCCGTTCCAGTTCGAGGGCGTGCGCCGCATGCGGCTCGCCGAATCGGGCATCGGCGAACTGCAGCAGTCGGTCGACACCCTGATCGTCATCCCGAACCAGAACCTGTTCCGGGTCGCGACCGAGAAGACCACCTTCGCGGACGCCTTCTCGATGGCCGACCAGGTGCTCTACTCGGGCGTCGCCTGCATCACCGACCTGATGGTCAAGGAAGGCCTCATCAACCTCGACTTCGCCGACGTGCGCGCGGTCATGCGCGGCATGGGCAAGGCCATGATGGGCACCGGCGAGGCATCCGGCGAGAAGCGCGCGATCCGCGCCGCGGAGGCCGCGATCGCCAACCCGCTCCTCGACGACGTCTCCATGAAGGGCGCGCGGGGCCTCCTGATCTCGATCACGGGCGGCCACGACCTCACCCTCTACGAGCTCGACGAGGCCGCGACCCGCATCCGCGAGGAGGTCGATCAGGACGCCAACATCATCCTGGGCGCCACCTTCGACGAGAGCCTGGAGGGCATCATCCGGGTCTCCGTGGTGGCGACCGGCATCGACCACACCCTGCTCGAGCAGAACGACGAAGTCGCCTCGACCGAGCGGCGGATCACCGAGGTGGCCGAGCGCCTCCGCGCCGAAGCCCGCGCCCGCGTGGCGCAGACCCAGGCGCCCACGCCCTCCTTTCGCGCCGCTCCGGCCCCCGAGCCCGTGAGGGCGGCCCAGCCCGCTCCCGTGATGGAGCGGGTCCCGGCGCCGGCGCCCGCGGAGCCCGCCCGCATGGAGGCCGCGCCCGCGCAGGCCATGGTGCGCGACGACGTGGTGCTGACTCCGACCCAGCCCAAGCAGGCGATGCCCTACGAGGCGCAGCCGATGCCGCAGCCCGTGCACCACGAGGAACCGGTCGCCTCCGCGCCCTTCGTGCCGCCCCAGGCCGAGCGGCCGGTGGCCCGCATGCCGCGCATGCCGCGGGTCGACGAGCTGCCCCTGCCGGGGCAGAACCAGATGCGCGCCCGCACCGGCGAGCCCGAGGCCGGCCAGGACGGCCGCCGCATGACCCTGCTGCAGCGCCTCGCCACGGTCGGCTTCGGCCGCAAGGACGAGGCCCCGGCGGAAGCGCCGCTGCCGGTGCACCGGCCGGCGCCCGAGCCGGCCCGTCCGCAGGCCTCCGGGGTCCATGCGGAATACGCCAAGCGCCCGACGGCCCAGCCCCAGCCGGCCTATCGCCCCGCTCAAGGGCAGCTCGACCCGCAGGGCCGCGCCGCTCCGGCGGCACCCCGTGCCTACGAGGACGACCAGCTCGAGATTCCGGCGTTCCTGCGGCGCCAGTCGAGCTGAGTCCCCGCGGCCAAGGCTGCGCCGCACGACCACCACGAGCCCCGGGCGCCCTTGGCCCCGGGGCTCTTCCGTTTCAGAAAGTATAAACCAATCAATGGTTTAATCCCATTTACAGATCCGGCGCGCTTTGTAACAGAACGTAAGAAAGCGTGATTTGGCCCCAAGCGGTGCCATGACTATGGTTCAGCCAAGCCAAAAAAGGGCGGGCGCCTCTTCGGGGCGTCGGGGTGAGGCAGAAAACAGCGGACGGATCTTCTCAGCAGCGGGCTTCCTGCCCGTCTGAACGATCACGGCCGAGGTTGAGAGTAATGAAGCAAAGCCATCAAACGACGCTTCGCGCAGCCGTTTCCCTTTCGGGGATCGGCGTCCATTCCGGAGCCGAGGTCCGGATCGTTCTTCACCCCGCCGAAGCCAACCACGGCATCGCCTTCCTGAGAACCGGACTCTCCGACGGCCACGATCGCATCATCGATGCCCAGCACCTCGCGGTGACCGCGACCGAGCTCTGCACGGTGATCGGCGACCGCGACAGCGGCGCTGTCGCGACGATCGAGCACCTGATGGCCGCCTTCGCGGGCCTCGGCGTCGACAACGTGCTGGTCGAGATCGACGGCCCCGAAGTCCCGATCATGGACGGAAGCGCGGCCCCCTTCGTGGATGCCATCGACCAGGTCGGCGTCGTCTCGATCCACGCCTCCCGCCGTTATCTCAGGGTGCTCAAGCCCGTCCGCGTCACGCAGGGGCGCGCCTTCGCCGAGCTCCTCCCCAACGAGCGCGGCTTCCGCCTCGACGTCGAGATCAACTTCCCCACCCCCGTGATCGGGCGGCAGCGCAAGACCGTGGACCTGTCGCCGGTCTCCTTCCGCCGGGACGTCTCCCGCGCCCGCACCTTCGGCTTCATGCGCGACGTCGAGAAGCTGTGGGGCGCCGGCTTCGCCCTCGGGGCCTCGCTCGACAACACCGTGGCGCTGGGCGAGGACGGGATCATCAACCCGGAAGGCCTGCGCTACGCCGACGAGTTCGTCCGGCACAAGCTTCTCGATGCGGTCGGCGACCTGTCGCTCGCCGGCCTGCCGCTCCTGGCGTCGTACCGCTCCTATTGCGGCGGCCACCGGCTCAACTTCGCGGTGCTCCAGGCGCTGTTCGCCAAGCGCGCGAATTACGCCATCGTCGAGGCCGGCTCGCGCCGCGAACTCGGCTATGCGGACCTGACGGGCGGTATGGCCGCTCCGTCCTACGCTCCCGAACTGCACTGATCCGGCGGAGAGCCGCCGCTCCCGCCCGCCCGGACGAGCCCCCGCGCCGCGAGGTTCCGGGCATCCGCGCCCTGCCGGCCGGACGCCGCCAGGCTCGACCATGCGGCTATCCGGCCCGCCTTTGGGGTTGGCTCATCCCCGCCCGATAGGGTAAAGAGCGGACGTCAAGCATCGCCGAAAACGGCGAAGGGCCCATTTCTGGAGGACCCACGGGGCATGTCTCTCGCGAAAGCGTTTTCAGGCGCGCACGGCGCCGCCCGGCGTTCGCTCATGGTGGTCGCCTGCGGTCTCGCTCTGGCCGGCTGCGACACGCTGTCGTCGCTGAATCCCTTCAGCAAGGCCGAGGTCTACAAGCCCGAGATCATCCCCGAGGTGCCGGCCGAGGAGATGTACAACGACGGGCTCGCCCGGCTGCAGAAGAGCGACTACGGCGCCGCGGCCAAGAAGTTCGGCGAGCTCGACAAGCAGTATCCCTATTCGGACTGGTCGCGCCGCGCGCTCATCATGACGGCGTACGCAAACTTCGAGGGCCGGCAGTACGAGGACGCCATCACGGCCTCCAAGCGCTATCTCCAGCTCCACCCGGCGACCCCCGACGCAGCCTACGCGCAGTACCTGCTGGCGATGTCGTACTACAACCAGATCCCGGACGTGACCCGCGACCAGGAAGCCGCTGAGCGCGCGCTCCTCTCGCTCCAGGAGCTCATCGACCGCTTTCCGACCTCCCAATACGCGGCGGACGCCAAGCAGCGCATCCAGATCGCCCGCGACCAGATCGCCGGCAAGGAGATGGAGGTCGGCCGCTTCTACCTGCAGAAGCGCAACTACACCGGCGCCATCAACCGCTTCCGCACCGTGGTGGCCCGCCACCAGACCACCCGTCACGTCGAGGAGGCGCTCGAGCGCCTTGCCGAGGCCTACATGGCGATGGGGATCGTGGGCGAGGCCCAGACCGCCGCGGCGGTGCTCGGGCACAACTTCCCCGACAGCCCGTGGTACAAGGACGCCTACGCGCTCCTGCGCACGGGCGGCGTTGAGCCGCGCGAGGACAGCGAGTCCTGGATCAGCAAGGCCTTCCGCGGCATTCCGCGCGTGGCGCAGAGAGCGGGGTAAGCCCCTCGCTCCATGCTCGTCCAGCTGGCGATCCGCGACATTGTTCTCATCGACAAGCTCGAGCTGCACTTCCATGAGGGCCTGAGCGTCCTCACGGGAGAGACCGGCGCGGGCAAGTCGATCCTGCTCGACGCCTTCGCGCTCGCCCTCGGCGGGCGCGGCAGCGGCGACCTCGTACGCCACGGCGAGGCGCAGGGCCAGGTCACGGCCGTCTTCGACATTCCCCTCGACCATCCCGCCCGCCGCATCGCCGCCGAGGCCGAAATCGACACCGAAGGCGACCTCATCCTGCGCCGGATCCAGGTCGCGGACGGGCGTACGCGCGCCTTCGTGAACGACCAGCCCGTGAGCGTGCAGGTGCTGAAGGGCATCGGCGCGGCGCTTGTCGAGATCCACGGCCAGCACGACGACCGCGCGCTCGTCGATCCCGTCACCCACCGTACCATCCTCGACGCCTTCGGGGGCCACGCCGAAGAGACCCGTGCGGTCGCGGACGGCGCCCGCCGAGTGCGCGAGGCGCGCACCGCCCTGAATGCCCACCGCGCCCGCATCGACAAGGCCCGCAAGGAAGCCGATTTCCTGCGCCACGCGGTCGAGGAACTCGCCAAGCTGAAGCCGCAGCCCGGCGAGGAGGCGATCCTCGCGGAGCGCCGCCTCGTGATGATGCAGTCCGAGAAGGTCGCGAAGGAGCTCAACGAAGCCTTCGAGGCGGTGGCGGGCTCGTCCTCGCCCGTGCCCCTGCTCTCGGCGGCCGTGCGCAAGCTCGAGCGCCGCAGCGCCCAGGCGCCGCTCCTCGTCGACCCGAGCGTGAACGCGCTCGATGCCGCGCTCGTCGCCATCGACGATGCCCGCGCCGTGCTGGAGGATGCGATCCGCCAGTCGGAATACGACCCGCGCGAGCTCGAACAGGCCGAGGAGCGCCTGTTCGCCCTGCGGGCCGCGGCACGCAAGTACGACGTGCCCGCGGACGAGCTCTCGGCCCTGCGCGACCGCTTCGTCGCGGACGTCGCCGCGATCGATGCCGGCGAGGAGCAACTCGGCAAGCTGGAACGCACGCTTGCGGACGCCGACAAGGCCTATGTGGCGGCGGCCCGCACGCTCTCGACCCGACGCCGCGAGGCCGCGGCCGCCCTCGACGCGGCCGTGCAGGCGGAACTGCCGCCACTCCGGCTCGAGCGCGCCCGCTTCATCACGCAGATCGACTCCGACGAGGCGAGCCGCGACGCCGCCGGATTCGACCGGGTCGAGTTCTGGGCCCAGACCAATCCGGGCACCCGACCGGGGCCGCTCATGAAAGTGGCGTCCGGCGGCGAGCTCTCGCGCTTCATGCTGGCCCTGAAGGTGATCCTCGCCGACAAGGGCTCGGCCCCGACGCTCGTCTTCGACGAGATCGACACCGGGGTCGGCGGCGCGGTCGCGGACGCGATCGGCCAGCGCCTCGCCCGCCTCGCCCGCCGGGTCCAGGTCATGGCCGTCACCCATGCGCCCCAGGTGGCCGCGCGGGCGGAGAGCCATTTCCTGATCGCCAAGGAGGGCGTGGAGGGCTCCGACCGCGTCGCCACGCGGGTCACGCCCCTCGACAAGGCACCGCGGCGCGAGGAGATCGCCCGCATGCTCGCCGGCGCGACCATCACGGAAGAGGCCCGCGCCGCCGCGGCCCGGCTGCTCGAAGCGGCCGCGCAGTAAACGGGACGGAAAGGGGAGGGCGGTAGGATACCGCCGGTGTCATCCCCGGCCGGAGCACGAAGTGCGCAGGGGAAGGGGATCCAGCACGATGATGTCGCCGCGAAGTGGCTCCTTCTGTGGACTCCATAAGGTGCTGCTTCGCAGCAAGTTGTCCCACTGGATCCCCTTCCCCTGCGCCCTGACGGGCTCCGGCCGGGGATGACATCGAGGGTGTCTCACCCGATCTCGCTTCGCGAGGCCACCCTGCCCCTCAAGGTGAGGGGATCCGTGACGATCGAGCCCGCCATGCCCCCAGCCCCCGACCTCCGCGCCCGCCCCGTCGACACGCTCTCCCCCGAGGAGGCTCAAGCCGAACACGCGGCCCTCGGCGTCGAGATCGCCGAGCACGACAGGCGCTACTACCAGGAGGACGCGCCGACGGTGTCGGATGCGGAATACGACGCCCTGCGCCGCCGCTACGAGACCCTTGAGGAGCGCTTTCCCGAGCTCCAGACCGAGGAGAGCCTGACCCGCAAGGTCGGGTCCAAGGTGTCCGAGAAGTTCGCCAAGGTGCGTCACCGCGTGCCGATGCTCTCGCTCGGCAACGGCTTCGCCGACGAGGACGTGGCGGAGTTCGTGGCGCGCATCCGGCGCTTCCTGCAATGGAAGGACGACGCGCCGCTCGTCTTCACGGCGGAGCCCAAGATCGACGGCCTGTCGCTGTCCCTGCGCTACGAGGGCGGGCGCCTCGTCACGGCCGCAACCCGCGGCGACGGCACGGAAGGCGAGGACGTGACCGCGAACGCCCGCACGGTCGGCGACATCCCGCACCGGCTGAAGGGCAAGTCCGTGCCGGAGGTCTGCGAGATCCGGGGCGAGGTCTATCTCTCGCACGCGGATTTCGAGGCCATCAACGCGCGCCAGGCGGCCGCCGGCAAGCCGCTCTTCGCCAACCCCCGCAATGCGGCGGCTGGCTCGCTGCGCCAGCTCGATTCGTCGATCACCGCCTCGCGGCCGTTGCGGTTCTTCGCCTATGCGTGGGGCGAAATGAGCGCCATGCCGTCCTCGACCCAGTTCGGCATGATCGAGTGCTTCGCGGCCTGGGGGCTGGCCACGAACCCGCTGACGCGCCGCTGCGCCGGCATCGAGGAACTCCTGACCCATTACCACGCGATCGAGACCGACCGCGCCAATCTCGGCTACGACATTGACGGCGTCGTCTACAAGGTCGACGACCTCGCACTCCAGAACCGCCTCGGCTTCGTGTCACGCTCGCCGCGCTGGGCGCTCGCCCACAAGTTCCCGGCCCAGCAGGCCGTGACCGTGATGGAGGACATCGAGATCAATGTGGGGCGCACCGGCTCGCTCAACCCGCTCGCACGCCTCAGGCCCGTGACGGTCGGGGGCGTGGTCGTCTCGAACGCCACGCTCCACAACGAGGATTACATCAAGGGCATCGGCGGCAACGGCGAGCCGATCCGCGGCGGCGTCGACATTCGCATCGGCGACACGGTGGTGATCCAGCGCGCCGGCGACGTGATCCCCAAGGTTCTCGACGTGGTGCTCGACAAGCGGCCCGCCGACGCCAAGCCCTACGCGTTTCCGACCACGTGTCCCGCCTGCGGCAGCAACGCGGTGCGCGAGGTCAACCCGCGCACCGGCAAGGAGGACGCGGTCCGCCGCTGCACCGGCGGCCTCGTCTGCCCCGCGCAGGCGGTCGAGCGCATCAAGCATTTCGTCTCCCGCAACGCCTTCGACATCGAAGGCTTCGGCGAAACCTACATCGAGGTGCTGTTCGAGGCCGGGATCGTGCGCAGTCCCGCGGACCTCTTCCGCCTCGACTTCGCGGCCGTGAAAGCCGCGATCGAGCGGCGCCGGGATGAGCTGGCCGCCGAACGCAGGCGGCTCACGGGCATGCCCGAGCCCGCCAGGAAGACCAAGGCGAAAGCCAAGGCGGGCGAGGAAGACAAGGCGATCAAGAACCTGCTCGCCGCCGTGGAGCAGCGCCGCAGCCTGCCCGCGAACCGCTTCATCTTCGCCCTCGGCATCCCGCATATCGGCGAGACGACCGCGCGGCTTCTCGCGCGCCACTTCGGCTCGTTCGATGCGCTGCGCGGGACCGCCCGCGCGGCGGCCGACCCGGACTCGGAGGCGCGGGCGGAGCTGACGAACATCGGAGGGATCGGCGCCGTCGTGGCCGAGGCCGTGATCGAGTTCTTCAAGGAGACCCACAACGAGGCGATGCTCGACGCGCTCCTCGCCGAAGTGACGGTCGAGCCCATCGAGGCGGCCGCGACCGCGTCCTCGCCTGTGGCGGGCAAGACGGTGGTGTTCACCGGCTCGCTCGAGCAGATGACCCGTGAGGAAGCGAAGGCCATGGCGGAGCGGCTCGGCGCCAAGGTCGCGGGCTCGGTATCGAAGAAGACCGACCTCGTGGTCGCCGGCCCCGGCGCCGGGTCGAAGCTCGCCAAGGCGGCGGAGTTCGGCGTCCAGGTCATGGACGAGGATGGCTGGTTCGCGCTCGTCGGGCGGCCGTAAGGATGGCGTGAAGCGCAGAAATCCCTCTCCGCCAGGGGAGGGTGCTGCGGTCAGGCGGCCGGGTGGGATGGAGGCTCGATTCTGGAAGGTTGGCGCTTCCACCCGACCTTGTCGCTTCGCACCGACTTTCCCCTGGACGGAGAGGGATTCACTGGAGCCGTCGCGCCTCACCGACCGGCCCCTCACCCCAACCCTCTCCCCGTAAACGGGGAGAGGGAGCAGAGGGTGGGCCTCCCCCTGTGTCATCCCCGCGGCCGGAGCGCGACAGCGTGCAGGGGAAGGGGATCCAGCACAACGACTTGCTGCGAAGCAGCGCCACATTCGGCAGCCCCCGAGATCGGCACCTGGCGGCCCGCAGCACTTTCGTCCAAGACGCATTCGCCCGCCTGTGGCATTCTCGCCTCATGACGGTGGCGTCGCCCGAGTTCGTCCTCGACCCTGCGCTCAAGGCTGCGGGCGACGTGACCTATTTCTGGCGCGTGCCGCGCTATCGCGGCCTCGAATGCCTGCGCGCCACCTTCCGGCGCTACTCCTATGTCCGCCACACCCACGAGACCTATGCGATCGCGGCGATCCTTGAGGGCTGCGAGACCTTCTATCACCGCGGCGAGCAGCATTACGCAGGGGCCGGCTCCCTCGCGGTGGTGTGCCCGGAGGAACTGCACGACGGCGCGCCCCATGACGGCGGCTTCGAGTACCGGACGCTCTACCCGTCAGTGTCCCTGATGCGCGAGGTCGCAGACGACGTGGCCGGGCGACCGCTCGCCCATCCGCCCTGGTTCGCGCGATCCGTCGTTCACGACCCGGACCTCGTCCGCATGCTGACGAGCCTTCATGCCGCGCTCCACGCCGCCCGCGGGCGGGTGCCGCTGCTCGAGCAGGATTCCCGGCTCGTGGCCTTCCTGGCCCGGCTCATCGCGCGCTGGGCCGACTTCGACGCGGTGCCGCCGGCTGGCTCCGAGAGCCGCGCCGTCGCGCAGGCGCGGGACTACATGGAGGCGCACCTCGCCGACGATGTGGAGCTTGCGCAACTCGCAGGCCTCGCCGGCCTGTCCCGCAGCCACTTCATCCGCAGCTTCCAGCGCGAGACCGGCCTGACGCCGCACGCCTATCTCACGGACCGGCGCTTCCGCGCCGCGAAGCGCCTCCTGGAACGCGGGGAGGCCCCGGGCGAGGTCGCCACCGCCTGCGGGTTCTTCGACCAGAGCCACCTCAATCGGATCTTCAAGGCGCGCATGGGCGTGACCCCGGGCGTGTACCGCGCCGCCTGAAGCCGGTGCCGCTGCGCCTCTTCGGTAACGGACCGGATCGGCACCCGGCCCCGTAGGGCACCCGCCGCACTTTCATCCAAGACAGCCGGCTCCGCACCTGCCATCAGGAGCGCGGAAAGGCATCATCATGGACCAGGCGAATCCCTTGATCGGCAGGAAATGGACCGACGTGCGGGACGGGGTGCGCGACGTCGCACCCGCCGCCATCGCGGCGCTCCCGATCGGGCTCCTCTTCGGCGCGATCGCGGCCGCGAAGGGGCTGTCGGCCGCGGAGGTCGCCCTGATGTCGACGCTCGTCTTCGCGGGCGGCGCGCAGTTTGCGGCGATCGAGACGTGGGTGCATCCGGCGCCGGTCGCCGCGCTGGCGTTCTCGGCGCTCTTGATCAACGCCCGGCACATCCTCATGGGGGCCTCGCTCGCGCCGAAGCTGCGCGTGAGCCGCGGCCGGAAGTTCGTCGCGATGCACTTCCTGACCGACGAGACCTGGGCGCTCGCCGAGCGGCGGGCCGTCGACGGCCCGGTGACGGGCGCCTACTGGTTCGCCATGGCCGCGGTGCTGCCGGTCGCCTGGATCGGCTCCTCGTCGCTGGGCGCGGTGCTGGGTCCGCTCCTCGGCGACCCGGCCCGGCTCGGCGCGGATTTCGCCTTCACGGCCCTGTTCATCGGCCTCATCGCGAGCTTCGGCCGCGCCCGGGTGACGCTGGTCACGATCGCGGTCAGCGGCGCCGTCGCGGCCGTCGTCTACCGCATCGCCGGCGCTCCCTGGCACGTGGCCGCAGGCGCGCTGGCCGGCATCGCGGCGGCCTATGCGGCCGCGGGCGACGGCGCCCGCCGGGAGAGCCGCCCGTGACCGGCGCCCTGACATCCCGCCTGCGAATCGGAGGTCGCCCGTGAGCGTCGATCCCGTCACCTTCGCGGCCATCCTCGCGATGGCTCTCGTGACCTATGCGACCCGGATCGCCGGATTGTTCGTGGCCGACCGCCTGGTCCTGACCGGACGGGCCAAAGCCGCGTTCGACGCGATTCCGCCCGCCGTGCTGATGGCCGTCATCGCCCCGACGGCGCTCGCGACCGGCTGGGCCGAGACGATCGCGGCCGGCATCACGATGCTGGCGGCGACGCGCCTGCCGCTGCTCGCCACGATCGCGATCGGCGTCGCGGCCGTGGTGCTGCTCCGCATGGTGCTGTGAACGCCGCCGGACGCGGAGGGAGCCCATGCCAAGGCGAGGGCGCTTTCCGCGCCGGAACGTCCGCGGGCGGGCCGTGGTCCCGGCCCATCCCGCTCGAGGTCAGCGGTTGTAGAGCACCCGCGTCGTCGCGACGTCGTTGGCCACTGCGGTGCCGGAGCGCAGGAAGTTGAAGAACTTCGACAGGTCGTAGGAGGCCGCGTTGGCGACGTAGATCGTGTCCTTGTCGCGCACCGGGAAGGTCTGGGCGTAGAAGTAGCCCTCCGGCGAGCGCAGGTCGATGCGGTAGACGAGCGGCACGCGCCCGGCGCCCGGCGCGACGCCCGGCGACACCGCCTGGGCGATGAGCGGATCCTCGAACCGGAACAGGAACACGGCCGAGGCATCCGCGCGCACGTCCGAGGGGCCGCCGACCTTGGCGATGGCTTCCGCGAGCGAGAGCACCTCCGACTCGAAGGGCACCTGCGCGACCTGGTTCGAGGCCCCGAAGCTCGTGAAGGTCTGCGGGCTGCTCAGCAGAACGATCGTGTCGCCCGGCTTGACGCTGATGTTCTCGCGCGGGTCGTTGATGACCCGCTGGAGCGAAACCGTCCCGGTCACGCTGCCGCGGGTCAGCCGCACCAGGGTGTCGTAGGCCGGCGTCTTGGCGCCGCCTGCGAGGGCAATGACGTCGAGGATGCGGTCGTCGCGCTGGGTGAGGCTGACCTTGCCGCCGCCGGCATCGGTCAGGACGTTGACGGTGTTGGCCGAGTTGGTCTCGATGTTGACGAGCGCCTGCGGCTGGATGGCGCGGTCGCGCAGGCGCTCCACGATGACCTGCTCGATCTCGCGCGGGGTCCGCCCCGCGACCTTGATGCGGCCCGCGTAGGGAACGGTGATCTCCCCGGTCCGGTCCACGAGGGTCGGCGGGAGTTGAGTCTGCCGGCTGCCGCCGACCACGATGGATCCGGCGGAGCCGGGTGAGAACAGCCCGCCGTCGCCGGCCTCCCAGATCGAGATCGCCAGCGCGTCGCCGATGCCGATCACCCGCGGCGCCGAGGTGCCCCCGACGGGAAAGCGGCCGATGAAGGTGGGGGGCTTGATCTTGCCGAGCTCGGCCAGG
>DATAGO010000015.1:0-6050 GCA_036263675.1 Microvirga sp. | reverse complement strand
CCGGCCGCGGCACAGGAGCCCTTCGCGTCCGGGGATCCCGACAGGCTACGCGAAGCCTTCGCGTCCGGAGACCCTGCCCCCTCGCGCGAAGCCTTCGCGTTCGGGGATCCCGCCGCGCCACGCGAGGCCTTCATGTCCGGGCGCGCCGCACCCGCCGGGGAGGAGGTGCGGTGCCGGACCTTCGAGGGACCGCCCGGAGGCGTGCTGATCCGCTACAACTGCCAGCCCGCCGCCGACCAACCCCGCCAAAGCCGCACGACCCCCGCTCCACCAGAAGAAAAGCGCGCCAGAACCGCGCCCCCGCCGCGCCGGTAGCGGCTTGGCTCCGTCCGGGACGGGCGGGGATCACCGGCCTGACACCGCCTACCTACCGGCGAGCCCGCCTCCGGCTGCACTCCAATCCATTATCGGTCGAATCTTCGGCATCCAACATCAGGCTTGAGCGTTGGACGATGAGAGCACATCGGCACGACGGTGCGCCGGGAGGACGGGTGGTGCGTAAGGGAGTGTTCAGCAGCAGGGGATCGAGGGTTGCGCTCCGGCCGGGATACGCGGCGCGATGACGATCGAGCGGATCGTCCCTCCCGCTCCGGCTCCCGAGCGGCGGCTCCCGTGGACCATCGTGGGTTCCGCGGCCGCTCATGCGGCGCTGCTGGCCCTGGCGGTGAGCGCCGGCGGCTACGTTCTCCCGCCGGCGCACAGCTATGTCGAGATCCCGGTCGAGTTCCTGATCGACCCCGAGACCGACCCCGCTCCGCCCGAACCTGAGCCCCTCTCCGGAGCAAAGCAGCCGGACGGTGCCGCGTCCGAAACAGCAAGCCTCGCCGAGGCACGGCTGCCTGATCCTGCTCCGCCCGAGCCTGGCCCTATCCCTGAGACGGGGCCGGCTGATCCCGCTCCTCTCGAATTGGCGGCGCGTTCCGAGACAAGTCCGCCCGAACCCTCGCGCTCTCCCGCCGCCGCAGCCGCACCATCGGACCCGCCGCACGAAGCCGCCGACGCAGAACCCGCAGACCTGCCGCGCGAAGCCGCTGTCGAAGAAGAACTGGCAGTCGCACCGCCTGAAGCCGCCGTCGAAGCAGGACCGGCGGACACGCCGCGCGAAAGCGCCATGGACCTGAAGCCCGTCGATCCTCCCGATCGCTCGCTTGAACCCGCCATCGAGGCGCAGCGTGCGGATCCTCCGCCGCAGCCCGCCTCGGCGCCGCCGGAGGACCGTCCCGCCCGCGCGGTATTGCCGGAAGCCGACGCCGCCCCGAACTCGAAGGAGACGGAGATCGCGACGGGGAACCTCCCGGCAACTGCGGAGGCTCCCGCCGAGAAGCCCGTGCCGGTCGCTGCCGACGACCCGCGTCCGGCCAGTGCCGTCAGCGGATCGCCCGAGGGCGATCCGGCCGCACCTGCACCGCCGGAGCCGCCCCCAGGGCCCGCCGTGGTCGCCACAGACGGGCAGCCGCCGGGTGCGGCAGCCGTTGCATCGCTCCCGCCCCTGGCCCCCGTTCCCACCGTGCTGGAGGATGCGCTGGAGCCGCCCCCGATCTCCCCAGCGGAGACACCGAAGCAGCCCATCGCCCTGCCCGTCCCGCAGGACGAAGCCCCGGAGCCGCCGATTACACCTCCGGCCCCTGCCGGGGATGCGCAGACCGCTGAGAGGGCGGAGGCCGCGCCTGCCGGTGAGCCGGTGCAGCCGGCCGCGCAGGAGCCTGGCGGTGTGGCGGCCACGGCGCTTGCCGCCCAGGACTCTCCGACGCCCGCCCCGATCGCCGACGCGCCCGCCGCACCGTCGCCTCTGCCGCCAGCGGCTCCACTCGAGGCCGCAGTGCCGCTTGATCCTCCGGCTCCCGCCTTCCTGGCGACGCCGCCGGAACCGGCTGCCACAGCCGTGCCGCACGATCTCGCGGATCGATTGCAAGCGTCCGCCGCCCTGCCCTCGCAGGATCAGGGAGCCATCTCCGGTCTGGTGGGGCAGGATCCCCCGGCTGGAGAGACGCCGCCGATCCCGCCGGAACGCCCGGCCGCGCCCGCAGACCCTGTGGCCGCTGAAACGCCCGTGCTTCCGCCGCCGGAGCGCCCGGCTGCGCCCGCAGACCCTGTGGCGACCGCCTCCCTGCCGGCAGCGTCCGAGCGAGCCCCGTCCTCTCCGCTGGGCGCCGCAGGGCCCGTGCTGCGCGAGACCGCCGCCACGTCCGCCTCCGGCGCGGCGCGGAGCGAGGGGCCGTTCTCCGCCCCCGCCCGCTCCGGCCCGCCGGTCGTGCAGGCGTCCGACTACCTCGTCGGGGTCGTACCCACGGCCGGCGCGGGTGGGAAGGGCGAGGCGGTGGCTCTCGGGGCTTCGTCCTTCGGGCGCCCCATGACGGCCCGCGAGCTCAAGCAGCTCTACGAGGGCCATACCTGGCTCTGGACTGGCGGCGGCGGCTACTTCGGCAAGGGCGGGGGCTTCACCGCCGTGGCGGGCCGCGAGCCCGAGACGGCCTCGCAGGCACAGGGGCGGTGGGAGACCTCGGACAGCGGCCGGATGTGCTTCGGGGGTCTGCGCCGGACCCGGTCCGGGAGGGAGCCCTTCCGGACCTGCTTCCTGCATTTTGCCTGGGGCGAGGCGATCTATCACCGGCGCGAGCCCGACGGCCGATGGATCGCGTTCAGGCGCTCACCGCCGCGCGAGACCGACGAGGTCCACAAGCTCGTGAAGGGCAACCGCATCGGCGAGCAGCTCCGCGAGGTCCGCGCCGCGCTCGGCCCCGCCCGCTGAGGCGGTCACACCCGATCGCTGGAACGAAGTCCGTTTGTTTGCATCCTTGGTGAAGACCCAGGCGCAACGCCGCGGCAGGAGCCGTTTGCCCGCCCCGTATGCTCTGGAGGTGGAGGTCCGGGCCTGTGGCGATGCCCGTATGCCATCCTCACCGGCGAGCGTTCCGTCCCGGCCGGCTGCCGTCGACGGGATGGTCGGCGAGCCCCACCGCGTACCTGTCGGCGACACCCCAGGGAAGCGCCTCGACGCAATGACGCAATCGCCTGCTGCCGCAGGCAAGTCCCTGTCGTCTTCCGGTTCACGGACGAATTTCCGGGCCCGCCGTGACGGCACTCGCTGAAATGAGGGGTGGGAACCCTGGCCCCGCAGAGCGACGTGGGTCGTTGATCGCGCAAGCAAAAGGCCCGGCGCAGTGGAACGCCGGGCCCTAGCGCCCTGTGGCGACGGGGCCAGAGGGCGAGACGGGTCCTGACTCCCGCCGCACCGGCATCTAGCGTCAGCACAGGTAAAGAGAAGCCCCGCCTGTCAGGGAGGAGAACCGATTCCGGATCGCTGAGCCAAGCAGCGTTTGGCGCCACCGTGTGCAACATCGACGAACGCAAAGCCGCGGAGGAGCGCCTGCCCGGGAGATCTGCGAGACAAGGAGCGCGATGGCCGGCCTGCGCCCGCCGCGCACGTGCCTCATGCATGTTCCGTCTCGTCGCCGAGGCGCCCAGCCTCAAACATGCCGCGCTGAACGAGAATGCCCCGCGCGGCCATGAAGAACCACGCGGGGCAAGATGACATCCCAGAGGAGAACCCAGACCGGACCCGATCGCCGGTCTGACCTAACGTTAGCGCGGTATGGTTAACGGCTCGTTAAAGGCGACGGTCCGGCGGTGACGGAAGCCGCCCGACCGAATGCCGACCCTGCCTCCAATGTCGGTGTCATCCACGCGCGAGCGGATGCATTCAAACCGAGCGCGCGTTCAGGCCCTCAGGTTACAGGAGGAGGTCGGTCACGGCGAGCGCGCCGCTGATCTTGATCTCGAAGTCGGCCTTGCCGTCACCGTTGGTGTCGCCCTGAAGGATGCCACCCGAGAGGCGCAGTTGCCCGTCGACTTTCGTGAAGGCACCGGACCCGATCCACGAGAAGGCTTGGTTGCCGGCCGTGCCGTCGGTGTCGGCATCGATGGCGGAGAGGTCGACCTTGTCTCCTTCGGACTGCACGAAGGTGACCACGTCGCGGTTGGAGCCGACGACGGAGTCCTTCACGACTTCGAACACGTAGCGGTCGGCTCCCGCATCGCCCGTGAGGTAGTCCTTCCCCTGGCCTCCCACGAGGATATCGCTTCCTGCGCCGCCGGAGAGCTTATCGGCCCCGGCCATGCCCTTGAGCGTATCGGAACCGCCCTTGCCGACCAGGGTGTCGGCGCCCGACGTGCCCACCAGCGTCAGGGCTTCATCCACGGTGGGCGTCGTCACCACGGGCGCCGTGACTACGGGCGCGTCCGAGGCAGGATTGACGAGTTCGGCAAAGGTCTGACCCACGACCGTAAGCTGGCCTGACGCGTCGATGAGCCCGCTTCTGAGGTTCCATCCGTCGCCGCCCTCGTAGGCCGCAAACCACGCCTGCCGCTCCACGAAGGGCAGGTCGTCCATCATCTCCGTGCCGGCCCGCGCGAATGCCGCCTGCTGGGCAGCCGTGAAGCGCCCCTGGTTGGACCAATCCGCGAGCGCCCACTCGGTCACCCAGACAGGCTTGCCATACTGCTGGTGCACTGCCTCCAGATAGGCCTTGAAGGCACCGACGTCCCCGTCCTCGGAGTAGTAGTGCACCGCGATGAAGTCGACGCGGAGCCCCAGCTTCTCGGCTCCTGCCATGAAGCGCCCGAGCCAGGAATCCGGCCCGAGAGTTTGGTGCTGGGTCGCGGCCGGAGAACCGAGGCGCAAACCCGTGGCCTGGAGTTGGGGCCACAGCTTCAGCGCTTGCTCGACGCTCATGTTGGCTTGGTGGGAGTGGTCGGGCTCGTTGAAGCCCAGGAGCGTCGTGGCTCCGGAGGCCTTGATCAGGGCGAGAGCCGTGGAGGTGACGTCCTGCTCGTCCCAGGCCATGGCGACGAAGGAGGAAGCTTCCGGCGTGGCGTCCGCATCCCACAGGGTGCGCTCCGACCAGTTGTAGTGCCAGTCGAACCCCACCCGGTCCACGTCGTTGAGTGCCGTGCCGAGCGCGTCCTTGTCCCACGTCCCAAGGCCGATCTTCTCAGGATGCTCAATCGTCATCAGGGTAGCTCCCACTCCGAGGTTTTGGCCCCCGTATGCCGAGGCTTCTTCTGGACCGGATGCACAGGGGCATTCCGGCGCGTTGCTCTCGCCTTTGCAATCCGCGTCTCGGATCCGGATTGCCGCAGCCAGAGTCTACGGCTCCCTTAAGCGCAGATCCTGTGTCGAGACTGCGGCAACTTAGCCATAGCTCGGGCTGGACCGGCTGTCAGGAGAGAACGTAAGCTGCTGATGGATTTGCGAATTTCCGGCGCGCGCCAGCTCTATTGGCCTTTAGTCGTCGGCCATCTGACCTACCGCTGCCCGGTGGACCTAGGGCATTCGCGCGTGAGGTGGCTCCGGGTCCGTCTGGCCGGTTTGGCTCAGCCACGGGGTCGGCCCCGATACCGGCACAATAGTCCGGTCGCGGGAGAGCGCCGACAGCCCTCGCGCCGCCGCCCTCCGCTCACTCCGCCTCAGACGTGCGTTGAATATGAGGACGACACCTGCCTCTTCCGGCGTCGTTCCGATTTGGGCGAGGCTTGCAGGAGACGGTTTCGCCTCGCCCCGCTCGATCCTGGACGTCCCTCCAACAGAAGGGCCGACCGGTTGCCAAGTCTGCCGGAAGTCAGCCGAGAAGCTCGCGACCGGCCCTGGACGTAACAGGCCTGAGTCTGTCGGCCACATTGGCAGATCGCCCACCGCGTCGAGTTTCACGTCGGGTTGGATCGGAGCGCGAGTGGGGCCACGACGACCCCGCTCGCCACAGCATCAGATGATGAAGAAGTCGGAGAGGAAGAGGTCGGCCTGGTCGGTGAGGGTGGCGAAGTGGATCGCCTCCTTCCCGCCCTTGCCGTCGGCGTCGTAGTAGAGCTCGCCCGTGTCCTTCTCGTAGACGATCTGCGCGAACTTCTTGGTTGCCAGGCCGGTGTAGTTGGCCACGAACATGCCCTTCTTGAGCGCCGTCCCGTCGTCGGTTCCGAGCCCGAGGTTCTTGAAGCACTTGTCGTCGAGGTGGATCTCGTCGAGCCCGCTCGTGAAGCCGTCGATCTCCAGGGGC
>DATAGO010000014.1:0-90973 GCA_036263675.1 Microvirga sp. | reverse complement strand
TGCGGGACGTCTTCTCCGGCCGCTGCAGACGCAGCACCAGCTCGATCAGCTCTTCCTTGCTCAGTCGCTCAAGATCGCCCCGGCCCATCAGTGCAGGGAATCAGCGATCCGCCCACGCCGCAAGGGGGTGGGTAATTACCGCGCCATCTTCGCATAAGGCGCTTTTTGGAACCGAAAACGACCCATCGGCAGGCTATTCGGAAGCATTCCAGAGCGCCGTGGAACCAGCCACAATAGAGGGCCAGTCTAACCAGCTCTCTGGCGACCTCCGGAGGGATCGGGAATACTGATTTCATCTATCATCCCAATGCAGGCCGACGCGCTTCCCTGTGGCGCTCCGATCCCTGCTATGGGGCGCCTCTGCTCATAGGGTGCATGAACTTGCGCCCGGCCTCTGACCACTCCCCCATCCTGGTGCTGCCCGGTTCCATAGTGACAAGCCCATGCTGCGCCAGCACCGCAAGAGCCTCCTCACCGGCAACCATGCACTCGTTGTCCAGGAACTCACGCCCCTGCCTGTCGCGGCGTGTGAGGTATTGCTCGACCATGACGGAGAGAGCCCAAAGGAGCCTCCGCTCACTCGAAGTGAGACTTTCCAGGTCAGGCGATGCCATGGACCACCTCTCTAACTATGCCGGTTCCCTAAAGCGCCTTACGCGAATTGTGGATCATCTGGCCGCGTCGAGTAGGATGCGCTGCTCAGACCATAGAGGCTAGGCCAGTGCCCCATCTCGCGCATGTTCAATCTGTCCTCGATCTCGGCAAGCGGCTCGAAGAGGTCGCTGCTGTGAGGCGCTATGACGGTGTCGAGCATGAGGAGGCTTGGGCTATCGCGCACGGCTTGGCCGACATCGAGGGATCGTTCCTCAAGGTCTACCGCGACATGATCCCGAAGCTCTTGGCCGCTGACGGTGAGCAGGCCATGACCGATGCTCTTCTGGAGATCGGAGAGGAGTTCCGGCACATCGCGTACCACTTGCGCGACATGAGGTTCTTCGCGGGGATGGTGGCCTAAGAGCCACCCCTTGGTTCCATAATCGGGACTTATGCGAAATCAGAACGTTCCGCACGATCTGCCATATATTCCAAAATACTTTTGGCCAGATCCAATGGTTTGTGCCTTACAAGTCTTGAGGCGCTAATCCCGAAATCAGGTGAATCTACAAATATCAATCCTCTGTATAGTGAATATTCTGCCGTCAATGTTTTGCCAGCGTGCACGATGGAAACTTTCCCAGGCTGCCAATCACGGACATGGCCACGACGATATCGAAACCGCACCCCAGCACGTGGCCACATCAATCCCCCCCTGCTACATCGCTGATGAGTTCGCACGGCGCACGGCGCACGTTCCATAACGTGCGATTACGCCAACTTTGAGCAGCCTCGTGATGATGTCCAGCTTAGACGGGTACGCCGTCCGACACCCAACCGGAAATGTTCGACCATTGAACGATTATCTCGCCAGCTTCGAAGTAATGCATTAGCTCTTCCTGGTTTTGGACCCAACCGTCGAACCAAGGCCATTTGGGATCACCCGAACTAGTGTAGATCAGAAAGCCTCCCGTGCTTTCTGCATCATCAACAACATGAACAAGTTTGCCAATCATCTTGTCGTCATTGCTGTGCACCACTCTTCCAATGACGCCGATCTTAACTTCCAGTTTGGGATCTCGCATGTTCCAGTCACCGCCTAGGAGGCGCTCAGGTATAGGGTTCGATTACGCGAAATCGGTTGCGACAGCCATCCAGATTGTGTGGACGAGGGTGCCAGATGCCAGAGATCATTGAGCACCACGATGATGTGGTGATGGTCCGCATGACGGAGTTGGACTACGTCCGCATAGGCGCGGCTTTGCGTGAACTGCTCGCCGAGATGGAAGATGCTGAGTTGTCGGCACGGGTGGGAGCGTCCCGTGCGGAGGTTTCCGAACTGTGCCGGTCTTGGGTTCAGGTGGGACGTGACCACGGTATCGAGGAGTGATTGGGCAAGCGTGCCTGCTGGTTCACTATGGGTATACCCATAGTGAACTATGCCTTCTGATCAGATGGACCGAAAGCTGCACGTTGACACCGAAGCGACGGCCTGTCTCTTGATGTGCCAACAAGATTAGCTTTGAAAAACGCGGAGCCTAATATTGCCTGATGATAAGCCAAATTCCGCGATGCCACAGAGTTCAATCAGCAAAAAGCGCATTCGGAATGGCGTCATCTTTGCGAGCATCGTTGCCCCTATCTTATTCATATTAGCTACGAATATGCAACTGGCAGCATTCTCGATCTTGAGCAGCGATCCATTTATCTACCGTGTTCCGTCAATCTCGGGTTTGATTGGGGCTTCGTTCTTTGCTGTCCTGATCGGCACTCCCCTGGCGCTGCCGTTCGCTCTGCTGGTGGCCTACCCGATCCTGTTATGGCGGCACCGGCATGGTTCAATGTCGCTCTCAATCTGCACTGGGGCAGGGGCACTGACCGCACTTGCCTTCTTCTTGGCGGTGAGATGGTGGGGGAACCTCGGTCCAGTCCCGCAGTCGGTTGCTGGGGTCGGAGAACTAATGAAGCTGATCCTCGTGGGTGCTGCGTCCGGAGCGGCATATTGGTACCACGCAGTTCGCGTGAGCCAGAAAGCGCCTGGATAAATTTGGTTTCGCGTAATCGGAGGTTACGCAGTGTCTCACATTTCACCAAGCTCTCTGCGAGCAACAAGCTGACTGCCGCACACATAAAGGTAGCGCACCTCCGTCATGTACTCATAGACCACCCCGCATAGAGACCGCTGGGTTAATAGATGCAGCACGCATCTATAGCCAGTCAGCCCGTGAACTCCGCAAGAGGCACGTTCGTCCTCTGAGAACCTTGACGCATATCCCTGAATGACCGCGCTGACATCCGCTGGTTCCGGGTTTGAGCAGAAACGCAGGAACTTCTCCCTTGGGAACCGATGGAAGTGCTGGGGCGTCCCGACAAGGGCACAAACTGCACCATTGAAGTCCAGGTCACGTGGTGACAAGAGAGCCCCGAGCAACTCTGGCAGCCCGACCTCTGAGAGCTTCCTGAACGCTGCCGACTTGACCCGCGCCGCCAGTCGGCCGGTATCCTGCTCAAATGCGGCGTAGGAGCCAACCGGATTGGCGTGCGGGATCAGCGGAAAGCGGAAGCTGCGCGAGCCTTTCCTCAGATATTGCACCACGTCCTGGTTCAGTATGCGGGCCCCACAGCGAACACGAGGGCGGCTGACAAGGTTCTGAAGTGTCGGTCCCGGAGTGAACGCCTCAGCCAGATACTCAACAAGCTCTGCTGGAGCTTCTTCAGTGTTCTCGATATCGGCAAGGGCTGTGAAATGCCTTAGTTCCAGCGCGATGCCTGGATTGGTTGATATTCTGACCCCACGCCGGAGGATGTCACACGGATCGGCCGCGGCCTGGCTCGTGGCAAGCCAAACCACCAGGAAGCCGACCGCCGCTCTGAGGGGTACCATCGTAACGAGCCCTGGCTTGGCCATACATGCAGGCTACTACCGGAACGCAGCCGTGTCCGTTCCATAATCGGGACTTACGCGAAATTGCGCTCGGTCACCGGATGGCTCATTTGCATGGTATCCCTGGGATCGGGGGTGAAAATGTGCCGTGTTGGGGGAGTACGCGAAAGGCTATGAGCATCGATCTGGAAGACGACAAGGACATCGGGACCATCGTGTGCCCCCATGTTTTTGAGGACACGCGGGACATCACTGTCGTCATCCATAGCCGTACCGGGTGGTGGCAGTGTTTGTGTGGAGATGCGAACTGCCTTGATCTAGACCTCATCAGATGGGTCGGCTTAAGCCACCTCATGGACCGAGATGCTTCGCTACGGGAGCTTATGAGCCTTGGTTCGGGTCAAGTCGCAGTACGAGAGGACAAGGATGCACCTTGGACCTTCGAGGAAGAGCAGTAGGCTCGATCATAGACAGCATCCCATAAAGTGCCATATGCGAAATGGGCTGATTGCAGGCAGGGAACTGGTGACGCCGACACGCCATCTATTTGATGATGACCGATGAACTAGCGTCCCCGATGTGCGAAGTTAGCTTCGATGTAAGTACGTCGAGACTGTCGTTAGAAACAAGTGCCTTGCTGCTCTCGAAGAACGACAGACCAAAGTCGCGTGGGTCGTGCGGGTTAGCGCCATAAATCTTAACCTCATGGCGAAACATTTGGATGAATATGCCTTTGCCTCCCATCGGGGCGTAGTCGACTACACGAATGGCAAACCCCTCGGCCTCCGAAAAACGTTTGAGACCAGCCACGAAGCTATCTTGTTTGCCCTCCCCGAGCTTCACCCTGAGAACGCGAAGAGGTTTCTCTTCAGCATGAGCATCGACCGGCAGCAGAGCACTTGACACCAACAGGGCAAGGAACAGGGGAGCGATCTTACAAAAAGGCGCAAACATCAGGAGGTCCCGAGCTAAGTCTCCTCCACCATAGCCCTTCCACCCGACCACGCCATGCCGTCCCTGGTTCAGTTGGGGTATGTCGTGGTTCCGTAAAGGCGCTTATGCGAAACCTGCTACGTGGTGAGTGACACCTGTCCGGCCAGAGGACAGCACCTCCCGCCACGGCTCCTCGACGTTCATTGCCACTTCACGCCGTAGGCTCCAAAGGCCGACCCGCTTCGAGTGCACGTCACGTCGAGCGACCAGCAGCAGCCGCAGCACCACGAGTTCAGCCCCTGGAAGGGTGGCGAAGTCGATGATCTGACCCGTCTGGTACGAGGCAGTCCTCTCGACAGGTGGAGGATGATCCGCTCTCACGGCCTCAATGCGCCCCCGGATCCAACTCAAGGAACGCCCTGGCCCCATACCGAGGCTGATATCCGCGCTCTCGCCCGAGGGCCTATAGTCCAGGCGAACAGCAAGCCCGTCTGGATCGGTGTGATGCTCTGTTCGGGTCCATTCGAGCCGGTCCTCGTAATGGCACATCAGCACCGCTACGAGGGCTTCGTCCGCGCGAACATGGCCGCCCCAACTCCAATGCTTTGGGTAAGGGTGCCATTCCCCCGTAATCCGAACGGGCAACTCAGTGAGGCCGCTGACTTTCATGGTACTGATCACACGTTCCATAATTGGGGCTTATGCGGAATCGGCGCTCCGTCGTCCTATCGGACCCGCACATCTTTGAAGCGGCCTCGTACCCGCTCCAGCACGGCCTCATGCGCCGTGTGGACCTCGAACCAAGTGCTATCGAAGGCCACGATCCTAATCCACGGCGAGGTTGCCTCTAGGCTCTCAAATCCCTGGAACTCACCCCAGATTGTCTGGTGAATGCCACTCGCAACCTCCAGAAGCCTCCCGCCTCCAATCCGTTCGCCCGTTCTGGCGAGTTCATCCACCATCGCAACCGCAGAGGGGTCCCCTGTCGCCCAAAGCTCATCACCGGCCTCCTCGACGGGCAGAGCCGTCCAGAAGGCGTCGAGGGCAGGTTGCCCGATGGCCTTGAGGATTTCCTTCAGGTCGAAGCCGAGAACAGGTCGATCAGCAGCCTTATCGTGGATGGTGATGGTGTTCATTGTGCCCTCTCACCTCCGCCGCAGACCCGCAATTTTCATCATCGGGACTTATGCGAATTTCCTCTGGCGGACGCAGGCATCAGCGTGTCTCGAACTCCGGCCGCATCGCGACCAGCAAACTTGCCGTGCGTTCGCTTCGCGCTCTGAGGCCATCTGAATGATAGAGCCCCATGTGGTCCGTCGCGATACGGTGCAGGTAAGCAGCTATGGTCGCCTCGTCGGCACCCTCGGCCATGAGCATGGCGTAGGCTTTGTCGGCGTATGAGTTGTACTCGTCGTTCGGACCCTCGCCGAAGATGCCAATGGGGTCCCACTCGCGCAGGAAAAGGTCCCGAACCCGCGCTCTGTTCTCCCGCGACTGATGTTTGTTCCTGCCGCGTGCCATAGCGGGTATCCCACAAGCTGGTTCCATAATCGGGACTTATGCGAATTTCGATCGCGATGTGCACCGTGCGCCACGCCGGGCAAAGGTGCTAGTCATCGGGACCACACGACACCCACCGGAGCGCCGCCAGAGCCCTATGACCCGTGCCCTTGCACTCTCCTGCGACCGCCTCGATTGCGGGTCGCTCCGCGCCCATTGGGACTGGCTCGTGCCCGCAGACCATACCCCTCTCCTGATCGGTGCTTTCGGGGACTGGGTCTTCGGCGCACCCAACGGATCGTACTATGCCTTGTGCCTCCTGGAAGGCGACTACCGACTCATCGCGGAAGGCTCTGACGAGTTCAACGCCCTCAAGAACGATCCTGGCAACCTGAACGACTGGTTCAAAGCTGATTGGGTCAGGCTAGCGGCTGAGGATGGCTTGGTTCCTGACGATGACGAGTGCCTCGGATGGAAGGTCCACCCGATGTTCGGCAGCGCCCTGCTCACCGCCCGCAACATCGAGGTCTACAAGCTGCGCGTCTACCAAGCCATCATGGGCCATATATTCCGGCAAAGGGCATCGGGACTGCACGGTTAGGCGTGACGGCGTTCCATATCGTGCGAATATGCGAATTTAGCATACAGATCGCGAGTGTCAGGTCGGCCATGCTAAAGTTCGAGGCGATTGGGGAACAAGTGAGGGGCACAGAGCAGTGCGGCTTTTCGTTCGTGCAGTGCGGCGGCTCATCGTGAGACGGTATCTGAGGCTGCCTCTCGTTCTTGCAGTCTTAGCAGCCGCATTCTTGGTCGCCTTAGTGCTTCTACTGGCCTTCGGCCGCTCAGCGGGGCTCTATGACTTCCTCATGAGACTTGCCTATCTCACGGTCATCTTCGCGCTGGTTCCGGTCATTCTGTACCTAGTGTTTTGGATCGCCGCCATCGGGGTAGCCTTGCCAACCCTTGGGGTGTTCTTAGTGGGCAATGCTCTGCATCGACACGGCATCCGCCAAGCCCGATGGATCACGCCAAGGCCGGTTGATGAGCCTGTGACAAATTTCGTTCGTAGCCTGTTCGGACGGAGTGAACGGACCAAACCGCCCCCATCAGGTAACTCATCCGCCGACTGAGTATAGAGAGGCGGTTCACTATGGGTATACCTTTCCAGAACCCGCTTCGGCTGGTTCGGAAAGCCCGCTTTACCGACCCATAGCGAACCACTGACCGGTGAACCATCCAAAGAGAACCAGGGCAACTTCTCCAGATAGCGCCTGGGATACGCACGACGCCACGCGGCACGTTCCACCGCCTCGCCGGAGACCGAAGGCACGAGAAGGGTCACCGTCAACAGAGAGCCCACTCCGGTGAAGGGGGTGGCGCGGGAGCCCTCTCGGGACACGCTGAGGCGAGAGTTATCCCCTCCTGCTCGCGGTGCTGGCGGTGGACTGGAGGCCCATGTCCCTCCTGTGTGTCGCCTGGGAGGGCTCAGACATGGCAGACGAGGTGCTGATCGCGCAGGGGCTGGAGGCCCTGGAGGGGCTGATCAGCCTCATCCTCGAGGAGGCCCTCGACCGGGCCGTGTCCCGGCCGCCGGACGATGCCGACGAGCGGCTGCTGCATCTCGCGGAGCTCAGCCAGGCAGGGGCCGACCTGGTGGTGCTCGCCGAAGCGGCCGCCTTGGTCCTCCGGCGCTGGCCTGATGCTGCGGCCTGAGGCGCATATGCCGCTCTCAGTCGGCACCGGATCACATCAGGACAAGAACGCCTGCACCTCAGCAATGGCATGGCTCACATTCCGCTCGCATGCCCGTGCACAGCAAGCATGTGTGGTGGGGCTCGGGAAGCACCCGGGTCCTCAGCTCCCTCGGCGGACGAGCCGATGCGGGGCTCGCGGTGGTGACGGCGCAGGCCGTCATGAACCGCAGAGGACCCCACCATGGCCAAGCCACACAAGCTCACCGACACGCACCTGATGCTGCTCTCCGGCGCCTCCCAGCGTGAGGACCGGCTCCTCACCTGCCCTGAGACCCTGACGGGCAAGGCCGCCAAGGCAGCTGCGGCCAAACTTCTCGCCGGCGGCCTTGTCGAGGAGGTGACGGTCGGAGCCGACGATCCGCACTGGCTCCAGGACGAGGAGGGACAGCCGATCGGCCTGAAGGTCACCTCCACCGGCCTGGAGGCGATCGGGATCGCGCAGGACACCGTCCCGTCTCCATCGACGGGTCAGGGAGGGCCAGCCGGAGGAGCCTCGAGCAATGCGCCGTCGACTGAGCGTCAGGATCAGCCGAGTTCAGCATCCCCGTCCCTGCCGCGGGCGGGCACCAAACGAGCCCTGGTGGTCGAGCTCCTCTCGCGCGAGCAGGGTGCCTCGATCGGCGAGCTGACTACGGCCACGGGATGGCTGCCTCACACCACGCGGGCGGCGCTCACGGGCCTGCGGCAGAGCGGATACGCGATCACCCGCTGCCGGGGCGAGGACAACCGCGTCGCCTACCGCATCGGATCACAGCAGGCCGAGCCGCAGGCTGCTGCCGATGCAGTCGCTGACGGGGAGGTCTGATCCATGGCGCGTCAGACCCTCACCCCTGAGGACCTTATCCGCGAGATCGCAGGCCTCGGCTCCCTCGACCTTGCTGACCTGCGCCAGCGCTGGCAGCGTCTCTACGGCACCCCAGCACCGGCTTCGTTCCGGCGCGACCTCCTCGTGCGGGCGATCGCCTACCAGATGCAGGTGAAGGCCTATGGCGGCCTCTCCCTCGCGACAAAGCGGCGGCTGCGGCAGATCGCTGAGGCCGTGCGCCAGGGCAGCTTCGAGGCCTCGATGGCCGGTCCTCGCATCCGGCCTGGCACGCGGCTGGTGCGGGTCTGGCAGGGGGAGACCCACCACGTGTTCGTGCACGAGGACGGGTACGAGTGGCAGGGGGAGCGGCATCGCTCCCTCTCGACCATCGCCAAGGCGATCACCGGCACGAGCTGGAACGGCTGGACCTTCTTCGGGGTCAAGAAGCGGCCCGCCCGCAACAAGAACGCTGCCGGTCCTCGCAGGAAGCGGGTGGTGGCAGCAGCAGTCGTGGAGGCGGCGCATGCGTGATCGGGGTCAGCCACAGCGCGTGCGGGAGCTCAGGTGCGCCGTATACACCCGCAAGAGCTCGGAGGAGGGGCTGGAGCAGGACTTCAACTCGCTCCATGCGCAGCGGGAGGCCTGCGAGGCGTACGTCAAGAGCCAGGTGCACGAGGGCTGGCGGGTGATCCCCACCGCCTATGACGACGGCGGCTACTCCGGCGGCAGCATGGAGCGGCCGGGGCTCACGCGGCTTCTGGCGGATGTGGCCTCGGGGCTGGTCGATGTGGTAGTGGTCTACAAGGTGGACCGCCTCACCCGCTCGCTCACGGACTTCGCCCGCATCGTGGAGGTATTCGACCAGAGGGGCGTCTCCTTCGTCTCTGTGACCCAGAGCTTCAACACCACCTCGTCCATGGGCCGGCTGACGCTGAACGTGCTGCTCTCGTTCGCGCAGTTCGAGCGGGAGGTCACGGGTGAGCGCATCCGCGACAAGATCGCCGCCTCGAAGAAGAAGGGCCTCTGGATGGGCGGCTGTGTGCCGCTCGGGTACGAGGCGGACGGGCGGACCTTGAAGGTGAACGAAGGCGAGGCCGAGACGGTCCGGACGATCTACCGTCTCTACTTGGAGCTCGGGTCGGTGGACTTCCTGCGGGAGGCGCTGGAGCGGCAGGGCGTCCGCACGAAGGTGAGGACCGGGCAGGAGGGCTCCAGGGGCGGCGGGATCTTCTCGCGCGGGCACCTGTACCGCGTTCTGCAGAACCCGCTCTACATCGGGCGCATCAGCCACAAGGGGCAGGTCTATGACGGGCAGCACGCCGCCATCATCGACGTGGACACCTGGGAGCGGGTGCAGGCCACCCTGAGCGAACGAGGGCGCGAGCACCGGGTCAGGGGCAAGGCACGCCAGCCGAGCCTGCTGGCGAACCTGCTCTTCGACGAGGAGGGGGTAAGGCTGACCTGCACCCATGCGGTGAAGGACGGCAAGCGCTACCGATACTATGTCCGTGCCGCTCGCGAGGGGGAGGGCAGGGGGCGTGCCTGGCGTCTTCCAGCACACGAGCTCGAGAGCGTCGTGCTGGACCAGCTCCGGGAGCGTCTTGCCGACCAGCACTGGATCAGCACAGTCCTGTCACCTTGGCAGCCTACCCCTGGCGAGCTCCATGAGGCGTTCGGCCGGGCCGGCGATCACCTCTCCATCCTGCAAGGTCCGACGGCCGGCCTGCGAGAGAGCCTCCTCACGATGGTGCGCGGGATCGAGGTCTCGGCCCAGGAGGTCCGTATCGAAATGCGCGCCAGTGCCCTGCTCGCCCGCGCTGGCGAAGGTGAGCGGGCCGGGGAGGAGCAAAGCCTCGAGATAGTCGCCCCTGCTGCCTTGCGGCGGTCCGGCAATGAAAGCCGGATGATTGTCCCCGGCGTGCCACGCGGCAGCAGCGCTGATCCTGCACTGGTGAAGGCAATCGCCCGTGGGCACACCTGGTTTGAGGAACTCGCGACCGGCAGGGCCGCTACGGTCGCGGAGATTGCCGCCCGCGAGGAGGTGTCGGACCGCTACGTCAGCTGCCTCCTGAGGCTCGCCTTCCTGCCGCCAGCAGCTGTCGAGCGTCTCATTAACTGCCAGGTAGCAACGGGTATCTCAACAAAGCACCTCACGCTGGATCTCGACCTGCCCCTCGACTGGGTTCGGCAAGAAGCCCTTCTGCGACTCCACTAAACGTTGCACGGCATATCTTGAGCGGGTTGCATATCAGCACCAATAGGTATAGAACATAGAGGGAACGTAGATCGCCAGCTGGAGCCACCTTTATCAGGCACCAACTTGATGCGGAGGACCCTATGGACCTCACGAGGGGACCTGAAGAACGGGAGGTTGACCCGTCCAACACGAGACTACCTTTCGGGGGACGGAACATTGTCGTGTTCTCCGATGGAACGGGTCAGGCTGGTGGCATCCTCGTCGATGAGCATCGGAGTAACGTCTACAAGCTGTTCCGAGCCACCCGATGCGGGCCAGACAGTGAAATCGACCCCGACAAGCAGCTTGCGTTCTATGATCCTGGTCTGGGCTCCGCGTCGGCCGGCGAGGACATCAAGGTCGGCTTTCTGCGCAAGATCTACAACGGCCTGAGCAGCGCCACCGGGCTTGGGATTACCAAGAACATCATCGATTGCTACGCTGCCCTCATTCATCTTTGGCGACCCGGAGACCGCATCTTCCTATTCGGCTTCAGTCGAGGCGCCTACACGGTACGCTGCTTAGGCGGGGTGCTCGGGCTGTGTGGCATCCCCACTCGGCTGCCCAACGGACGTCCGCTCCTACGTGACCCCGATACCGTTAGGGCGATTGCCCGGGAGGCTGTGGTGCGCGTGTATCGTCATGGCAGTGGAGCCGACGATCGGGTGCGAGCGGCTGCCAAGGCCGACAAGGGACAACAGAGGGAGAAGCAGGAGGCGGTGGAGCGCAAGGGCAGGCTGCACGAACAGCGCCAAGCCCTGGGGCGCCAGTTTCGGGACAGGTACCACTCGTCCGGTCAACACGGGGCGAACGTCGTGCCCTACTTCATCGGGGTCTGGGACACGGTGGCAGCCGTTGGCATCGCGCCGCCCGCGGCAGCCATCATGAAGTGGATCAGCTGGGCTGGTCTGTTGATTGCGGCGGCTGGCATTGCGTGGTGGGCTGTGGGGCAGATCAGCCTATCCTTCTTGCTTTGGTTCGTTGCTGCTGCCGCAGGACTCGTTGCACTAGTGTCCGTGATGTATTTCGGGCTGCGCGTCAAGTTCGTCACCGGCCTTCCTGGGTACAAGTGGTACGAGACGCTGCACCTGATCAGCTTCAAGATGGCGTTTTTCGATCGAAGCCTGAATCCGAACGTGCGGTATGCACGCCACGCACTTGCAATTGACGAGTACCGGGCAGACTTCGATCGCGTGCCTTGGGAGAACCACGGTGCGCCACCCGAGCGCGAACTGGGAGAGGGCGAATGGTTCGAGCAGATCTGGTTTGCTGGAAACCATTCCGATGTCGGCGGCAGTTATCCGGAGAACGAGTCGCGGCTCTCCGATCTGGCGCTTGAGTGGATGGTGGAGGAGGCCAAGAAGGCAGGGCTCCTCGTCGATGAACGCTATCTACGCCTGTACGGCCGTCACACCGGCCAGCAGCACGATGAGTGCCGGGCTGAGCTCTCATTCTTGGGTCTGAAGCTTAGGTGGCGTAAGCACACCCGCAAGATAGCAAGGAACGCGACGCTTCATCCTTCTGTCCTGCGCCGGTTCCATGAGCCAAGCGTGCTGATCTATGACGAGGAAATGCCCTACCGTCCGAGTAGCCTCGCGGACCACAAGGAGCTCAGAGAGGTCTACCTGCAGGAGGCGATAGCAGCGCAGGCGATCGGCGGGGCGAAACAGGCGGAACGAGCAGCGTGAGAGGTGGAGATGCCCTTTCCCCTATTATCATTGAGGGGTTGGTCACCGCGTTGTGCTCCGATCCCAGTCCTGCATAGTGCGGGGCATTGCGTCGTACAATGGTTCAACTTATCGGATGCTTGTGGCAGGTTCTGCGGCGCATTGTGTGTTGCGGCGGAGGCGGCGAGAGGGGCATGAGCTCGGATTTCAAGGACATAGGAGCACCGCCGACGGCTGGTGCGGCCCTGAGCGCGGATCAGGCGGTCGCTGGTCCACGCATACCGCCCCAGCAGCAGATTCTCATCTACTCCGCCGAGGAGTGGGAGATTTTCGTTCAGGAATGGGCGCACTACTGCCTCAAGCAGGAGTATATCAAGGTGCAGCGCGCAAGCGGCGCCGGCGACAAGGGCATCGACGTCGCCGGGTTCGTCGACGCTGCCATGCTGCAGGGCATTTGGGATAACTACCAGTGCAAGCACTATGGCCATGCGCTCTACCCTAGCGACGCCTGGCCAGAGATCGGCAAAATCCTCTGGTACTCGTTCAACGGCGATTACAAGCCGCCGCGCCGCTATTACTTCGTCGCGCCGCGCGGCGTTGGTACGACGTTCGCGGGCAATCTCGCCGATAAGGCGAAGCTTAAAAAGCTGCTGATTGAAAACTGGGACAAGAACTGCCGCACGAACATCACCGATACGCAGGAGATCGCCCTAGATGGCGAGTTCCTGAAATACGTGAAGGAGTTTGATTTCTCCATCTTCGGGGCCAAGACCGCGCTTGAGATCATCGAGGATCACCGTGCATCCCCGGTTCATATCGCGCGGTTTGGGGGCGGGTTGCCCAATCGCCCGAACCCCGACGCTCCTCCGGATGAGATCACCCCGCCCGAGAGCAACTATGTCGCCCATTTGCTGAGCGCGTATGCTGATCACACGAAAAAGCCTGTGCCCGACATTGCGACTCTGAAATCATGGTCCAAGCTTAACGATCATTTCGGCCGCCAGCGGGTAGCCTTCTATCATGCCGAATCGCTGCGCGTGTTCGCCCGCGACACGGTGCCCGAAGGCACCTTCGAGTCCCTGCAGGACGAAATCCATGCGGGCGTCGTCGATGTCTGTGATTCGAACCACTGCGACGGGTACGAGCGCGTCTGCGCCGTCACCAAGGAGGCGCGCAACCTGCCTATCACATCGAACCCGCTGATCGCGCGCGCGAAGGTGCAGGATCGCGAGGGCATCTGCCAACAGCTGGCTAACGAGGATCGGTTGAAATGGACGAAGCCGTAGCGCGGCGCAGACCGCCCGTTACGTTCAATGGGCCGCTTGAAGCGGGCGTTCGCGCCGTTGCGGTGCTAGCCGCCGCGCATCCGCGCTCGTTCGATCTGCAACGGCTGATCGCATTCGATTATCTGCTCGTCCATACCGGCGATGTTGGTGGACCGGACAGCCTGCATCCGCCCGCGCCACTTCAATCCGCAGAACTGCTCGTGCGCCGCAAACTCATAGAACAAGCCCTGTTGCTTATGATGACCCGCGACCTTGTACAGCGCGAGGCCTCTGCCGAGGGTATCCGCTACCGGGCGGGTGAAAACGCGACTCCATTCCTGCAAGCGCTTCAGTCAGGTTATCTTGGCGCGCTGAAAGACCGGGCCGAATGGCTCGTCGGCCATTTCGGGGCGCACTCGGAAACGGAGTTCCGCGCCCTGATGCGGAGCTTCTTCGATCAATGGGTTGAAGAGTTTCAGGTGGCGGAGCGCAGTCTTGGAGCCGAGGCATGAGCACGCCTGGCCTGCGCATCCGTCATCTTGCCTTTCACGGTCCGAACCGGGACCCGGCCGCCGTCGAGTTCGGCGCAGGGCTAAACCTGCTCTATGGCGCGTCGGATACGGGCAAGTCGTTTGTCGTGGAAGCCATAGACTTCATGCTCGGGGGCAAAACAGCCCTGCGGGACATTCCCGAGCGCATTGGCTACGAACGCGTGATGCTCGGCATCGAGGCCATGGATGGCGAGCAGTTCACGCTTTCCCGGAGCGCTGACGGCGGCAATTTCCAGCTGTTCGAAGGGCTTCATAGCGCACCTCCGCCGCCCGAGACTGAAGCCCGGGAGCTTGCTGACCAGCATAGCGAGAGAAGCGCCGACAATCTTTCGAGCTTTCTCCTGGAAAAGTGCGGTCTGAACGGGAAACGCGTACGCCGGAATAGGCCAGGTGACACGAACAGCCTCAGCTTCCGGAATCTCGCCCGGCTGATGATCGTAACCGAAACCGAAATCACATCGCAGCGCTCGCCGCTGACCGACGGCAATCCCACGGCGGACACGCCCAATTTTGCGACGTTCAAGCTACTTCTCACCGGCGTCGATGACTCAGCGCTTGTGGCGCAGAAGGCGGCCACGCCGGGAGACCAGACGCGCGAAGCACAGATCAATTTGCTCGACCAGCTCATCGGCGAGTTCCGGGACCGCATCAAGGAGTTGACGAAACAGCCGAAGGAGCTGGAGGACCAGCTTGAAAAACTTGAGAGCTCCCTTGAGGCCTACACGCAGCAGCTCTCTGTCAGCGAAGCGGACTATCGCCGCCTCTCGGGACGGCGTCGGGAGCTCCGCGAACGGCTGGAGCAGGGTAGAGACCGCCGCGCGGAGATTGCGTCGCTTCTTCAACGGTTCGACCTGCTGGGCCAGCACTATACTTCAGACATCGAGCGGCTGCAGGGGATCGAGGAAGCCGGTACGTTGTTCAGTGTCCTCGGGCATGCGCAATGTCCGATCTGCGGGGCCGCGCCCGAGCACCATCGGCGGGATACCGAATGCGGCGGGAACGTTAATGCAGTCGTTGCCGCTGCGCGCAGCGAGATCGCAAAGATTGCGCTGCTGCAGACGGAGCTCGGCGACACCGTGGCCGCGCTGCGCCGCGAGGGATCAGGATTTGACCGGCGCCTGCCGAAAATCGAGGAGGAACTTTCGTCCGTCTCTTCCGAACTCGAAGGGTTGACCTCGCCGAGGGTAAGGCAGCTCCGCGCTAGCTACGGCGAACTTGCCGACAAGAGGGGCGAGGTTCGCGAGGCGCTTGCGATTTACCGCACGCTTCAGGACATGGAGAAGCGACGCGAAGACCTGGAACAGGGCAGCGAACAACGCGCGTCCGCTGTGTCGGACGGGGACCTGCCGACGACGGTGGCGGCAAGCTTCGCGGAACGGGTTGAGACCATTCTCAAGGAATGGCACTTCCCGGGCGCGGACCGCGTGTATTTCGATGCCAAAGCGCGGGATCTCGTAATCGGGGGGAAGTTGAGAACCGCGCGCGGCAAGGGGCTTCGTGCCATCACCCATGCCGCTTTCACCATCGGGCTCCTCGAATACTGCCGCGCCAATCGCACGCCGCATCCGGGTTTCGTGGTACTGGACTCCCCGTTGCTGGCCTACCGAGAGCCGGAGGGGGACGACGTTGATTTGCTCGGCACCGACCTGAACGCGCAGTTCTACTCATATCTCAGCAAGCTTCCCGGGGACCGTCAGGTCATCGTCGTCGAGAACAGGGACCCACCATCCGAAATTACGGCCCGCCCAAATGTGGTGATGTTCAGCAAGAACCCGCACAGCGGCCGTTACGGATTTTTCCCCCGACCGCCAGCTCATGAGTAATGGAACTCGCCCGCTCGGCCGCTGCACCGCTCGTCCGTACTGCGCTACGGGGCGGCTGCCTTCCCCCAGGTTGGCTTGAGCCATGGTCGCCCTGAAGCGCTCTGATATGCGCATCTTCGATGATGCCTTTGGTATGCATCAGGGCTATGTGCTGAACTTTTCCGACCGCACCATGGCCGAGTTCTTCGAAGACGAGTTCAGCATCGAAATTTATCAGGAAAAGTACCGGTACAATGGCTCGTCAAAGGCAAAGCATCTGCGCGCCTTTATCGAAGCGGAGGATGCTTACACCGTTGCAAAGGTCGCGCGGGCGCTCTGGCAGCACCAGGAGAGCCTGCCCCACTACAGCAAGCCATCCGTGGAGGCAGACGAGCTGAAAACACGGTTCTTCGATCTCATTGCGCGCATCGAGGGCAGCGGGGCGGTCCCGCGCACCGACGCGTTCTACAAATTCAGGCGCGACGAGACACTTGAGGAACTAATTGCAGCCATCGAACGCGATATTGCCGCGAACAAACCGGCGGCGGCGCTCGATCGCCTGCATACGTACTGCATGAAAAAATTCGCCCACCTTCTGGTCGAGCGTGGCATTCCCTGTGACCGCAACGACCCGCTGCAAAGTCGCGTCGGTAAGTATGTCAAGGCGCTGGAAGCGGAGCGGGAGCTGCGAGAGATCACGCGCCGGATTATCAAGAGCGCGATCAGCGTGTTCGACCAATTCAACGATGTACGCAATAATAGGTCCTTGGCCCACGACAACGATCTGATTGACAAGGCCGAGGCCCGCTTCATCTTCGATGCGGTTAGTGCCTTCCTGCGGTTTGTGAAGAGTATAGAAGCTTCGCGGTTCGGAGCTTGACCATCACTCTCAGTTGGACCGGCTGGGGTTGACGATAATTGAGGCTGGCAGCAAGGCCGACTGGCACACGCGGTCTGAGCATCATCTCAGCGTCTAGCAGTCGGTGCAGCCCGCGAGCCTCATCAAAGCGGCTTGGACCACTCCCAACTGTAAATTGAACGAAGGTCCACTTCCAAGGACGGTGCTAAAGGCGGTGAACGGGCGAGGTGGGCGGACAGCAGCCGTGACCCTGGGGCGCTCACAACAGATATTGATGCGCAAAGCTGGTTCGAGAAGGAATGGACCTACATCCGAACCACCGACGCAGGCGCGCCAGAAGCGGTGACTTTGCCGCGAGTGTGTGCCCAAGCCGATGTGCTCTCGCAGTTCGCTTGCACCCGCGGGAAATCCGCTAAGTCGCGGAGAAATCGTGCACTTTTGTGCATGGGGCGGTAGTAAATAGGAAACTAAGCAGAGACTAGGACTAAGTGGCGGAGAGGGGGAGATTCGAACTCCCGATACGGTTGCCCGTATGCCGCATTTCGAGTGCGGTGCATTCAACCACTCTGCCACCTCTCCGCAAAGCCGAGGTCCGGCGGTTGAGGCGGGGTGGATATCATGCGGTTTGCGGGTTCCGCAAGCGGTTCGGTGGGGCTTCGAGCGGGTTTCGGGCGTCTTTTCCGTTGACAAAATCGCCGCAGCGTCGTATCCGGCACCTCTCAAACGCGGGCCCCTACGTCCCGCGTTTTCGTTTGCGGGAGCCCCAGGCTCCCGCGTACCGCAACCCGAACTGCCAAAAAGACGGCCCGCGGCCTGCCGCGACGAGCCGGGCTGAACACGGAGAAAACGATGTTCGCAGTGATCAAGACCGGCGGCAAGCAGTACCGCGTCGCCGAGAACGAGACCATCACGATCGCCAAGCTCGCGGGCGAGCCGGGCTCCGCCGTCACCTTCGGCGAAGTCCTGATGTTCACCGGCGACGCCGGCACCGAGATCGGCGCCCCGAATGTCGCGGGCGTGACCGTGTCGGGCGAGGTGGTGGCCCATACCCGCGGCGAGAAGGTCATCGCCTTCAAGAAGCGCCGCCGGCAGAATTCGCGCCGCAAGCGCGGGCATCGCCAGGACTACACGGTCGTCCGGATCACCGGGATCGCGAAGTCGGCTTAAGCGAGCGGGGCCGGGGCCGCAGCGGCGGCCCGGCCCGGATACGGGTTCGAACATCATCGGCCGAGATCGCCTGGAGGCGGTCGGCCGGACAGAGCAGGAGTGGAGCAATGGCTCACAAGAAAGCAGGCGGCTCGTCCCGCAACGGGCGCGATTCCGACGGCCGTCGCCTCGGCGTCAAGAAGTTCGGCGATCAGGCCGTGATCGCAGGCAACATCATCATCCGTCAGCGCGGCACGAAATGGCACGCGGGCACGAACGTGGGCATGGGCAAGGACCACACCCTCTTCGCCACCGCCGACGGCCGCGTCCGATTCCTCACCCGAAACGGCCGCGCTTTCGTATCGGTCGTCCCGGCCCAGGAGAATCCGGCCCAAGAGGCCGCAGAGTAAACGGCGAGAGCAAAACGAAGGAGCTCCCGCCGGCATCGCACCGAACCGGCGGGTCCAAGCTCCAGGCTCAAACAGCCAAGCTCCGACCCAAGCGACAGGGGAGGTGGGATGCCCACCTCCCCTTCGTCGTTTCCAGGGCCCCTCGGGCCCCTTCGGATCGGAGCAGGACCATGTTTCCCGACCTCACCCGTGACGACGTCTTCCGGCTCGAGACCCGCCGGCTGTGGCTCCGCTGGCCGCGCCTCGCGGACGTGCAAGCCATCGTCCGTCTCGCCGGCGAGAAAGCGGTCGCGGACATGACGACCCGGATTCCGCATCCCTACACGCCGGAGGATGCGGAGCGCTTCGTCTACCATGCCCGGCGCGCCAACACGGCCGGGGAGGGGCTCACCCTGGCGATCACGCCGAAGGGGCGGCCCAACGCCCTCATCGGCTGCGTCGGCATCGAGCCCGGCCCCGAGGACGGGCGGCCGCATCTCGGCTACTGGCTCGGCACACCCCATTGGGGCCACGGCTACGGCACGGAAGCCGCGCGGGCTCTCATCGACGCCTTCTTCGCCTATACGGGGGAGCGGGAGGTCGTCTCGGCCGCGCGGGTCATCAACCCGGCCTCCCGGCGGGTGCTGGAGAAGTGCGGCTTCGCCTATCAGGGCTCGGGGCTGATGGCCTTCCAGGCCCGGGGCGGCCTGTTCCCGGTCGACCACCTGCGGCTCGACCGGCGCACCTGGGAGAGCCTCAAGACCTGGGGCCACACCGGGTTCGTGCCGCATCCCAGGGCCGACGCCCTGCCGGAGCTCGCGCTCGCGGCGGAATGACCATCGGGCGGCCCCAGCCTGGGGCCGCCTGCCCAGCCATCAGGGCTGTCCGGGAGCCGGACGGCCCCTTTCGCGTTTCTCCCGCAGCCCAACACGTTCCGGATCCGCTCATGAAATTCCTCGATCAGGCCAAGATCTTCATCGCCTCCGGCGGCGGCGGGGCGGGCTGCGTCGCGTTCCGGCGCGAGAAGTTCATCGAGTTCGGCGGCCCGAACGGCGGCGACGGCGGCCACGGCGGCGACGTCTGGGCCGAATGCGTCGACGGGCTCAACACCCTCATCGACTACCGCTACCAGCAGCACTTCAAGGCCCAGCGCGGCGAGCACGGCATGGGCAAGAACCGCCACGGCGCCAACGGCCGGGACATGATCCTGAAAGTGCCCGTCGGCACCGAGATCCTCGAGGAGGACGGCGAGACGCTGATCGCCGACATGACCCATGTGGGCCAGCGCGTGCTCCTGGCGAAGGGCGGCAACGGCGGCTTCGGCAACGCCCATTTCACCACCTCGACCAACCGCGCGCCCCGCCACGCCAATCCGGGCCAGGAGGGCGACGAGCGCTGGATCTGGCTGCGCCTGAAGCTCATCGCCGATGCGGGCCTCGTCGGCCTGCCGAATGCCGGCAAGTCCACGTTCCTGGCCACCGTGACGGCGGCGAAGCCCAAGATCGCGGATTACCCCTTCACGACGCTGCATCCCGGCCTCGGCGTGGCGCGCACCGGCAACCGCGAGTTCGTGCTGGCCGACATCCCCGGCCTCATCGCGGGCGCTTCGGAAGGCGCCGGCCTCGGCGACCGGTTTCTCGGCCACGTGGAGCGCTGCCGGGTGCTCCTCCACCTCGTGGAGGGCACGAGCGAGCATGCCGGCAAGGCCTACAAGGTGGTGCGCGGCGAGCTCGAGGCCTATGGCCACGGCCTCGCCGAGAAGCCCGAGATCGTCGCCCTCTCCAAGGCCGACGCCCTCGACGAGGACACCCTGAAGGAGCAGCTCGCCCGCCTCAAGCGGGCCTGCAAGCGCAAGCCCTACGTGCTGTCCTCGGCCTCCGGCCAGGGCGTGCAGGAGGTGCTGAATGCGCTCCTCGCCGTCATCGGCGAGGCGAAGAGCGAAGAGGTCGAGGCCGCGGCCGTGGCCGGGGAGTGGCACCCATAGAATCCCTGGCCCTGCATCCTCCTGCAGGGCAGCGACGCGACCGCTGCGGTTGAACTTCGACAACCGCTTGGCTTATGCCGTGTTCAGGCCCGGACCGCCCACCAGGGCGGTCCCCCGCCCGATGGACATCCCGGCCGCCCGATGACCCCGACCCTCTCCCAGTTCCGCCGCGTCGTCCTGAAGGTCGGCTCGTCCCTCCTCGTCGACCGGGCGCGCGGGCGGCTCAACCATGCCTGGCTCGCGGCGCTCGCCGAGGACATCGCGGATCTCCATGCCCGCGGCGCGGACGTGCTCGTGGTCTCCTCCGGAGCCATCGCGCTCGGCCGGACGGTGCTGGGCCTGCCCTCGGGCCCGCTGAAGCTCGAGGAGAGCCAGGCCTCCGCGGCGGTCGGGCAGATCGCGCTGGCGCGGATCTGGTCGGAGGTCCTCGCCCATCACGGGATCACGGCGGGGCAGATCCTCGTGACGCTGGCCGACACCGAGGAGCGCCGGCGCTACCTCAACGCGCGCGCCACCACTCTGAAGCTCCTCGAGATGCGGGCGGTGCCCGTCGTCAACGAGAACGACACCGTGGCGACGAGCGAGATCCGCTACGGCGACAACGACCGCCTCGCCGCCCGTGTCGCCACCATGATCGGGGCCGACCTCCTCGTCCTGTTCTCCGACATCGACGGCCTCTACACCGCGCCCCCGGCGGCCGACCCGTCGGCGCGGCACATCCCGGTGGTCGAGCGCATCACGCCCGCGATCGACGCCATGGCGGGCGGCGCGGCGTCCGAGCTCTCCCGCGGCGGCATGCGCACGAAGATCGAAGCCGGCAAGATCGCGGCCGCCGGCGGCACCCACATGGTGATCGCGGACGGGCGGCCGAAGAACCCCCTGAAGCGCGTCGCGGACGGCGCCCGCTGCACCTGGTTCCTTACCCCCTCCAACCCCGCGACCGCACGCAAGACCTGGATCGCGGGCGCGCTCGAGCCCCGCGGCACGATCCATGTGGACGACGGCGCCGCCCGGGCTCTGCGCGGCGGGGCGAGCCTGCTCCCGGTCGGCGTGCGCCGGGTGGAGGGCCAGTTCTCCCGCGGCGACGCGGTGGTGATCCGCGACGGCGCCGGCGTCATCGGACGCGGGCTCGTGGCCTACGACGCCGAGGAGGCGGCCCGGATCATCGGCCGCGCCAGCCGCGAGATCGAGGCGATCCTCGGCTATCCCGGCCGGGCCGAGATGGTCCACCGCGACGACCTCGCGGTGCTGGCGCCCTGAGCCTCAGCGGCTCGCGCCGTCGGAGCCCCACAGGGTCCGCCGCGACGCCCTCGCGGCTCCCGCGGCCCGAGATCCGCAGCCGCCGGCCGCTTCGGCGTCAGAGCGACATGAATCCGGTCCGCAGCGCCATGGCCCAATCCGGCCGGCCGTGCGCCTCGGCGCGCCGCGCCGCCGCCTCGTTGTCGTAGGGCACCGCCAGGAACGTCACGACGGGCTCCCCTGCCGTTCCGTTGGGTATGTCGAGCACGGCATAGCGGGCATGGGGCGAGCCCGCCTCCGAGACGTGGGCGGGCTCGGCGGGGTCCGCGTAGCCGGGTCCGCCGACGCTGCCCGGATTGACGATCAGGACGCCGCCGGGAAGCCGCACGAGCTCGGTGCGGTGGCTGTGGCCGCACAGCACGAGACGCGCCGGGCCGACGTCGCCGAGCCGCCTAGCGATGGCCTCCGGCCGGTCGCGCAGGAGGCGCCCGCCGCTCACCGTCTCGACGAGATAGGTCTCGTCGCGGGCCGGCGTGGCGTGACAGGCCAGGATCCCGGGCGCCACCGTCAGCGTCGGAGGCAGCGCGCCGAGCCGCGCCCGCTGTTCCGGGCTCAGGGCCGCATGCGCGACCCGGTCGGAGGGACCCATGGCGGCGGGGTCTAGGGTCGCGACCTGCCGGTCGTGGTTGCCCCGGACTGTCCGGGCCCCGAGCGCCTCCAGGCGCTCCATGGTGTCGCGCGGCCAGAGCGGCCCCGAGACGCAATCGCCGAGATCGACGACCGCGTCGGCGCCGCCGCGCCGGGCGAGGTTGGCGAGCACGGCCTCGAGGGCGAGGACGTTGCCGTGGATGTCGGCGAGGACGGCGATGCGCATGGGGATCTGCCCGGCGTTCGATCGGATCGCACCGCGGAGGCGATGCGTGCCGGCATGGTACCGGCTCCGCCGGCTCCCGCCACCGTCCCGTCCGGAAAATGGTGCCCGTTCGCGCGGCGCCCCGGGAGCGTCAGGGCAGCGGGGCTTCGCCGCCCGTGCGCTGCAGGAGACGCTCCGCGTCGAAGGGCGCGGCGCTCTTGATGTCGTTGTCGAAGTAGCAATAGACGTCGCGGCCTTGCCCCCGCCATTGCGCGATGCGGGCCGCCCACGCGTCGAGGGTCTCGTCGCCGTAGTTGCCGGCATAGCGCCCGTCGGCGCCGTGGCCGCGGATGTAGACGAAGCTCGCGGTCGTCTCCCACGGCGCGGGCGCCGCGGCATGGTCGGACAGGCAGAGCGCCGCGTCGTGCCGGGCGAGGAGGTCGAGGATCGGCGGCGCGTACCAGCTCGGGTGGCGGAACTCGACCGCGATCCGGTGGCCCTTCGGCAGCAGGGCGAGGAAGCCGCCGAGCCGGTCCGGATCGGCGTGCAGCATGGGCGGCAACTGGAACAGCACGGGGCCGAGCTTTTGCCTCAAGCCCGCCATGCGGCTGAAGACGAGGTCGAGGCTCTCCTCGACCCCTTTCAGCTTCTTCATGTGGGTGATGAAGCGGGAGGCCTTCCAGGCGAAGAGGAAATCCTCCGGCGTGCCGTCGCGCCACGCCGCGACGGCCTCGGCGCTGGGCAGGCGGTAGAACGAGTTGTTGATCTCGGCCGTGGAGAAGCGGGTGCGGTAGAAGGCGAGGAAGTCCGGCGGCTTGAGCGCGGCCGGATAGAACGGGCCGCGCCAGGAGGCGTAATGCCAGCCCGAGGTGCCGATGCGCAGTCGCCCCGCCCTCATCCCGCGCGGGTCCCCCGCGGCGCTGCGGCAGGTTCCTTTGGCGTTGCGGGCGCGAGCCGTGCTATGAGCCTGCCCCTTCGCCCTGCCGCTCCAGCCGAGCGGCCGGGCGCCCTCGCACCGAAGACCACGCCATGACCGCGACCTCTCATCTCGCCCTCGTCCGTCCTTCCGGCTCCAACGCCCCGGAGCCGGCCGAGGTCCCGGGCGCTGTCGCCGTCGCGGGGGACGCGGCCGAAATCCCGGGCGCTGTCGCCGTCGCGGGCAACCCGGCCGAGGTCCCGGGCGTGGTCGCCGAGACCATGGCCGCGGTCGGACGCCGGGCGCGCCGCGCCGCCCGGAGCCTCGCGCTCGCCGATGCGGCCGGCAAGGCCCGCGCGCTGCATGCGATCGCGGCCCGGATCCGCGCCGCGGCGCCCGCGATCCTCGCCGCCAACGCCGGCGACCTCGCCGACGCGAAGGCCAAGGGCCAGCCCGCCGCCTTCGTCGACCGCCTGATGCTCGACTCCGCCCGGTTGGAGGGCATCGCGGCCGCGGTCGAGAGCGTGGCGGCCCTGCCCGATCCGGTGGGCCGGGTGCTCGCCCGCTTCACGCGCCCGAACGGCCTCGCGATCGAGCGCGTCGCGACGCCGCTCGGCGTCGTCGGGGTGATCTTCGAGAGCCGTCCCAACGTGACCGCGGATGCGGGCGCGCTCTGCCTCAAGGCCGGCAACGCCGCGATCCTGCGCGCGGGCTCCGAGAGCTTCCGGACCTCGCAGGCGATCGCCGCCGCGATGGGCGACGGCCTGGAGGAGGCGGGCCTGCCGCGCGACGCGATCCAGCTCGTCCCGACCCGCGACCGCGCCGCCGTCGGGGCCATGCTCGCGGGGCTCGACGGCCATGTCGACGTGATCGTCCCGCGCGGGGGAAAAAGCCTCGTGGCGCGGGTCCAGAGCGAGGCCCGGGTCCCGGTCTTCGCGCATCTCGAGGGCATCTGCCACGTGTTCGTCCATGCGGCCGCGAACCTCGACATGGCCCGGCGCATCGTGCTCAACGCCAAGATGCGCCGCACCGGGATCTGCGGCTCGGCCGAGACGCTCCTCGTCGACCGCGCCTGCGCGGGCACGCATCTGGCGCCCCTCGTGGCCGGGCTCCTCGACGCGGGCTGCGCCGTGCGCGGGGATGCCCCGACCCGGGCCGCCGATCCGCGGGTGACCCCGGCGACAGAGGAGGACTGGCGGACGGAGTACCTCGACGCGATCATCTCCGTGCGGGTGGTGGACGGGCTCGAGGCCGCGATCGATCACATCGAGACCTTCGGCTCCCATCACACCGACGCGATCGTCACCGACGACGAGGCCGCAGCGGCGCGCTTCCTGACCGAGGTCGATTCCGCCATCGTGCTCCACAACGCCTCGACCCAGTTCGCGGACGGCGGCGAGTTCGGCTTCGGGGCCGAGATCGGCATCGCGACCGGGCGCATGCACGCGCGGGGACCCGTCGGCGTGGAGCAGCTCACCTCGTTCAAGTACCGCGTGCGCGGCGCGGGGCAGACCCGCCCGTGAGCCCCTCCGACGGGAGCGGGGCCGTGAGCGGGGGCGGGGCGCCGCCCGGGCCGGAGACCCGGCCCGCCGCCCCCTCGCGCTTCCGCCTCTTGCCCTCCGGGCTGGTGCGGCTGCCGCCGGCGGCGCCGGGCCTGCGGGTCGGGCTCTACGGCGGCTCCTTCAACCCGTCCCATGCGGGCCACCGGCTCGTGAGCCTCATGGCGCTCAAGCGCCTGCGGCTCGACCGGGTCTGGTGGCTCGTGACCCCGGGCAACCCCCTCAAGAACCCGGGCGAGGCCGCCCCGATGGCCGAGCGCATCGCCCAGGCCCGCGCCTGCGCGGCGCACCCGCGCATCGCCGTGACGGGCTTCGAGGAGGGGATCGGCGTCCGCTACACCGTCGACACCCTGCGCTTCCTCGTCCGCCGGCACCCGGACGTGCGCTTCGTCTGGCTCATGGGCGCCGACAACCTGGCGGGCTTCCACCGCTGGCGCGGCTGGCGCGAGATCGCCGGCCTGATGCCGGTCGCGATCATCGACCGGCCGGGCTGGACCCTCACCTCGGTCCGCTCGCGTGCCGGCACCGCCCTCGGCCCCGCCCGGGTGCCCGAATCGCAGGCCGCGGCGCTCGCGGACCGGCCGCCCCCGGCCTGGACCTTCCTGCACGGCCCGCGCTCGTTCCTGTCCTCGACCGAAATCCGCCGCCGCCGGTCCGCCGTGCGGCAAAGCTGAGCGAAACCCTGTCGATCCCGGCGTTTTGGGGCAAAAACCGCGAACTTCCGGGCCTGCGCCACGTTGAAAAAGGGGGCTGACCGACATTATCTTAAGTCGGCAGCGCACCCTGACGCGCTGGAAGAAAGGGTTTTCACCTGAACCATTTATCTCCGCGTGAAGCGGATCTTGCTCCGCTTCCTCCTCGCTCCGGAGCGGGTGCTCCGCACGGCGAGGACATCCGGGCCGTCGCGCTGGCCTGCCTCGAGGACATGAAGGCCGAAGAGACGGTCGAGATCGACCTGACCGGCAAGACCTCGATCGCCGACACCATGATCGTCACCTCGGGCCGCTCCCACCGCCATGTGGGCGCGATCGCCGACCGGGTGGTCCAGGCCCTGAAGGAGGCCGGCTTCGGCGCGCCGCGGGTCGAGGGCCTGCCGGCCTGCGACTGGGTGCTGATCGATGCCGGCGACGTCCTGGTGCACATCTTCCGCCCCGAGGTCCGCGGCTTCTACAACCTCGAGAAGATGTGGGGCGCCGACCGCCCCGCCGACCGCGGTCCCGAATCGCGCGCGGTCTGAACGCGGCCCCGGGCCGGCGAAGCGCGAGCCGCGCCATGACCGGGGCTGAGCGCCCGTGCGGCTGAGCGTCATCGCGGTCGGCCGCCTCAAGAGCGGCCCGGAGCGGGAGCTCGTCGACCGCTACCGCGGCCGGCTCGAGGCTCTCGGACGCACGCTCGGCGTCGCGGGCGTGGATTTCGCCGAACTGCCGGAGAGCCGGGCCCGGCGCGACGCCGACCGGCGCGCCGAGGAGGCGGCCGCGATCCTGGATCGCGCCGGCGCCGCCACCCTGGTCGCGTTCGACGAGCGCGGCCGGTCGCCGACGAGCGAGGCCTTCGCGGAGCGCCTGGCCGCCTGGCGCGACGGCGGCGCGGGCGCGGTCGCCTGCGTGATCGGCGGCCCGGACGGGCTCGATCCCCTCGTGCGCCAGCGCGCCGGCCTCGTGGTCTCCTTCGGGGCGCTGACTTTGCCGCACCAGATCGTCCGGGTTCTGGTGGCCGAGCAGCTCTACCGGGCCCTGACAATCATCGCCGGTCACCCTTATCATCGCGCCGGACACGACGCCTGACGGATCGCCGCCGCATTTCGGTGCGAGGAGCGCGAGGCCCGGACCCGGAGACGACCCATTCCCTTCCGCCTGCCCCCCCGGACGCTTCCGCTCGCCGCCGCCCTCGTGCTGGCGGCCTGCACGGGCGCGCGCGCGCAGCCGGCCGCGCCCCCGCCGGGGACGGCCCGGAAGGCGCCCGAGACCGCGGAGGAGCGGGCGCGCCAGGAAGAGAGGCTCAAAGCCACCAACGACGCGCTTGCGGTCAGCGCGGAGATCCGCCGCCGGCTCGAAGCCGAGATCGCGGAGATCCGCACCGACCGCGTCCGGCTCAACGCGGCGCTCGTCGAGACCGCGGAGCGGCTGCGCGGCGCGGAGGAGCGCGTGCGGGCGCTCGAGGGCCGGCTCGGGGTGCTGGGCGCGAGCGAGGAGGCGATCCGCCGCTCCCTCGACAGCCGCCGCGCCCTCATCGTCGAGGTTTTCGCCGCCCTCCAGCGCATGGGCCTGCGCCCGCCCCCGGCCGTCCTGGTCCGGCCCGAGGACATGCTCTCCGCGGTCCGGGCCTCGATCCTGCTCGGCGCCGTCCTGCCCGAGCTGCGCGCCGAGGCCGAGACGCTGGCGACCGACCTCGGCGAACTCGTCCGGCTCAAGGGCGCGATCGCGGCCGACCGGGCGGCGCTCGCGACCGAGATGACGTCGTTGCGGACCGAGCAGGAGCGGGTCGCCGCGCTGATCCAGGCGCGCCAGGCCCGCCTCGCGGAGGCCGAGCGCACGGCCGGGGCCGAGCGCGAGCGCGCCGAGGCGCTCGCCCGCCAGGCCGGCACTCTCAAAGAATTGATCGAGCGCATGGAGCGCGAGGTCGCGGGCGCCCAGAAGGCCGCCGACGAGGCCCGCAAGGCCGCCGAGGCGCAGGCGCGCGAGAGCCGCGAGCGCTTCGCCCAGGCCGCCTTCCGCGACCCGGCGCGGCTCGCTCCGAAGATCCCGTTTCCGGAGACGCGGGGCCTGCTGCCGATGCCGGTGAGCGGCCAGGTGGCGCTCTCGTTCGGGGCGCCGGACGGCTACGGCGGAACGACGCGCGGCATTTCTGTCGCGACCCGGCCCAAGGCCGTCGTGGTATCTCCGTCGGACGGGTGGGTGGCGTTCGCCGGACCGTTCCGGTCCTTCGGCCGACTCTTGATCATCAATGCCGGCGGGGGGTACTATCTCCTACTGGCCGGCATGGACCACATCAACGTCGAGGTGGGCCAGTTCGTGCTCGCGGGTGAGCCGGTGGCGACCATGGGCGAGGGATCGTCCGTGTCGCCGGCGGCGGGCGCCATCGAAACGAAGGACCCGGTTCTCTATATCGAGTTCCGCAAGGACGGCGGTTCGATCGATCCGAGTCCGTGGTGGGCGAAATCGCAAAGCGAAAAGGTTCGCGGGTAATGCGCAAACTCTCTCTTCTCCTGATGGGTGCGGTGGCTGGCGCGGGCGCGACCGCCCTCGTGACGCAGACCCAGTTGCTGCCGAGCGCGGTTGCGGCCTCCGCCGACACCTACCGGCAGCTGAGCCTCTTCGGCGACGTGTTCGAGAAGGTCCGCTCCGACTACGTCGAGCGCCCCGACGAGGCGAAGCTGGTCGAATCCGCGATCAACGGCATGCTGACCTCGCTCGATCCCCATTCGAGCTACATGGACGCCAAGAGCTTCCGCGACATGCAGGTGCAGACCCGCGGCGAGTTCGGCGGCCTCGGCATCGAGGTCACGATGGAAGAGGGCCTCGTGAAGGTCGTCACGCCCATCGACGAGACGCCGGCCTCCCGCGCCGGGATCCTCGCCAACGACATCATCACCCACATCGACGACGAGCAGGTGCAGGGCCTCACCCTCAACCAGGCGGTCGAGAAGATGCGCGGCCCGGTGAACTCCGCCGTGCGGCTGAAGATCCAGCGCAAGGAGGCCAAGGACCCCCTCGAGGTGAAGCTCACCCGCGAGACCATCAAGGTCCGTCCGGTGCGCGCGCGCCTGGAAGGCGACATCGGCGTCCTGCGCGTGAGCCAGTTCAACGAGCAGACCTTCGAGAACCTGCGCAGCTCGGTCGACCGGCTCACCAGCGAGGCCGGCGCCGACAAGCTGAAGGGCTTCGTGATCGACCTGCGCAACAACCCGGGCGGCCTGCTCGACCAGGCCATCATGGTCTCGGATGCCTTCCTGGAGCGCGGCGAGATCGTCTCGACCCGCGGCCGCAACGCCGACGAGACCCAGCGCTTCAGCGCCAAGGCGGGCGACCTCACCAAGGGCAAGCCGCTCGTGGTGCTCGTGAACGGCGGCTCGGCCTCGGCCTCCGAGATCGTGGCCGGCGCCCTGCAGGACCACAAGCGCGCCATCGTGATGGGCACCCGGTCCTTCGGCAAGGGCTCGGTCCAGACCATCATCCCGCTCGGCGGCCAGGGCGCCGTGCGCCTCACCACCGCGCGCTACTACACCCCGTCCGGCCGCTCGATCCAGGCCAAGGGCATCGATCCCGACCGCGAGGTCCTGCAGGACATCCCGGACGAGCTCAAGGGCAAGGACGAGACCAAGGGCGAGGCCGGCCTGCGCGGCCACCTCAAGAACGACAAGGAAGAGCGCGGCGGATCCTCGGCCTACGTCCCGCCGGACCCCGCGAAGGACAAGCAGCTCCTCGCGGCCTACGAGTACCTGCGCGGCTTCCGCCAGGGTGCGGCCAACACCACCACCGTCCCGAACTGATCGCTGCGGCGCGGCCAGCACCACGACCGTCCCGAACTGATCGCTTCGGGGCGGCCGACACCAGGGCGGTCGCCCCGGTCCGATCGCTTCGGCGGCGCGGCCCGCACCCCGGCCCGATCGCGCCTCCGGATTCGAACCTCCCGGCCCCGGCATCCCTTCGATGCCGGGGCCGTTTGCGTACGGCGGGGCGGCCGCTGGCGCCGGCCCGCTCTGCGCCGGGGCCGGTTCCGTTTTCGGAGCGGCGGCCCTATATCGGACGAAGCCGGCCGGGCGGCGGCGCACCGCCTCGGGCGTACCCGGATGCCGTGAGCGCGCCCGGCCGGAAACCACCGATGCGTGTGCCGGGCGGAGCGATGGCGCCGCCGCGGCGGTGAGGATGGACAGGGGAACGATGGGAAAGGGCAGGAGCGGGGGACGGAGCGTCGACCACATGCCGTATCGGCCCTGCGTCGGGGTCATGCTTCTCAACCGCGAGGGCCGGGTCTTCGTCGGCCGGCGCAAGTCGGAAGCCGGCCCGGAGCACGTCTCGAACGGCTATGCCTGGCAGATGCCCCAAGGCGGCATCGACCCGGGCGAGGAGCCCTACCACGCCGCCCTGCGCGAACTCCACGAGGAAACCAACGTCCGCACGGTCACGCTGCTCGCGGAGGCGCCGGACTGGTACTCCTACGACCTGCCCTCCCTCGTGGCGGGCCGCGCCTGGAAGGGGCGCTACCGCGGCCAGATCCAGAAATGGTTCGCGTTCCGGTTCGACGGAGACGACAGCGAGATCGACATCCGCCGTCCCGGCGACGGCCAGCACCGGCCCGAGTTCGACGAATGGCGCTGGGAGGAGATGCGGCGCCTGCCCGAACTCATCATCCCCTTCAAGCGCGCCGTCTACGATCAGGTCGTGGCGGCGTTCCGGCACCTGCACCCGGCGGCCTCGGACGAGTGACGGCGGCGTTCCGGCACCTGGACCCGGCGGCCTCGGACGAGTGACGGCGGCGTTCCGGTACCGGGACCCGACAGCCACGGGCGAGCGACCGGGGTCCCTGCTTCTCGGACGAGACCTCCGGACCCGGCCGACGCGCGAGCGACGGGGCGGCACGGACGCATCCGGGCATGAAAAAGGGGCGGTCTCCCGCCCCTTTTCCGTTCGCAGCCTGTGGACGGTTAGCTGGTCCGCTCGATCACCGTCACGATCCGGCGCGTGCTCGGCTCGACGATCACGATCCGGTTGTTCACGATCACGAAGCGGCACTCCGTGAGGCCGTTGAGGTAGCGCACCACCTCGCCCGGGCAGGCGTGGAGGGTCGTCACCGTGGTCGGGATCACCGTGCCGACGCTGACGTTGAACTCGACGTTGGTGAGCGGCTGCACGTTCACGCTGCTGAAGGCGCGCGTGACTTGCGTCCGCTGCTCGGAGGTCAGGTTCACGCTGGCATTGCCGCTCGTCGCGCCCGTCGTGTTGGCGTTGCCGGAGGCTGCGCCGCCCTGGCGCTGGCCCGAAGCGGCATTGCCCGAAGCGGAGTCGCCCTGGCGCTGACCGGACCCGGCGGTGCCGGTGGCCGAGTCGCCCTGGCGCTGGCCCGAAGAGCCGGAGGCCGTCGTGCCCTGCTGGCCGCCCGAGCTGCCGGAGCCAGACGCGGAGGTGCCGGCCGCGCCGGCCGCACCGCCGGAGGCGCCGCCGCCGGTCTGGACCTGCGGGCTGCTCGCCCCGCCCGCGCTGCCGGAGCTCGTCGCCGCGCCGCCGGACGAGGCGCCGCCCGCCGAGCCGCCGCTCGTCTGGGCAACGGCCGCGAGGCTCAAGGTCAGGGCGGCTGCCGCCACTGTGGTCATCAAGGTCACACGCATCTGGAAAACCTCCCTGGAGATTGGGTTGGCGCCGTGGAGGCGGCAACCAACGCCCATCAACGCCGAAAGGCAGGAATGGTTCCGCGTGCCTTCTTGAACTACTTGGATCGCGGTAGTAAAAGTAAATAAGAAGAACAAACCTGTAAGATGAATGCGAGATGAATGGAAGCGTGGCCGCAGGCGAGTTTTCCATATAGATCGCCGAGACGTTCAGTCAGGTGTGTCTCGGCCGCCTCGATGCGCGCCTGCCTCTACGTCATCCCTGTGTACGGCAGCGGACCGCGCTCTTCTTGCGACGATCTTTCCGGTCCGTCTCCTGCGGCGGAAGGCGCCCGGGCATCCATACCTTCGAGAGACGCTCAGCCTCCGATCAGTCGGCGCAGCGTCGGAGCGAGGTGTTCGAGCAGGTAGGGCTTCGCCACGAAGGCGCCGCCTTCGGGCACGGGACCCGACGAGGCGTCCGAGTGGCCGGACACCAGCACCACGGCAAGAGCCGGGTGGCGCTCCCGCACCCGGCGGGCGAGCTCGAACCCGTCGATGGAGCCCGGCACGTGGGCGTCGGTCACGAAGCCGAGCGCCTCGGGCCGGTCCTTCAGGCGGGACAGGGCCTCGTCGGAATCGCCGGCCTCGACCACGGAGAAGCCCTCGCCTTCGAGATAGGCGGCGATGTCCTTGCGCTGCCGGGTGTCCTCCTCGGTCAGGATCACCACGGGACGGGCGGAGGAACCGGATGCGGAGGTGCGTGTCGCCATGAAGGACCTCATCGGCCTGGACGCCGGCCGCGAGGCTAACGCCCGAGCGGGCCGTCCGGTGGCATCCCCGACGCGCCCTCGCCGCAGCCCGCGACCGGCGTCCTGCCCGAGGGTGCACGGCGCGATCGGTCGCGTGCGGCGGAAGGGTCGACGAATTTTTCGCGGCCGGCGGGAACTCCGGCCCGGCGCCCGCGTTGACTGGCATCTCCGGCCTTCTCTGCCCCCACGGCCGGACACCTGAACGGCGCCTCTTGCTTGCAAGAGGCGCTTTTTTCTTGCCCGGTCGTTCTCGGGACTCCCCGGGCCGCGAAGCCCCGGCGCAGGGCGCCGGGGCCGGTGATCCGAACGATCCCTCAGCGGTCAGCGGATCACTTCGACGATGCGGCGGCTGCCGGGATCGACCAGGACGGTCTGGTCGCCGACCACCGCGTAGCGGTACTGCGTGACGCCGACGGTCGCCGGGAAGGACTGGATCTCGACGGCCTCGGGCAGCACCGCGCCCGTGGTGACCGTGAAGCCCGAGGGCGCGGTCACGGACTTCACCTTGTTGGTGGTGACGTATTCCTTCACCTTGGTGCGGATCTCGGGCTGGATCGTCACGGCGCCGGTCGTGGCCGCCGCGCCGCCCGTGGTCGTGGTCACCGTCGTGGAGGTCTGGGCCGCCGCGGCCGAGACGAGCCCGAGCGAGGCGACGGCAGCAATGAGAACGTGCTTCATGCGTATCTCCTGCAGGTGATGGGCCCCCGCCCGAAAAACGCGATCCCGGAAACGGTGTTCCGGCCGCCGCCGCCCGCCGCGCGAGGCGCGATGCCGCGGCACGGGAGGGGGAGGCGGCCGCGTTCGGGCGGCAACGGGGGCGGAGCCGCGAGGGCGAGAGGAGCCGACATGGGAACGGGAATCGGGGCGGTCCACGCCTACCTCGCAGGCGAGGGGCGGGACGGGCGCGGGCGCACGGCCGAGGAGGTCCTGGCCCTGCCGGACCTCGACCTCGAGCGCATCCACGACTGGGTCCAGTGGCTGTTTCCGCTGCCGACCCGCTCGGCCGCGGTGCCGGGCTCGCCCGTGCTCGATCCGGCCGAGATCGCAGCCATCCGGGCGGATCCCCGCGCCCGGGCGACGCTGGAGCGCGCCGCCGCCCGCATGATCGCGTTCTACGCCGCCACGCCGTTCTGGCTCGCGCCTTACGACCACAACCACCTGCGCATCACCCGCATCCTGCAGAGCCTTCGCCTCCTCGTCGGGACGCCGGCGGCACGCGCGTTCCACGATGCGCTCCTGCGCCGGCACGCGGCCGCGGGCGCGCCGGTGAACCCGGAGAGCCTGCGCTACTGGCGCCGCGCCCTCGACGAGGGCTGAGGAGCCGGGCTGCCCCGCCGGACCTGCCCGGGCGGTCTCTTGACCGGGCCGGTCGCCGCGGGCATGGGCCGGCGCTCTCTTGACCGGCGCGGTCCCCGCGGGCATGGGCGGGGGATCTGCCGCGCGGGCCCGCCCATGGATGTCGATACCGCCACCGCCATCCTCGACTGGTTCGGCGTCGCCGTCTTCGCGGTCACGGGCGCGCTCGTGGCCTCGCGCAAGCAGATGGACCTCGTGGGCTTCGCGCTCCTCGGCACGGTGACGGGGATCGGCGGCGGCACCCTGCGCGACGTGCTCCTCGGCGCGACGCCGGTGTTCTGGGTCCGCGATCCCACCGCCCTCGTGACCTGCGTGACGGTCTCCTGCGCGGTGTTCGCGACCGCGCATCTCCCGCCCTCGCGCTACCGGCTGCTGCTCTGGTTCGATGCGATCGGCCTCGCGCTCTTCGCGGTCGCGGGCGCCGAGAAGGCGCTCCTCGCCGGCGCCGGTCCCGTGGTGGCGGTCACCATGGGGGTCGTCACGGCGACCTTCGGGGGCGTGATCCGCGACGTGCTCGGCGGCGAGAGCCCGGTGGTCCTGAGCCGGGAGGTCTACGTGACCGCGGCGCTGCTGGGCGCGACGGTCTTCGTCGCCGCGATCGGCCTCGGGATCGGCCGCGACGGGGCGCTGGGAGCCGGCCTCCTCGCCGGGTTCGCGCTCCGGGGCGCCGCCCTGCACCGGGGCTGGTCGCTGCCGCGCTACCGGCCCCGCGCCGGCCGCAGCCCGGAGGAGATCGCCGCGCTGGCGCGGCCCCGCCGCCCGGACGGGGAGGCGTGAGTCAGGCCGCGGCGAGCAGGCTCGCGGCCACCGCCGGAAGGTCGGCGGGCGCGGCGCAGAGCCTCGTGGCGCCGGCGCCGGTGAGCTCCGCCGCGTCGCCGTAGCCCCAGAGGACCCCGATCGAGGGCATGGCGTGGCGCGCCGCCGCGAGCACGTCGTTGGCCCGGTCGCCCACCATCAATGTGCGGGCGGGATCGATGCCCTCGGTGGCGAGGATCTCGCCGATGAGCAGGCCCTTGTCGTCGAACCGCCCCTCGAAGTCGGCGCCGTAGACGCCCTCGAACAGGCCGTCGAGCGCGAAATGCGCGATGAGCCGCCGCGCGAAGGCGACGGGCTTTGCGGTGCACACGAACAGGCGCGCCGGCAGGGCACCGAGCGCCAGGAGAGCCTCGCGCATGCCGGAATAGACCTCGGCGTTGAAGATCTCGTGCGACTCGTAATGCGCCCGGTAGAGCCGCACCGCCTCCTCGACGTCGCCGTCGGGCCCGATCAGCGTCGGGAGCGAGCGCCGGGCGGGCGGGCCGACGAGCCAGGTGAGGTCGGCGGCGGGCGGCGGCTCGAAGCCGAGGCGCGCGAGGGTGTGGCGGTAGGAAGCGACGATCCCGGCGCGCGAATCCACGATGGTGCCGTCGAGATCGACCAGGATGGCGGTCACGCGATGTCCTCGGAAGGGGGGCGAAGGAAGGGGCAACGGTCTGTGCCCGAGACGCGCGGGCGCCGCAAGCCGCGGCCGCGCGGCCCTCCTAGTACACGCTGCCTTCGGACTCGCACGCGAAGGGCAGCGAGCGCACCTCCTGACGCGGGCTCGCGCGGGACGGAACGTCGAGCCACATGCTGCCGCGGCTGGGGCTCAGGATGATGCCGAGCCGCGGATCGCGTTCGCTGCGGCCGTTGAACCAGACGTCCCAATCCGTATCGAGCGTGTAGCGCTGGAGCGTGCTGCCCGCATCGACCAGCATCACCCGCGATTCCGGCTGGACCTGCACGCGCACGGTCGCGGGCGCGCCGGCGCTCCGCTCCGTGGGCCGGCAGGTGAAGGCGAGCATCGCCCGCCGGGGCAGGTCCGCGCCGCCCGCGATCGACCCTGTGGTCTCCGGCTCGACGGTCAGCGCCCGGCGCTGCGCCTCGGTCGAGGGCGCCGCCGCGGGCGGCGCCGGCGGGCGGCTGCCGGCACGGCGGGTGTCGCCCGCCGGTGCGGCGCGGGCGACCGGGCGTCCCGCCACGGGCAGGTCGGCGACGTCGGGGCAATCGGGGGTGCCGTCGGCGCGGTAGCGCAGGCCGACCCCGCCCTGCGGAGTCAGGATGTAGGTGCAGCCCTGGTCCGGGTCGCGCCAGGTGCGCACCTCCTGGGCCGCGGCCGGCAGGAGCCCGAGGGGAATGGCGAGACCGAGCCAGAAAGGAATGCGCATGATCCCGAACGAACGCGCCATCCCCCCGAACGTTGCCGTTCGGCGCGCCCTCCGTTCATAAGACTAAAGTCGAATACGGCCCCCCGCCGCGGCGGGGGGCCTGCGCCTGGGGCCCGCGGCGGGAGACGTGGGGGCGCCTGCGACGTTCGGTGCCGCGGAACCTTGGCAACCGGACGGATTTCACAGCGTTGTCCTGCATTGACGCCCTCGGGGGAGGTTGAAGTGATCGAGATCGCCGTGATGGCCGGGGCTGCCCTCTACGCTGCGTGCATCGTCGTGATGGCGCGCGCCTGAGCGGCGCATTGCCGGGCGACCCGCGGACCGCGCACGCCTTCCGTTCCCGTCCGGATCCGCAATCCCGCTGGCCGGAGCCCGGTCTGCGGATGCGGTGAGCCCGGATTCCGCCGGGCCTCGCGCGGGTCAGACGGCGGGGCCATAGAAAAACGCCCGCGCCGGGTCTCGCGGCACGGGCGGCTCCAGCGGAGCAGTTGCTTCTCTCTACACGCAGAGGATGCCGCGTCCGCAGGGTTAAGACAAGCTTAATGACCGATCATGGTGAACGGGCCGGCAGCCCCTGCCGCCCTGCGGGCGCCTTGCTCCGGGATCGCGTCGAGAGGCGTCGGCCTCTGCCGGCTGTCGTCCCTGGGCGCAGGGATGTTGCACGCCGGCGCCGATCGCGACGCCTCGAACGACGAGAGCCCGGCCTATGCCGGGCCCTCGAAGAGATCGGAGCGTGCGGATCAGCACTCGACCTTCTGCTTCGTCTTGGTGTCGCCGAACTCGTCGGTCTTCTGCTTCGTGGTCGTGGAGCAGCCGACCGAGCCGGTGGTCTCGACGGAACGCTTCTCGATCACGGCCGAGTTGTTCCGCTCGATCACGGTCGTCGAGGGGGCGTCGCGCTTCTCGATGATCGTGGTGCTCTGGGCGAAGGCCGCGGTGCTGATGACGGACGCGGCCAGGACGATCGCAAGCTTCATGGGAAATCTCCAGCGTGGTTGAATCTGCAAGATCAATGCAGATGTCGGGAGCCGAGTTCCTGTAAGCCCGGTCGACGGCCAGCATTCGTCGATGATATCGCCCGACCTCCTGCGGGAGATCGATCCCAAGCTCAAGCTTATCCTTTTCGAGGACCTCCAGCGCGGCCCGCCGGCGGCGGCCGATGCATCGAAGGCGCACTATAGCCAAGCTGCGATACGACATCATTTCTGTCGCGAAATGCGAAGTGCAGGGAACGATGTGAAATCATTGCTGTTGTTCGGGCAGCAGCATCAACCACTCTGGAGAGCGTGATGGCATCGAGTACCGGCAACAACACCGCGAAGCGCGGCTTCGCGTCCATGAGCCCCGAGAAGCAGCGCGAGATCGCGAGCAAGGGCGGCAAGAGCGTGCCCTCCGAGAAGCGCTCGTTCTCGCAGAACCGCGACCTCGCCTCGCAGGCCGGCCGCAAGGGCGGACAGGCTTCCGGATCCGGCCGCCAGTAACGGAATGGCCGGGGCCCCGCGGCCCCGGCGCCCACCCCTCCCGGCGCCGTGCGCGCAGGGACGTCAGGAGCCGAAGAGCGCCCACCGGGCGCTCTTCGCGCGTCTGGGCCCGGGTGTGCGGCCTGCGGGCGGCGCATCCCGTCAGTGGCGCTCGCCCGCGATGTCCGTGATGGGGCTTGTGGTGTCGAGGGGCGCGGTCACGCGGCACAGGAGGCCGGCCGGCTCGTAGACCAGGCGGGCCTCGCCGGCGAGTTCCTGAGCGAGGCTGCGCTCGATCAGCCGGGTGCCGAACCCCCGCCGCCGCGGCGGCGCGACGGGCGGTCCCCCGACCTCGCGCCACGTGAGGTCGAGGCGGTCGGGCGGTCCGGGCACGACGCTCCAGCGGATGCCGACCCGCCCCTCCGGCACCGACAGGGAGCCGTACTTCGCCGCGTTGGTGGCGAGCTCGTGCAGCGCCATCGCGAGCGCGAGCGCCATGCGGGGGCTGACCCGCAGGGGCGGGCCCTCGATCGCGAAACGCTCCCGTCCTGAATCGGCGGGGCCGCCCTCGGGCGCGAAACGCCCCCCTCCCGATGCCACGGATGCGCCGCCGGCCGGCTCCGTCCGGTAGGGCGAGAGGACCTCCGCGACGAGCGCGGACAGTTCCGCGCCCTCCCAGTTCTCCCGGGTCAGCATGTCGTGCGCCTTCGCGAGCGCGAAGAGCCGCCCCTCGAAGGTGCGGCGCGCGGACTCGTCCTCGCGCTCGCCCCGGAACGTCTGGCCGGCCAGGGACTGCACCGTCGTGAGGGTGTTCTTCACCCGGTGGTTCAATTCGTTGACGAGCAGCCGCTGGTGGCGCTCGGCGCGGGTGCGCTCGGTGATGTCGCTGAACACCACGACCCCGGCGACGATCCGCCCGGCCTCGTCGAGGATCGGCGCGGAGGAAACCTCGAGGGTGCCGCGGGAGCCGTCGCCGCGCTGGAAGTCGATCTCCTCCGCGAGCACGCTCTCGCCGGCCGTGATCGAGCGCGCGAGCGGCCAGTCCTGCGGCGCGAGCTCGCGCCCGGTGCGGCGGTCGAAGCCCCGGTAGGCCCGGTATTCCTGCACGCCCGCGAGCGGCAGGAGCCCGTGGCGCCAGATGCGGTCGACCTGCTCGTTGCCCAGCAGCAGGCGTCCCGAGGGCGCCTCCGCGATGATGACGCCCACGGGGAGCTGCCGCAGCACCGCCTCGAGCCGCGCCCGCTCGGCCTCGCGCTCGCGCTCGGCCTGCCGGCGCGTGGTCACGTCACGGACGAAGCCCACCATGTGCTCGATCTGCCCGTCGACGCCGTGGAGGAAATAGCCCTCGTCCTCGACGTCGATCACGCGCCCGTCCTTGCGCACGACGCGGAAGTCGAGGCGGAAGGGCTCGCCCGTGGCGAGGACGCGGTCGATCTCGTCCACGAAGGCCTGCCGGTCGTCCGGGTGGACCACCTCGAGCCAGCGCTCGAGCCCGCCGCTCATCTCCTCGGCGCTGTAACCGAGGATGCGCTCCACGTTCTCCCCGAAGGCGAGCCCGTTGGTGGCGGAATCCCAGTCGTAGAACAGGTGGCCGGAGGCCCGGATCGCGGCCTGGTGGCGGGCATGCGAGGCGCGGATCTGCGCCTCGGCGCGGCGCTGCTCGGTGAGGTCGCGGGCCAGGACGATGCGCACGCGCCGGCCTTTCCAGGTGGTCTCCCGCGCCACGATCTCGGCCGGCAGGGTGGAGCCGTCCCGGCGGCGCGCCACCACCTCGAAGGGTTCCTCGGCGCGCTCGCGCATCTTGCTCTGCGCCAGCGGGATGCTGCCGGACGCGATCACGTCCGTGATCGGGCGGCCGATGAGCTCCTCGGGGGCGGCGAAGCCGAACATGCGGGCATAGGCGAGGTTGCAGTCGAGGACCACGTCCCCGTCGTGGATCACCACGCCCTCGCGGCTGACCTCGGAGAAGAGCCGGAAGCGCGCCTCGCTTTCCCGCAGCGCCGCCTCGGCGCGCTTCGCCTCGGTGACGTCGTGGCCCTCGGCGAAGATCCCCGTGACGCGGCCCGCGCCGTCGAAGACCGGCTGGAAGACGAAGTCCACGTAATGGGTCTCCGGCGCGGCGTCGGGGCCGCGGCGGAGCTCGACGGGCATCTGGCGGCCCACGAAGGGCTCGCCGGTGGCGTGCACCCGGTCGAGGAGCTCGACGATCCCCTGGCCTTCGAGATCCGGGAAGGCCTCGCGCACGGACTTCCCCAGGACGTCGCGCCTGCCGATGAAATCGAGATAGGCCGCGTTGGCGAACTCGAAGACGTGATCGGGCCCGCGATACATCGACATCAGCCCGGGCGCCTGCTGGAACAGGGCCTGGAGGCGGTCCTTCTCGGTTTGCAGCGCCGCCCGCGCGCGCACCTCCGCGGTCGTCTCGTGGACAGTGCAGATGAGGCCGCCGACGCCCCCGCTCTCGTCGCGGACCGGCGAATACGAGAAGGTCCACCACGTCTCCTCGGCGTAGCCGTGGCGCTCGAGGCTGAGGGGCAGGTTCTCGAACCAGCTCGCCTCGCCGCGCATCGCCCGCGCCGCGATCGGGCCGACGGTGGGCCAGATCTCGGACCAGACCTCGGCGAAGGGCCGCCCGAGCGCGTCGGGCTTGGAGCCGAGGATCGGACGATAGGCGTCGTTGTAGAGGCTCGTGAGCGCGTCCCCCCAGGCCATGTAGGTGGGGAAGCGCGAGTTCAGCATGATGCCGGTCGCGGTCCGCAGGCTCTGCGGCCAGGCCTCGACCGGCCCGAGCGGCGTCGCGGCCCAGTCGTGGGCGCGGATCCTCTCCCCCATCTCGCCGCCGCCGGCGAGGAAATCGGTCGCGCCCGGGTCAGCGCGCATCGGGCCGGCCGGCATCCGCGCGGGCGAGCCGCCGGGGCCATCCTCGACCGGAGCGTCCGGGATCGGAGGAGGGCGCGTCTTCGGCTGGACTGCGCCGGTCTGGGGAACGGAAGGTCATCGCGGCCTCTACCCTTACGTCACCGGCGCGGTGCGGCCAATATCCTGTCTCGCCCCGCGACGCACCGGACGCGGCCAGCATCCTGTCTCGCCCCCGCGACGTACCGGACGCGGCCGGCATCCTGGTCCGTCCTCACGGCGTACCGAAAGCGGCCGGCATCCTGGTCCGTCCCCGCGGCGGCTTGCAGGCCCGGCCGTGCCCCTGAGCCGGACCCGTCGCGGGCCGTCAGGCCGACCGCGCTCCCCGGGCCCGGATCGCCTGGCGGCCCTTGGCGGTGATCGCGACCACCCGGTTGGTCTCGAGGCGATCCCGGCTGAGCCGGACGAGGCCCTGGGCTTCGAGGTCCGCGAGCGCGGCCGAGACCTCCGCGAGCGGCCATCCGAGCCGAGCGGCGACGTCCTGAAGCGAGGCGCTGGCGCGCCGCCCGACCTCGCGCAGCAGGGCTTCGCCGCTCCCGGCGGCAGCGGCGGACGGGCGCCGGGGACGGCGCTTCAGCCACGCTCCGAGCCGGGCGACGAGGGTTCGGATCGTGACGGTTCCTCTCATGAGCCACGCTCCCGGCCGGGCAACGAGGGTGCGGATCGTGACGGCTCCTCTCATGGGACCTCCCGCGGCCGTGCGATCAGCCGCTCAACCCTCCGCTCACCCGTCGCAGCTCGCCGATCAACCGGGCCGGACGGACCGGCTTCGCCAGAACGGTAAGGTCGGGGTGGCGGCGCCGGACGTCGTCGGGCACCTCGCCGCCCGTGCAGACGACGGTCGGGATGCCGCGGGCGCACAGGGCTTCGAGGACCGGCGTGATCATCCCGTCGCTGACGTTCACGTCGAGCACGGCGGCGTCGATCGCGCTGCCGCTCTTCAGGAGCGCCCGTGCGTCGCCGGCCGTCGGGAACGGGCCGAGCACCACCCCTTCGGCTTCCTCGATGGTGGCGCGCAGGTCCTCGGCGACCACGGCCTCGTCTTCGACCACCAGCACGCGATATCCGTTCAGCATGGGCTCGACCTCGCAGGAGGGGAGGCCCGTCAACGCCGGGCCGCGGGGGCAGGTTTCACCTTGAGCACGCGGGTTTCGGCGGACGGGCCTCGGATGCAGGCGCCCGGCGCCGCGCGGCCTCCCGCGGATTCTCGGCCCGGCGCTGCCGCCCGAACGGTCGGCCGCGTGCGCGGCAGCACGCCGTCCGTCCCCGTCCGCGTCCACACTCGCCCGGCCTCGCGCTGCGGCCGGGGAGCGAAATCGGAGTCGGCCCAATGAGCGGCGGTTTTCTGGATCTGATCGGCGTGCTCGTTCTCGTTGGGGCGCTCGGCGCCTACGGCGGGTTCTGGTGAACGGGGTGCAGCCGCCGGGCCGCGATGCGGGAGCGGCCGGAATTTCGTCGCCGCGCGGCGGCTCCGCCGGTGCGCGCCGACATCAGCGCCGCCGTGCCGGGCGAAGCTCATAGATGTTGACGTTGGGGAGCCGCGGCTCCGGCGCGACGGGCTCGTGCACCTCGACGTCGGTGCGCGCCGGCGCGGCGGTGTCGTGCACCTCCACCGCGGTGCGGGCGCCCCGGAGGGCCTCGACCTCCCGGCGGGCGTCGGCCAGGGCGGCGCGGAGCGCGGCGATCTCGGCGGCCCGCGCGGAGCGCTCGGCTTCGAGCGCCATGGCCCGGTCCTGCAGGCGCAGCACGAGCTCCCACAATCCGTCGTCGGCATCCGCACCGGCGGGGGCGGATCGCCGGGCGGTCGCTGCCGTGGCCGCCGCCGCGACGGTCCGGCTGCCGGAATCGCCCATGGTCTGTTCCGCGACGACGATGGGCGCCGTCCGGGCCGGGGCCGCGGGCCCGGTCGGCCCGATCCCGGCCGCGGGGACGGCCATACGGGTCGCTTCGGGAAGGAGGGGGGCGGTCGCTCCGGTGCCCGCGGCGGGAACGGCCGCATACGCCGCTTCGCGAAGGAGAGGGGCCGGGGGCATCGGCGACGCATCGGCGTCCGCCCGGCGCGTCCGCTCGAGCCCTTCCGGTGCGGGCTCCTCGCGGCCCTGACGCGACCGCGTCAGGCGCACCATCGCGATCACGAGGAGCACGAGGACGACGGCGGCTGCGATCTGGACGAGAGCGAGCATGAGGGTTCCAGCTTCCGCGGCGCCCCGGGGAGGGAACGCCCCAACCCGGCCCGGGTTTCCGGGGTTCCGTGAGGGCGGCGCCCGGAAGCCCGGCCGGGGTCCGGGCGCGCGGTCTAGGCGATGCGGCCGAATGGCACCGGCCGGGCGGATCGGGCACCACCTCCGGCCATGGCCAAGGTGCGGCGCGTCGCGGATCGGCGTCCTCGCAGGGCCTTCGGCGGCGGAGGCGGGGACGCATGGCGGCAGGGGCACGGGCGCAGGCGGCGCCGGAGGAACGCAGGGCGAGCGAGCGCGTGCGCGTCGCCTGGAAGGTCAAGGCCATGACGGCCTCGGGCAGCGTCGTGACCTGCACGGTCCAGGAGGTCTCGGAGGGCGGCGCGCGGCTGCAGGTGCCGCCCGACGCCGAGCTGCCGGAGCGCTTCCACCTCTACTACCCGCTCCGGGACCTGTCCCTCTTCGCCGAGATGCGCTGGCGCAAGGGGAGCGACGTCGGCATCGCCTTCGTGGAGAATCTCGAAGCCGAGATGCGCGAGCTCAAGGCGCTGATCGCCCATCTGACGGACCGGCTCGGGATGCTGGAGCGCGCGGCCGCGATGCGCCGGGCCGAGAGCCTCCGCGGCGTCTGATCCCGCCCGGACCGGATGAACCGGAATGGGCCGGATTGGACCGGACTGGACCGGTCCGGTTCACCGCGGCGAGCGCCGTCCGGGGTGCCGGCGCGAGCGGAACGAAGCGCGGGCGTCGCCCGTTGGCCCGGTGACACCGAGAGGTCCCGAGCCATGCGTCTTCTTCTCCTGATCGCCGTCATCGCGCTGGGCGCGGACGCGCTCCTCCACAACGGCGCCTATACCCAGCGGGCCTGGCGCACCGTCTCGCACGAGGCCAGCCGCCTCGTCGCCGGGGCGGACGCGACGGTCGACGCCGTCGACCGCAAGGCCGACCGCCGGAGCTGACGCTCCGCCCCCGCCGCACGGAGAGCGCCATGCCGACGAGCCTGCCCGAGACCCCCCTGCGCGAGCCCGGCTCGATGCAGCTCGACCCCACCGGCGAGGGCGTCGCGATCGACGAGACGCGCCGCCTCATCGCCTCCAACAAGGTGGAGGGAACGGCCGTCTTCAACGCCGCCGGCGAGCACCTGGGCTCCGTCTACAACTTCATGGTCGACAAGTTCACCGGCCAGGTCGCCTATGCGGTGATGTCGTTCGGCGGCTTCCTCGGCATCGGCGAGAGCTATCATCCGCTGCCCTGGAAGGCGCTCACCTACGACACGCGGCTCGGCGGCTACGTGGTCGACCTCGACCGCGACCGGCTCGAGGGCGCCCCGCGCTACGGCGCCGAGGACGATCCCTTCGCGGATCCGGATTTCGGCCGGCGCCTCGACGATTATTACGGCCAGCCCGCCATGCCGGACGTGCGCTAGGCGCTCGGCCCGCCCGACAGGTCTCACACCTGCAGGCGTGCGAGCGCTTCCCGCGCCGCACCGTCGTCCCGCCTCCGGTCCTGCATCCGCTGCGAGCGCCGGCCCTGGGCGTAGCGCCAGGCCAGGACGCCGAGGCCCGCCACGAGCATCGCGCCCGCCGCGGTCACGAGATCCGCGGAAGGGTCGCGCTCCTGACGGCCCGGCCCCGCGCGTCCCGACCCTTCGCGCCGCCGGTGCGGCGGGATCGTCATGACGGCGTCGAGCGGGTTCGGGCGCCGACGCGCCTCGTCCTCGCCGAGCACGTCGCGGTAGTCGCGCGTGGAGCCGCCGCCGCCGTAGCCGGCGGAATCGCCGAAATCCCGCGCCGACGATGCCCGCATCCCGCTGCCGTCGCTCATATGGACTCCCCTCTGGCTGCCGGCCTGCGCGATCGCTGCGGCCGGGTTCGTTGAACTCGGGGAATCCAGCCGGGTTCCCGGTCCGGCCGGTCAGCGCGTCCGGTCCGCCAGGAAGTCCTGGCCCAGATCGGCGGCCGCCTTCGCGATCTCGGCGAAGAGCCAGTCCCGGAAGGCGCGCACCTTCGGCTGCGCCATGCGCCCGCGCGGGCAGACGAAATGGTAGCCCCGCGCCCGGATCGGCAGCTCCGGCCCGAACGGCACCACGAGCCGGCCGGCCTGGAGGTCGCCGAGCGCGATGATCTTCTGGGCGAGCGCCACCCCGACGCCCTCGACCGCCGCATCGATGGCATGGTCGACCGTGTTGAAGCGCGGGCCGCGCAGGGCGTCGACGCCCTCGACCCCGACCTCCGCGAGCCAGTCCTCCCAGGTCGGCATCGGCGGAAAAGGCGAGGGAAGGTCGATGTGGATCAAGGTGTGGCGGGCGAGGTCGCGGGGCTCGCGCAGGGAGCGTTCGCCGTCAAGCAGGCGCGGGCTGCACAGGGGCAGCACCGTGTCGTCGGCGAGCTTCTCGGCATGGTGGTCGGGCAGGGTGCCGAGGATGAAGCGGATCGCCACGTCGATCCCGTCGCCCTCGAAGGTCGCCTTCTGCATCGAGGCGGCGATGCGCACGTCGATCTCGGGATGGGCCTCCAGGAAGCGGTAGAGCCGCGGCACGAGCCACTTCACTGTGAAGCCCGGCGTGGCGCTCACCACGAGCACGTTCGACTGCGCGACCCGGTCGAGGCGCTGGATCGTCTCGCGGAGACCCTCGAAGGCGGCATGGATCCCGGGATAGATCAGCCGCCCCTCCTCGGTGAGCTCGATCGCCCGCGTGTGACGGTGGAAGAGGGCAAGCCCCAAGCGCTCCTCAAGGCCGCGGATCTGGTGGCTCAGCGCCGCGGGCGTGACGTGGAGCTCTCGCGCGGCTTCCGTGAAGCTCAGGCGCCGCGCCGTCGCCTCGAAGGCGCGCAACGCGTTGAGGGGCGGCAGCGGACGGGCCATGACGCTTTAGGTTTTCTCATGCATCGGGCGAGATAAGATCGTTCGTAACGCCGCGCTCCGCAAGGTAGTTTTCGCTGTGCCCGTCGCGGCCTCTTGAGGATCTCTCAACATCGCGAGAGACAGCCCAGCCCCCGCCCTCGAGGAGATGGCGCCCATGCCTTCGGTTCCCCTCGTCCTCCCTGCGCGACCCGTGAGCCGGCCGTCCTGGCCGGATCTGACCTTGAAGGCCATCGCGTCCTGGCGGGCACGCAGGCGGGCGGAGGCCGCCCTTCATGGGCTCGACGACCGCACGCTCCAGGACCTCGGCATCGCCCGGGCGGAGATCGACGCGCTCGTGGCTGACCGCGCCGCCGCGCGGCGCCCGTTCCCGTGATGCCGTGACCACCCCGACCCACCGCGCGCGCCCGGCTCCGGACGTCCGGCCGCCGGGCCGAGCTGTTCTCCCGTCATGACCTACGAGATCCACCGCTACCCCGCCGAACTCATCGACGTCGTGCGCCTGCGCGACGGCGAGCGCATCACCCTGCGTCCGATCCTGCCCCAGGACGCGGAGATCATGCAGACCTTCGTCCAGACCCTCTCGGACGGGTCGCGGCGCAACCGCTTCTTCCGCACGCTCCGGGAATTGCCGGCCGACCTGCTGCGGCGCTTCACGCAGGTGGATTACCGGCAGCACCTCGCGCTCGTGGCCGAGGTCTTCACCGACGCGGGCGAGGTCATCGTCGGCGAGGGGCGGTACGTGATGGACGAGGACGGCGAGGGCGCGGAGTTCGCGGTCGCGGTGGCGGACGGCTGGCAGGGCAAGGGGATCGGGCGGCTCCTGCTCGAACGGCTGGAGCGCCAGGCCGCGGCGGCGGGCGTCCGGCGCCTTCACGGCGGGACCCTGCTCGACAACCGCGCCATGCAGCGCCTCGCCCGCAAGGCCGGCTTCGCCGCCCGCTACGATCCGCAGGCCCCAGGGGTGCTGCTGTTCGAGAAAACGGTGGCCCAGCAGGCGGTTCGCTCGCGGATGGCGGCGCTGGCCGGTTCCTGAGGATGGGTCAAGCCGGCGGCAGCGTCGACAGGGCGCTGCGGATTCCCTCCACGAGGGCGCCGTCCGCCAGAGGCTTCTCCAGCACGAGGCGGATGCCCGCGCGGGCGGCGCGGTCGCGCAGGTCGTCGTTGGCCTTTCCGGTGATCAGGATGGCGGGGAGGCCGATTCTCCGCCCGCGGAGGCGGTCGACGAGTTCGAGCCCGTCCATGGCCGGCATGGAGTAATCGACCACGAGGCAGCCGCGGGCGAGGCCGCCGGCATCGGCGAGGAGCGCGGCACCGCCTTCGTAGACGCGCACGCTCATGCCCTCGAGCTCGAGGGCGAACTTGAGCGAATCGCGGACCGCGGCGTCGTCGTCGACGACGATGACCGGTCCCGGTGCAGCCGGCATGGGCAGGTCCTTCGGGCCTGGAGGGATCATGCGACGAGGCATACCGGTCCCGGCAAGCCCCCGGGTTGATATGGCTCAACCCCACCTCGGTTCTCGAGTCCGGGAAAACCCTTAAGGGGGCGGCCCGCGGCGCCCCCGCCGGCGGGCCTCAGACGGCCGCCGGATCGCCTCCGCCTGTGGCCCCGGCGATGAGGGCCATGCGGACGAGCTCGGAGAGGCTGCCGGCCTGCATCTTGGTCATCACGTTGGCGCGGTAGATCTCGACCGTGCGCGGACTGATGCCGAGGTCGTAGGCGATCACCTTGTTGGCCTTGCCGGCCACGAGCCCGTCGAGGACCTGCCGCTCGCGCTCGGACAGGGCCTCGAACCGGGCCAGAACCTCGGCCTTCTGGCCCTCATGGCGGGCGCTCTGCTCGTGCCGCTGCAGGGCAGTCCGCACGGCGGCGAGGAAGAGGTCGTCGTCGAAGGGCTTCTCGATGAAGTCGATGGCGCCCTGCTTCATGGCCTCGACCGCGAGCGGCACGTCGGCATGGCCCGTCATGACGATCACGGGCAGGGTGATGCCGCGCCCGCGCAGGCGGCGCAGGAACTCGATCCCGTCGATCCCCGGCATGCGCACGTCGGTGACGATGCAGCCCGCGACCGCGTCCTTCACGGCCTCCAGGAACGCCACCGCCGATTCGTGCAGGCGCACCGGCAGGCCGTCAGAGGCGAGCAGGAAGGACAGCGACTGCCGCACCGCCACGTCGTCGTCCACCACATGAACGACCGCATCACCCGCCATTCGTCCGCTCCTTCCGTGCCGTGCCATGCTTGGCCGCGCCCGGCCGTTTCCCGGGAGACCGCGACCCGTGCGCCTCACTCCGCATGGGCGAGCTCCTCCCGGCCGATCGCCCTGAGGGTGAACCGGAACACCGTCCCGCCTCCGGGCCGCGCCTCGGCCGCGATGCGCCCGCCGTGCGACTCGACGATGGTGCGGCAGATCGAGAGCCCGACGCCCATGCCGTGCTTCTTGGTGGTCACGAAGGGCTGGAAGAGCTGGGCCGCCACCTCGGGGGCGAGGCCCGGCCCGGTATCCTCCACCCTGACCTCGACCTGCTCGTCCTCGGGCAAAGCCCTCGTAGCGACGACGAGCTCCCGGCGCTCCACCTCCTGCATGGCCTCGATGGCGTTGCGGATGAGGTTGAGGAGCACCTGCTGGATCTGGATCCGGTCGGCGAGCACGAGGGGCGCGTCGGGATCGAACCTGAACGAGACGCGCACGCCCTTTTCCTTGGCGCCGACGAGCGCCAGCGCGCTCGCCTCCTGGACGAGCTTGGGGAGACTCTCGATATGGCGCTCGCTCTCGCCCCGCGAGACGAACTCGCGCAGGTGCCGGATCACCTGGCCGGCGCGCAGCGCCTGCTCGGCCGCCTGGTTGACGGCCTCGCGCAGCATCGGGACCTGCTCGCCCTCGAGGCGCTCCAGGATGCGCCGGCACCCCTTGAGGTAGTTGGCGATCGCGGTCAGGGGCTGGTTGATCTCGTGCGCCAGCGTCGAAGCCATCTCGCCGAGCGCCGTGAAGCGCGACATGTGCACGAGCTCGGATTGCAGCTCCTGCAGCCGCGTCTCGGTCTTCTGCCGCTCCGTGAGGTCGCGCACGAAGCCCGTGAAGTAGCGCCGGTCGTTGGAGCGCATCTCGCCGACCGCGAGTTCCATCGGGAAGGTGGATTCGTCCTTGCGCTGGCCCACGACCACGCGGCCGATGCCGATAATGCGCCGCTCGCCGGTCGTGAGGTAGCGGGTCATGTAATGGTCGTGCTGCGAGCGGTAGGGTTCGGGCATCAGGATGCTGATGTTGTGGCCCAGCACCTCCTCGCCCGTGTAGCCGAAGAGCCGCTCCGCGGTCGCGCTGAAGGACTGGATCCGGGCCGCCTCGTCGATGACGATCATAGCGTCCGGCACCGTCTCGAGGATCGAGCGCAGATGCGCCTCGCTCGCCCGCAGGGCCTCGTCGGCGGCGACCCGCTCGGTGATGTCGCGGGTAACCTTGGCATAGCCCTTGAGCGCACCGGCCGCGTCCTTGAGCGGCGTCATGGTGACGTGGGCCATGAAGGCGGAGCCGTCCCGCCGCAGGCGAAGCCCCTGCTCCTCGTAGCGGCCGGTCTCGCGGACGAGTTCGAGCTCCCGCTCCGGCTTGCCGGCCATGACCCCGTCTTCGGGGTAGAACACCGAGAAGTGCCGGCCGGCGATCTCGTCCGCGCTCCAGCCGGTGATGCGCTCGGCGCCGGCGTTCCAGCTCGTGATCCGGCCGTCCCGGTCGAGCATGATGATGGCGAAATCGGTGACGGCGTCGACGAGGAGGCGGAGCTCGGCGGGCTCCGGCGCTGCGGCGGGCTCCGGGACGGGTGACGGCACGAACAACTCCTGCGGCGCGGGGGCCCCCGGGGATATCCCCGAAAGCCGCTTGTGCCGCGCCTCGTAGCGCCGGGCGGCGCCCCATGCAAAATGGGGTCGCCGGGGCGGCGCGACCAGGAATGCGGCCTTCCGCCGCCCGGACGGGCGCGGTCAGGCGGTGCGCGACGCGGGAGCCCGGACGGGGGCGGCGACGAAGCTGGCGCCGGTGCGGGCCCTCCTGCGCTGGAGCCACCAGAGCAGGCCGGCGAGCGCCAGGGCGGGACCGTAGACGAGAAGCGGCGACGGGCGGCCCGGGGCCGGCACCAGCACGGTGGTGACGGCGTAGCCTGCTTCGAGCCCGGTGCGCTTGGCATAGGAGCCGAAGCCCACATTCGTGATGCGGATCTGGTCGCCCGCCCCGGCGACCGTGAGCCCGACCTCGCGCAGGCGCTCCTGCGGCGTCGCCCTCGGCGGGCCGAGGGGCAGGCTGACGGTCTTGCGCACGTCCTCGCCCTCGATGCTGGTGCCCTCGACCACGAAGGCGATGCGGCGGTCCTCCGGGGCCTGCTGGACCTGGACGAGGAACTCGCGCGCCGGAAGCTCCTGGTAGGGCGGCGAGACGAGGTTGAGGAAGAAGTCGGGGCGGAACAGCGCAAAGCAGATCGCCAGCAGCGCCGCGCTCTCCCACAGCCGGCTGCGGGCCGCGAACCACCCCATGGTGGCGGCGGAGAACAGCAGCACCGCGGCCATGGAGACGATCACGACCACGACGAGGTCGAACCAGGTCTCGACGCCGATGAGCAGCATCTGCGGGTTGAAGATGAACACGAAGGGCAGGATCGCGGTGCGCAAGGAGTAGAGGGCGCCCTGGAATCCGGTCGCGATCGGGTCCTCGCGCGAGATCGCCGCCGCCGCGAAGGCCGCGAGCCCCACGGGCGGGGTGATGTCCGCCATGATGCCGAAATAGAACACGAAGAGGTGGACCGCGATGAGCGGGATCGCGAGCCCGGCCTGGGCGCCGAGCTCCACGACCACGGGCGCCATCAGGGTCGCGACCAGGATGTAGTTGGCCGTCGTCGGGATCCCCATGCCGAGGATCAGGCTGATGACGCCGATCAGAACCAGCATGATGATCACGTTGCCGCCGGAGACGAACTCCACGAACTCGGTCATCATCAGGCCGAGGCCCGTGAGCGTCACCGTGCCGACCACGATGCCGGCCGTCGCGGTCGCGATCGCGATGCCGATCATGTTGCGGGCCCCGAGCGCGAAGCCCTCGGTGAGATCACCGAGCGCGCCGCGCGCCTCCGCGCCCGCGTTGCCGCGGCGGAACAGGGCCAGCAGCGGCCGGCGGGTCGCCAGGATCGCGATGATCGACACCGTCGCCCAGAACGCCGAGAGGCCGGGCGACATCTCCTCGACCATCAGGCACCAGAGCAGCACCACGATCGGGATGAGGAAGTCGAGGCCCGTGCGGGTGACGTCCCAGGCCCGGGGGAGCTGGATGATCGGCGCGTCCGGATCGTCGAGCGCGAGGTCGGGATGGCGGGCCGCGTAGGCCACGGAGGCGACATAGATGGCCGCGCCGCCGAGGAGGAGGACCCACGAGGCGGACGCGCCGAACGCGGCCTGCACGCCCTTCACGCCGTAGTAGAGCAGGCACAGCACCACGACGGAGCCCGTGAGTCCGAGGCCCGTGCGCAGCGCCCGCTGACGGAGCGGCATGGCCTCGCGCGGGATCGGCTGCGCGTCGATCTTCAGGGCTTCGAGATGGACGATGTAGAGGAGCGCCACATAGGACGCGACTGCCGGCAGGAAGGCGTGCTTGACGATGTCGGCATAGGGGATGCCCACATACTCGACCATCAGGAAGGCGGCCGCGCCCATGACGGGCGGCATGATCTGGCCGTTGATCGAGGACGCGGCCTCGATGGCGCCGGCCTTCACGCCCGACAGGCCCGTGCGCTTCATGAGCGGGATCGTGAAGATGCCGCCCGAGACCACGTTCGAGACGGATGAGCCCGAGACCACGCCGTTGAGGGCCGAGGACACCACCGCGACCTTGGCGGGGCCGCCGCGGAGGTGGCCGAGGAGCGCGATCGAGATCTGCATCATCCAGTTGCCGGCGCCCGCCTTGTCGAGGAGCGTGCCGAACAGGACGAACAGGAACACGAAGCTCGTCGAGACGCCGAGCGCGATGCCGAACACGCCCTCGGTGGTGAGCCACTGGTGCTGCAGGAACTTCGCCATCGAGGCGCCCTTGTGCTGCAGCACGTCGGGCATGGAGGGCCCCAGGAAGGTGTAGGCGATGAAGACGCCGGCCACGATCACCATGGGCAGGCCGAGCGAGCGACGCGTGGCCTCCAGGAGGAGCAGGATGCCGGCGCCCGCGGTCACGAGGTCGAGGGTGGTGGGCTGGCCGGGCCTCTGGGCGAGCTCGCGGTAGAACAGGAAGAGGTAGGCGCCCGCGAACGCGCCGAGCACCGCGAGCACCCAGTCCGCGGCCGGCACGTAGGAGCGCGGCGAGCGCTTGAAGGCCGGGTAGGCCATGAAGGCCAGGAACATCCCGAAGGCGAGATGGATCGCCCGCGCCTCGGTGTCGTTCAGGATGAAGATCCCGAACAGGAAGGGCAGGGGAGAGGCGTACCAGAGCTGGAAGAGGGACCAGGCGATCGCGACCGCCGCGATCGCGGTCGCGACCCCGCCCGTCGGCTTGCGGCCCCCGGTATCGGCCTCGGCGACGAGCTGCTCGAGCTCGGCGGACGGCGCCAGGTTGGCGGCCTTGGGCTGCTCCGGGATGGCGGTGGGGGCCATGGCGGAACGGTCCGCAGGCGTGCCGTGGTTCGTGGTCATGGCATTCTCCCCACCCGGATTGTCTCGTTGTCGCTCTTCGTCCACTCGCTCGACCCCGACGCCGCCCCGATCTCCTCCCTCCCCTCAGGGGAGGGCGACGCGGCGCAAGCCGCGCGGGGTGGGGTGGTCGCCGAAGGCGAGCTTCCTGCCACGACCGAGCCGGATGCGCTTCGCGCAACACCCCACCCGTCGCCCTGCGGGCGCCACCCTCCCCTGAGGGGAGGGAGATCCCAGGACCCGATGGTCAGCCCGCCTTTCGCCGTAGGCGTGGAGGCCCCGCCATCGAACCGAAACGGGGCGGCCCGTGAGCCGCCCCGCCGCCGAGCGGGCTACTGGATCCAGCCCTTTTCCTTGTAGTACTTCGCCGCGCCGGGATGCATCGGGGCGGAGTTGCCGTCCTTGACCATCTTGGCGGGGTCGAGGTTCGCGAAGGCCGGGTGCAGGGACTTGAACTCGTTGAAGTTCTCGAACACCGCCTTGACGACCTGGTAGACCGTCTCGTCCGGCACCTTGGCGGAGCTCACCATGGTGGCGAGCACGCCGTAGGTCTCGGTCGGCTGCTCGTTGTTGGCGTACATCTTCCCCGGGATCGTCGCCTTGGCGTAGTAGGGCTTCTCGGAGACGAGCTTGTCGACCGCCGCGCCCGTGACCGGGACGAGCTTGGCCCCGCAGGTCGTGGTCGGATCCTGGATGTTGGCCGAGGGATGGCCGACGCCGTAGAAGAAGGCGTCGATCTTGTTGTCGCAGAGCGCCGGGCCGTGCTCGTCGGCCTTGAGCTCGGACGCGAGCGAGAAGTCGCCGAGCTTCCAGCCCATGGCGCCGAGGAGCTCCTCCATGGCGGCGCGGGTTCCGGAGCCCGGATTGCCGACGTTCACCCGCTTGCCCTTCAGGTCCTCGAACTTCGTGATGTTGGCCTCCTTGCGGGCCAGCAGCGTGAAGGGCTCGGGATGCACAGCGAACACGGCCCGGAGATCCCCGTGCGCGCCGCCTTCCTTGAACCCGGCCTCGCCCTTCATGGCGTTGTACTGGACGTCCGACTGGGCCATGCCGAAGTCGAGCTCGCCCGCCTTGATGGCGTTGACGTTGAAGACGGACGCGCCGGTGGACTCGACCGAGCAGCGCAGGCCGTGGGTCTTGCGGTCCTTGTTGACGAGGCGGCAGATGGCGCCGCCGACCGCGTAATAGACGCCGGTGACGCCGCCGGTCCCGATGGTGACGAATTTCTGCTGCGCCTGGGCGGCGCTGCCGGCGAACAGCGCGGCCCCGACCGCGAACGTGGTCGCGAGCACCTGTGACCTGAACATTCCGTTGTCCTCCTCCTGATCAAAGATTCGGCATCATGACGGTTATGGCGGGGCTGCCAAGCCCCTGGAGGCGGCCGTTTCCACAAGTGTCCGTTGCAGGGGCGGGGGCGACGCCCCTGTCCGGGCGTCGCCCCCGGAGACGCCGGGGCGCCCGGCATCGGGCCCGAAGAGCAATTTTCCGGTCGTGGGCCTGCGTCGGCAAGGCTCTTTATTTCGTCGCTAATCTCCGCCACGATAGATTCGGAAACGCCCTAAAGCCCGAAGAGAGGCTGAAACAACGATGCGACGCGAACAGGGGACCCCCGAGGCGCTCGTCCTCGCGGAAGGTCCGCCGGCTGCCCCAGGCCTTCCGCCGACCGACGTCACCGCCCAGCAGGATCAGAGAGTGGAGGGGGGAGGGCCGGCCGCCCGGGGCCTTCCGCCGACCGACATCCGCAATCCCGATTACTTCCACAAGGTCGTCGATTGCCAGTGGGCCTGCCCGGCCCATACGCCGGTTCCCGAGTACATCCGCCTCATCGCGGCGGGCCGCTACACCGACGCCTATCTGGTCAACTGGCGCTCGAACGTGTTCCCGGGGATCCTGGGCCGCACCTGCGACCGGCCCTGCGAACCGGCCTGCCGCCGGGGCCGGGTCGAGGTCGAGCCGGTGGCGATCTGCCGGCTCAAGCGGGTCGCGGCCGACAACAAGGACGACGTCACGCCCTTCCTGCCCCGGGCATCGCTCGACAAGAACGGCAAGCGGGTCGCGCTCATCGGGGCCGGCCCGGCCTCCCTCACGGTCGCCCGCGACCTGGCACCGCTCGGCTACGAGATCGTGGTGTTCGATCGCGAGCGGCGGGGCGGCGGCATGATCCGCAGCCAGATCCCGCGCTTCCGCCTGCCCGAGGAGGTCATCGACGAGGAGGTCGGCTACATCGTCGGCATGGGCAACATCGAGACCCGCTACGGCGAGCGGGTCGACAGCCTGAAGAGCGTGCTGGCCGAGGAGTTCGACGCGGTCTTCGTCGGAACGGGCGCCCCGCGCGGGCGCGATCTCGACATCCCGGGCCGCAGGGAAGCGGCCGCCGGCATCCATATCGGCATCGACTGGCTCTCCAACGTCTCCTTCGGCCATATCGAGAAGGTCGGCCGCCGGGTCGTGGTGCTCGGCGGCGGCAACACCGCCATGGATTGCTGCCGCACCGCCCGCCGCCTCGGGGGCGAGGAAGTCAAGGTCGTGGTCCGCTCCGGCTTCGAGGAGATGAAGGCGTCTCCTTGGGAGAAGGAGGATGCGATGCACGAGGGCATCCCGATCCTCAACTACCTCGTCCCGAAGGAATTCACCCATTCGGGCGGCAAGCTGACGGGCGTCGTGTTCGAGAAGGTCGCGCCCCAGGTCGACGGCAACGGCCGCCGCCAGCTTCTCCCCACCGGCGAGCCGGACGTCCACATCGAATGCGACGACGTTCTCGTCGCCATCGGCCAGGAGAACGCCTTCCCCTGGATCGAGCGCGACCTCGGCCTCGAGTTCGACCGCTGGGGCCTGCCCAAGGTGGACCCGAAGACCCACCAGTCGACGCTCCCGAAGGTGTTCTTCGGCGGCGACGCCGCCTTCGGGCCGAAGAACATCATCTGGGCGGTCGCCCACGGCCACGAGGCCGCGATCTCGATCGACCGCTTCTGCCGCGGCGAGCGCCTCGACGACCGGCCGCCCCCGATGGTCAACCTCGTGTCCCAGAAGATGGGCATCCACGAGTGGTCCTACGACAACGAGGTCTCCCTCGACCTGCGCTACAAGGTGCCGATGCGCGACCAGGCGATCGCGCTGCGCGACATCAAGGCCGAGGTGGAGCTCGGCTTCGACCGCCAGCTTGCCTTCGCGGAGACGCAGCGCTGCCTCAACTGCGACGTCGAGACGGTGTTCAGCCGCAATCTCTGCATCGAATGCGACGCCTGCGCCGACATCTGCCCGACGGACTGCATCACCTTCACGGCGAACGGGCCCGAGGAGGACCTGCGACCCCGCCTCACGGCGCCGGCCGTCAACCTCACGCAGGAGCTCTACGTCTCGGACGTGCTCAAGACCGGCCGCGTGATGGTGAAGGACGAGGACGTCTGCCTCCATTGCGGGCTGTGCGCCGAGCGCTGCCCCACGGGTGCCTGGGACATGCAGAAGTTCCTGCTCGACACCGCGCATGCCTACGGGACCAAGTCCTGCCATGCCCGCGTCTGACAATCCGGCTCCTCTCCCTCCCCTGAGGGGCGGGAGGATACGCCTTCAACGGAATGGATGAGCCGATGCCGGCAAGCCGTCTCGAAGCGACCAACGACTTCGTCATCAAGTTCGCCAACGTCAACGGGTCCGGGTCGGCCAGCGCCAACCGCCTCTTCGCCCGTTCGTTCCTGCGCATGGGCGTGCCGATCGCGTCCCGCAACATCTTCCCCTCGAACATCCAGGGCCTGCCGACCTGGTACGAGGTCCGGGTCACGGAAGCCGGCCATCTCGGGCGGCGCGGCGGCGTCGACCTCATGGTCGCCATGAACCCGCAGACCTGGGACAAGGACGTCCGCGAGATCGAGCCCGGCGGCTATCTCTTCTACGATTCCACCCGGCCGATGCCGCCCTCCAAGTTCCGGAGCGACATCAACGTGGTCGGCATGCCGCTGACCGCGATCTGCAACGAGCGCTATTCGGACCCGCGCCAGCGCCAGCTCTTCAAGAACATCATCTACGTGGGCGCGCTCGCCGCGCTCCTCGGCATCGACATCGGTGAGGTCGAGAAGCTCATCGCCGAGCAGTTCCGCGGCAAGGACAAGCTGATCCCGCCGAACTACGAGGCCCTGCACATGGGCCGCGACTACGCCGAGACGCATCTCAAGGATGCGATCGGGCTCAAGGTCCGCCGGGCCGATGCGGTCGGCGACCGCATCTTCCTCGAGGGCAACGACGCGGCGGCGCTCGGCGCCGTCTACGGCGGCGCCACGGTTGCGGCCTGGTACCCGATCACGCCCTCGACCTCGCTCGCGGAGGCCTTCGCCAAGCATTGCCGGCGCCTGCGCACCGACCCGGAGACGGGCGAGGGCCGCTACGCCATCGTGCAGGCCGAGGACGAGCTCTCCTCCATCGGCATGGTGATCGGCGCCGCCTGGAACGGGGCGCGCGCCTTCACGGCGACCTCGGGTCCCGGCATCTCGCTGATGCAGGAGTTCATCGGGCTCGCGTACTTCGCCGAAGTCCCGGCCGTGATCTTCGACGTGCAGCGCGGCGGGCCGTCGACCGGCATGCCGACCCGCACGCAGCAATCGGACCTCCTGATCTCGGCCTACGCCTCGCACGGCGACACCAAGCACGTGCTGCTCCTGCCGGAAGACCCGCGCGAGTGCTTCGAGTTCGGCGCGACCGCCTTCGACCTTGCCGACCGGCTCCAGACCCCGGTCTTCGTCATGCTCGACCTCGACATCGGCATGAACGAGTGGCTGTGCGAGCCGCTCTCCTGGGACGACACCCGCCGGCTCGACCGCGGCAAGGTCATGACCGCGGAGGAACTCGAAGCGGGCCGCGACTTCGGCCGCTACCTGGACGTCGACGGCGACGGCATCCCGTTCCGGACCTATCCCGGCACGCACCCCACCAAGGGCTCGTTCTTCACCCGCGGCACCTCGCGCGACCGCTACGCGCGCTACACCGAGGAAGGGCCCGCCTACGTCGACAACATGCAGCGCCTCCTGCGCAAGTTCGAGACCGCCAAGAGCATCGTGCCGAAGCCGGTGCGGCGCGACGCGGCGCGTCCGACCCGCTTCGGCGCGCTCTATTTCGGCTCGACCTCGCCGGCCATGAACGAGGCCATCACGGTGCTCGAGGCGCAAGGGATCGACCTCGACCTGATGCGCATCCGTGCCTTCCCGTTCTCCGAGGAGGTGATCGACTTCGTGCTCGATCACGACCAGGTCTTCCTCATCGAGCAGAACCGGGACGGGCAGTTGCGCACGCTCCTCATCAACGAAGGCGCGCTCGACCCGGCCCGGGTGATCTCGGTGCTGCATTACGACGGCACGCCGGTCACCGCCCGCTTCATCGTCGACGAGGTCGCCCGGAGATGGGCCGTCCTCACGGGCAAGCCCAGCAGAGAGGCTGCAGAATGACCTATCTGGCCAAGCCCAAGCTCCACCACCCGAAGCTGCCCGAGAACGCGCTCGGTTACACCCGGCGCGACTACGAGGGCGCGATCTCGACGCTCTGCGCCGGATGCGGCCACGATTCGATCTCGGCGGCGATCATCCAGGCCTGCTTCGAGCTCTCGATCCCGCCCCATCGGGTCGCGAAGCTCTCCGGCATCGGCTGCTCCTCGAAGACGCCGACCTATTTCCTGGGCGCGAGCCACGGCTTCAACTCGGTGCACGGGCGCATGCCCTCCGTGCTGACGGGCGCGGCGCTCGCGAACCGCGAGCTGATCTATCTCGGCGTCTCGGGCGACGGCGACTCGGCCTCGATCGGCCTCGGCCAGTTCGCCCATTGCATCCGGCGCGGGGTCAACATGACCTACATCGTCGAGAACAACGGCGTGTACGGCCTCACCAAGGGCCAGTTCTCGGCCACCGCCGACAAGGGCTCCAAATCCAAGAAGGGCGTCGGCAACCAGGACTCGCCGATCGACCTCGTCAGCATGGCGATGCTGCTCGGCGCCACTTACGTCGGTCGCAGCTTCTCGGGCGACAAGACGCAGCTCGTGCCCCTCATCAAGGGCGCGATCGAGCACAGGGGCGCCGCCTTCATCGACTGCATCAGCCCCTGCGTGGCCTTCAACAACCACCCCGATTCGACCAAGAGCTACGATTACGTGCGCGCCCACAACGAGGCCGTGAACGCCCTCGACGTGATCGAGAGCCGCGACGAGATCACGGCCGATTACGCGCCCGGCACCGTCGAGATCGTGACCCAGCACGACGGCTCGCTCCTCAAGCTGCGCAAGCTCGATTCCGGCTACGATCCGACGAATAAGCTCGCGGCGATGACCTACCTGCAGGAGCGGCAGGCCGCCGGCGAGATCGTCACGGGGCTCCTCTACGTCAACCCGGACGGCGAGGACCTGCACGACCGGCTCGGCACCGTGCATGTTCCGCTCAACGGCTTGAGCGATGCGGAGCTGTGCCCCGGCAGTGCCGCTCTGGAGAAGCTCAACGCAGGCCTGCGCTGAAGCGGCGGGCTTTCGCGGCAGGAGGCTCAGAGCGGGCTTGCGCTGAGGCGGCGGGCCTCGCGGCCCGCTTTACTCCGGGGCCGCGCCTGCATTAAGCGAGGCAGGGTCCGGCGGCATCGGGGCTTCCGGACCGGCATGGCGAGGCGGGCGGAATGGAACTCCAGCAGAATGCGTTCAAGGCGGCCCTCAAGGCGGGCCGGCTCCAGATCGGGCTCTGGAGCAGCCTGTGCAGCAACGTCGCGGCCGAGGTGATCGCCGACAGCGGCTTCGACTGGATCCTCATCGACACCGAGCATTCGCCGAACGAGGTCCCGGACGTCCTGTCCCAGCTCCAGGCCTGCGGCCGCGGCACCGCGACCCCGATCGTGCGCCCGGCCTGGAACGACCCCGTCCTGATCAAGCGCTATCTCGACATCGGCGCCACCACGCTCCTCGTGCCCTTCGTGCAGAACGCGGAGGAAGCCCGCCGCGCGGTCGCGGCCTGCCGCTATCCGCCGGCCGGCATCCGCGGCGTCACGAGCATGGGGCGGGGCAGCCGCTATGGCCGCGTCACGGACTATCTCAAGCGGGCCGACGACGAGATCGGGCTCCTGGTCCAGATCGAGACCGGGGCGGCGCTCGAGGTCCTGGAGGAGATCGCGGCCGTCGACGGCGTCGACGGCGTCTTCATCGGCCCGGCCGACCTCTCGGCCTCCATGGGCCAGATCGGCAACCCGTCGCACCCGGACGTCCAGGCGGCCATGAAGGGCGCCGTCGACCGGCTGAAGGCGGTGGGCAAGCCGGCCGGCATCCTGGCTCCGCGGGAGGACGACGCCCGCCGCTACATCGAATGGGGCTACGGCTTCGTGGCGGTCGGCACCGATCTCGGCCTCCTCGCCCGCCACGCCGATGCGCTCGCGAAGAGCTTCCGCCCGGCCTGACGGGCGGAGCGCGGCGCGGTCGGCACGCCGGGTTCAGATCAGGCCGACGAACCGGGCGCTCCACAGGCCCGCGACGACGATCCACACGAGCGCGACCACGACGGCGAGCACGAGCAGGCGCGCCGTCCGCGCCTCGGACCTGTCCTCGATTCTCCCGTCGGCACGCTCGTGCCGAACCTCCTCGTCCATCGCCCGCTCCAGACTCGAACCCGGTCCGGTGTTATCCGGCCGGTCCCGTGCGGGCCTGTGCTGTCGCGCACACGGGCGTCGCGGCGGGGCGGCGTCCGTGGAGTGGCGCACGGCACGAAGCCCTGACACTCTGCCGGCCCGAGGAAGAGATCCATGATGCAGAACCTGATTCAGTACGATGACGCCGCGCCCGAGGTCCGCGCGGTCTACGACGAGATCAAGCGGGCGCGCGGCGTGCCGGACGTGAACAATTTCTGGAAGGCGTTGGCCGTCCACCCGCCGACCCTGCGCCGGACCTGGGACAGCCTCAAGGAGGTGATGGGGCCGGGCGCGCTCGATCCGCTCGTGAAGGAGATGGTCTACCTCGCGGTCAGCGTCACCAACGGCTGCGGCTACTGCATCGCCTCCCACGGCGCGGCCGCCCGCAAGGCCGGGATGACGGAGGCCCAGTGGGGCGAACTCCTCGGCGTGATCGGGATGGCGAACGAGACCAACAAGCTCGCCTTCGCGCTCCAGGTCCCGATCGATCCGGCCTTCCAGGCGAAGCAGCCCTGAGCCGGACCGCGGCCGTGTCCCGTTTGGTCCGGCCTTCCAGGCGAAGCAGCCCTGAAGCGGCGGTCCTCAGCGGGCGGGATCGGGATTGTGCGGCCGGAACAGCACGCCCCCTTCCGCCCACAGGACGGCGACGAGGCAGACGGCGCCGAGGGCGAAATAGCCGAACGTCAGGGGCAGCACGGTGGCGTCGAAGGCCTGCCCGATCAGGAGCCCGAGCAGGGCGCCCGCGAGCGTGGTGTAGAACCCGAGCACCGACGAGGCCGTGCCCGCGACCGCACCGAGCGGCTCCATCGCCATGGCGTTGAAGTTCGACATCGCGATCGCGGCCAGGAAGTGACTCGCGGCGAGGCCGAGGCCGAACACGGCGAGCGGCGGGCGCCCGTCGTAGAAGGCGGCCGCGGCCCATTGCAGCGCACCGACGGCCACGAAGCCGAGGGTCGAGGCGTGCGACAGGCGACGCATGCCGAGGCGCCGCACGAGGGCTGCGTTGACGACCGAGGCCACGCCCATGACGCCCGCGATGATCCCGAAGGCGACGGGGAACAGGGGCCCCAGCGCGTACACCTCCGTCTCGAAGATCTGCTGCGACGAGCCCACATAGCCGATGATCGCGCCGAACAGGGCCGCGACGCCCGTCGAGTAGCCCATGGCGGCCCGCGAAGCGAGCGTGAGGCGCACCCCTTCCGCGATGCGCGCGGCCGAGAAGGGAAAGCGGTACTCGGGGTGCAGCGTCTCGGGCATCCGCAGCCAGAACCACGCCACCAGGATCACGGCCGAGATCAGCATGGTCGCGAACACGAGGTGCCAGCTCCCGAACAGGAGCAGGAGGCTGCCCATCGCGGGCGCGAAGACCGGCACGATGATGAACACCGCGAAGGTGATCGACATCACACGCGCCATCTCGCGGCCCGCGAAGCAGTCGCGCACGATCGCGATGGCGAGCACCCGGCCCGCCGCGGCGCCCATGCCCTGGATCAGCCGGGCGACCATCAGCACCGAGAAGCTCGGCGCCAGGAGCGAGAGCACGCAGCCGACCGCGAACAGCCCCATGCCGACGAGCAGCGCCGGACGCCGGCCGACGATGTCGGAGACGGGACCGTAGACGAGCTGCATCAGCGCGAAGCCGATCATGTAGACGTAGACGAGCAGTTGCAGCTCGTTCGTCTCCGCCACGCCGTAATGGGCCTGGATGGCGGGGAAGGCGGGGAGCATGATGTCGATCGCGACCGCCGTGACCGCCATCATCAGAGCGACGAGGGCGACGAACTCGGCAAAGCGAGGCAGGCGCGTGCGCGCGGGCGCGCCGGAATGCGGGGAGGTGTCCATGGACCTGCCTCGGGGCGGGGATGCAAGCGTGGCGTTCTAAGGACCCTGCCGGGGTCGCCGCAACCCTCGGTGCGGCATGGCTGACCCGCCGCGGGAGCGGTCCGCCGCGCCCGGACCTCGCGCCGGGACGCTTCCAAGCCGGGACTTTGGCCCATCGGGCGCGCATCCGGCGTTACGCCGGGTCGTCGCATGCTGCGGAACCTTACCTGTTCCGGACAATTGCCCTAGATTGCGCGCGGGGCCCCACACCCGGTAAGACGGGACGCGAAGGACTTCGATCGGCGGCCCGTTGCGGCCGATCCCACAGCAGGCAGAGGCACACACGCGATGGCGAGCAAAGCCGGATCCACGATCTCTGCGATCCTCAAGTCGCACGAGCAGGACATTCTTTCGGAATGGCTGCGGCTCCTGAAGGACGCCGGCGGCACCGGCGGCCGGATCCGCGACGCCGAGCTGTCCACCCAATGCCGGGAGTTCCTCTCCGTCCTCCGTCAGGCGGTCGCCTCCGGCGACGTCTCGAGCCTGCAGGCGCCCGCCCTCGCGCCGGTGCGGGAGTTCCTCTCCGACCTGTCGCGCTCCCGGGCGTCCCTGGGCTTCAGCTCGAGCGAGACCGCCATGTTCGTGTTCTCGCTGAAGCAGCCGCTGTTCGAGCGGCTGCAGCAGGAAAACCGGAAGGACGCCGACGCCTTCGCGACCGAGGCCTGGGCCCTGACGCTCCTCCTCGATCAGTTCGGCCTCCACGTCATGGAGGCCTACCAGCGCAGCCGCGAGGAGGTGATCATCCGGCAGCAGCAGGAGATCGCCGAGCTCTCGACCCCCGTGGTCAAGCTGTGGGAGGGCATCCTCGCCCTGCCGCTCATCGGCACCCTCGACAGCGCCCGGACGCAGGTCGTGATGGAAAACCTGCTCCAGACCATCGTGGACCAGAACGCCGAGATCGCCATCATCGACATCACGGGCGTGCCGACCGTCGACACCCTGGTGGCCCAGCACCTGCTCAAGACCGTGGCGGCGGCCCGGCTCATGGGCGCCGACTGCATCATTTCCGGCATCCGGCCGCAGATCGCGCAGACCATGGTGCATCTCGGCGTCGAGCTGAACGTGACCTCGAAGGCCACCCTGGCGGATGCCCTGAGCCTCGCCCTGCAGCGCACCGGGCGGGCCGTGGCGGCCGCCAGGTCCGGCGCGAGGGCGTGAGGACATGGATCGCATCCCGATCCTGAAGCTGGGCGACGCGCTCCTCGTCACGATCCAGGTCGACATGCACGACCGGCTCGCCATGGCGCTCGAGGAGGACCTTACCGCCCGCATCGTCGCGACCCACGCCAGGGGCGTCCTGATCGACATCTCGGCGCTCGAGATCGTCGATTCGTTCATCGGCCGCATGCTCGACAACATCGCCGCGGTCTCGCGCATGCTCGACGCCGACACCGTCGTGGTCGGGATGCGCCCCGCGGTGGCGATCACGCTCGTGGAGCTCGGCCTGTCGCTGTCGGGCGTCCGGACCGCCCTCAACGTGGACCGGGGCATGGCGCTGATCAGCCGGCGCGGCGAGACCGGGTCGGGGAGCGGGGATGACCGTGCCGAGGGTTAGCACCGCGGCTGCCGGCCGGCGCCGGGCTTCGCGTCGTGGGGAGGGCAGGGATGGTCGTGCTGAGGGATGACACCCTCCCGATCAGGACTTCCGACGACGTGGTCCGGGTCCGGCAGGAAGCCAGGACGCGGGCGGTCGAGATCGGCCTCAGCCTGGTGGACCAGACCAAGATCGTGACCGCGGCGAGCGAGCTTGCGCGCAACACCCTCGACTATGGCGGCGGGGGCACGGCGCGGCTGCAGATCGTCCAGAACGGCCTGCGCAAGGGCCTGAAGCTGACGTTCGAGGACGAGGGGCCCGGCATCGCGGACATCGATCTCGCGCTCAAGGACGGTTTCACGACCGGCAACGGATTGGGGCTGGGCCTGAGCGGCGCGCGGCGCCTCTCCAACGAATTCGAGATCGACTCGAAGGTCGGCGAGGGCACCCGCGTCAGCATCACGCGTTGGAAGTAGCGTAATGCAGGCGCTCCCGGTTCAGGACCTGTCCCAGGTGGCCGAGGCCCGGCGCGGCGCGGCGACCCAGGCGCAGCGGATGGGCTTCTCGGAGGAGGAGGTCGGCCGCGTCGCCATCGTGGCGACCGAACTCGCCACGAATCTCGTCAAGCACGGCGGCGGCGGCGAACTGGTGGTCGGCGCCTTCGAGGACGGGTCCGGCGACGGCATCGAGTGCCTCGCCCTCGACAAGGGCCCGGGCATGGCGGACGTCGATGCCTGCCTGCGTGACGGGTATTCCACCACCGGCACGGCGGGCACGGGCCTCGGCGCGGTGGCGCGGCAGTCGCAACTCCTCGACATCTTCTCGCGGCCGGGCCTCGGCACCGCGGCGCTCGTGCGACTCCAGCGCGGCCGCCGCGGCGCCGCCCCGCCGCCGGCCGGGCCGGCTTTCGGGGCCGTGTCCCTGCCGAAGCACGGCGAGGAGGCCTGCGGCGATTCCTGGAGCGCGCGGCCGCATCCCGACGGCCTGACCCTGATGGTGGTGGACGGGCTCGGCCATGGTCCCCTCGCCGCGGAGGCCGCCCATGCGGCCGGCGCGGTGTTCGACCAGCACCACGAACGCGACCCGGCCGAGATCCTCGACCGGATCCACGGGGCGCTGCGCGCCACGAGGGGCGCGGCGGTGTCGGTCGCGCGGGTCGATCTCGGCCGCTCCTGCGTGCATTTCGCCGGCATCGGCAACGTGGCCGGCACGCTTCTCGCGGGGTCCGTCGTGCGCAAGATGGTGTCCCACAACGGCACCGCCGGCCATGCCGTGAAGCGGATCCAGGCGTTCACCTACGGCTTCGAGGGGCCCCCGACCGTGATCCTCTGCTCGGACGGGCTCGGCACCAATTGGGCGCTCGACCGCTATCCGGGCCTCGCCGTCCGGCATCCGAGCCTCGTCGCCGGCGTGCTCTACCGGGATTTCACCCGCGGACGCGACGACGTCACCGTGCTCGTCGCGACGGGAGGCCGGGCATGACGAGGCCTCGGCCCGCGAAGCGCGGCGGGGTTTCCGGCCCGGGCCGGCCTCGAATCCGCATCCGGGGGGGCGGGCGATGACCTGGCCCATCCTCACGGTTGCGATGCGGGACGAGGCCGACGTGGTCGTCGCCCGCCAGCGGGCGCGCCGGATCGCGGAGCTGCTCGGGTTCGACAAGCAGGACCAGATCCGCATCGGCACCGCGGTCTCGGAAATCGCGCGCAACGCCGTCAATTACGGTGGCGGCGGACGCGTCGAGTTCCGGGTCGAGGACGACGCCGCGCCGCAGATCTTCTCGATCCGGATCAGCGATACCGGGCCGGGCGTGGCCGACCTCGACGCCGTCATGGAAGGGAGCTACCGCTCCCCCTCCGGCATGGGGCTCGGCATCGTCGGAGCGCGCCGGCTCATGGACGTCTTCGACATCCGGTCCTCGGCGGACGCGGGCACGGTCGTGATGCTCGGCAAGCGGTTCTCGCGCCGGCAGCCGCCCGTGACCGTGCAGACGATCGGGGACGTCGCCGCGCGTCTCACCCGCGAGCGAGCGGGCGACCCGCTCGCCGAGATCCGGGAGCAGAACCAGGAACTCCTGCGCAGCCTCAACGAGGTCCAGCTTCGGCAGGACGAACTCGCGGCGCTCAACGCCGAGCTCGAGGACACGAACCGCGGCGTCGTCGCGCTCTATGCCGAGCTCGAGGAGAAGGCCGAGCAGCTCAAGGCGGCGAGCGAGCTGAAGTCGCGCTTCCTCTCCAACATGAGCCACGAGTTCCGCACGCCGCTGAACTCGGTGCTCGCCCTGTCGCGCCTGCTCCTCGACCGGGTCGACGGCCCGCTCACGCAGGAGCAGGAGCGCCAGATCGGCTACATCCGCAAGGCCGCGGAGAACCTCACCGAACTCGTCAACGATCTCCTCGACCTCGCCAAGGTGGAGGCCGGCAAGATCGACGTGCGCCCGGTCTCCTTCACCCTCGACGAGCTGTTCGGGGGCCTGCGCGGGGCGCTCAAGCCCCTGCAGACGAGCGAGGCCGTCAACCTGGTCTTCGAGGAGCCCTCGCGCGGCATCCCGGCCCTGCACACCGACGAGGCGAAGGTGTCGCAGATCCTGCGCAACTTCATCTCGAACGCGCTGAAGTTCACGGAAGCCGGCGAGGTCCGCGTCTCCGCCTCCCTCGAAGGCGCCTCCGGACGGATCGTGCTCTCGGTGCGCGACACCGGAATCGGGATCGCGCCCGAGCACCAGGGGAGCATCTTCGAGGAGTTCGTCCAGGTCGAGAACCGGCTCCAGGGGCGGGCCAAGGGCACCGGCCTCGGGCTGCCGCTGTCGCGCCGGCTCGCGGAGCTTCTCGGGGGCGAGGTCCGCCTCGAGAGCGCCCCGGGTCAGGGCTCCACCTTCGAGCTCGCCCTCCCTATGGTCTACGGCTCGGCGGAACCGCTCGCCGTCGGCCCGGCGCCGGTGCGGATGCGGGTGCTCGTCATCGACGACGAGGAGGCGTTTCGCTACGTGCTGCGACACCTCGTCGACGGCGCAGGCTACGAGATCGTCGAGGCCCAGGACGGGGTCGAGGGCCTGAACAAGGCGCGCGAGGTGCGGCCGGACGCCATCATCCTGGACCTCCACATGCCACGCCTCGACGGCTTCGCGGTCCTCGACGCCCTGGCGGCGGACCCGCAGACGGCAGCGATCGCGGTCGCGGTCTCGACCTCGTCCCTCCTCGGGAGCGACCAGCGCCGGCGCCTCGCCCATGCGCGCGCGATCCTGCCCAAGAGCACGCTGTCGCGCGAGAGCGTCGCCACCTTCCTGCGCGACGTCTCCGCGGCGGGCGTCCGCCATACGGAGGCGGGCCCCCTCGCCGCTCCGGCCGTCACCACCGGTGCCTTCTGATGGACCGCTCCTCAGCCCCGCGCCTTACCCCCGCCGGGAGCGCCTGGGACCCCTCTTCCGTCCTCCGCCTTCCGTCTGTAGAGATCGTCTGATGGACCCGGTCCCCGCCACCATCCTGGTCGTCGACGACACCGAGGCGATCCGCTACGCCAAGGCGCGGACGCTGCGCCGCGCCGGCTACCATGTCCTCGAGGCCTCCGAGGGGCGGCAGGCGCTGACCATCGCCACCGAGGCGAGGCCGGCGCTCGTGCTGCTCGACGTGAAGCTGCCCGACATCAGCGGCATCGAGGTCTGCCGGATCCTGAAGCAGGAGCAGCCCGACATCCTCGTGCTGCAGATGTCCGCGAGCTTCGTGGAGAGCCAGGACCGCATGCGCGGCCTCGACAACGGCGCCGACACCTATCTGGTCGAGCCCGTCGAACCGGGCGAGCTCCTCGCCTCCGTGCGGGCGCTGCTGCGCATGCGCGAGGCCAACGAGGCGCTTCGCGCCAGCGAGGACCGCTACCGCCTGATCGTCGAGAGCGCGACCGACTACGCGATCTTCACCACCGACCTCGACGGCCGCGTGACGAGCTGGAACGCGGGTGCGCAGAACGTGCTCGGGTTCGAGGAACCCGAGATCCTCGGGGAGGACGCCCGGGTCATCTGGACGGCGGAGGATCGCGCCGCCGGCGCGCCCGAGGCGGAGATGCGCGGGGCACGCGAGGAGGGGCGGGCCGAGGACGAGCGCTGGCACGTGCGCAAGGACGGCAGCCAGTTCTTCGCGCACGGCCTCCTGATGCCCCTCAAGGGCCCGGACCGCGCCCTGCAGGGCTACCTCAAGATCCTGCGCGACCGCACCGAGCGCCGGCGGACGGAAGAGCGCCAGGAGCTCCTGATCCGCGAACTGCACCACCGCGTCCGCAACACGCTCGCGACCGTGCAGGCGGTCGCCAATTCCACCATCCGCTCCGCGCGGAGCATGGAGGATTTCAGCGACGCGTTCCTGGGCCGCATCAACGCGCTGGCGCGCACGCATGCGCTGCTCACGGAGGATTACTGGCAGGCCGCCTCGTTGCGCGAGCTTCTGGCCTCGCAGCTCGGCCCCTATCTCGACGGACGGGAGCGGCAGTTGACGCTGGACGGCCCGCCCGTGGAGCTGCCCTCCGAGGTCGCCGTTCCGGTCAGCATGGCGATCCACGAGCTCACCACCAACGCCGCGAAGCACGGCTCGCTGTCGGTCGAGGGCGGCCATCTCGCCGTGACCTGGAGCCTGAGAACGGACGGGGGCCGACGCCTCGTCCGCCTGGAATGGCGCGAGCGGAACGGTCCGCGGGTCGCGCCTCCGACCCGGGAGGGCTTCGGCACGCGCCTCCTCGAGCGCGTGCTCTCGACCCAGGCCCAGGCCGAGGTGAAGGTGAGCTACGATCCCGAAGGGCTCACCTTCGCGGCCGACATCCCGGTGCCGCCCGGCCCGGACGGCGAGCCGCGTCCCGCCGCCTGAAGGAGCGCTCGTCGCAACCGGTGCGAAGCGGGCTGCATCGGGCGGTGCCGCTGCGACGGCGCGCCTGGACGAGAGTCACGCCAATGTGAGCCGTCGCAGCGATAGGGAGTTCAGTTGCATACACGCCCGGGCGCCCGCGGCATTGCATCGGGCGCGAGCCGCGGTCTAGGTTCGCCGGGGCGAGTCGCCCGCAGGCCTGGCGGCCGGAGGGCGGAAGGGGACGCGCGTGAGGCCAGCGCCAATCTGCCAGTGCATGCACGACCAAACGGGGAGGGAGCGGTGATCGCCGCTCGGACGCTACCCAAAGGGCGCCGGCTCGACCGGGTCACGGGCGCGCTGGCCTTCCTGGCGCCGCTCCTCGCGCTCGTGGTGGTCTGGCAGGCGGTCGTGACGGTCTTCGACGTCCACCCGGGCGTCTTTCCCGGCGTGCCGGCCGTGCTGCGGGCGGGCTTCGACGCGATCCGCGACGGGTCGCTGCCGATGCATGTCGCGACGAGCTTCGCGCGCGTGCTCGTCGGGACGGCGCTCGCGCTCGTGGTCGCGGTCCCGCTCGGGATCGCCATGGGCGTGAGCCCGGTGGTCTCGATCCTGCTCACCCCGGTCTTCCGCTTCTTCTCCGTGCTCGCCGGCATCGCCTGGATCCCGATCGCGACGCTGTGGTTCGGCTACGGCTTCGGCGCCATCACGTTCGTGATCTTCAACGCCGTGTTCTTCATCGTGGCCTACAACACGCTGCTCGGCGTCTCGACGATCCCGCGGCCGCTGCGCCACGCGGCGGCGTCGCTGGGCGCCGGCCGCTGGGCGATGCTCACCGAGGTGCTGCTGCCGGGCGCGCTGCCCAACATCGTGACCGGCATCCGCACGGGCCTCGGCTTCGCCTGGCGCGGCCTCATCGCGGCCGAGATGATCGCAACCGACGTCGGGCTCGGCTACATGCTCTTTCTCGCCCGCGACTTCTACCGCACGGAGGTCATCATCCTCGGCATGGTGGTGATCGGCGTGCTGTGGCTCCTCATCGACCGCCTGATCCTCGCCCCCTGGGAGCGCGCCACGATCGAGCGCTGGGGCATGGTGCGCGCCGCATGACGCACGCACGCGCTCCCCTGTGCGTGCGGCCCTGCGGGAGGCGCGCCGCATGACACACGCTCCTCCGAGCCTATCAACGGGCAAGGGACGCCCCGCATGAACCCCGCGCTCGCCGCCTGGGGCGCCTACATGCGCTGGACCGACCGTATTCCGGCGATCCGCGCGATCGTGCCCTTCATCCCGATCGTCGCCCTCTGGGCGATCGTGGCCGAGATGGAGGTTTTCCCCCGCGTGTTCTTCCCGGGGCCCGCGGAGGTCGTGCGCTCGTTCCTGACCCTCACCTACAAGGGCATCCTGCCGGCCTATCTCGAGGACAGCCTGGTCCGCCTCGTCGTCGGGGCGCTCGCCGGGATGGCGGTCGGCATCCCGCTAGGGATCCTGGTGGGATTGAGCCAGACGGCGCACCGGGTGCTCTGGCCGGTGCTCCTGTTCTTCCAGGCCATCGGCGACATCGCCTGGCTGCCGATCCTGCTGATCTGGTTCGGCTTCGGCCTCACCACCATGACCTTCATCATCGTCTACACGGTGCTGTTCCCCGTGGTGCTCAACACGGTGCTGGGCGTCCGCTCGGTCCCGGTCGACATGCACCGCGCCGCGCAGAGCCTCGGCGCCTCGAAGGCGCGGATCCTCTGGGAGGTGGTGCTGCCGGGCGCGCTGCCCAACATCATCACGGGCCTGCGCAACGGCCTCGGCTACGGCTGGCGCGCGCTGATCGCGGCCGAGATGATCGTCGGCACGAGCGGCATCGGCTTCATGATGTTCGATGCCAGGCGCGCCGGCTCGGTGGTCGAGATCATGCTCGGCATGATCGTGCTCGGCCTCCTCTGGTACGTGGTCGACGCCTGGATCCTCGCGCCCATCGAGCGCGCGACAGGGCAACGCTGGGGATTGGTGACGCCATGAGCAGCCTGACGATCCGCGATCTCGCCAAGACGTATTTCGACCCGTACCGGGGCGTGCAGGTGGACGCCGTGCGCGGCGTGTCGCTCGAAGTGGAGCAGGGCGATTTCATCTGCGTGGTGGGCCCTTCCGGCTGCGGCAAGAGCACGATCCTCAACATGGTGGCGGGCTTCCTGCCCGCGACGTCCGGCGAGATCCTGGTCGGCGGCCGCGCCGTGAAGGGGCCCGGGCCCGATCGGGGCGTGGTGTTCCAGTCCTTCGCGCTCTTCCCCTGGAAGACCGTGCTCGAGAACGTCGCCTTCGGGCCGAAGATGCGCGGCGTCGGACGAGCCGAGCGCGAGGCGATCGCCCGCGAGTACCTGGCCCTCGCCGGTCTCGCGCACGCGGCCGACCGCTATCCGAACGAGCTCTCGGGCGGCATGCAGCAGCGGGTCGGCGTCGCCCGCGCGCTCGCCAACAAGCCCGAGGTGCTCCTGATGGACGAGCCCTTCGCGAGCGTCGACGCGCAGACCCGCATGACCCTCCAGGAGGAGCTCACCCGCATCTGGCAGGAGCGCCGGCCCACGATCGTCTTCATCACCCACGACGTCGGCGAGGCGGTCTTTCTCGCGAACCGCGTCGTGGTGCTCTCCAAGGGCCGGGTCATGGCGGACGTCGCGATCGATCTGCCCCGCCCGCGCCGCTGGGACGCCCTCGTCGAGGACGACGCCTTCAAGGCGCTCTCGGGCCAGGTGCTGCACTTGGTGCGCTCCGCATGAGGGGCGCCCGTCGCCTTGCTCCGGCACCGGGGTTTTCGCCATGAGCCTCGCCCGCGACGCGCTCCGCTCGACGCGAGGCCGCATCGTGCTCGGCGCGCTCGCGGCCTGGCTCGCCTGGCAGGGCTGGCTGTACGCGGCCGCGCCGGGAAAAATCGCGGAGGGCTTCCCGGAGAATGCGCGGCGCGTCAACGTGCTCGTGACCCTGCCCTTCACGCCCGAACGCTTCCATGTGCTGGTCTTTCAGACCTATGGTCGCGTGTCGGGCACGACCGACACCGCCGTGGAGGTCCGCGGCGTCCAGAAGCAAGACCTGCGCGCCCTGGCCCGGCCCTATTGGGTGAGGCGCGTGGAGCCTTTGCCGGCCGGAGGATAGCGCCCGTGACGGCCTGCCCCGGCACCCTTGCCCACCGGAGGAAGACGCCCATGAAACGCCTCTTGATGCTGCTGTGCCTGCTCGTCGCGGCTCCCGCGATGGCGCAGGATCCCGTGAAACTGAAAGCCGGCATGGTGACCGGCGTCGATCAGATCGGCCTGCCCATCGCGCTGGAGCGCGGCTTCTTCGAGAAGCACGGGCTCGACGTCGACATCGCGCGCCCCTACGCCACCGGCGTCGACGCGCTGAACGCCCTCCAGGCCGGCGAATCCAACATCGTGCAGGTCGGCGTGCCGATGATCGGCGCGGTCCTGCGCGGCATGGACCTCGTGGCGCTCGGCAACTACAGCGGCAACGCGACGAAGCTCGGGTCGGACGCCACCATGGCGCTGATCGCCCGGGGCGATTCCGGGATCCGGAAGGGCGACCTCGCCTCGCTCAAGGGCAAGCGCATCGCGGCCTCCTTCGGGACCATCAACCACCTCTACATCCTGGCCCTGCTCGAGAAGGCCGGCCTCACGCCCCAGGACGTGACGCTCGTCAACACGCCGCCGCCGGACATGACCGTGGCCTTGCTCGCCAAGGGCATCGACGCCTTCTCGGCCTGGGACCCGTGGCCGATCGTGGCCCTCAAGGACGTGCCCGGCGCCGTCGAGGTGATCCGCGGCGGCGACGTCATCGCCTATGTGGGCTTCAACGTCGCGACCCGCGACTGGGCGGCCAAGAACGGCGAGACGATCGAGAAATTCCTCGCCGCGCTCTCGGAAGCCGACAAGTGGATGCGCGCCAACCCGAAGCAGGCCGCGCAGGTGGCGACCCGCTGGATCCCCGGCCTCAAGCAGGACGTGGCGGAGGCCGCCATGGAGTTCAACATCCAGCAGGCCGACCGGCGCCTGTCCGCCAACAACTACCGGGCGATGCACAGCGCGATCGACCGGCTCCACCGGCTCGGCTTCCTGAAGGAGACCTTCGACGTCAACAAGCACATCGACCCGCGGCCGATGCTGCGCGTCATGGAGAAGCACCCGCAGCTCTTCTCCGACCTGCCGCCGATCCCCCAGGACGTGGCGATCGGCCAGGGCTTCGTGTTCAAGCCCTGACGCGACAGGAACGGCGGGCCGAACCCGGCCCGCCGTTCTTCCTCTACCGTCCGCCGGAGACGCGCAGGTTCGCGCCCGTGATGTAGGATGCCTCCTCGGAGAGCAGGAACAGCACCGCCGCGGCGATCTCCCCGGCCTGGCCGACGCGCTGCAGGGGGATGAGCGGCGAGATGCGCTCCACCCGCCCCGGATCGCCGGTGCTGAGCGCATGGATCTCGGTATCGACCATGCCGGGCGAGACCGCGTTGACCCGCACCCCGTCCATGGCGAGTTCCTTGGCGAGCCCGATCGTCAGCGGCTCGATCGCGCCCTTGGAGGCCGCATACCAGACGTACTCGCCCGGCGAGCCCAAGGTCGCCGCGACCGACGAGATGTTCACGATCGCGCCGCCCGGGCCGCCGTTGCGCGTCGACAGGCGCCGCGCGGCCTCGCGCGCCACCAGGATCGCGCCCGTGACGTTCACGTCGATGCAGGTCCGGATCGTCTCCAGCGAGGTCGTCTCCAGCCGGCCCGACTGGCCCGTGATCCCCGCGTTGTTGACCACGTGGCTCACGGGCCCGAGCTTCGCGGCCTCGTCGAAGACGCGCAGCACGTCCGCCTCGATCGCCATGTTTCCTTTCGTCGCGACGGCGTTCGCGCCCGCCGTGCGACACGCCTCGACGACGCGCTCGGCCGCCGCCCGGTCGGACTGGTAGTTGACCGCCACGTCGTAGCCGCGCTCGGCCGCGAGGCGCGAGATCGCGGCGCCGATGCCCCGGCTGCCGCCGGTGACGAGCACGATGGGTCTGGAATTCGGCATGGGCTGATCCGGTCTCTCGAGGGAAGGCAGGCGGCGCCGGGCGCCGGGGAGGTCGCTGCCGCCGAGCTTAGGGCGAGGATCGAGGGACTGAAAGGAGGCCCGCCGGGCGGGTCCCATGCAAGGCCGTCATGGTCGGCCCGCGCCGGGGACCGGCTCCGCTGCCCTCCCGGCCCGACGGCCGCCCTTGGCCCCGGGCCCCGGCGCAGGTAACTCTGCGCCCCGGACCCACCCTGGAGAGACCCCATGGCTTCCCCCGCGACGCGGCCCTACACGGGCGTGTTCCCCATCGCGCCCACGCCCTTCCACGACAACGGCGACCTCGACCTCGACGGCATGCGCCGGGTGCTCGACTGCATGATCGACCAGGGCAACGACGGCATCTGCATCCTGGCGAACTTCTCCGAGCAGTTCCTGCTCACGGACGCGGAGCGCGACACCCTCACCGATCTGTGCCTGTCGCACGTGGCCGGCCGCGTCACCATGATCGTGACCACGAGCCATTTCTCGACCCGCATCGCGGCCGAGCGCGCCCGCAAGGCCGCGCAAGGCGGCGCCGACATGCTCATGCTCATGCCGCCCTATCACGGCATGGGGCTTCGTGCCGACGAGAAGGGCATGATCGAGCATTTCGCGGCCGTCGCGGATGCCGCCGGCATCCCGCTGATGGTCCAGGACGCGCCCCTGAGCGGGGTCGCGCTCTCGGTGCCGTTCCTCGTGCGGCTCGCCCGCGAGGTGCCGCTGGTGCGCTACCTCAAGGTCGAGGTCGCGGGCGCGGCCAACAAGCTGCGGGGCCTGATCGAGGCCGGGGGCGAGCTCATCGAGGGGCCCTTTGACGGCGAGGAATCGATCACGCTCATGGCCGACCTCGATGCCGGCGCCACCGGCTCCATGTGCTCGGCGCTCCTGCCGGAGCTCATCAAGGGCGTGGTGGAGCATCACCGCTCGGGGCGCCGGAGCGAGGCCGCCGCGGAGTACCGGCGCATCCTGCCGCTCATCAACTACGAGAACCGCCAATGCGGCCTGCGCGCCGCCAAGACCGTCATGAAGGAGGGCGGGGTGATCCGGAGCGATGCGGTGCGCCATCCGCTCGAGCCCCTGCACCCGGCGACGCGCGAGGGCCTGCTGGAACTCGCCCGCGAGCTCAATCCGATCAGCCTCCGCTGGGGCCGCTGAGCGGATCGTCCCCGACCGGGAAGGGCGCCGGACCGACGCGCCGGCGGCACTCCCCTCAGGCGCCCGCCCGCTGCGCGAAGGTCGCGATCAGAAGCTCCGCGAAGCGCTCCGCATCGGCGTCGAAGGCCACGTCGCAGTTCGGCACGCCCGGCCCGCGGTGGTGGGTGTCGATCACCGTGCGGCCGACCGTCAGGGTGCCCGCCGTCTCGACCGCGACGTGCAGGCGCCGCGTCGTGACGAGGCTCGGGTCGACGAGATAGGCGACGCAGAGCGCGTCGTGCACGGGCGCGGTGCCGGCGACCTCCATGCGCTGGATCTCGTCGTGCACCTCGATCCGGTGGCCGATGCAGGCGGACGCCGCCGTGCCCGCGGGCGTGCCGAGGCCGGCGAGGCGCGCGCAGTGCGCCCGCGAGATCAGCGCCCGGTGCGTGGCGTCCAGGGGCACCAGGGTCATGCGTTCGAACCCGGCCGCGAACACCACGGCCGCGGCCTCCGGGTCGCACCAGATGTTGAACTCGGCCGACGGCGTGATGTTGCCGATCGCATGCCCGCCGCCCATGATCACGATCTCGGGCACCCGGTCCGCGAAGCCGGGATCGAGGGTCAGCGCCGCCGCGATGTTGGTGAGCGGCCCCACGGGCACCAGGGCGATCGGATCCGTGGCGGCCCGGTAGGTCTCGATCAGGAACTCGACCGCGCCCGCATCGGCCTTGCGCCGCGTCGTCGGCGGCACGGGCAGCACCGCGGGATGGATCCTGCGGGCGAGCGTCTCGTCCCGGCGCGGAACCGGGAAGTCAGGCCGCGCGAAGGGCTTCGCCAGGCCCTCGTGCACGGGCACGTCGCCGCGCCCGATATGGTCGAGGACGCGCAGGGTGTTCTCGGTGCAGTGCCGGACCTCGACGTTCCCGTTCACGGTGGTGCAGCCGACGAGATCGAGGTCCGGATGCAGCGCCGCCAGCATGACCGCGATGGCATCGTCCGTGCCGGTGTCGACGTCGAGGATGAGCTTGCGCGGCATGAAGGGCCCCAGAGCAGATCGAACCGCTTCGTCCCGCACCTCGGCCCAAAGTTCAACCGCTGCCGCCAGGGCGCCCACGGTTCCGGCATGAAAAAGGCCCGCGGGACGCGGGCCTTCGGGTTCCGATCGGGAGGCGCGGCCTATTCGGCCGGGTGGCGCGGGGCGAAGGAGGTCGGCCGCAGGCTGCGGCGCTCGACCACCACGGTCCGCTGCGAGCGCACGTTGGTGCGGATGAAGCCGTCGCGCACGAGCGTGGTGCGCGCCGGGACCTTGGCCTGGAGCACGGCCGGGCGCACCTCGCTCTCGGGCAGGCCCATGAGCTGGCAGGCGATCGCGACCTGGCCCTCGACGTCGTCCGCGAGGCCCTGCGCCGCCACGATCGCCTCTTGGAGGGTCGGCGGCTCATGGCGCGTGCGGCGCTTCTGCGGGTCGGATTTCTTCTTCGGCTGCATGGGGCCTGTCTTCATCGTGGGTCATGGGGAGGCGGGACGGTGCGACCATCCTCCCGCTTCGGTCTCGGAGCCGGACCGGACAGCCCGGCTTGATTCTCATATGGGAGCGCCGCCGCCGAGGTGAAGCGCGAGGATCGGACGAGACGGACGGTCCGATCCCCAATCCAGCGGCAGCCTTCCGGTTCCGCGCCCGTCCGGCGGACTTCGCTTCCGCGTCGCGGACGCCTGCGCGACTCAGTCGGCGCGCAGGTGCGGATAGCGCTTCAGCGTCTCGCGCTGCAGCGTGCGGGCCTCGACCCAGGTCGAGTGGAGGAGGCGGATGAAGGTCAGGATGATCATGGGTGGCTCCGGAGGGCAGAGGCGAATGCGAGGGGATCAGAAGCGGGAAGACGACAGGAGCGAGCGCTCGATGCCGCGCTCGACCTGGTCGGAGATCGCCCCGCCGTTGCGGCGGATGTAGGCGGCGATCTCGCGCTCGGCCCGGCGCCGGTTGGCGTCCATGACGGCGTCGAGGAGACGCCGGAGCAGCGAGCGTCGGGGCGCGGACCGAGCAGGCGAGGAAGACGGGCGGGCGAAGGGCAGGGCGCCCGTGCGGGACAGCGTGGCGGTCGTCATGAGGTCATCTCCATCAGGCGAGACTGCGACGATCCAGGACGCTTCCTCGTTGTTATTGTTGAGCTGAAGATGGGTTGGCTTGTTGCAGTGCGGTAGGTAGGTCAGAACAGATGACCTATGCTCTGGCATCATGGAACCAACATAAAAGCGTAGTGATAAGGCAATTTCTGCCGAGGCGGGCGGCAGAAGGGTGCTAAAGAGAGGCGATTTCGCCCCATTTCGCAGACGAGGTGTGATTGATGACCAGCGCGATCGAGGCCCTCCAATCGGCGCTCGGCCCGAAGGTGAGCGTCGGGGCCGACATTCCGGCGCGCAACCGGGCCGATGCGAGCGGGCTGGCGCCCCAGCCGCCGGCCGCGCTCGTCATGGCGCGCTCGACCGAGGACGTCGCGACCGCGCTGAGGATCTGCCATGCGCATCGGCAGCCGGTGGTCACGCAGGGAGGGCTCACGGGCCTTGCGGGCGGCGGGCAGCCGATCGCCGGCGAGGTCGCGATCTCGCTCGAGCGCATGACCGGCATCGAGGAGGTGGACCCCGCCAGCGCCACCCTGACGGCGCTCGCCGGCACGCCGCTCGCCGTCGTGCAGCAGGCCGCCGACGAGGCCGGGTTCCTGTGCGGCATCGACCTCGGCGCGCGGGGCACCTGCACGATCGGGGGCAACATCGCGACCAATGCGGGCGGCAACCAGGTGCTGCGCTACGGCATGACCCGGCGCAACATCCTCGGGCTCGAGGCGGTGCTCGCCGACGGCACCGTGGTGACCTCCCTCAACAAGATGCTGAAGAACAACGCCGGCTACGACTGGACCCAGCTCCTCATCGGGTCGGAGGGCACCCTCGGGATCGTGACCCGGGCCGTGGTCGCGCTCCACCCGAAGCCCACGGGCCAGCAGACGGCGCTCTGCGCGGTCGAGAGCTTCGAGGACGCGCTCAACGTGCTCCGGGGCTTCCAGCATGCCCAGCCCGGTCGCCTCCTCGTGTTCGAGGCCATGTGGCGCGAGTTCATGACGGTCGCGACCGGGATCTGCGGCCTGCCCGCGCCGTTCGAGGCGGAGCACGAGGTCGTGCTGCTGATCGAGGCCGATCTCGACCCGGACGGCTTCGCGGCGGTGCTGGGCGAGTTCTACGAGGGGGGCCTCGTCAAGGACGCGGTCGTGGCGCAGTCGCGACAGGACCGGGCGCGCCTGTGGGCGTACCGCGAGTCGCCCTACGAGTACGGGCGCTTCCTGCCGCCGCTGATCCGCTTCGACGTCAGCATCCCGCTCGGGCGCATGACCGACGCGGTGGCGCATCTGCGCCGGGAGATCCCGCCGCGCTGGCCCGAAGCCGTCGTCGTGGTGTTCGGCCACGTGGCCGACAGCAACATCCACGTCGAGGTGGCGCTGGAGGACGCGGACGAGGCGACCCGCAAGGCGATCCAGGCCGTCGTCTACGACATGGTCTCGGCCTTCAAGGGCTCTGTCTCGGCCGAGCACGGCATCGGGCAGATCAAGCGGCCCTATCTCGCGCGCAGCCGCTCGGAGGCGGAACTCGCGCTGATGCGCCAGCTCAAGGCGACCTTCGACCCGCTCGGCATCCTCAATCCCGGGCGGGTGCTCTAACGGGCCGGGTCAAGCCGCCTGGCGCCGGCGCGCATCCCGGCCGCGTGCTCAGAGCCGGAAGGGTCGCGCTCATGCCGCCTGGCGCTGGCGCGCCAGGAAGCCGTCGCGGACGTGGCGGGCGAATTCGAGCGCCAGCGGCGTGGCGCCGGCCCGCGGCAGGTAGAGGTTGATCGCGAAGGGCGGCAGGGCCGGCAGCTCCGCGCCGCGGCCGAGCAGGTCGAAGCCCGGCTGGACCGTCGAGGCGAGCGCCACCATCACGGCGAGGTCCGCCTGGACCATGACGCTCATGGCGTGCTCGTTGCCGATCTCGGACACCGTCCGCCACGGGATGTCGGCGCCCCGCAGCACCTCCAGGATCGTCGGGCGGAAGGCGCAGGTCTCGTTGCCGAACGCGATCGGCAGCGGGCGCCGCCGGTGCGCCTCGCCGCCCTTGGCCCCGACCCAGACGAGCCGGTCGCTCGCCAGGCACTCGCCGTCGCCGCCGCAGGCCTGCTCCTCGACGACGGCGAGATCGAGCTCGCCGTTGTCGAGCAACTGCCGCAGCCGCGGCGAGGTCTGGCACATGATCGAGACCTCGACCTGCGGATAGGCCTGCGTGTAGGCCCTCAGGATCGCGGGCAGGTAGGTGCCCACCAGGTCGGACGGGATGCCGAGCCGGATCTGGCCCCTGTGCAGGGGCGTCGTCATCTCGGCCCAGATCTCGTCGTTGAGGGCGAGCAGGCGCTTCGCCTTGCCGAAGAGGCGCTCGCCCGCATTGGTGAGCCTGAGGCCCCGCCGCTCGCGCTCGAAGAGCTCGCTGCCGAAAGCTTCTTCCAGGCGCTTCACCTGCTGCGAGACCGCAGCCTGGGTGAGATGCAGCACGTTCGCGGCGCTCGTCATGCCGGCGGTTTCCGCCACCGTCACGAACGCGCGTAGGAGGGCGGGATCGATGTTGCGGGCCATGCTGCCTCCGATAATGATGTCTTATTCGGGCGATTATGAACATTAGTTTTCATAATGCAAGCCGCGGAGGTAGGGTGTCTCCACAGCCAAGGAGGCATCCATGTCGATCATCGCACACGCCACCCGCCGGCCCGTCGTCGGCGCCGTCTTCGGGACCGCAGCCGCGTCGCTTTTCGCCGCCGCCGGGCGGCTCGTCCGGGAACTCCGGCTCCGCCGCGCCATTCGTGCTATGCAGGATCTCGACGAGGCGATGCTGCACGATGTCGGCCTGACCCGCGACGGGATCGAGGACGCCGTGCGCCACGGCCGCACCGCCCGGCGCCGCTGAAGGCGGGTCCCGCCGTTGCCTGCCCGCGCAGCGGGCGCCGCACGTCGCCAGGGAGATACAGGATGGCCCACGCCCAGGTCAGGCTCGTCCCCGCGCCCGGCACCGCCGCGGATGCCTTGTGGGAGCGCATCCGCCGCGACGCGGCCGATCTCGCCGCGCGCGAGCCCGAGCTCGAGGCCTTCCTGCGCGCCGCCGTTCTCGACCGGCCGGGCCTGGAGGACGCGGTCGTCCACCGCGTCGCCGAGCGGCTCGGCGCCGGGACGATGCCGGCGGGCGCGATCGAGCGCGCGTATCGCGACGCGATGGACGACCGCATCGGTCCCGCGCTGCGGGCGGACCTCGACGCCATCGTGGCGCGCGACCCGGCCACCGGCGAGCCCCTCGACGCGGTGCTGCACCTGAAGGGCTACCATGCCCTCGTGACGCACCGGCTCGCCCACCGGCTCTGGCACGCGGGCCGGCAGGGGCTGGCGAAATGGCTCCAGAGCCGCTCCTCGGAGGTGTTCCAGACCGACATCCACCCCGCGGCCCGGATCGGGCAGGGGGTGTTCCTCGACCACGCCACCGGGATCGTGATCGGCGAGACCGCGGTGGTGGACGACGACGTCTCGATCCTCCAGGGCGTCACCCTCGGGGGCACCGGCAAGGAAGGCGGCGACCGCCACCCGAAGATCCGCCGCGGCGTGCTCATCGGCGCCGGCGCCATCATCCTCGGCAACATCCAGGTCGGGGCGGGCGCGAGGGTCGGCGCCGGCTCCGTGGTGCTGAGTCCCGTGCCCGCGGGCACCACCGTCGCGGGCGTGCCCGCCAAGGTGGTGGGCCGCACCGGCGCCGGGACGCCGGCGGAGAGCATGGACCACCTGTTCCAGGGCGAGGGGATCTGACGCGCCGGCCGGACTGGACCGGAATGGCATCAACCGCGACTGGCTGCGTCGCGTCGGAGAGGCGGATCAGACCGGCACCACGTCGACCGCCGCCTGGGCCTTCAAGTCCGAAAGGCGGCTCACACCGGAATGACGTCGACCGCGACCTGAAGCTTCTGGGCGCCGCTGCCGAGGATCACGCCGTCGATCGGCGACACGTCGGCGTAGTCGCGCCCGATCGCGAGCACGATGTGGTCCGGCCCGACCAGGATGCCGTTGGTGGGGTCGAGGCCGATCCACCCCAGGTCGGGACCGCACCACAGGGCCGCCCAGGCGTGGGTGGCGTCCGCGCCCTGGAGCCGCGGCCGGCCGGGCGGCGGCTTGGTGTGGATGTAGCCGCTCACATAGGCGGCCGGCAGCCCGTGGCCGCGCAGGCCCGCGATCATCACGTGCGCGAAATCCTGGCACACGCCGTGCCGGCTCCGGAACGCTTCGAGGGCCGAGGTCGAAACCTCCGTGGCGCGCGGCGTGTAGGCGAAGTCCGCCTTGATGCGGCGCATGAGGTCGATCCCGCCCGCCAGCACCGGCCGCCGCGCCGGGAAGCTCGCCCGCGCGTAAGCGGTGATCGGGTCGGCCAGGGCCACCGCCCGGCTCGGGTAGAGGTGATGCGCGGGCGAATCCGGCGCGAGCGAATCCGACGCGAAGGCGAGATCCCGCACCTCCTCCCAGGACGGACCCGTCTCGTCCTCCGGGGGCATGTCGCGCGTGACCTCCACGCGCGAGCGCGCCTCGATGCGCAGCTCCGTATGGGCGCTCTCGATGGTGAGGAACACGGACGCAGCGCCGAAGAAGGCCGTGCGTTCGGCGCGCGAGGCGGTCGCGGGCGCCACTTGGATCCGGTGCGCGAGCACGCGCTGGCCCGCCCCGTCCGCGGGCACGAGCCGCAGGGTGCAGCGCGCGAAGGTGACGGGCATCTCGTAGCCGTAGGTGGTGACGTGGCGGACGTCGTAGATCACGCGGGCCTGCCTTGAAGGTCGGACCCTGCGGGGGACGCGCCCGAGAGGGCGGCATAGAGGACGTCGTCGATCACGCGGGCCTTCATGGTTCGGGCGGGGCCGGCCCGCTCACGCGAGCGCCGTGAGCTTCTCGGGCCGCGCCGCGTCCTGTCCGTAGGGGAAGTAGCGCCGCCCGACCGCGTCCGCCAGGGCCAGGAAGCGCTGCTCGATGCCGAGCAGCAGGCGGGCGTCCACGCGGGCGGCGTCCTGGGCCGCGAGGTCCGTGGCGAGCCCGAGCGCGAGGCGGCGCGGCGCCTCCATGATCCCGTCCTCGTTCAGCGAGGGCAGCTCCGCGAGGTGGCGCTCGACTGCGGCAGCCTGGAAGGCGGCCGAGCGCGGATTGTAGGGGTCGAGCACCACCATGTCCTGCACGGGCGCGAGCGCGAGGCCGGTGACGTAGCGGGAGCGGTAGGTGATCTGCGAATCCGCCAGCTCGAGCAGAACGTCGAGGTCGTCGGCGCCGGCCCCCGCATCGGCGAACTGGCGCGCGAAGCGGCAGGTGTTGACGCCGCGCTCGATGCGCCGGCCCATGTCGACGAAGTGCCAGCCGGCGCCGCGGTTCATGTTCTCCTGCGCGAGTCCGGCGAGCGCCGCCACGATCTGCAGCGCCCGCTCGGTGATTTCCGTCGCAGCGCCGTCGGGTTGGGCAAGGAGGGCGTCGAGCACGCCGATCAGGCGGCTCGTATCCGGCGAGAGCCGCTCGCGCAGGCTTGAAGCCACCCGCCGCACGGCGCCCGCGAGGGACCGGGCGGAGCCGTAGGCTTCGTCCGAGCGCAGGGCGTCCGCCGCGGCGGTGGCGGGGCTGTCCGCGGAGGCCGCGCCCCAGGCGACGAGGAGCTGCTGCAGGCCCCGCACGGTGCGGCTCGCCTGCGAGCGGGCGCCGGCCTCGGTGCGGGAGGCGGAGAGCGCCCGCACGAGCCGCAAGGTGGCCTCGACGCGCTCGAGATAGCGCCCGAGCCAGAACAGGTTGTCGGCGGCCCGGCTCGGCAGGAGCCCGGCGATCCGGCGGATGCGCACGGAGCCGGGCGCCTGGAGGAGCGAGACCGCCGCCGCCGGCCGGTCGCCGAGGACCCAGACGTCGGACGAGCTCGCGCCCTCGCCCATGGAGACCGCGCGCACGTCCGGCTGGCCGGCGATGCGGCAGAAGCCGCCCGGCATGACCTGCCAGCCGTCCGGCGTCGCCGCCGCGTAGACCCGCAGCACGAAGGGGCGCGGCACGAGGCGGCCCTTCTCCCAGACCGGCGTGGTCGAGAGCCGGACCACCTCCTGCGCGACATAATCGATCCCGCGCGCCTCGACGCGCGCGGCGAGGCGCGCGCGTTCCTTCGGGGCCAGCTCGGCGCCGAGCGCCGTCGCGCGGTCGGGAAAGCCCGGCAGGGCCGCGCCGTGCGCGCCCCGGATCGCGAACTCGTCGAGGCGGCGCAGCACCTCCGCGCGCTCGCGGTCCTGCCCGCACCACCAGGTCGCCACGTTCGGGAGCTTCAGGTCCTCGCCCAGGAGGCGGCGGCTCAAGGAGGGCAGGAAGCTCAGCAGCGCCGGCGATTCGAGCAGCCCCGAGCCCGGCATGTTGCCGACCGCGACCTTGCCCCGCCGGATCGCCTCCAGGAGCCCCGGCACGCCGAGCCGCGAGGCCGCATTGAGCTCGAGCGGATCGGCGTAGTCGGAATCGAGGCGGCGCCAGAGCACGTCGAGGCGCTTCAGCCCCGAGATCGTGCGCACGTGGACGCGCCCGTCGCGCACCGCGAGGTCGTCGCCCTCGACGAGGAGGAAGCCGAGATAGCGGGCGAGCAGCGCCTGCTCGAAATAGGTCTCGCTGTAGGGCCCCGGGGTCAGGAGGCCGATGCGGGGCTCGGAGCGCAGGGCCATGTCCCGCAGGCCGTCGCGGAGCGCGCCGAAGAACGGCGCGAGGCGCAGCACGTTGAGGCTCTCGAACTCGCCCCCGAACACGCGGGAGAACACGAGGCGGTTCTGGAGCGCGTAGCCCGCGCCCGACGGCGCCTGGGTGCGGTCGCCGAGGATCCACCAGCGCCCGTCCGGCCCGCGGCCGAGATCGGCGGCGTAGAGCTGGAGCCAGCGCCCGCCCGGCGGGCTCACGCCCACGAGGGGGCGCAGGTATTCGGGGCTGCCCGCGATGGCGGCGGCCGGCAGGGCGCCGTCCGCGACGAGCCGTCCCTCGCCGTAGACGTCGCGCAGCACCGCGTCGAGGAGCTCGGCCCGCTGCACGATCCCCGCCGCGACGGCGCGCCATTCGCTCTCCTCGACGAGGAGCGGCAGGTGGCTCAAGGACCAGTGCCGCTCGCGCTCCTCGCCGCGGGGACGGTAGGACACGCCGGTGTCGCGCACGTGGCGGTCGGCAAGGGCGAAGCGGCCGTCGATCTCCTCCGGGCCGAGCCCCGCGAGGCCGTCGAGGAGGCGCAGCCACCGCGCGCGCGGCCGCCCGTCCGGGCCGACGAACTCGTCCGGCACGCCGGGCAGCGGGGCGTAGCCGCGGACCAGGGCCTCGAGCGCCGCCGCCCGCGCGGCGTCCGGGCTCTGCGCCCGGGCAGCGGCCTTGCCCCTCATGGCATTCCCGCCGCGCCGGGGCGGGCCGAGGCGCCGCGGGACGCCCGCAGGGCGGGCAACCGGCCGCAGGACGCCTCAGGCGTCATGGCGGGTCCGGAGGTCGAGGGTGAGCGGGAATTCGAGCGAGGCCTCCTCCCGCGGCACCGCGATGGCGCCGGGCGTGTGGCCGTGGTCCTGGAAGCGGGCGAGGCGCCGCGCCTCGGCCTCGTAGGAATTGACCGGATAGGTCTCGTAGTTGCGCCCGCCGGGATGGGCGACATGGTACACGCAGCCCCCGAGCGAGCGCCCGTTCCAGGTGTCGACCACGTCGAAGGTCAGCGGCGCATGGACGGGGATCGTCGGGTGCAGGCCCGAGGAGGGCTGCCAGGCCTTGAAGCGCACGCCCGCGACCGCCTCGCCGGAGCGGCCGGTGCCGGTCATGGGCATCCGGCGCCCGTTGCAGGTCACCACGTGCCGGCCCTCGACGAAGCCGCTCGCCTTGACCTGCAGCCGCTCGACCGAGGAATCGACGTAGCGGACCGTGCCCCCGGCCGCACCCTCCTCGCCCATGACGTGCCAGGGCTCGAGCGCCTGGCGCAGCTCCAGCTCGACGCCCGTGCGTTCGACCCGGCCGAAGACCGGAAAGCGGAACTCGCGCAGGGCCTCGAACCATTCGGCCTGGAACGGGTAGCCGGCGCGCCCGAGGTCGGCGAGCACCCCCATGAAATCCTCCCACAGGTAATGCGGGAGCATGAAGCGGTCGTGCAGCGCCGTGCCCCAGCGGACGAGGCGGCCCCCTTGCGGCTCGCGCCAGAACCACGCCACGAGCGCCCGCAGCAGAAGCTGCTGCGCCAGGCTCATGCGCGCGTCGGGCGGCATCTCCAGGGAGCGGAACTCCACGAGGCCGAGGCGGCCGGTCGGGCTGTCGGGCGAATAGAGCTTGTCGATGCAGATCTCGGCCCGGTGGGTGTTGCCGGTGACGTCCACGAGGAGGTTGCGGAACAGGCGGTCGACGAGCCAGAGCGGCACCGTGCCGTGCTCCGGCCGCGGCACGTGGCTCAGCGCGATCTCGAGCTCGTAGAGGTTGTCGTGGCGCGCCTCGTCAATGCGCGGCGCCTGGCTGGTCGGGCCGATGAACAGCCCCGCGAACAGGAACGACAGGGAGGGATGGCGCTGCCAGTAGAGCACGATGCTCTTGAGAAGGTCCGGGCGGCGCAGGAACGGCGAATCCGCGGGCGTGACGCCGCCCAGGACCACGTGGTTGCCGCCGCCGGTGCCGGTGTGGCGGCCGTCGATCATGAACTTGTCGGCGCCGAGCCCGCACTGGCGGGCCTCCTCGTAGAGCTGCGTCGTCGTCTCGACCGCCTCGCGCCAGCTCGCGGCGGGGTGGATGTTGACCTCGATCACGCCCGGATCGGGCGTCACCTTGATGACGTTGAGCCGGGGGTCGTGCGGCGGCGGGTAGCCCTCGACCTGGATCGGCAGGCCGGTCTCGGCGGCGGTCGCCTCCAGGGTCGCGACGAGTTCGAGATAGTCCTCCAGGCGCTCGACCGGCGGCATGAACACGCACAGCACCCCGTCGCGCAGCTCCATCGCCATGGCGGTGCGCACCGCATCCTCCGCGGGACGCTGCTCGCGCAGGTCCTGACGCGGCGCCCGGGGCGTGAACGCCGCTTCCCGCGCGGCGTAGTCGGGGAGCGGCCCGCGCGGCTCGGTCGGATCCTGCGGCACCACATGGGGATAGGCGGCCGGCGGGATCCAGGGCAGCGAGGCGATCGGCAGGCGGAAGCCCACCGGCGAATCGCCCGGAAGCAGGAACAGGCGGCCGCGGCGCAGCGCCCAGCGCTCGCTCATCCAGCGGCGGCGCCCGTCGGGCGCGTTCCAGGGCTGCACCGGCAGCACGAAGCCGGAGGGCGTGGTGAGGCCGCGCTCGAACACCCGCACCATGCGGGCGCGTGCCTCCGGGTCGTCGATCTCGGGGTTGTCCGGGTCCACGTTGACCGGGAGGTCGCCCTCCTTGAGCATCCAATGGGCGGGATCCTCGAAGGCCGGGATCACGTACTCGGCGCCGACGCCGATCCGCTCGGCGACGCGCTCCGCGAAGCGCCCGGCATCCTCGATCGCCGCGTCGGGCCGCTTGTCCTCGCGCGCCACCAGGTCGGCGTTGCGCCAGATCGGCAGCCCGTCGCGGCGCCAGTAGAGCGCGAAGGCCCAGCGCGGCAGGCTCTCGCCCGGATACCACTTGCCCTGGCCGTAATGCAGCATCCCGCCCGGAGCGAAGCGGTCGCGCAGGCGGCGGATCAGCCGGTCGGCGTAAGCGCGTTTCGTCGGTCCGACCGCGGCGGTGTTCCATTCCGCCGCTTCGAAGTCGTCGACCGAGACGAAGGTGGGCTCGCCCCCCATGGTGAGGCGCACGTCCCCGGCCTTCAGGTCCTCGTCGACCTTCTCGCCGAGGCGGTCGAGCCCGTGCCAGGATTCGTCCGAGAACGGCCGGGTGATGCGCGGCGCCTCGGCGATCCGGGTCACCCGCATGTCGAAGGCGAACGCGGTCTCGGCGGGCTCGACCGCGCCGCTGATGGGCGCGGCCGATCGGTAATGGGGCGTTGCGGCGAGCGGCAGGTGGCCCTCGCCGGTGAGGAGCCCCGAGGTCACGTCGAAGCCGATCCAGCCGGCGCCGGGAATGTAGGCCTCGGCCCAGGCGTGGAGGTCGCAGAAATCGGATTCCGAGCCGCGCGGCCCGTGCACGGGGTCGATGTCGGGCTTGAGCTGGATGAGGTAGCCGGACACGAACCGAGCCGCGAGGCCGAGATGGCGGAAGATCTGCACCAGGAGCCACGCGGAATCGCGGCACGAGCCGCACATGAGCTCCAGGGTCTCCTCCGGGGTCTGGACGCCGGGCTCCATGCGGATGAGGTACTTGATGTCCTGCTGCAGGCGTGCGTTCAGGCCGACGAGGAACTGGACCGTGTTGGTCTCCTCGCGCGGGATGTTCGCGATGTAGGATTCGAGCTTCGGCCCGAGCGGCTCCACCTCGAGATAGGAGGCGAGCTCGGCGCGCAGCGCCTCCGGATACGTGAACGGGAAGGCCTCGGCATCGGCTTCGACGAAGAAGTCGAACGGATTGACGACCGCCATGTCGGCCGTGAGATCGACCTCGATCTTCAGCTCCCGCACCTTCTCGGGAAAGACGAGCCGCGCCAGCCAGTTGCCGTGCGGGTCCTGCTGCCAGTTCACGAAATGGTTCGCGGGCGTCACCTTGAGGGCGTAGCTCGGCACCCGCGTGCGCGTGTGCGGCGCCGGCCGCAGGCGGATCACCTGGGGCCCGAGGCCGACCGGGCGATCGTAGGTGTAGTGGGTGACGTGGTGGAGAGCGACGAGGATGGACACTGGGAGGGGCACCCGGAGAGCGTTGGATCAGTAGGCACAACGCGGGACGCCGAAGCAAGATTCATGCGACGGCCGGGCCGCGCGCCCGATTCCGGTCTTCCGGGTCGTCGCGCCTACTCGATCGTCGGAGCCGCCACGGGACTGCGCAGGCCGGCCGCGATGGCGGCCAGCATGGTCTCGTGCGTCTCCGCCCCGGCCGAGCGGCCCGTCGCCTCGTAGACGCGCTCGTGGATGAAGGCGAGCTTGCCGATCACGGTCGGGCCCAGGACGAAGGGGTAGAGGTCCGGCTGGCCCATGGAACGGTTGAGCGAGTTGACCGCGAAGGTGAGCGGCAGCCAGGCGCTGACGAGGCGGTTGAGGTCCGGCGTGTTGTGGGGGTCGAACTCGACGCTCGTCGTGAGGTCCGGGCTGCGGCTGACCTTCGGGCGCACGCGGACCCCGAAGGCGTTCGCGGTCTCGAGGGTGTCGACCATGTGGAGGTAATGCGCCCATGTCTCGGCGAAGTCCTCCCAGGAATGGGAGCTCGCGTAGCTGCTCACGTAGTCGTTCTGCCAGTCGGCCGGCGGGCCTTCGTTGTAGTGGCGCTGGAGCGCGGCGCCGTAATCCTCGCGCTCGTCGCCGAAGACCTGGCGGTAGGTCTCGATGCCGGGCCGGTCGCGCACGAGCACGTTCCAGAAATAATGCCCGATCTCGTGGCGGAAATGCCCGAGGAGCGTGCGGTAGGGCTCGCCCATCTGGCGCCGGCGCCGCTCCCGCTCGGCATCGTCGGCCTCGATGATGTTGATCGTGATGAGGCCGTTGTCGTGGCCGGTCAGCACGCTCGGGGCGCCCGGCGTGGCTTCCGCGGGATCGGACAGGAAGTCGAAGGCGAGGCCTTCCGGGTTCTCGGCCTTGGTCTGGAGCGGCAGGCGCAGCTTCAGCAGGGTGTAGAACAGGCGGTGCTTGGCGGTCTCCATGCGCCGCCAGCGCGCCACGTTCTCGGTCTGCGTGAGGTCGGGGATCACCCGGTTGTGCCGGCAGGCGGCGCAATAGGCCTCGCCGCTCTCGGCCGGGACGAGCCAGTTGCAGGCGTCGTGGTCCGCGTTGGTGCAGAAGCGGACGCGCCGCTCGGGCTCGGCGAGCGGCTTCCACAGGCCGTCGTCCGGCTCGAGGGCCGTGATGTCCTGCCGGTGCGGCAGGAAGCCGAGCCGGCGGCCGCAGCTCTCGCAGAGGGTGTTCTCGAAATAGAGCGGCTGGCCGCAGGCCTCGCACTCGAACAGCTTCATGACCCCAAAAGCCCCCTGGAAAGCCCCTTCGCGCCTGCGGGCGCCTGCAAGATCCGGGCCCGCTATATGGGTCGGCTCCGGGCCGCGACCATCCCGCCGGCCGGATCGTGCCGGCGCGGCGCGCGGAGCCCGCTAGCGCGGGGGCGGCGGCGGCGGGGGCGGCGGGGGCGGGGGCGGGGGCGGCGGGTCCTGCGGGCGCGGCGGCCGGTGCACCTGGGTCGGGGCGGCGTTGGTCGTCGCCTGCTGGATCGTCTGGTTGATGGTGGTCTGCGGCACGTTCGCCGGGCCCGTCGTCCGGGGCCCGTCGGCGACGTTCTGGGACTGGAGGCTCTGGGTCAGGGACGGGGTGAGCGAGCCCTGGGTGGCGCCGACGCCGGACTGCACCGCGAGCGCATCCGTCGGCCGCCGCGGCGCGCCGCCGGACTGGTTGCCGCGGCTCGTCAGCTCGCGGGCCACCCGGGAGATCTCGCCCGGCGGCACTCGGGCCGGGGCCGTCGCCTGCCCGCCCGCGCCGACCCGGATGCCGAAATCGGGCCGGGCGATCACCTGCGTTCCGGTCGCGGTCGTGACGGAGACGCGCCCGAAATGATTGACCACGAAGGTGCAGGCCCGCAGCCCGCTCGCCTCGCCCGGGGCGCAGGCCTCCGGCCGGTGCTGCACCGTCGCGACGCCGCCGCGGATGCCCAGCGTGGTGGTGGGCGTCGCGATGTTGGCGCCGCCCGTGTGGCTCGTGCTGCCGCCGACGAACCGCAGCGCCCCCTTGGCGAGGGTCGCGGCCATGCGGCCGGTGCCGGCGTTCGGGTCGTAGACGAACTCGTCGATGACGAGGTCGCTGTTGGGGCCGATCGACATCGAGGTCTTGTCGATGAAGACGAGCTGGACCGTGCCCTCGCCGGAGGTCTGGACCCGCTCCCGGTGCACCACCCGGGCGCCGATCTCGATCACCCGCAGGCCGCTGCCGGGCGCGGAGCTGCGCGCCGCCGGGTTGACGGCGCCCGCGGTCCCGACGACCTGGGCCTCGGCACCCGGGGCCATGGCCGCGAGGCCGGCGGCCAGGGCGGCGAGCCGGAGACCCGCTCCGACGGGAGCAAACAATCGCATGGCAATCCCCCAACCGAGGCAGCGCCTCGTTCGCCCGCGACCGGGCGGCGTCTCGTCCAGGCCCCGCTTGTAGCATGGCCGTCCGCTCCGCCCAAACGCCCGGCGCGGAATTGCCGCACCGTCCGGTGCGCCGCAGCACCCGAGCCGGTCCGAGCCCGTCGCGCGCTGCCCCAGGAACAACTCGACCGCGCCGCCGATCTGCCGCGCTCTGCGGCGTGTAACGTTGCCGCAACGGCGAGCAACCTTCGCGTTCTGCGGGCGGCCGGTGTTGTAAAGCATGGCGCAAAGCGGCTACGCCTGCCCTGAGAAACAACAGGGTGGGGGTGCGTTATGGCCATGGGACCCGGGGCAGCCCCGATCAATACGGTGCCGGACGCGACGACGATCGGCCTTGTGTTCGGTGCGCCCTACGTCTTCGCGACGCCGCTCGAGGTGAGCGACGCGGACGGGACCGAGGAGCGCCTCACGGTCCGCCTCACGGTGAACGAGGGCGCCCTGGAGTTCGCGTCGGATTTCGCCGGCGTCGAGGTCTACGGCTACCCGGCGGAGGGGTCGGAGGAGGGGGCGGACGTCGCCCGGGACGTGACGCTCGTCGGCCTCGCGGCGGACATCAACCGGGTCCTCGAAACCCTGACCTACCGCGCCCCCGCCGCCCCGCTCGAAGCTTCGCCCTCGTACCGGCTCCTCGACGAACTCGTGATCCGGACCTCGGACGGGATCCGCTCGGACACCGACGTGCTGAACTTCCGGGTTTCGGCCGACGGGGAGACCGGCAACGCCGCGCCCGTGAACGACGTGCCGACCGGCACCACCACCCTCGGCATCGACAGGATTCACGACTTCGGCAGCACGGTCCAGGTGTCGGACGACGGCAGCGGGGACGGAGGGCTGACCGTGACCCTCTCGGTCGAGTGGGGCGAGCTTCTGTTCGCCGTCGATCCCGAGGACCTGCCGCCGGGCCTCGATTCGATCGAGTTCTTTCCCGGATCGGAGGGCCCGGACTACTGGGAGCTCACCGGTTCCGCGGCGGGAATCAACCAGGCGCTGCTCGGGCTCCAGTACCGTCCCACGATGATGCCGTACGAGGGGTTCGACGCCGTATCGATCTCGACATCGGACGGCGAGTTCCAGGACGATGACCTGATCCCCTTCAACGTCGTCCACAGCCTCGACGTCGCCCCCGCGTCGGTGCCGTACGGCGACAGCCCTGGCGACGATACCTTCGTGCCGACGGACGGGACGCTCACGACCTCAGTCTGGAGTCCCCTCTTCTCCCTTCCGGACGGCACGTCCGTGGAGGACGAGGCGTTCGACCTCGAGCAGATCGGACAGTACGGGACGCTCCGCCTCAACAGCCAGACCGGGGCCTATCGCTACGTTCCGAACGACGATGCCATCGAGCGCCTCAAGGGCACGGAGTCCGAGACTTTCAACCTTGCCGTCTTCGAGGACATCCGGACGATCGGGAGCTACGAAGGCTACGAAGGCGACTGGGAGCCCGTCTCCACGCCTGCCGCCACGCAGGTGCTCACGATCGTGGTCGCGGGCGCGAACGACCGGCCGGTCGCCGGGGCGGAGGATCTCGTCTATTCGATGGCCGAGGGCCGCCTGCTCACGGTCGCGGCCGGATCCGGCGTGCTGGCGCATGCCACCGACCGCGACGACGACACGCTGGCCGCCAGCCTCTTGGCGGGGCCGTCGCACGGGACCCTCACGCTCCGGCCCAACGGGTCGTTCGACTACAAGCCGGATGCGGGCTTCTCGGGCGTCGACAGCTTCACGGTCGCGGCCGACGATGGGAACCTGACCTCGACCCCGATCCGCGTCACGGTCAACGTCCCCGCCGGCAAGGCCCCGGCCGCGGCGGACGATGCCGCGAGCGTGACGGAGGACCGCTTCAGCCTGGCCGCACAGGTGGCGAGCGGCAACGTGCTCGCGAACGACAGCCCGGTCGCGCCCTCCGCGCCCGCGAGCAGCCTGCCGGCGCTCCTCGTCACCGCCCTCGAAGGCAGCCCCTCCGCGGTCGGACAGCCCCTCCAGGGCCGCTTCGGCACCCTCAC
>DATAGO010000013.1:0-44576 GCA_036263675.1 Microvirga sp. | reverse complement strand
CACCCCGGGGTGCGCCGCCCGCCTGCCGTAAGGACGTTTCGGACGGGCCGCCGTGCCTAGAACCTGAGCCCCATGCCGCCGAGGCCGATGCCGATGCCGAAGCGACCGCGGTGGTGGCCGGGTGCGATCACGGGCACGACGGCCGGAGCGGCATGGTGCTGCGCCGGTGCCTCGGGCTCCGCCTCCGGTGCCGTGCCGGCCGCGGGCGCGCGGGTCTGACGGGTGGCGGGCCGCTGGGGCTTCTTGCGCGCCTCGGCGGCCGGGGCGGCGGAGCGGGTCGCGGTGCGCTCGGGCTTCGGCGCCACCGCGCGTTCCGGTGCCTTGCGGGCCGCCTGGCCCTTCGGGCTCTCGGGCGCGCGGTTGGGACCCGACGAGCGCGCGGGGCCGGACTCGTTGCGCTCGGTCGCCGCGGACGCCGGTGCCGGCGGGACCGCATTCGCCCGCGGCAGCGCCGCGATGCGCTCGTCGGCCAGCGCCGCGAAGCGGCCGTCGGTGCCGTACTTGGTCTTGTAGGCCTCGAAGGCGCCGCGCGTCCCGATGCGTTCGGCCGATTGCCAGTAGGCGAGCTCGGTGTCGGCATCGTCCGACGCCGTCTCGCGCGGGGCGGCGGCCTTCACCTCGGCAGGCTTCGGCGCAGGCGCAGCCTCGACGATCGGCGCCGGCTTCGAGGCCAGGAACACGTCGCCGGTGAGGGACGAGTTCTCCCACGGGACCTGCTTGCCGTCCGTCGCCGCGATCACCTCGCTGCGCACCCGCGAGAGCAGGGCACGCACCTCGAGTCCGGGCGTCTTCAGGTGCTTGAGCAGCGCCTGGGTGAACGGGCTGTTGCGCCCGTCGCCGTCGAGGGCGACGTTCTTGGGCTGCGTCGCGAAGGCGATGAGCGAGCCGATCCCGCTCTCCTGCGGCGCGAGTCCGCGCGTCGAGATCCCGCGCGTCCCGGGGGACAGGGCGGCCGTGAAGGGATTGTCGCGGCAGGCGTCGAGGAAGACCAGGTTGGCGCGCGACCCCGCCTCCATCTCCTCCAGGATGGCGCCGACGCTGATCGTGTCGAACTTGATGTCGCTCGACGTCTCGATCTTGGCGTCGGTCGGCAGGAGGTAGTTGCTGTCGCCGATCTGCACGCCGTGGCCGGAATAGAAGAACAGGGCGACCTCGGAGCCCGGCAGCTTGCGCGAGAACCGGCGGACCGCATCCGCCATCCCGCGCCGGTCGAGGTCTCGGCCCTCGACCACGTCGAAGCCGAGGTCGCGCAGGGCGGCGGAGACGTCGCCGGCGTCGTTGCGCGGGTTCGGCAGGGGGACCGCATTCGAGTAGCCGCCGTTGCCGATGACGAGCGCGACCCGCTTGGAGGCTTCGGCGCCCGGCACGCCCAGCAGCAGCGACCAGACCATCATGATCCAGATTGACCGGAACTTCATGGGAACGCCCTCCAGATGAGAGAGACGGAACGTCGCGATGCTTTGTCAGCCCACCCATCATGGACCCGGCAGGGCCGGAATCCTGTGCGCCGGCGCACGTCGGAGCCGGGCCCGCGGCAGTAATCTGGCGGGTCGGCCGGGCATCCGCGGTCCGCCCGGGATCTCACCGCGCGGCCTGGCCGACCGTGTTCACCCGGGTCTCGACGCGCCGGTTGGAGGCGTCGAGCGGGTCGGGCACGCGGGGCTTGGCCTCGCCGTAGCCCCTCGCGGCGAGGCGGGAGCCCTCGATGCCCTGATCGACCAGATAGCGGACCACGGCTTTCGCCCGCCGTTCGGAGAGCGCCAGGTTGTAGGCGTCGCTCCCCTTGGCGTCGGTATGGCCCTCGACCGCGAACGACATCCCGCGCAGGCGCTCGTTGCGCAGCGCCTTCGCGAATTCGTCGAGGTTCTGGCGGGCTTCCGCGGTCAGGTCGTCCGAGTTGTAGTCGAAGGTCACCATGAGGTCGAAGGTGGGCTTCGGGGGCGGAGCCGCGGCCTGGAGAGCCGCGGGCTCGCTGGCGGGGCAGTCGGCCTCGGTGCCCACGCACAGGCCGCGGTTGAGACGGCCCCGCCGGACCCCGCGGGTCAGCGGCGCGGCCGTGGGCGCGAACTGCTCGACGATGTCGCTTTCGCGATAGGCCGGCCCCGGCTGGCCGGATTGCGCGCCCGCGCTCGGGGCGAGCCAGGGCAGGAGGCCCAAGGCGGAGGACAGGACGAAGACGATGCGGCGATTGGCGACGTGCATGAACCCCTCCCGGCAGTCCGCAGCCGTCCCGGCCTGCTCCCCGCCGGATCGAGGCCCGGCGCCGGACGGCTGCCACCGGCATCCGTAGTCCGGCGGATGGTAACCTAACGGCATCTGAAAAGCTAATCCGGCGGCCGCCCGCACCGCTCCCTCAGGGCGCCGGCCGCCATGCGCCGCGAGCTTGGCAGCGGCGCGCCGGAGTCACTTGCAACATGCAAGGATCAGGTGCAGATTGGCACCGTTCTGGAGCGGATCGATGCAGCGCAAGAGCTTCGGCGAGATGTCCTGCCCCATCGCGCGCAGCCTGGAACGGGTGGGCGAGTGGTGGAGCATGCTGATCCTGCGCGACGCGCTGGCCGGCGTCACCCGCTTCGACGCGTTCCAGCAGAGCCTCGGCATCGCGCCCAACATGCTGACCCGGCGCCTCGCCGCGCTTGTCGAGGCCGGGATGCTGGAGCGCCGCCGCTACAGCGGGCGCCCCGTCCGGCACGAATACGTCCTCACGGCGAAGGGGCGCGATTTCGCGCCCGTCCTCGTGGCGCTTCTCGCCTACGGCAACCGCCATTTCGCCCCGGAGGGCGCCAGCATCGAGATCGTGGAGGCCGCAACCGGCGCGCCCGCGGAGCCCGTGCTCGTGGATGCCCGGACCGGCCGGCCGATCCGCGCGCCCGACTATGCCGTCGTGCCGGGCCCGGCCGCGTCCGAGGCCCTGCGCCAGCGCCTCCGGGCGCGCGACCGGAGCGGCCTCCTGCCCGCCGATTCCGCGGTGACGCCATGAGAGCCGTCCCTGCGGTATTTCCCGAGGGCCGCCGTCGGGCGGCCGCCGCGCCATCGGCCACCAGAACCGTCCGGCCCGGCGCCAAGCCGGCGCCGCACCTCGACCTCCGCTCACCGCACGCACGATAGGGGACATCCATGCAGTCCGCTCAGCAACGCAGCTTCTGGGTCCCCGTCGTTTGCGGCGCGGTGATCCTCACGATCGGGATCGGCGCGCGCCAGAGCTTCGGGATCTTCCAGAAGCCGATCGCCGCCGACCTCCAGGTCGGGCGCGAGCTCTGGTCCTTCGGCAACGCCCTCTCGATGCTGCTGATGGGCGCGTTCTCGCCGTTCGTCGGCAACATCGCCGACCGCTTCGGCACCGCGCGCACGGTCGCGGGCGGCGGCGTCCTCTACGTCGCCGGCATGGTCATGATGGCGATGGCGACGGAAGGCGTGCTCCTCACCTTCGGCAACGCGCTCACCGGCATCGGCATGGCGGCGGCGGGCTTCGGGCCGATCTTCGGCGTCATCACCCGGCAGACGCCGGCCGTGAAGCGCTCGATCGCCCTCGGCGTCGTGACGGCCGGAGGCTCGTTCGGGCAGTTCGCCGTGGTGCCCTTCGTCTCGGTGCTGCAGGCGCGCTTCGGCGACTGGCACACCACCATGCTGATCCTGGCGGTCGTCTCGACCGTCATGGTGCCCCTGACGCTCGGCCTGCGCGAGGATCGCGGCGTCGCGGTGGCGCGGCCGGGCGGCGCGCGCAAGCAATCCAGCCGCGAGGCCCTGCGCGAGGCCTTCGAGAGCCGCAGCTTCTGGCTTCTCACGACCGGCTTCTTCGTCTGCGGCTTCCACGTGTCGTTCGTGGGCCTGCACCTGCCGTCCTACATCTCCGACAAGGCGGTGGCGCTCGACCTCTTCGGCCGCACGATCTCGCCGCTCGAGCTCGGCGGCTGGGCCATCGGCCTCGTGGGCCTGTTCAACATCGCGGGCTCCCTGCTCTGGGCCTGGCTCGGCGGGCGCCACCAGCGCAAGGACATGCTGGCGCTGCTCTACCTCCTGCGCTCGCTCGTCTTCGTGGCCTTCCTGGTGATGCCGCTCTCCGCCGGGTCCGTCCTGGCCTTCGCGGCGGCGCTCGGCTTCCTCTGGCTCGGCACGGTGCCGCTCACGAGCGGGCTCGTGGGCTTCATCTTCGGGCCGGTCTACATGTCGACCCTCTACGGCATCGTGTTCTTCAGCCACCAGGTCGGCAGCTTCCTGGGCGGCTGGGGCGCGGGGCGCCTGTACGATCTTCGCGGCAACTACGACGCCATGTGGGTGCTCTCGATCGGCCTCGGCCTGATGGCGGCCTTGATCAACTGGCCGATCCGCGAGCGGCCGGTCGAGCGCCTCGCGCTGCAGCCGGCCGAGTGAGGCGCTCGATGAGCGCGACGCAGCCCTCGGGATCGGACGAGACCGGCCGCCGGCTCCTCTGGATGACCGGCGCGGCGGCGCTGGCGATCGGCGCCGTCGCGCTCCTCCTCTGGGGGACGCGCGGCGCCGAATTCCTGGTCGACCTCGTGGTCGCGTTCTGCGCCTGAGCAGGGCCCCGACTAATCGTCGAGGATCGCGACCGCGCGCGTCCAGCCCGCGGAGGCCCGCTCGATCTTCACCGGGAAGCACGAGATCCGGAAGCCCGTCGCGGGCAGCTGCTCCAGGTTGTGGAGCTTCTCGATATGACAATAGCCCACGTGCCGCCCGGCCTTGTGGCCCTCCCAGATCAGGGAGGCGTCGCCGGTGGCCGCGAATTTCTTGGCCGTGTGCACGAAGGGCGCGTCCCAGCTCCAGCCGTCGGTACCCGTGACCCGCACGCCGCGCTCCAGCAGGTACATGGTGGCCTCGTAGCCCATGCCGCAGCCCGAGGCGACGTAGTCGGGCCGGCCGAATTTTTCGCCCGCTGCCGTGTTCACCACCACGATCTCGAAGGGCTTCAGCGTGTGGCCGATGCGGGCGAGCTCCGCCTCCACGTCGGCGGGCGTCGCCACGTAGCCGTCCGGGAAGTGGCGGAAATCGAGCTTCACGCCGGGCTGGAAGCACCATTCGAGCGGCACCTCGTCGATCGTCATCGCGCGCTCGCCGCGGTTCATGGTCGAGTGGTAGTGGTAGGGCGCGTCGAGATGCGTGCCGTTATGGGTCGAGATCGCGACCTGCTCGACCGCCCAGGCCTCCCCGTCCGGCAGGTCCTCGGGCTTCAGGCCGGGGAAGAACGAAAGCAGCCCCGGCAGGCTCTGCTTGTGGTCGATATAGGTGATCGACGGCGTCTGGATCGGCGGGTCGGCCGGGATGTCGTTCGCGAGCGGGATGGAGATGTCGATCAGGCGGGCCATGGGGATCTCGTGAGATAAAGGGAACTCATGCGTCCTGCCGCTCGACGCGGTTCTTGAGGATGCCGATGCGCTCGACGTCGAGCTCGATTTCGTCGCCGTGCTGGAGGAAGCGTCCGTGCTCCAGGCCGCAGCCGTTGCCGACCGTGCCGGAGCCGATGAACTCGCCTGGGTGTACGGTCTCGTCGCGGGAGATGTAGGCGATCATCTCCTCGAAGGAGAACAGCATGCCCTCCGTGGTGCCGCGCGACCACACCTCGCCGTTCACCCGCGCCGCAACCGCGAGCCGGTAGGGATCGCCGATCTCGTCTGGAGTCACGATCCAGGGGCCGAGCACGTTGGCGCCGTCGAAGCTCTTGCCCTTCGCGGGGCCGAGCCAGCCCGGCATCTCGATCATCTGCTGGTCGCGGGCCGAGAAGTCGTTGAAGATCGTGTAGCCGAAGATGTGGTCGCGTGCCGCGGCAGCCTCGATGTTCACGCCCCGGCGGCGGGTGACCACGCCGAATTCGAGCTCGTAATCCATCACCTGGCTGTAGCGCGGCCAGCGCACGGTCGTGCCGGGCCCGCGCACCACGAGCCGGTTGGTGATGTAGTAGATCGGGATCCGCCGGTAGACCTCGGCCAGCTCCGGCAGCGGCTCTGCCTCGATCGCGGCGAGCGCCTCCGCGTTCCCGCCCGCCGCAAGGCGGCGCATGCCGCGCGGGCCCTGGCGGATGTGGAGCGGGAAGGTCATGCCGTCGCGCATCTGGCGCGGCTCGGGCAGGGGCGCGAGGAGCTCGACGGCGGCGAGGGCGAGCGACAGGTCCTCCTCGCCGCCGCGGCGCGCGAACAGCGCGCGGGCCGCGTCGAGCCCCGCCTCGTCGGCATCGATCAGCGCCAGCATGGAGGCGAAGGGCGCCGTGTCCGCGCCTGCCCGCGCGGCGGCCGCCGCGAGGTCGAACAGGCGCCGGTCACGGTCGTGCACGAGGCCGATCCGCGGGGAGCCGCCGGACACCCGGTAGGTCGCGAGCTTCATCACGCCGCCTTGAAAAAATATACGATCTGCGCTCTTATCGATAGACCAAAGCGGCCGGCAGCGGAAGTCCGGATCCCCGGGAGGAGACGAGAACCATGCGAATCGTCACGAGCCTGCGCCCGATCCTGGCGCTCGCCTTCGCGTGCGGCCTGGCCGCATCGGCCGGGGCGCAGTCCACCACCCCCGCCCTCACCAAGGTGAAGATCGGCTGCACGGCTACGACCGACTGCGCCAACGCCCTCGTGGCGAAGGAGGACGGGATCTTCATGCGGAACGGCATCGACGCCGACCTCGTGCTGATCGGCCTCAACTCCAACATCCCCGCGGCCCTGATGTCGGATTCGATCCAGATCGGCGGGCCGACGCCTTCCGTGTTCCTGCAGGCGGTCGACGGCGGGCTCGACCTCGTCGCGGTCGCGGGCGCGTCCTCGACCGCCAAGGACACCGCCGAGACGGTCGCGGTGGTCTCGAAAACGGGCGCCGCCATCAAGACGCCGAAGGATTTCGAGGGCAAGAAGGTCGGGGCGCCGGGCCTCGGCGCCTTCCTGCACGTGCTGTTCCGCCAGTGGCTGATCCAGAACAACGTGGATCCCAAGAAGGTCACCTTCGTGGAGGTCGCGTTCCCGACCATGAGCGACGTGCTGAAAGCGGGGACGGTCGACGCGGTCGTGACCGCCGAGCCCGTGCTCTCGCGCATCAAGGCGGCGCAGACCGGCGAGGTGGTGGCGCATTTCCTCGCCGACCTGCCCGAGACCCGGCCCGCGATCCTCTATGCTTCGACCCGGGACTGGGCCGCGAAGAACGGCAAGCTCGTCGAGGCCTTCCGGGCCTCGGTCACGGAGGCGTCGGCCATCGTGAACGCCAACCCCGACAAGGCCCGCGCCGCGGTCTCGCAGTTCACCAAGATGCCCCTCGACGTGCTCAAGAACATCAAGCTCTCCCGCTCCGATCCCGCGATCACCACCGAGCAGCTCACCTGGTGGACCGAGGTGATGAACCGGCAGGAGATGCTGCAGTCGAAGCCCGACGTCGGTAAGCTCGTCCACCGTTGAGCGCGCGGCGCGCAGCCGGCCTGGCGCCGTCCCGCGACGAGGTGCCCGGTGCCGCCGACACGCTGAGCGAGCGGGCCGCCGCGCTCATCGAGCGCGACATCCTCTCGGGCGCCTGGGAGCCGGAGGCGAAGCTCGCGATCCCCGCGCTCGCGGCCCGCTACGGCATCGGGGCCACGCCCTTACGCGAAGGCCTGTCGCGTCTCGTCTCGCGCGGCCTCATCGTCGCCTTGGGCCAGCGCGGCTTCCGGGTCGCGAGCGTGAGCCGGGCCGATCTCGTCGACATCACCGCGGTGCGGGTGCTGATCGAGACGGAGGCGCTCCGCCGCTCGATCCGCGACGGCGGCGACGAGTGGGAGGCCGGCATCGTCTCCGCCCTCCACCGCCTGCGCCGGGCCGTCGAGCGCGATCCGGGCGCGATCCGCGAGGGCGCGGCCGCCTTCGACGCGCTCCACAAGGGGTTCCACCGGTCGCTCATCGCGGCCTGCGGCTCCGGGCGCCTCATGGCGCTCCACGACGATCTCTACCTGCAGGCCTACCGCTACCGGCGGGTGATGATGCGCCAGTTCACCGACGCGGCCTGGTTCGCGGCCGAGCACCAGGATCTCGCCGACACGGTGCTCGCGCGCCGCACCGAGGAGGCCGTCGCGAAGCTCGCCGCCCATCTCCATTCCACCCTCGCCGTCGTCTACGAGCAGGGCGCGCCCGCGGGCGGAGGCGGGCCATGAACGCGCCGGCGATCGGCTCCCGCGCGGTGCAGGCATCCGAACCCCTCATCGAGCTCGAGGACATCACGGTCGTGCTCGGCGGCAAGGCGGTGCTCGAGAACGTCAGCCTGTCGGTCGGGCGCGGCGAGTTCCTCTGCGTCGTCGGCCCCTCGGGCTGCGGCAAGACCACGGCGCTGCGCGCCGCGGCCGGGCTCGTGCCGGTGCAGCGCGGGTCCGTGACCTTCGCGGGCAAGCCCGTGACGGGCCCGCGCCGGGACGTCGCGATCGTGTTCCAGGATTACGGCCGCGCGCTTCTGCCCTGGCGCAATGCCGCCGGCAACGTGTCGCTCGCGTTGGAGGCTGCCGGCGTGCCGCGGCGCGAGCGGGCGGAGCGGATCGCCGCGCTCCTCGCCAAGGTCGGCCTGCCGGGCCACGCCGACAAATACCCGACGGAGATGTCGGGCGGCATGCAGCAGCGCCTGCAGATCGCCCGCTGCCTCGCGCAGGAGCCGCAGGTGCTGCTCATGGACGAGCCCTTCGGGGCCCTCGACGCCATGACGCGCCAGGCGCTCCAGGACGAGGTGCTCTCGATCGCGGCCGCGACCGGCGCGACCGTTTTGTTCGTGACCCACGACCTCGAGGAGGCGATCTATCTCGGCGACCGGGTCGTCGGTCTCCTGCCCAATCCCGGCCGCGTCGGCGCGGCTTATGCGGTCGACCTGCCGCGCCCGCGCGACCAGCTCGAGACCCGCGAATCGCCGGCCTTCCTGCATCTGCGGCGCGAGCTGTTCGACTTCATCCGGCGGGCGGAAGGATGAGGAGCGCCTCGCTCCGCGCCCTCGTGCTGCCGGCCGCGCTCCTGGCGCTCGCGGAGATCGCGGCCCGGATCTCGGGCATGCAGAGCGATTCGCTGGCGCCGCCGAGCGCCGTCGCGCTCGCCTTCATGGGCGCGGTCGCGGACGGCTCGCTCGCCGGGGCGACGGGGGACACCCTCCTCACCGCCTTCGGGGGCCTTGCCCTCGGGGGCGGGATCGGCCTGATGCTCGGGGTTCTGTTCGGCCTCGTGCCGGTGCTCGACCGGCTCATGGAGCTCACCCTCGAGACCGTACGCCCGATCCCCTCCGTGGCCCTGATCCCGATCGCGCTGATCGCGCTGGGCTTCGGCTACCGCATGGAGATCGCCATCGTGAGCTTCGCCTGCGTCTGGCCGGTGCTGATCCTGACCCGCTCCGCGATCGCCGGCATCGAGCCGCGCCTCCTCGAAGTCGCGCGCGCCCTGCGGCTGACGCTGGCCCAGCGCATCGTCAAGATCGTGCTGCCGGCCGCGCTGCCCCGGATCGTGGTCGCCTTCCGCCTCGCCGCCGGCATCGCGCTCGTGGTCGCGGTCACGGTCGAGATCGCGGCCAATCCGCAGGGCCTCGGCCACGCCATCATGGCCTCGCAGCAGGCGCTCCAGCCCGCCGCGATGCTGGCCTATCTCGCCTGGCTCGGCGTGGTGGGCTTCACGCTCAACCTCCTCCTCGTCAAGGCGCAGCAGCGGCTCCTCGGCCGCGCCGCGCAGGCGGGGACCGCGCGGTGACCCGCTCCGCCCTGCTGTGGCGGGCCGCGAGCCTCCTCGTCGGCATCGGCTTGATCCTCGTCTGGCAATGGATCGCCGACCGCCGCCTCGTCTCGCCCGTCTTCCTGCCGGGGCCCGATCGCGCCTGGGCTGCGCTCGTGCGCGGCATGACCACGGGCGATCTCGGCGCGAAGCTCGCCGGCACGGTGGAGCGCATGCTCTGGGGCTGGCTCATCGCTTCGCTCGTCGGCATCGCGCTCGGCGCGGCGATCGGAAGCTCAGCCCGCCTTCGCGCCTACGTGGCGCCGACGCTCGAATTCCTGCGTCCGCTGCCGGCCTCCGCGATCATACCGGTCGCGATCGCGCTCATGGGGCTTTCCGAGGCCATGGTCCTGACCGTGATCGCCTTCGGGTCCCTGTGGCCGGTGCTCCTCGCCACCGTCCACGGCTTCGCGGCCGTGGAGCCGCGGCTCATGGAGGTCGCGCGGGCGCTCGGGCTCTCCCGCGCCGCCACGATCGTCAAGATCGCGCTGCCCTCGGCGAGTCCCGACATCCTGGCCGGCATGCGGCTCTCCATCACGGTCGCGCTGATCCTCGCGGTGGTGGGCGAGATGCTGGCCGGCCGCGACGGGGTCGGCCACTGGATCCTGCTCGCCGCGCGCTCCTTCCGGGCGCCCGACCTCTATGCGGGCGTGATTCTCCTGGGCGCGCTCGGCTATGCCAGCGCCCTGCTCCTCGCCCTTGCGGAGCGCCGCCTCCTCGCCTGGCGGATGCGGGCGCGCTGAAGGCGGAGCCCCAAATCCCGTCCCCTATGTCCCGTCCTGATCGAGGAAGCGCTGCACGGCGTCGAGCACCCGCTCCCGGTCGGCCGGCGAGAAGGGGCTCAGATCGTGCATCTCGAGGCTGCTCAGGCCCTCGACGGCGAGCCAGGCCAGGATGGCGACGTCGAGGTCGTCCGAGGAGGTCTTGATGGCCTCCCACTGCTCGCGGATCGCGACCCGCACCGGCTCCAGGAGCCGCGGGTTCTCCGCGGAGGCCGCGAGGATGCCAGTCGCGAAGCCCTTCATGTCGTCGCAGCGGGTCTTGAGCGCCGTCGCGACCGCGGCCTTGACCTCGGCGTTGCGCCGCCCGGCGAGCGAGCGCCGCAGCGCGTCGCGCTCGGACACGCTCTCGCCGATCATCCGCTCCAGCATGCCCTGGAGCAGGGCGTCCTTGGTGGGGAAGTTGTAGAGCAGGCCGCCCTTGCTCAGGCCCGCCCGCTCCGCGACCGCCTCCAGGGTCAGGCGCCCGGCACCGATGGCGCGGACGAGGTCCTCGGCAGCGTCGAGGATGCGTTCGCGCGAACTCGGGCGGCCGCGGGCAGGGGCGGGGGCGTTCATGTCGGCGGGGCCTCTCATGGCAGGCCCGCCCGACGGAAAGTGCCGTCAGCACAGCGGAGCCTCTTGTAACTGTACCGTCTGGACGGTATATAAGGCCCATGGTGCCCCCGGCTCAAGGGGCTGCACCCCGCGGCGCGATCGGCCGCACCCTGCGGGCCCGGGCAAGCTGGACCGCTCCAACCTGGAAATCGGCTCATGAAGCGGCGCATCATCGCCTCCCTGGTGTTCGTTCTGTCTCTGGCGCTCTGCGGCGGGCTCGTCTGGTTCAACTTCTTCCGCGACCAGATGATCGCGGGTTTCTTCGCCAAGATGCAACCGCCGGCGCAGACCGTCTCGGCCGTCGAGGTCAAGACCGTGACCTGGACGCCGGGCATCAACGCGATCGGGACCGCCAAGGCCGAGAACGGCGTGGAGCTCGCGGTCGAGACCGGGGGCGTCGTCAAGCAGGTCGCCCTCAAGCCCAACAAGCAGTTCGCCAAGGGCGACGTGCTCGTGCAGCTCGACGACGCGGTCGAGCGCGCCGACCTCCAGGACGCCCAGGCCGCGGTGAAGCTCGCCGAGGAGACGCTCCAGCGCTCCTCGACCCTGCGCACGCGCGGCTACGGCACCGAGGTCGCCTACGACCAGGCGGTGGCGCAGCTCGCCGCGGCGCGCTCGCGCATCGCGCGCCTGGAAGCGCAGATCGAGCAGAAGGCCCTCAAGGCTCCGTTCGCGGGCGTCGCCGGCATCGCCCGGGTCGACCTCGGCCAGTACGTGCAGCCCGGCACCGTGGTGGCGACCTTCCAGGACCCCTCGTCGCTCAAGGTCGACTTCACAATCCCCGAGCAGATGGCGGGCCAGGTCAAGCTCGGCCAGCCGGTGCGCTTCGGGCTCACGGAAGGGGAGTGGACGCTCTCGGGCCGCATTGCCGGCATGGATCCGCGCGTCGATCCGCAGACGCGCCTGATCGCGGTCCAGGCCGTGCTCGCCGACAACCGCGAGCAGCGGGTGCTGCCCGGGCAGTTCGTGCGCGTGCGGGTCGAGCTGCCCCGGCAGCCGAACGTCGTCACGGTGCCGCAGACCGCGGTGGTTCCGAGCCTCTACGGCGACTACGTCTACACGGTCGAGGCCGAGGAGAAGGACGGGGCGACGCGCGAGGTCGCCCGACAGGTCTTCGTCAAGGTCGGCCGCCGCGAGGGCGGGGTGTCCGAGATCGTCTCCGGCGTGAGCGCCGGGCAGAAGGTCGTGATCTCGGGGCAGAACAAGCTTCAGGCCGGCGCGAGCGTGAAGATCAACAACACCATCGACGTCAGCCAGGCCACCCTGACGCGTTAGCGAGCAGCCGGCGAGCGACCTGCGCACCGGCCTTTGGATTGCATCGCCGGACCCCATGCGGTCCGGCGCGACGCCATTTCGGGACAGTCACCCCATGAGCTTCACCGAACTCTTCATCCGCCGCCCCGTCCTCGCGATGGTGGTGAGCTTCCTGATCCTGCTGCTGGGCGCCCAGGGGCTCATGAGCCTGCAGGTGCGCCAGTACCCGGAGGTCGAGGAGACCACCGTCACGGTGACGACCGCCTATGTCGGCGCGAGCGCCGAGCTCATGCAGGGCTTCATCACCACGCCGATCGCCAAGGCGGTGTCGAGCGCGGAAGGCGTCGACTACGTGAGCTCGCAGAGCCGGCTCGGCGTCAGCACGGTCTCGGTGCGCATGCGCCTCAACACGGATCCGGACGCGGCCCTCACCGAGGTGACCTCGAAGGTCCAGCAGGTGCGCGCGCAACTGCCGAGCGACGCCGAGGATCCCGTGATCATGAAGGGCACGGGCCAGACCTTCGCGCTCATGTATCTCACCTTCGGGAGCTCGGAGATGAGCCCCGAGCAGGTCTCCGAGTTCCTGACCCGCGTGGTGCAGCCGCGCTTCGCGACGCTCGACGGCGTGGGCTCCGCCGAGATCCTCGGCGGGCGCGATTTCTCCATGCGGGTGTGGATCGACCCCATCCGCCTCGCCTCGCGCAACGTGACCGCGTCCGACGTGGTGGCGGCGATCCGCGCCAGCAACTTCCTCTCGGCGCCGGGCAAGACCAAGAACGAGTACGTGGCCTACGCGCTCGAGATGCAGACCACGCTCCAGACGCCGGAATCCTTCGGCGCGCTGCCGATCCGCTCCAGCGGCGACGAGGTGGTCCGCCTGCGCGACGTCGCCAAGGTCGAGCTCGGGCCGAAGAGCACCGACACGATCGTGAGCTTCAACGGCAAGGCCGGCACCTTCATCGGCGTCACCCCGACGCCCTCCGCCAATCCGCTCACGGTCGCGGCGGCGGTCACGCAGGCAGTCGACGACATCCGCCCGACCCTGCCGAAGGGCATGGAGGTCGAGATCGTCTACGACGCCTCGAACTTCATCTCGGCCTCGATCACGGAGGTGTTCAAGACCATCGGCGAGGCGGCGCTCATCGTCGTGGTCGTGATCCTGCTCTTCCTCGGATCGTTCCGCTCGGTGCTGATCCCGATCGTCACGATCCCGCTTTCGCTCGTCGGCGTCTGCTTCGTGCTCTATGCGCTCGGCTACTCGATCAACCTTCTGACGCTGCTCGCCATGGTGCTCGCCATCGGCCTCGTGGTCGACGACGCCATCGTGGTGCTGGAGAACATCCACCGCCACATCGAGGAAGGGCTCAAGCCCGTCGATGCGGCGATCACCGGCATGCGCGAGATCTTCGGCCCGATCGTCTCGATGACGATCACGCTGGCCGCCGTCTACGCGCCGATCGGCTTCACGCAGGGGCTGACCGGCACGCTGTTCCGCGAGTTCGCCTTCACGCTCGCGGGCGCGGTGGTGATCTCCGGCGTCGTCGCCGTGACGCTCTCGCCCATGATGTCCTCGAAGCTCCTCAAGCCCCACGGCGAGAGCCGGGGCTTCGCGGGCTTCGTCGACCGCGTCTTCACCCGGGTCGAGAACTGGTACGGGCGGCGCCTGAAGGGCTCGCTCGACTTCCGCGGCGTCACGCTCGTGATCGTCGCCGCCCTGCTGGCCACCACGGCCTTCATGTTCGTCAAGACCCCATCCGAACTCGCGCCGGAAGAAGACCAGGGCGCGTTCCTCGGCCTCGTCAACGCGCCGAAATACGCCACGCCGGACTACACCCAGAAATTCGCCGGCGGCTTCACCCGCGCGGGCGAGACGATCCCGGAGGTCGACGACACCTTCCTGATCGTCGGCACGGACGGGGGCGGCGGCGCCTTCGTGGGCTTCAAGCTGAAAGAGTGGAGTGAGCGCACCCACAAGAAGGCCGCCGCGACCAAGCAGGACATCCAGAACCTGCTCAACGACAATGCGGGCGTGCAGGCCTTCGTGTTCGCGCCGCCGTCGCTGCCGGGCTCCGCGGGCGGCCTGCCGATCCAGTACGTGCTGCGCACCATCGGCGACCCCTCGCAGGCCTACGAGGTCGCGGAGGAGGTGCGCAAGAAGGCGCTGGCGTCCGGCCGCTTCATCGTGGTCCAGAACTCGGTCTCGTTCGAGACCCCGCGCGCCCGGATTCTCGTCGACCGCGACCGGGCGGCGGCGCTCGGCGTGCCCGTGAGCGAGATCGGCACCACGTTGGGCGCGCTGGTCGGCGGCGCGCCGATCGCCAAGTTCGACCGCGACAACCGCAGCTACGACGTGGTGAGCCAGGTCGCGCAGGAGGACCGGCTGAACCCCGAGCGCCTCGGGCAGTACTATGTCCGCGCCACCGCCGGGGCGATGGTGCCGCTCTCGGCCCTCATCAAGGTCGAGACCGGCGCGGCGCCGGCTTCCATCGAGCAGTTCAACCAGCTCAACGCCGCCACGATCTCGGCCCTGCCGCTGCCGACGGTGACGAGCGCGGAAGGGCTGGCGACGATCCGCGCCATCGCCCAGGAGGTGATGCCCGCGGGCTTCTACGAGGATTTCGCGGGCCAGTCGCGGCTCGAGATCCAGGAGGGCAACTCGATGGCGCTCGCCTTCGGGCTCGCGCTCGTCATCATCTATCTCGTGCTGGCGGCGCAGTTCGAGAGCTTCCGCGATCCCTTCATCATCATGATGTCGGTGCCGCTCTCGATGTTCGGCGCGGTCGCGTTCCTCAATCTCGGGCTCGCGACGCTCAACATCTACACCCAGGTCGGGCTGATCACCCTCGTCGGCCTCATCACCAAGCACGGCATCCTGATGGTGGAGTTCGCCAACGAGCTGAAGGCGAAGCACGGCCTGACCCGCCGGCGGGCCATCGAGGAGGCCGCGCGGGTGCGCCTGCGCCCGATCCTGATGACGACCGCCGCCATGGTGCTCGGGGTCGCGCCGCTGCTCTACGCCAGCGGCGCGGGCGCGGCGGCGCGCTTCTCCATGGGCCTCGTGATCGCGTCGGGCATGTCGATCGGCACGGTCTTCACGCTCTTCGTGGTGCCGATGTTCTACACCTTCATCGCCAAGGAGACGGCGCGGCCCGAGCCCGCCAACGACGCCGCCTCGCCTCACGGCAAACCCGCCGAGGCGCACCAGGCGCTCCTCGCGGCCGAGTGACGAGAAGGCCCGCCTCCGGCGGGCCTTTTTCGTTGGCCCTCGGGCGATTCCGCAGAATCCGCGCCGGCGCTCTTCCCGAAGGCGTGGGGAGCGGCTACAAGGCGCCCCCCATTTTCACGGCCCGATTCTCCGCCGGGAGGGCGCATGCGCCCTCCGCGGGCCGGGCCGTCCGTTTGCCCGGAGAAGTGCCATGAAGCCGTCCGCAGAGCCCGTCTCCATCGGCATCGACTTCGGCACCAGCAACACGGTGGTGGCGTTGGCCGGACCGGACGGGCGCGCCGAGGCGATCCGCTTCGATCACAACGGCCGCGAACTGAAGGTCTACGTCACGGCGCTCTGCTTCTGGGACGAGCCCGTCGGCTCCACCCGCCGCATGCAGGTCGATGGCGGGCCCTTCGCGATCGACCGGTTCCTGGAGGGCCGGCACGCCCACCGCTTCATCCAGTCCTTCAAGACCTTCGCGGCGAGCGCCTCCTTCCAGGAGACCCGGATCTTCCGCGAGCGCTTCCGCTTCGAGGATCTCCTCGCCGCCTTCCTGCGGGTGCTGGCCCGCGACGCCGGCGCGGCGCTCGACTTCGCCGCGGAGCGGATCGTGGTCGGGCGGCCGGTGCGCTTTGCCGGCCACAAGCCCGACGACGCGCTCGCGATGAGCCGCTACCGGGCCGCCTTCGGGCGCCTCGGCGCACCGCATGCCCGCTACGTCTACGAGCCCGTCGGCGCAGCGTTCTTCTATGCCCGCGGGTTGAACCGCGACGCCACCGTGCTGGTGGCCGATTTCGGCGGCGGCACCAGCGACTTCTCGGTCATGCGCTTCGAGGTCGGCGGCGGCGAGGTGCGCGCCGAGCCGCTCGGGCATGCCGGCATCGGCATCGCGGGCGACGCCTTCGACGCCCGCTTCGTCGACCGGGTGGTGGCGCCGCGCCTCGGCAAGGGCGGGCAGTACCGCTCCATGGGCGACAAGCTGCTCGCCTTGCCGAACCACTACTTCGCCAACCTGGCGCGCTGGAACCACCTCGCGCTCATGAAGGGATCGGGCGACCTGAAGGAACTGCGCGAGCTCGCCCGCGCGGCGCTCGATCCGGCGCCGCTCGAGACCTTCATCGACATCGTGGAGCAGGATCTGGGCTTCGCCCTCTACCGGGCGGTCTCGGACGCGAAGGTGACGCTGTCGAACGAACGCGAAGCGCATTTCCGCTTCGAAGCCGGCGGGGTCGGAATCGAGGCGCGGGTCACGCGCGACGCGTTCGAGCGCTGGATCGCGCCGGACGTGCAGCGCATCGCGGCGACCGTCGACGAGGCGCTCGCCCACGCAGGCGTCGAGGCGGGCGCGATCGACCGCGTGTTCCTCACCGGCGGCACGTCGTTCGTGCCCGCGATCCGGCGCCTCTTCGTGGAACGGTTCGGCGCGGAGCGGCTCACCTCCGCGGACCAGTTCGAGGCGATCGCATACGGGCTCGCCCTGATCGGCCGCACGCCGGACCCGGAGCGCTGGGCGGCCGCCGGCGCCTGACCCGGCCCGTCCCGCGGTCCCGCGAGGGGAGCGTGTTTACGATCTGTTGAGGTTAACGATCCTATAAGCGGGGCGTCATCCCTCTTTCAGGCGTGCCCTCATGAAAGCCGTTCTCCTCGCCGGCGCCGCCGTGCTCGGCCTCCTTTCGCAAGCGGGAGCGGCCGACCTGCCGCGCAAGGCCGTCGCCCTTCCGCCCGCTCCCGCCATCGCCCCGAGCTTCATCTGGACAGGCTTCTATGCCGGCGTGCACGGCGTCTGGGTCCGAAACGACGCGGAAGCCACGCGCCGGACCTTCGCACCGGCCGGCACGCTCCCGCGGCGCCTCAACCTGGAGGACGACGGCTTCGGCGGCGGCGGCCAGGTGGGCTACCTCATGCAATGGGGCGACACGGTCGTCGGCCTCGAAGCGGACATCACCGCGACGGATGTCGGCCGCACGCGGACGTCGAGCTTCACGATTCCCACCGTGCCGCCGGTCACGTTCGCGACGCGCCTCGGCTCCGAGATGGAGTATTTCGGCACCCTGAAGGGCCGCGTCGGCTTCTCGTTCCCGAGCTTTCTGCCGATGTTCCAGCAGACCATGGTCTACGCGACCGGCGGTCTCGGCTATGCCGGCATCGACAACAGCCTGCGCCTCACCGGCTCTGCGCCCGGCTTCGGGAGCGTGTCGTTCAACGGGCGCGGCGACGACATGAAGGCCGGCTTCGTGGTGGGCGGCGGCACCGAGAGCGCGATCACCAACACGATCTCGCTCAAGACCGAGACCCTCTACTACAATCTCGAGGACGAGACGGTCGCCCTGCGCGGCGGCGCTCCTCGCGTGGGCTACCGGTTCGAGAACGACGGCTGGATCAGCCGCGTCGGCCTCAACATTCGCTTCGGCACGCTGTAGCGCCGTCGATCGAGCCGGGGCGTCGCGGCGCCCCGGTCCCCGGCCGGCGCTCCCGCGCGGCCGGCTTCTTCGCGTCCCCGCGGGCGGCTCACGCCGACGGGCAGCGCGCGCCGGATGCCGCGATCTTCGCCCGCGCGAAGGCCGCGACGGCTTCGAACTCGGCCTCGCTCGCCAGCGCCCGGCGGGGCAGCATGAAGGCTTCCGCCTCGCTGATGAAGAGGAACAGGCCCTGCGGCGTCGCGACGAGCCGCTTCACGCTCGACCAGCTCGCCTCGCCCGACATCCCGTTCGTGGTCCAGGCGATCGCCTCGCCGAAATGCAGGCGCACCGGCTTGTTGCGCACGGCGAGGCGCCGGAAGCCGAACCACGGCATCCACCGCTCGAACACGACGTCGACCGCGGCCATGAAGGCCGTCAGCCCCGCCATGGCGGCTGCGATCGCGAGAGCCGTATCGGGATCCGTCGGGTCCGGCAGCCCGCCTCCGTCCCAAGCCGTCAGGGCTGCGGTCGCCGCCAGGATGATCAGGTTGAACAGGGCATAGCGGCCCACCCGCCGGAGGGCGGGACGGCGGCCGACGGACCGCGCCCGCAGCGTCGCGAGGCAATCCGCATAGGTGTAGGTGAAGGTGTAGGCCATGCTCCGGGGATGACGGAGCGGGGAGCGCCGTTCGGTGCGGGGTCGCACGGCGCTCCCGGGACCGGCACGCGGACGGCGTCCGATCCGCCGGTCAGCGGAAGGAGCGTTCGATGCCGCGATCCAGGCTGTCGGTGAACTTGCCGCCGTTTCTGCGGAGCACGCGGGCGATCTCGCGCTCGGCACGGCGCTGGTTGGCGTCGCCGACGGCATTCACGAGGCGCATGATGGCACGAAGGATGAAGAACATGGCGGAATCTCCTGAGGGGGATCGGCTCAGGCGCTTCCTCGAAGGCGGGCTTGCGGACCGGCAGGCGGTTCTTGTTGCGACGCAATATAGGGTGCGTCGATGACCGTTCCATGAAGAAACGGGTGAAAACGTGCGCGAATGATCGCCGGTTTGCCAACCAGGCGTGCAGATGCACTCGTTCAGGCGCATGATAGGCCAAAAAGAAAAAAGGCCGCTGTTGCCAGCGGCCCGAAGTTTAGGGAGGAAACGCCCAAGAAGGGCAAGCAACACGACAACGCCAATCGCCGTGTTGCAGTGCACAAGATAGGCTCCCGCACCGGCTCCCGCAAGCCCGGAGGGGCCGCCCTACCGCTCAGTCAGGTATGCAAACGGGTCATAGCTCGTCGCGGCAAGTCAGGGGATGGCGGCGAGCTTCCGGTTTCGGCGCGCCCCGAGACAACGCGCCCTCGGAAGCACGTTCGGGCTCCCGAGGCCTCGCTTTTGGGCTTGTCTAAACAGCCGGCGCCGGGCCACTCTTCAAGCTGGGCATTGATCCTCGCCCGGATCACCGGACTGCCGGCCGCGCGAACGCTGCATCCCACCCCGTCGGGTCCCGCCAGCGGAATGCCGACGGGTCGCGGGCGCGGCGATCCGGCCGCGGCGCGGGCGGGCTCCGGAAACCGGCAGGGTCGGCGCCCAGGGGCGGTGCGAGGCGTCACCCAATCAGCGGAGGCCATGATGAACAGGCGTGAATTCAATACCTGGCTCGCGACGGCGGGGCTCGTCGGCGCCGCCGGCGTCCCGTTCGGGTTTACGGGCGCGCTCGCGCAGGGCAAGCCCGGGACGCTCAACAGCGTGATCCAGCCCGAGCCCCCGACCCTGATCCTCGGCCTCAACCAGCTCGGGCCGACGCAGACGGTGGCGGGCAAGATCTACGAGAGCCTGCTCACCTACGGCTTCGACCTCGCGCCGATGCCGAGCCTCGCCGACAGCTGGACGATCTCGGAGGACGGCAAGACCTACACCTTCAAGCTTGCCAAGGGCGTGACCTGGCACGACGGCAAGCCGTTCTCCGCCGAGGACGTGGTGTTCACGACCTCGAAGTTCCTGATTGAGACCCACCCGCGCGCCCGCGCGATCTTCGAGCGCTGCGAATCGATCACGGCGCCGGATCCCGAGACCGTGGTGTTCAAGCTGAAGGAGCCCTTCGGCCCCTTCATCCAGGCCTTCGAGGTCTCGACCTGCCCGATCATGCCGAAGCACCTCTACGAGAACACCGATTACCGCAACAACCCCGCGAATCAGACTCCCGTCGGCACGGGCCCGTTCAAGCTGCAGCAATGGGTGCGCGGCTCGCACATCCACCTCGTCAAGCACGAGGCCTATTACCGGCCGGGCCTGCCGAAGCTCAACGAGATCTACTACCGCATCATTCCCGACGCCGCCTCGCGCTCGCTCGCGCTCGAGACGGGCCAGGTGCAGCTCACGCAGTTCGGCGACGTCGAGACCTTCGACGTGCCGCGCCTGCGGCAGTTGCCGAACATCACGCTCACCACCAAGGGCTACGAGTTCTTCGCGCCGCTCGCCTGGCTCGACCTCAACAACCGGGTCAAGCCGCTCGACGACAAGCGCGTGCGCCAGGCGATCCTCTATGCGCTCGACCGCAACTTCATCCGCGACAAGATCTGGTTCGGCCTGGGCCGCATCCCGACCGGCCCGATCAACTCCGCGACCAAGTTCTACGACGCCAAGGTGAAGACCTACGAGCACTCGATCGACAAGGCGAAGGCGCTGCTGGAGGAGGCCGGCAAGAAGCCCGGCGAGGTCAAGCTGAAGCTGCTCCAGCTCCCCTACGGCGAGGTCTGGACGCGCACGGGCGAGTACGTCAAGCAGGCGCTCTCCAAGGTCGGCATCGAGGTCACGCTCGAATCCGCCGACGTGGCGGGCTGGTCCAAGCGCGTCGCCGACTGGGACTACGAGATGACCTTCAACTATCTCTACCAGTACGGCGACCCGGCGCTCGGCGTGGCGCGCAGCTACGTCTCGACCAACATCCGCAAGGGCGTGCTGTTCTCCAACATGAGCGGCTACGTGAACCCGGAGGTCGACAAGGCCTTCGCGGAGGGCGCCGCCACGGCCGATCCCGCCAAGCGACAGGCCGCCTACAGCCGGGCGCAGCAGATCCTCGCCGAGGAGGTGCCGGTGGCCTGGTTCCTGGAGATCGAGTTCCCGACCATGCACGACAAGTCGCTCCAGAATCTCATCACCACCGCGATCGGCGTCAACGACACCTTCAAGAATGCCGAGCGGAAGGGGTAAGCGCGGCCGCAGCGTGAGATCCGCCTGCATCCCTGTCGAAGCGTCCGGCGCGGCGAGGATCCCATGACCGGGATCCTCGCCGCCGTCGGCGCACGTCTGGCCAAGACGGTTGCGGTGATCCTGCTCATCGCGACCGTGAACTTCATGCTGGTCCATGCGGCGCCCGGCGATCCGGCCCTCGTGATCGCGGGCCAGTCGGGCGCCACCGACCAGAAGTTCCTCGACACCCTGCGGGCCGAGTACGGGCTCGACCGTCCCGTGGCGGTGCAGCTCGGCACCTATCTCGGCAAGGTCGTGCGCTTCGACCTCGGCTTCTCCTACCGCCAGCAGCGCCCAGTCCTCGACCTCATCCTGGAGCGCCTGCCCGCCACGCTCCTCCTCACGCTGACGGCCTTCTCGCTCGCGCTTCTGGGCGGAACAATGCTCGGGCTCGTGGCCGGCACCCGCGCCGGGCGATGGTCGGACACAGCCGTCACGATCGTGTCGCTCGTCCTCTACGCCACGCCGATCTTCTGGCTCGGGCTCATCCTCGTGCTGATCTTCTCGGTGCGCCTCGGCTGGCTCCCGGCCTTCGGCTACGAGACCGTCGGGGGCGGCATGACGGGGTTCGCCCGCGTCCTCGACATCCTGCGCCACCTCGTGCTGCCGGCCGCGACGCTGGGCTTCTTCTACCTCGCGGTCTACGCCCGCCTCATGCGCGCCTCGATCATCGAGGTGAGCCATCAGGATTACGTGAAGACCGCGCGCGCCAAGGGGCTGACCGAGACGCAGGTGATCCGCCGCCACATGCTGCGCAACGCGCTCCTGCCCGTGATCACCATCGCGGGGGTGCAGGCCGGGACGCTCGTGGGCGGCTCGATCGTGGTCGAGACCGTGTTCGCCTGGCCCGGGCTCGGCCGGCTGATCTTCGAGGCCGTGATCCAGCGCGACTATCCGGTCCTGCTCGGGATCTTCCTCGTGCTCTCGATCCTCGTCATCGCCTTCAACATCCTGACCGACATCCTGTACCGGATCGTCGATCCCCGGATCGGAGCGGTGCGGTGAGGAGCCTCGGCCCGACCTTCCGCCGAACCAGCATCGGAGCGGTGCGGTGAGGGATGCCCTGCGCGCTTTCCTGCGCCATCCGAGCGGCCTGATCGGGCTCGTGATCCTGCTCGCCGTGGTGGCGGTCGCGATCCTGGCGCCGCTGCTCTTTCCCGACAGCCCCTGGGACATGGCGGGCGCGCCGTTCCGGCCGCCCCTGACCCCGGACCTGCCGCTCGGCTCCGACACGCTCGGGCGCAACATCGCGGCCGGCATCGCGCACGGCGCCCGGGTCTCGCTCACCATCGGGATCGCCTCGACGCTGGCGGCGCTCGGCATCGGGGTCACGATCGGGATCCTGGCGGGCTATTTCGGCGGCCGGGTCGACGATGCGCTCATGCGCTTCACCGAGCTGTTCCAGACGATCCCGAGCTTCGTGCTCGCGGTGGTGCTGGTCGCGATCCTCACCCCCAGCATCGCGACCATCATCGGCACCATCGCGATCGTGAGCTGGCCGCCGCTCGCGCGCCTCACGCGCGCCGAGTTCATGAGCCTGAAAACCCGCGAATTCGTGGAAGCCGCCCGCTGCCAGGGCGAGTCGGCGCTCGCGATCGTGGGCCGCCACATCCTGCCGAACGCGCTCTCGCCCATCATCGTGACGGGCTCGCTCACCGTCGCGTCCGCGATCCTGCTCGAGAGCGCCCTGAGCTTTCTGGGCCTGGGCGACCCCAACCTCATGTCGTGGGGCTTCATGGTGGGCGCCGCGCGCACGGTGATCCGCCAGGCCTGGTGGATGAGCGTGTTCCCGGGCCTCGCGATCCTCCTCACGGTGCTGGCCATCAACCTCTTGGGAGAAGGCCTCAACGACGCGCTCAACCCGCGCATCGCGAGAAAGCGCGGATGAGCGACGCGCCGCTGCTGTCGATCGAGAACCTTTCGCTCACCCTGCCGCCGGGCGGGGACCGCCGCTTTGCGGTCGAGGACATGACGCTCGCCGTCAACCCGGACGAGATCGTCTGCCTCGTCGGGGAATCGGGCTCGGGCAAGTCGATGACCGCGCATGCGGTGCTGGGCCTCCTGCCCTCCGGCGTCGGCATCGCGTCGGGCCGCATCCGCTTCCGCGGAGACGATCTGACAGCGCTCGATCCGGCCGCCTTGCGCCGCGTGCGCGGCGGCAGCATCGCGATGATCTTCCAGGAGCCGTTGTCGGCCCTGAACCCGCTGCACCGGGTCGGCCGGCAGATCGCCGAGAGCCTGGAGGTCCATGCCGGCGGCGCCCTGTCGAGCGCCGACCGGCGCGCGCGCACCGAGGCGCTTCTCGCCGACGTCGGGCTGCCCGATCCGCCGGTGCTGGCGCGGAGCTACCCGTTCCAGCTCTCCGGCGGCCAGCGCCAGCGCGTGATGATCGCCATGGCGCTCGCGAACGACCCGGCGCTGCTGCTGGCCGACGAGCCCACCACGGCGCTCGACGTCACGACGCAGCGCCAGGTGCTCGACCTCGTCCGCAAGATCCAGCGCGAGCGGCGCATGGGCGTGCTGTTCATCACCCACGATTTCGGTGTGGTCGCGGATCTCGCCGACCGGGTCGTGGTCATGCGCGAGGGCCGCATCGTCGAGGAGGGCGCGGGCCGCACCGTGCTGCGCTCGCCCGCGCACCCCTACACGCGCACCCTGATCGAGGCGGTGCCGGGTCGCCGGCCGGCCGCCGCCAAACCCGCCGCGGCAGGTGCACCCGCCGACCCGATCCTGACGGTCGAAGCGCTGCGCAAGACCTTCGTGACGCGCCAGGGTCTCTTCCGGCCGCCGCGCCGCGTGAACGCCGTCGACGACGTGTCCTTCGCGGTCGGCGCCGGCGAGACGGTGGCGATCGTGGGCGAGTCCGGATCCGGCAAGTCGACGCTCGGGCGCATCATCCTGCGCCTCGCCGATCCCGACGGCGGCTCGATGCGCTTTGCCGGCCAGGAGGTCGGAACGCTCCGCGGCGAGGGCTTGCGCGGCTACCGGCGCAAGGTCCAGATCGTGTTCCAGGACCCGTTCGCCTCCCTCAACCCGCGCCAGAAGGTCGGCGACGCCATCGCACGCGGGCCGATGGCCTTCGGGACCCCGCGGCCTGAGGCCGAAGCGACGGCCCGGCGCCTCCTCGGGCGCGTCGGTCTCGACCCGTCCTCCGCCGGCCGCTTTCCCCACGAATTCTCCGGAGGCCAGCGCCAGCGCATCGCCATCGCCCGCGCGCTTGCGCTCGAGCCGCGCATGCTCGTCGCCGACGAGGCCGTGTCGGCCCTCGACGTGTCGGTGCAGGCGCAGGTGCTGGCGCTCCTGGCCGAGCTCAAGCGCGAGTTCGGCCTCACCATGCTGTTCATCACCCACGACCTGCGCGTCGCGGCCGAGATCGCCGACACCATCCTGGTCATGCGCCGCGGCCGTATCGTGGAGCGCGGCACGCCGGCAGCCCTCTTCTCCGCCCCCGCCGACCCCTATACCCGCGAGCTGCTCGCCGCCGTGCCGGGCCGCGATCTCTTCGCGAGCGGCGGGGCGAGTGCATGACACCGATCGCAACCCTCGAACCGGATCAGCGAAACGATGCCCCTTGAGAGCACGACCCGAGACGCCATCGTGAAATCCGTCGCGGACGGGTTCGCCGAGCAGGTCGCCCACACCCAGGCCCTCGTGCGCTTTCCGTCGCTGCGCGGCGAGGAGCACGCGATCCAGGATTTCGTCTTCCGCGAATTGCGCCGGCGCGGCTACGCGGTCGATCGGTTCGGCATGGATTGCGCCGCGATCGCGTCCCATCCTGGCGGCTCCAAGTTCTCGGACCTGCATTCCACCGCGCCGATCCTCGTCGGCATCCACCGCCCGCGCGAGGAGAAGGGCCGCTCGCTCATCCTCCAGGCCCATGTGGACGTGGTGCCGGCGGGGCCTGAGGACCTCTGGACCCATCCGCCCTTCGATCCCGTGATCGAGGGCGACTGGCTCTACGGCCGCGGCGGCGCCGACATGAAGGCGGGCCACGCCGCCAACTTCTTCGCCCTCGATGCCCTGCGGCGCATCGGGTACCAGCCGGCCGCGACGGTCTACATCCAGTCGGTTGTCGAGGAGGAATCGACCGGCAACGGCGCGCTCATGACGCACCTGCGCGGCTACCGGGCCGACGCCGTGCTGATCCCCGAGCCCGAGGACGAGAAATTGGTGCGCGCCAATGTGGGCGTGCTGTGGTTCCAGGTGGAGGTGCGGGGACACCCCGTCCACGTGCGCGAGATGGGCGCCGGCGCCAACGCGATCGAGGCCGCCTACCGGGTGATCGGCGCGCTGCGGGCGCTGGAGGCGGAGTGGAACACGCGCAAGGCCGGGCGCCCGCATTTCGAGAACGAGGCGCACCCCATCAACCTCAACATCGGCCGCATCGAGGGCGGCGACTGGGCTTCCTCGGTGCCGGCCTGGTGCCGGCTCGACTGCCGCATCTCGATCTATCCCGGCACCAGCGCCGCCGAGGCCGCGCGCGAGATCGAGGCCGCCGTGGCGGCATTCGCGCGCCAGGACTCGTTCCTCGCCAACCAGCCCCCACAGGTGGTCTTCAACGGCTTCTTCGCGGAGGGGTACGTGCTTGGCGAGGGCTCCGAGGCCGAGCGGGTGCTGGCCGAGGCGCACCAAGTCGCGACGGGCAATCCGCTCACGTCGTTCATGACCGCGGGTTATCTCGATACCCGTGTGCACGCCCTCTACGACCAGGTCCCGGCGCTCTGCTACGGCCCGATCTCGAAGGGCATCCACGGCTTCGACGAGCGCGTGAGCCTGTCCTCGGTGCAGCGCATCACCGCCGCGATGGCGCTGTTCATCGCGGAATGGTGCGGGCTGGAGAAGGTCGAGACCTGAGCGTCAGACCGCGACCGCGATCAGCTTCGGGCCCCGGTCCGCCATGGCGGACCGGAAGGCGGCGTTGAAGCCGTCGAGGGTGTCGACCCGCGTGCCCTCGACCCCGAAGGAGCGCGCCAGCTCGGCCCAGCCGATCGCCGGCCGGTCGAGAGACATCATGTCGAGGGCGCGCCGCCCGGCATTGCCGGCGCCGACCTTGGCGAGTTCGCCGATGAGCGTCGCATAGGTGCGGTTGTCGAAGATCAGCGTCGTGACGTCGAGGTTCTCGCGCGCCATGGTCCAGAGCGCCTGCACCGTGTAGAGCGCGCTCCCGTCCGCCTGCAGGCACACCACCTTGCGATTCCGGCAGGCGATTGCGGCGCCCGTCGCGAGCGGCAGGCCGATCCCGATCGAGCCGCCGGTGAGGTGGAGCCAGTCGTGGGCAGGCGCCTCGCGCAGGCCCGCGTAGAACGTGGCGCTGGCCGAGATGCCCTCGTCGATCAGGATGGCGCTGTCGGGAAGGAGCGCACGGACGGAATCGGCGAGGCGCTCCAGGGTGATCGAGGCGCCCTGCGGCGGCGGCGCGGGGTTGCGCCGCACGACCTCCATGGCTTGCGAGCGCGCGCCGAGCGCCGCTTCCAGAGCCTCCAGAGCCGCAACCGTGTCGTCGCCCGGCGCGGCGAGCGTGTGGATTCCGCAATCCGGCGGCGTCGGCAGGCTAGGCTTGCCGGGATAAGCGAAGAAGATCGCCGGCGCCGGCGCGCCGACGAGGATCAGGTGGCGCAGGCCCGCCAGATAAGCGACCGCCTCGTCCACGGGGTAGGGGAGGCGGTCGATCGGCACGCGCCCGGCGCCTCGCTCGATGCGGCCGTTGTTGACGGGCGCCATGATGCGGCAGCCGGTGGCGGCCGCAATGCGAGCTGCGGTTTCGAGGCCATGGGCGCGCAGGCCCTTGCCGGTGATCAGCAGCGCGCAGGGCTCGCCGCCGCGCAGGAGGGCGGCCATCGCCTCGACCCGCTCGGTGGGGACGGGGCGCGGCGCCTCGAGGGGCTCCGGCGCGGCCGGTCCGCGGGCGCTGTCGGACCAGGCGGTGTCGGCGGGCAGGATCAGGGTCGCGATGCGTCCCGGCGGCTGGAGCGCGGCCGCGACCGCCGCGGCGCCGTCCGGCCCGACGTCGTGCGCGGTGCGGGCGGTGCGCACCCAGTCCGAATAGGGCCGCGCCGTGCCCTCCACGTCGGCCGTCAGCGGCGCATCGTGAACCCGATGGTAGGTGGCGTGGTCGCCCACGATGTTGACGATCGGGGTGCGCGCCCGCTTGGCGTTGTGGAGGTTGGCGAGGCCGTTGGCGAGGCCGGGGCCGAGATGGAGCAGGGTCGCGGCGGGCTTGTCGGCCATGCGGGCATAGCCGTCGGCCGCGCCGGTCGCCACGCCCTCGAACAGGCAGAGCACGCAGGCCATCGCGGGCTCCCGGTCGAGGGCGGCGACGAAATGCATCTCGGACGTGCCGGGATTGGCAAAGCACGTATCGACGCCCGCCGCGAGCAGGGTTTTGACGAGCGCATCGGCTCCGTTCATGGGATCCATCCAGCAGGAGCAGCAGTGTAATCCCCTCTCCCCGCAGGCGGGGAGAGGGCTGGGGGGAGGGGCCGGTCGGTGGAGCGCGACGGCTCCGGAGACAGCTGTCCCCAAGCTCAATCCAGCGTCGCGAGAAGCCCCGCCATCAGCCGGGCGCGGTCGAGCAGGCTTGCGACCTCGATATGCTCTTCGAGCGTATGGTAGCCCTTTCCCGCGACTCCGAGCCCGTCGAGGGTCGGGATCCCCATCGCGCCCGTGAAGTTGCCGTCCGAGCCGCCGCCGGAGCTGCCGTGCGGCAGGTCGAAGCCGAGTTCGCGCGCGATGCCCCGCGCCCGCTCGTAGACCGCCATGGTGCCGGCATCGGGCTCCCAGACCGGCCGCGTGACCCCGCGGGTCACGGTGAAGCGCACGTCGCCGTCCGTGGTCGTGAGCGCCAGCATGGCGGCGACGCCGCGGTCGAGATCCTCCTGGCGCTTGGCCATGCTGAGCGCCTGGCCGCGGCAGGTGGTGGGCACGCAGTTCACCCATTGGCCGCCCTGGACCACGCCGACCGAGAAGGTGCAGTCCGCACTCGTCATGGCCTCGATGTCGAGCACGCGGCGGGCCATCTCGCGCACCGCCGAGCGACCCTCGGCCAGTGTGGCGCCGGCATGGCTCGGTTTGCCCAGGGCTTCCAGGTTGAAGCGCGCGATGGCGTAGCGCCCGCTCACCACGCCGCCGTCGCGGTTCGCGGGCTCCGGAACGAGAACGTAGCGGTGGCGCGCGCCCTCCGCCTCGATGAGGTCGCGGGTGCTGGGGCTGCCGACCTCCTCGTCGCTGGTGAACAGCACCGTCACGGGAAGCTTCGTCGCGATGCCGGCGCGCTGGAGCTGGCGCAGGGCCTCGAGCGCGATGAAGTTGCCGCCCTTCATGTCGAGGATGCCGGGGCCGTAGGCGCGCTCGCCCTCGCGGCGGAAGGGGAGCTGCGCAAGCGTGCCGACGGGGTGGACCGTATCGAAATGCCCCATGATCAGGATGCCGGGCTCGTCGCGCTTCGCGTGCGGGAAGCGGGCCCGCACGCAATCCCCGAAGCCCATGCGGCCGGCGATGCGCTCGACGGTGGCGCCCATCATGGCGAGGTCGCGGCCCGCAAGACCCATCATGCGGTTGACGGCAGCGGCGTCGTAGGTCGGGCTCTCGCACAGGATCCAGGGCTCGAGCCCCGCGAGCATGGCGTCGACGTCGAAGGGGAGGGCTTTCGGGTCCATGGGATCCTCTTCAGGAAGGCTCAGGCGGCTGACGGAGAGAAGGCCGGCCCGAGGGGCCGCAGGCGGATGCCGGGGCGAAGGCGCGTCCAGGGCAGGTCGGCGGGATCCGCCGGCATGGGGCCGGGCGCGGCGCAGATCAGGATGGTTTCCGCGATCGGCGCGAAATCGGCGCGGAAATGCACGGAGCTCTTGTTGACGAGGATCGACTGCTCGGTCGGCTCGATGCCCACATGCCGGTACATGGCCTGGTCGGCGAGCTGCGCCTTGTGGGAGCCCAGCACGATCCGCACGTCGTCGATGCGCAAGCCTGCGCACAGGCCGAGATCCATGCGGCTGCCGCCGTAGAAAGGGCCGGGCGCCACGAAGGGGCCGCTGGCGAGCCGCTCGATCAGGAACTCCGCCTCGAAGGGTGCGTCGCCCGGAATGCGCGAGCGCCCGCCGATGGCGAGACGGATCCGCGCGCCTTCGCCCGCCGCATGGGCTTGGCGGGCAGCCTCGGGATCCACGATCACGCCGATGGCGGCGCGCCGGGCGCCGTTGGCGACGAGGGCGCGCAGCATGCCGGTGGTATCGGAATCACCCCCGGCGCCCGGGTTGTCCTGGGTGTCCGCGATCACGACCGGCTTCGAAGCCGCTTTCGCGATCCGCGTCGCCTCGCGCACGCCCTCGTCGGGCGTCCAGATCCGGCCCGCGAAGGCGCCCTCCTGGGCCATGACGGCGCTCGCGAAGGCGTCCGCGGCGGCATCGGCCTGACCCTGCGTGGTCGCATAGGCCATCACGGCGGGGGCGCAGTCCGGGATGTCGGCGGCCGGGAAGCCCGGCGCGAAGGACAGGCTCGTGACCGGACCGCCCTCCATGGCGGCGAGCCGGGCGTAGAGGCCGCGGCCCGGCTCGATGTCGGTGCATTGCCAGCTGATCGGGATCAGGAACGGCAGCTGCCGGAAGGCCTTGGCGGGGCGCTGGCGGGAGCCCAGCATCGGCGCGATGAGCGCGGCGGCGCGCCGGCCCGTGAGCGCCATGTCGACATGGGGATAGGTCCGGTAGGCCACAAGCGCGTCGGCTTGGCCGACCATCTGCGGGCTCACGTTGGCGTGGAGGTCGAGGCTTGCGACGAGGGGCACGTCCGGGCCGATCGCGCGCCTGACACGGGCCAGGAGCTCGCCCTCGCCGTCGTCGAGGTGCTCGGCGACCATCGCGCCGTGGAGATCGAGGTAGACCCCGTCGAGGGGCCCGGCGGCCTCGATCCGACGGACGATCTCGCCCGCGATGCGCTCGAAGGCGTCCTCGGTCACCGGCGCCGAGGGGCTCGCGTGGCACCAGGCGGTCGGGACGAGGGACCAGCCGGCGGCCTCCGCCTCCTCGACGAAGCCGCAGATCCCCATGTTGACGTTGCGGGTCTCCTCGATCAGCGCGGGGCCGAAGCAGAGCCCGGGCCAGCCGGCGCCGTGGACGAAGGCCTCGTACCCGGCCTTCGTGGGCGCAAACGTGTTGGTCTCGTGCATGAAGCCGCCGACGGCGACACGGAAAGGCATCGGATTTCTCTATGGAAGGGAGAGGCGAAGCCGCGTCATGCGACGGGCTCGCCCGAAGGGGTGAGGGGCCGGAAATGGGCGAAGTCCCAGTCGCGTCCCGGGGCAGCCTCGAAGAGCTGGCGGGTGTAGGGCTCGCGCGGGTGGCGCAGCACCTGCTCGGCCGGTCCGTATTCCACGATGCGCCCGTTCTGCATCACGGCGACGTCGTCGCAGATCTGCGCCGCGACGCGCAGGTCGTGGGTGATGAACAGGATCGCGATGCCGAGCCGGGCCTGGATCTCGTCGAAGAGCTGCAGCACCTGCGCCTGCACCGACACGTCGAGGGCCGAAACCGCCTCGTCGGCGATGAGCACGTCGGGCTCCATGGCGAGCGCCCGGGCGATCGCGATGCGCTGGCGCTGGCCACCCGAGAACTGGTGCGGGTAGCGGTTAAGCGCATCGGGCGACAGACCGACGATCTTGAGGATCTCGCGCGCCCGCTCGAACGCGGCCTCCCGGGTCATCCCGAAATTCACCGGACCCTCGATGATCGATTCCCCGACCGTGATCCGCGGGTTGAGGGAGCGGTAGGGGTCCTGGAACACGATCTGGATGTGGCGCCGGAACGGGCGGAAGGCGGCGCGGGAGAGGCTCGAGACCTCCTCGCCCTTGATCCGGATGCTGCCGCCGGTGGGCTCGATTAACCGGGCGATGCAGCGCGCCACCGTCGACTTGCCTGAGCCGCTCTCGCCCACGACCCCGAGGGTGCGGCCCTTGCGGACCTCTATGGAGACGTCCCTGGCGGCCGCGACCTCGCGCGCACGGCCGAGGAACGAGCGCTCGCGGTAGGTCTTGTCGAGGCCGGAGGTCTGCAGGATCACCGGCGCGTCGGATGCGGCGCGCGCAGGCCGCGGGATCAGGCTCGGCACCGATTGCAGGAGGTCGCGCGTATAGGCCTCCTGGGGCGTGCGCAGGATCCGGTCGAGCGGGCCGACCTCGACGATCCTCCCTGAGCGCATCACGCAGACCCGGTCGGCGATCTCGGCCACCACGCCCATGTCGTGGGTGATGAACAGCACCGCCGTGTCGTGGCGCTCCTGCAACTCGCGGATGAGGGCGAGGATCTGCTTCTGGGTGGTGACGTCGAGGGCCGTCGTGGGCTCGTCGGCGATCAGGAGCTTGGGGTCGAGCACCAGCGCCATGGCGATCATGATGCGCTGGCGCTGGCCGCCGGAGAGCTGGTGCGGATAGGAGGCGTAGATCCGCTCCACGTCGGGCAGGCGCACCTGCTCCATGATCGCCATGATGCGCTGCCGCCGCTCGGCGGCGGGGAGGGAGGTGTGGGCGCGCAGCACCTCGTCGATCTGGCGCCCCACCGGCACGACGGGGTTCAGGGCCGTCATGGGCTCCTGGAAGATCATCGACATGGTGGTGGCGCGCAACTGCCGCAGCCGGCGCGGGCTCGCGGTCAGGAGGTCCTCGCCCGCGAGCGTCAGCCGCTCGCCGGAGGGCAGGAGCGCGCCTTTCGGCAGAAGGCCCATGATGGCGAGCGAGGTCACCGACTTGCCGGACCCGCTCTCGCCCACGAGGCAGAGCGTCTCGCCCTGGCGGATCTGGAACGACACGCCGTCCACGAGCGGCGGACCCTCGCCCCATCCGGCGAGCCGCACGCTGAGGCCGGCGACGTCGAGGACGACGGGCGCACTTTCAAAGGCAGGAGCGCTCACCGGCGACCCCCAGGGGCGAGGCATCCCGGCCCCCGCCTTGCCGGGGAGGCTGCGAAGGGTGGAGCGCTCACGTCCGCCCTCCGCGGTTGAGGCGCGGATCGAGGGTGTCGCGGGCGGCATCGCCGAGGAGGTTCACGGACAGGATCGTGATCGAGAGCAGGAGGCCCGGCCAGAAGATCAGGGACGGCTTGAGCTGGAAGTAGGTGCGGCCCTCCGCCATGATGTTGCCCCAGGTCGGGATCTCGGGGCGGATGCCGGCGCCGAGGAACGACAGGATCGCCTCGGTGAGGATCGCGGAAGCGCAGACATACGTGCCCTGCACGATCAGCGGCGCGAAGGTGTTGGGCATGATGTGGCGCCACAGGATCTTCGGGAGCCGGGTGCCGACCGAGATCGCGGCCTCCACATAGGGCTCCTCGCGCGCGCTCAGCACCACGGCGCGCACGAGCCGGACCACGCGGGGGATCTCCGGGATGATGATGGCGACGAGCACGGTCGTGAGGGTCGCGCCCGAGAGCGAGACGATCGCGATGGCGAGCAGGATGCTCGGGATCGCCATGAGCCCGTCCATGATCCGCATCACGACCGCATCGAGCCAGCGGAAGAAGCCCGAGACGAGGCCGATCGCGAGGCCGAGCACCACGCTGACGAGTGCCGCGCCGACGCCGACGACGAGCGACAGGCGGGCGCCGTAGAGGATGCGGGAGAGGAGGTCGCGTCCGTAGACGTCCGTGCCGAGGGGGAACTCGCCCGACGGCGGCCGCAGGCGCCGCGAAGGCGCCAGCAGCGTCGGGTCGTGGGGCGCGATCCAGGGCGCCAGGATCGCGACCGTCACGACGAGGACGAGGCACACGATCGCGATCCACGGCGCGATGCCGAGCGCTCCCGCATGGGCCAGGATGCCATGCTGCCGCGGGCGCGCGGCGGGGGCGTCCGGCGTCATCGGCTCAGAGGAAGCGGGGAGGGAGGAGCGAAGGGACACGGGTCTCCGGCATCTCGGGTTCAGGAGCGGATACGGGAATCGGCGATCGTGTCGGCAGGGGCGCCGCTGGGTTCAATAGCGGATGCGGGGGTCGAGAAGCGTGTAGGCGATGTCGATCATGAGATTGATTGCGATGTAGAGCGCGCTCGTCAACAGGATCATGCCCTGGATCACGGGATAGTCCCGCGCCAGCACCGCATCGACCGAGAGGCGCCCGAGACCTGGGATGTTGAACACGCTCTCGGTCACCACGACGCCCGAGATCAGGAGCGCGAAGCCCGTGCCGATCACGGTGATGACCGGCACCGCGGCGTTGCGCAGCGCATGGCCGAACAGCACCGTCCGCTCGTTGAGGCCCTTGGCGCGGGCGGTGCGCACGTAATCCTCGCCCAGCACCTCGAGCATGCTCGCCCGCGTCATGCGCGCGATGAGCGCCATGTAGATGCTGGCCAGCGTGAAGGTCGGCAGGATGGCCCGGTCGAAGAAGGGGCCGAACCCCTCCGTGATGCTGCGGTACCCCTGGACCGGGACCCACTTGAGCTGGATGGCGAAGACCTGGATCAGGATGTAGCCCACCACGAAGACCGGCACCGAGAAGCCGAAGACCGAGAACGCCATCACGAAGCGGTCGACCCAGGTGCGGTGGCGCCAGGCGGCCGCGACCCCGAGCGGCACCGCGATCAGCACCGAGACCGTGATGGTCATGAGCGCGAGGCTCAGGGTGGGCTCGAGGCGCCGGCCGATGAGCTCGGTGACGGGGATCTGCGAGATCAGGGAGGTGCCGAGGTCCCCCTGCAGCAGGCGGCCCACCCAGGTCACGAACTGGAGCCAGATCGGCTGGTTGAGGCCGAGCGTGGTGCGGATGCGCTCCAGTTGCTCGGGCGTCGCGTGGTCGCCCGCGATGATCGCGGCCGGGTCGCCCGGCGTGAGGCGCAGCAGCAGGAAGACGAAGACCGCGACGATCCCCATGACGGGGATCGCCGACAGGATGCGCCGCAGGAGGTAAGCGAACATCGATGATTCCTGGCGCGGAACCGGAGCGCGGCGGCGCCGAGGCGCCGCCGCGGGGTTTCAGAGCCATGCGGGCCGAGGCCCGCGGATGGGCGTTACTTGCCCTTCTTCTTCTCGACGTTCCAGAAGAACGGCACCGGCGCGTTGAGGACGCCGGCGAGCTCCTTGCGGCGCGCGATCGGCGTCACGTACTGGCCGAGCGGGATGTAGTTCACGGTCTCCATGGCGTATGCCTGGATCTCGTCCGCGATCTTCTTCTGCTCGTCCGTCGACTTCGCGGAGGCGTAGGCGTCGCGCATCTGCTCCATCTTGGGGTCGTCCGGCCAGCCGAACCAGGCGCCCTTGGTGCCGCGGCCGTTCAGCATCGGGTTCACGAGCGGGTTGAAGATCTCGGGCACGATCCAGTTCGTGAAGAACATGTTCCAGCCGCCCTCCGCGGGGGGCTTCTGGCTCGCCCGCCGGGTCACGAGGGTCTGCCAGTCCATGGCCTGGAGGTCGACGTTGAAGCCCGCCTTGCGCAGGAGCTGGGCCGCCACGATGGGCTGGGCCTTCAGCGTGTTGACGTCCGTGGGCTGCATGATCACGATCGGCTTGCCGTCGTAGCCCGCCTCCTGCAGCAGCTTCTTGGCGGCCTCCGGGTTGCCGCCGCTCACCAGCGACTTGGCGCCGGCGTCCGACTGGAGCGGCGTGCCGCAGCCGAAGATCGCCGGGCAGGTCTTGTAGTATTCCGGGTTGCCGATCAGCGCGTCGAGCACGTCCTTCTGGTTCATGGCCAGCAGGGCGGCCTGGCGGATCTTCACGTTGTCGAAGGGCGGGTGCAGGAAGTTCATCCGGCCGATGGTCTGGTAGCCCAGCGGCGAGATGTTCTGGATCACGATCTCGTCGTTGGCGGCGAGAATCGGAATGAGGTCGATCGGCGGCTGCTCGATGTAGTCGATCTCGCCCGACATGAGCGCGTTCATGGCGGTCTGGGCGTCCGGCATGGTGATCCACTCGACCCGGTCGACCTTCACGACCTTGCCGCCGGCCGTCCAGCTCGAGGGCTCGGAGCGCGGCACGTAATCGGTGTTCTTGAGGTACACCGCGCGCACGCCCGGCTGGAAGTCCGGGACCGAGAGCTTGAACGGGCCGGAGCCGGTATAGTCGGTGAGCGCCTTGTCGGCCGGCGTCTCGGCGACGCGCTTGGGCATGATGAAAGCCGGCACCGCGGAGGGCTTGGCGAGGGTCTCGATGGTGTAGGCGTAAGGCTTCTTGAGGGTGAGGACGACGGTGCGGGGGTCCGTGGCCTTCAGATCGGCGGCGTTGTCCATGAGCTTCTGGCCCGTGGAGTCGCGCACCGCCCAGCGCTTGAGCGAGGCCACCACGTCCTCGCCGGTCACCGGCGCGCCGTCGTGGAACTTGAGGCCGTCGCGCAGCGTGAACGTGTAGGTGAGCCCGTCGTCCGACGCCTTCCAGCTCGCCATCTGGGGCTGCGGCTCGAACTTCTCGTTCATGCCGAGCAGGGTGTCGTAGATCATGTAGGCGTGGTTGCGCGTGATGTGCGCCGTGGTGATCACCGGGTCGGTGACGCGAAGATCCGAATGCATGACGGCCCGCACGGTCTGCGCGGCGGCCGGAAACGCGATCGAACTCAGCAGAAAGGCTGCGGCCGTCAGACGAGTCACGTGCTCGAAGCGGTGGCGAACCGACGAAAGCTCTGTAGTCATGCAGGGTCTCCCTCTGGATGCGGCGATCCGGCCGCAGGACCGGGCTGCTCGACTGGATCCCAGCGGCAGAATTCTTTGTTGTGGTCCAAGGCGCTGCGGCACCTCGGCCACTATTCCACGGCCGATTGCAGCCCACAAGGCCATTATGGGGCCACCCGCCGGGCGCGGGCGCAGGGCGTCCCGGGGCTTTGCACGGGTGGTCGAGATGGGGTTTAGTCGCCCCATCCATCCCGGGCGGCCGCGGGCCGTCCGCCCGTCCCCTCGAACCGCCCGAGCCCCTTCGATGCCGAATCTCGACCCCATCGTCCGCTTCGCCGACGACCTCACGGCCATCCGCCGCGACCTCCACGCCCACCCCGAGATCGGCTTCGAGGAGGTCCGCACCGGGGCGGTCGTGGCCGAGAAGCTCCGCTCCTGGGGCATCGACGTCCATCAGGGCACGGGCAGGACCGGCGTCGTCGGCCTCCTGAAGGGGCGCGGCGCGGGCGGCCGGCGGGTCGGGCTGCGCGCCGACATGGACGCGCTCCCCATGGAGGAGACCACGAACCTCCCCTACCGCTCCACGATCCCGAACCGCTTCCACGGCTGCGGCCATGACGGGCACACCACCATGCTGCTCGGCGCCGCGCGCTACCTCGCCGAGACGCGCAACTTCGACGGCACGGCGGTCTTCATCTTCCAGCCCGCCGAGGAGGGCTTGGGCGGCGCGCGCGCCATGCTGGCGGACGGGCTGTTCGAGCGCTTCCCCTGCGACGAGATCTACGGCATGCACAACGCGCCCTATCTCGACCCCGGCCAGGTGGCGGTCTGGCCCGGGATCGCCATGGCGGGCGCGGACTTCTTCGACATCGCGATCCGCGGCCGCGGCAGCCACGGCGCCATGCCGCAGGAATCGCGCGATCCCACCCTCGTGGCCGTCACCCTGGCGCAGTCTCTCCAGAGCATCGTGAGCCGCAACGTGCATCCGCGCGAGCCCGCGGTGCTCTCGATCACGCAGATCCATGCGGGCTCGGCCTACAACGTCATCCCCGAGACCGCGACGCTCGCGGGCACCGTGCGGGCCTTCTCGGACGACGCGCGGGCCCAGATCCGCGAGCGCATCCGCACCATCGCGCAGGGCACGGCGATCGCGTTCGGGGTCGAGATCGACGTCGACATCCGCGACATCTTCACGGTCCTGGAGAACGGCGAGGCGCAGGCGCAGGCGCTCGCGGAGGTCGCGCGCGAGATCGTCGGCGAGGAGGGGGTGCTGACCACGCCGCGCCCCATGATGGGCAGCGAGGATTTCGCCGACATGCTGCGCGCGGTGCCGGGCGCCTATTGCTGGGTCGGGCATGGCGGGACCGTGCCGCTGCACAACCCGGGCTTCATCCTCGACGACGGCATCCTGCCCGTCGGCGCTAGCATCTACGCCCGCTTGATCGAGCGGCGGCTGCCGCTGGCGTGATGCAGTTGCGGTGCCTCTAGCGCGCCGCGACCGCCTTGCGGACCTCCGGCGCCACCCGCGTCCCGAGAAGCTCGATCGCCTTCATGAGCTGTCTGTGCTCGAGGACGCCGATCGCCATCTGGATCAGGAAGCGGTCGAAGCCGAAGATCGCGTGCATGGCGAGGATCTTGTCGGTCACCTCCGCGGGGCTGCCGACGAAGAGCGCGCCGCGCGGGCCCCGCGCCAGGTCGAACTGCGCCCGGCTCGTCGGCGGCCAGCCGCGCTCGCGGCCGATCCGGTTCATCACCTCGGCCTGGGCGGGGTAGAACGTGTCGGCGGCGTCTTGCGTGGTCCCGCTCACGAAGCCGTGCACGTTGATCGAGGTCTTGAGGCCCGCCGCGTCGTGGCCGGCGCGCTCCGCGGCCTGGCGGTAGAGCGCGAAGAGCGGCGCGAAGCGCGCCGGCTCGCCGCCGATGATCGCGAGCGCCAGCGGCAGGGCGAGCACGCCCGCGCGGGCCACCGATTGCGGCGTGCCGCCGACGGCGATCCAGATCGGCAGCTTCGGCTGGTAGGGCCGCGGATACACGCCGCGGTCCTGGATCGGCGGCGTGTGCTGCCCGCCCGGCCAGGCGATGCGCTCAGCCCCGTTCAGGGCGAGGAGGAGCTGCAGCTTCTCGGCGAAGAGCGTGTCGTAATCGTCGAGGTCGTAGCCGAAGAGCGGGAAGGATTCGATGAAAGAGCCGCGCCCCGCCATGATCTCGGCGCGGCCCCGGCTCAGGTTGTCGAGGGTCGCGAAGGCCTGAAAGACCCGCACCGGATCGTCGGAGCTCAGCACCGTGACGGCGCTCGTGAGCCGGATGCGGCGGGTCTGCACTGCCGCGGCGGCGAGCGCCACGGCGGGCGCCGAGACCGCGTAGTCGGGGCGGTGGTGCTCGCCCAGCCCGAACACGTCGAGGCCGACCTGGTCGGCCAGCACGATCTCCTCGACGAGATTCGAGAGGCGCTCGGCCGGGCCGATCCGCTGTCCCGTCACGGGGTCGGTGCCGACGTCGCCGAAGGTGTAGAGCCCGATCTCCATGACGCGCGTCCTCCCGCGCGTTCAGTAGAGGCGGCCGGTTGGCGCGGCAAGGCGGGCCGGGCATGGCCCTTCGCCGCGCCAGGCGGATCTGAAGCGTTTTCGCGTGAGGTGGATCCGGCTCACGTCAGGAAAACGCGACCCGGCACGAACAAGGGCCGGTTCGACGCAAGGCGAAACGGCTCTAGCACAGATCCATCAGGCCCGTGCCGAGCGCCAGGACGAGCCCGCCGACGAAGCCGAGCCCGAGTCCGGCCGCGGCGAGCGCCGCGCGCACGAGCCAGCGCAAGGCGATGTCCCGCGTCTGCGGCGGGGCGGGGGAGATTGTGGCAGGACCGATGAGGTCGGGGAACGTTCCGTGCATGGGGGATCTCGTGTTCCGGGGAGGGGATGTCGTCAGCCGCGCGGCGCGGTGCGATGCGCGGTGCGCTGGGCGATGCGGTCCGACAGGTCGTCGACGGGGTGGCCGGCCGCGGCCGCCGCGGCGTGGATGGCCTCGGGGGTCATGCCGCCCCGGCGCGAAGCCTCGGCGACCGCCCAGGCGCGCGCCGCGCGGCGGCCGCTGCGGCAATAGAGCAGGACCGGCCCGTCCGCGCTCGCGAGCGTGCGGCCGAGCGCGTCCGCGACCTCGTCGGGCAGATCGCCGTGCGGCACCGGGATGTAGGTGAAGGTCATGCCGTGCGCCCGCGCGAGCCGGCCCATCTCGGTGGAGGAGGCCTGGTCCGCCGCCTCGCCGTCCGGCCGCAGCGCGATCACAGTCTTGAAGCCGCGCGCCCGGGCGGCCGCGATGTCGCGCGCTTCGATCTGGCCCGCGACCCACACGTCGCCCTTGAGCTGGTGGCGCTCGACCAGCGCCGCCGAGGCCTCCGGCGTCGCGGAGCGCGACGGGACGCCCTCGACCCATCGCGACCAGGCCGCCGGGATCAGCACGGTGGAGGCGCCGATCAGGAGGGCGGCGAAGAAAACGGTGCGCTTGCGCGGCAGGGGGGACATCGTCGGGCTCCGGGAATCGAGTTGTCCCACCCTGCCGTCCCCGCGCTCCGGCCGCCGTGCGCCGCCGCACCGGGCATCCCGAAACGCAACGGCGCTCATGGAGCCCCGCCGACACACTCCGCCCACCCGCGAACTCGCGGCCGGCATCGCCCCGTTCGCCGCCGATGGCCTCGGTATTCCGGGATCGCCCGCGCCAAGGGGCTACCGCGAGAGCGGGTGCCGAGGCTCGCAGGCCCGTTCAAGACCCGCCTGCCGCGGCGTCGGGGAGGCAGGGCGGAGGCGAGGCAGCCGGAACGAACCTGCCGCGGCATCGGGATTTAGGAGCTGCTCGGAGGTCCGAGTCTGCCGTATAGTCGGATCGCCTCGGGCAACCCCTTCAGAGCGTGAGGCCCCCGATCCGTGAAGGCGAGGCTCGAGCCGGCGACGAGGTCACGCACGGTTCCTGTCACCAGCACCTCGCCCGCGCCCGCCAGCCCCATCACGCGCGAGGCGATATGCACGGCGATCCCGCCGATATCGTCGTCGGGCCTGATCTCGATCTCGCCGGTATGCACCCCCACCCGCACGTCGAGCCCGAGAGGCCGGACCCCCTCGACGATGGCCTCGCCGCAGCGCACCGCGCGGGCCGGGCCATCGAAGGTAGCGAGAAACCCATCCCCTGTCGTCTTGATCTCGCGACCACGGAAGTGTGCCAGTTCGCGCCGGACGGCCGCGTGGTGCCGGTCGAGCAGGGCGCCCCAGGCCTGATCTCCCAGAGCGTTCGCCTGCTTCGTCGAGTCCACGATATCCGTGAACAGCACGGTCGCGAGCACCCGGTCCGGCTCGACCTCAGGCCGCGAGCCGGTCAGGAACTCCTCGATTTCGTCGGCGATGCGGCTTACATCGCCGCACCACAGCAGGTGGTCCTCCCCCGACAGCTCGACGTATTTGGCCGCGGGGATGTGCTGGGCCAGATAGCGTCCGGCTTCCACGTTCACTCGGGCGTCGCCTGTCCGGTGCAGGATCAGCGTCGGAACCCGGATCGAGGACAGGATTGGGCGGACATCGATCTGGCTGTTCATGCGCGTGAGGTGGACGGCCGCCGAGGGGCTGCCGCCAAGCCGCTCGAAGCGGGCCCACCAGGCTTTGAACAGTGGATCGGCGGCGCGGCTCGGTCCAACCACGGCAACCATCTCGCCCGTGCCCCACAGAGCATCCATGCGGGTCAGCGCCGCTTCCAGCTTGTCGGCGGGGGTGACCCACGTCCTATGGTGGGCGTAGGTACCATAGAGCGCGAGGGCGCGGGTCCGTTCCGGATAGGTCGCGGCAAACAGCATCGCCATCGCGCCGCCTTCCGAGATGCCGAACAGGGCCGCGCGCTCCGAGCCCGCCGCGTCCATCACGGCTCGCAGATCGTCCATCCGCACCTCGAGCGAGGGTAGATCCCCGATCCGATCGGAGAGGCCGGTGCCGCGCTTGTCGAAGAGGATCAGGCGCGAGAACCCGGCGAGGCGGTTGAGGAACCCGGCCGAGACGGGATCGTCCCACATCAGGTCGACGTTGGAGATGAAGCCCGGCACCATCACGAGATCGATTGGGCCTTGCCCAACAACCTGATAGGCGATGCGCAGGTCGCCGTTCCGCGCATAGCGAGTGTCGGGCAGCATGGGCAAAATCTCGTGGACCTGCGACAGCATAGACGACCCGGCGATCTAAACAAATTCGGTAGTTGAAGAGCCAGGGCCGCCCGGAGCGGCCGAACCCATGGTCCGATCCGCTGTGGGGCGCTGAGCGGGTCGCCTCGCAGGGGCGTCCCGGGAACGCCTGCCGTGGCGGTGACGACGAGGGATGCGAGCGCCGCGCCTGCAACTCCGCGGGGAGTGGTCCGCGTGGCCGGCGCGGCCGCACGCCGTGGACTGCCCGGGCAGGGCATGTCGCTGGACGCGACCGATCGGATCGCCTAGGGGCACGGATCCGATGTCCGCACGCGCGGACATCCGGCCGTCCATCGGTGGTTCCATGCCCTTTTCCTCTCACGACGTTCTGGCGCTCGACGACCTCCTGCGCGAGGCCGCGCGGGTCGAGATCCTGCCGCGCTTCAAGCGTCTCGACGCGGATGCGGTGCGCCACAAGGCGTCGGCGCACGATCTCGTCACGGATGCCGACGAGGCCGCGGAGGCCTTCATCGCGGAGCGCCTGCGCGAGCGCTTCCCCGGCGCCGTGATCGTGGGCGAGGAGGGGGCCGAGCGTGATCCCCGCCTCCTCGACTCGCTCGCCGATGCGGAGCTTGCCTTCGTGCTCGATCCCGTCGACGGCACGCGCAACTTCGTGGCGGGCTTGCCGCTCTTCGGCGTCATGGCCGCGGTGGTGTCGCGCGGCGAGGTGATCGCGGGCGTGATCCACGATCCCATCGGCCGCGACAGCGCCGTCGCGGTCTCCGGCGAAGGCGCCTTCATGCAGCATGCGGACGGGCGCCGGGTTCCGCTTCGGGTCGGCGCGCCGCCGGCCTCGCTCGCGGACGCGTCGGCCTGCGTGCTCTGGCACTTCCTGCCCGACGACGTGCGCCCCCGCGTGACCGCGAACCTTGCGCGCATCGGCACGGCCGTCTGCCATTACTGCGCCGCGCACGAGTTCCGGATGCTGGCCGCGGGCCATTGCGATTTCCTGTTCTATTCCAAACTCATGCCCTGGGACATCGCGGCCGGCTGGCTGCTGCACCGGGAGGCGGGCGGCTACGCCGCGCGGGCGGACGGCACGCCCTACAATCCCGCCTCCGCGGAGGGCTGGCTCATCGGCGCGCCGGACGAGGCGAGCTGGCATCTGTTCCGGGACGGGATCCTGGCGCGGTGACGGCCCGCCGCCGGATTCGTTCGCGGCGAACCCGCGCGCCGACGGGGAACCGGCGCCTCGCGACCGACGTTGAGGCTGTGAAGACGGCTTCCACTGGCCGGCTTCGGAGTTGAAGGCGCCCCTGAGGATCGACCTCGATCCTCAGGGGCGTTTGCTTGTGCGGTCGAGGGCGGCTCGCAGACACGCCCGCTCCGACGCGGAGGGCCGGTCGAAGCGGGCATGTCTGCGCAATGGTCTGGCGTGGGGAACCGGTTCGAGCCGGCGGGTCCGTGCGGTGGCCGGCGCGAGAAGCTACCGGACCAGGCGCGGGCGCGCCGCAGCGTCCTCCGGCCGCGCGGCCGGCACCGGGATCCCCAGCGCGTCCCGCTGCACGAAGCCTTCGGCCCGCGCCCCGATGCTGGGAAGAACCCTCTCGCTGCCCTGGGCGATGGCCGACAGGCCCGTCGGCAGGCGCAGCGGCATCGAGACGAGCGGCACGAGCACCACGGCGGCCATGACGGTCGTCCAGGCGATCCGGCTCTCGCGCGACATCAGGACGGGCCGGTCCGGCCGGGCGTTCTCGCGGCGGTGCTGCTGGAAGATCACCAGCGTGAGCGCCGTGTAGAACAGGCCGTTGAGGAGGGCGATGAAATAGAAGCCTTCCGCGGCCTGGATGTCGCCGATGAGCAGCACGGGCAGCACCGAGCCGATCGAGATCGCCACGAAGGGCATCACGACCCGCACCGGCAGGGCCGCGCTCGCGGCGGCGCCCTTCGGGGTGACGCGGAAATCGACCGCTGCGCCGGTCCACCAGTCGCGGACCGCCGTGACGGTCCCGATCAGGACCCAGGGCCAGCGCACGAGCGGATAGAGCGCGGCCTCCCAGCTCAGCACCTTGGTGTCGACCGGCCGGCAGATCCCGTAGCGGGCGATCCGGACGATGATCGCGGTGAGCAGGAGCGCCGGCGGCGCGGCGTGCACGACGAATTCCGGATACGTCACGCCCGCCATGTTGAAGTCGAAGGCGAGCGCCGCGACCGGGATCATGAACATCGACAGCGACATCAGCCCGAGCAGCGGATACCAGAACTGGCAGAACAGGAACTGGAACTTCAGCCGCGCCGGCAGGCGCCCGATCAGGGACGGCGTGTACTGGAGCAGCAGCGTGACGAGGCTGCGCGACCACTGGAATTCCTGGGTGACCATGTCGGCGAAGTTGGCCGGGCCGTCGCCGTGCGCGATCGCGTTCATGGCGTGGACGCCGCGCCAGCCGTGCGCCGTCATGAACAGGGTGGTGGAATGGTCCTCGGCGAGTTCCGGACCGAGGCCGCCGATCTGCTTCAGGGCCGCCGTGCGCACGGCGTAGTGCGAGCCGATGCAGAGCGGCCGCAGGCCGTTGGTGTAGCCCGCCTGCATGGCGCCGTGCATCGGAGCCTCGACGTAGAGGCGGCTGCGGGCGGACCAGCTCTCGGCGGCGTTCTTGTCGCAGATGCTCGGCGCCGAGACGTATCCGACCTCCGGATCCGCGAAGGGGCGCAGCATCTCCTCGAGATAGGTCGGCTCGGGAACGTGGTCGGCGTCGAGCTGCGCGACGAAGTCGTAGTTCTCGTAGCCGTAATGGTCGTAGAAGAAGGCGAGGTTGCCCTCCTTGCAGCGCGTCCGCCGCGGCCAGGTGGCGCGGTGATAGTCGGCCCGGCCTTTCCGCGTGGAGATCCGCACGCCGTGCGCCTCGCACCACGCGATCGTCTCGGGCTGCGGATCCTCGTCGGCGAGCCAGGCGTCGTGCGGATAGGTCTGGCGCAGCATCGCCTCGAGGGTCTCGCGCACCACCGGGAACGGCTCGCTCGGCGCCTTCGTGACCACCATGGCGACGCGCAGCCCGGGCGGCACGGGGACCGCCGGATTCGGAACCTTGCCGAAGTAGAAGATGACGAAGAAGTAGAGCGGGCAGAAGGTGAGCCAGGCGAGGATCAGGCTCGCGAACACGAAGCGGCCCGTGCCGATGTTGTGCGCGGGCTCGAGCCACCAGAACCAGAGCGCGCCGAGCGCGATCAGCCACAGGGCGCCGAGAAAGCCGATCTCGAGCTTCTGCGCGCGGTTGAGCAGCGGGACGAGGAGGGGCGGGGACTCCGCCGCGCCCGCGCGGATCGCCTGCGGAGCGGCTGCGGGACCGCGCCCGGCGGCCTCGAGGGTCGGGTCGGAGGCGGGAGCGGCTGCGCCGCTGCGCTCCCCGGCATCACAGGCGGATGAGGTCCTCATGGCGGTCACCGTCTGTTCGATTGCGCTCGTATGCGGCGATGCCGCATGGCTGTTCCGGAAGGTCGGTTGTGCGCTCACAGCACGGCACCGATGTTTGCATTGGCTGTTGTGTTGAGCGGCAGCCCGAAGTGTGGTGCAGCGGTATTCACGATGGTCTCGAGGTCGGAGTGGCGCGGCCGGAAGCCGAGCGTGTCGCGGATCAGCGTCGCATCCGCGAACAGCGCCGGCGGGTCGCCCGCCCGCCGCGGGCGC